>NZ_QUIV01000009.1:116375-128958 GCF_003480315.1 Clostridium sp. AM33-3 | reverse complement strand
AACTGAGTAATTTTATCTTACATCAGTTTGGAGGTTTACACAAACTTTGGGATACTCCCGTCAAATTCAAGTTTGTTGAACCAAATAAAAGTGGACTTGACTTATTAACATCCCAAAAGCAATGTGTTTAAAATTTAAATGCATCGCTTTTGGGATATTCTTTTTAATGCTTTCTTCGACTTCTTCACACCATAATTCTTTGGTTTCCTTATACTGTTCTGTTAATATTCAACGATAGCATTAGTATGCATTTTCTTCAAAGTAAATGTGGATTTTTTCGCAAACATAGCTTACCAGATAAGCAACAAAAGGAAAGATGATGAAGCATACTGCCTTGTTCAATTCTCCGATTTCTCCAAACGGAATACCGCTCTTGAAAGCACAAAAAGACTGATACAGATAGTAAACTCCTGCAATCAGTCCGAAAGAAGAAATGTAGCCAATCCCTTTTGCTACAAAAGAAACTGCATGAAACGCAATGGATAGTGGCGTGTAAATAATCGTTCTCAATCCACTGAAAATAGAAACAAAAAACATGTCTCGTTTTTCTTTTTTTTGAAATTTTTCTTTGACTTCTCATATTCTTCATCTGTCTGAACGGTACCAAATCCTAACTCGGTAAACTTCCTACCAATTTCCCTTGCAAGCCGTTCCTCTCGTATTTCATCATCATAGTTGTAATTGTTCATATTCACACCTCATAATCGTTCATCGAAGCACATATCGTATGAGTTTCCAATTTCTAATCTTCCCCAGTGATAATACGCAGAATCAGATTGTTGATTACTTTATTCTCTTTAATGCTTTCTTCGACTTGTTCAAGCCACATTTCTTCGTTTTCTTTATCAAACGCTTCCAGTTCGGCACGCTGTTCTGGCGACAAGTCCTTGTATCGTTGCTCAAAATATTCTGCACGTTCTTCAGGGGTTTCCTCTGGGTCTGTGAATCCTGCGATATCTGTCGGGAATGTATCTGGCACTAACTTTCCTTGTCTTGTCAGCCAAGCTAAGGCATCAATGAATCCCATCATGTACGTAAGGCGTTCTTTTGACGTTAAATAGAAGTTCTCTGTCTTTAGGTACTTTGTACGGGGAGACTGTCGAAACGCCTTGTAAAGCCCCTTATCGCTTTCTAAGAGTATTCTAAGACCGTCATGGTACTGCTCGTAGTTTTCAAGTACCATACTTTTCAACGTGTATAATTCGTCTGAGTTCATTTCAATCCCTCTAATATAATTTATAACATAAATTATAACATATAAATCACATCTATGAAAACATAAAATTTAACATAGAGGTGATTTGGCATGAAAGAAGAAAAATTAGTATTACATCCTAAAAGAACAAAAGGAGATGATGGGTATAAAACATTCTCCGTGCGATTGAAAGAGGAAACTGTAGAGAAACTGGATAAAATATCAGCCCAAACAGGGCATAGCCGAAATGAATTGATTGGCATTTTTTTAGAATATGCAGCCGAACGCTGTGTCATTGAAAACAAGTGACAATCTATGCACAATAAAACCTGTGCTTGCAATATGCTTGCAAAAAACTTAAATAATGCATATTTTAGAGACAATGTAGAAAATGATGATGTGAAAAACACTGGATTTAACTTGTTTTTATTTAAAGATACAATTGTAAAAATCGAGTTTGAATAAGACATTCCCCGCAAACCCTTGTAAATGATGTGCTACCCGTCAAGTAGATAAATTAAATAACGAAATTTTTCTTCCCCGGTACAGTTCATGTACCGGGGTTTCTATATGGGATCAAGTTGGAGTATGACGTTACTGGAATCGAGATTCCATTCCAGCAGGTGGATGGGAATGTGAAACATTAACAGTCGGAGGTCTGAAAGAACAACAGCCGGATGATAGATGCCATATCCTGGATCAGGGGTTCTTCCAAACGGCTGCTTTTGCAGGCAAGTACAATGGGACGTTTCCATAAAACGTTTTCAATCGAACAGATAATAGGACGGGTATATTCATCTGGAAAAGGGATTTTAAGATATTCTTCGGAAGAAAAGGTAACCCCAAAACCGGATCCAGCACATAAGTAAGCTGCTTCGCTGTTTCCAAGATTGAAAACGCTTTTAGGGTGGATCTGGTATTTGGAAAGAAGCAGTTTTGTGAAACGACTAAGTCCATATGCCAATTTCCCATAGATAAACACCTGGTCATTTATGTGGATATTGATGGATAAACTCCAGAAGCAGTCACAGGAAATGAAACAGGCACAGCAGGAGATTTCTTCCATGAAGAAGCAGTTTTCCGAAACAAAGGGATTTTTCAAAGGAAAAGAACGGAAGTCTTTAGAGAGTAAAATCAAACAGACAGAGAAACTGAAGAAGCGGATACACACGGATATGGAGCAAAATGTAAAACAGGCAGGCTATCCAGATGTTCAATCTTTTGCAAAGGCATATCACAAATCAGAGGAGCTGATCCGGGAATATAACAAGGATCTGCGAGAGTGGAAGAATCAGACAGCACAGAAGAAGAAACAGACATCAGACCCGCCGACAAAGATAAGTGTGCTGAAAAAACTGCACAGCTATCAGCAGGAAGGCAGACAGCAGTCGAAGCGGACAAAGAAGAAATCCAGAGACATGGAGCGATAAGAAAGGTGGAACAGATTATGAAGAAAACAATTTTTGAAGAAATGGGTGGCACTTATATCAGACATGGGGATTATTTTATCCCTTGCCTTACTTTGCCGGACGAAGAAGAATCGAGATTTATTGGAGTATGGGGAAAAAGACATTTGCGGTATTTGAAGGAATACCGCAGGAATGTATATCTTGATCTGCTCATGAGTTGCAGACTGAACAGTTATCTGGCAGATATAGAAGAACAGGCCCAGGGAATTACGGAGCAGTTGAAGGCGGATAATGCCTGGGAATGGGGTGGAAGAATGAATAACATACAGGCATGTGCGAGGGAGATTGTGAATAGAGAACTTATTTATCAACAATAAAATGAAAACGATTTTCAAATTATATTGACAAAATGGAATTATGTGATAAAATGAAAATGGTTTTCAAATTGAGAAGCGAGGTGATTGATTTGGCGAAAGCACCATACAAGACAAAGCAAATGACCGAATTACTTACTTTTTTGAAATCAGTTCAAGGCAGCCATGTTACCGTAAATGACATTTGTGAATATTTTCAGAAAAAGGGGATATCCATTGGAACAACAACTGTTTATCGCCATCTGGAGAAAATGGTCGAAGAAGGTCTGGTTGCTAAATATGTTGTAGACGGAATCAGCAGTGCCTGTTTTGAATATATGGGCAGCCATGAAAAAGAAAATCAGATGGTATGCTATCATTGCAAATGTGAAAAATGTGGAAAGCTAATTCATTTGCAGTGTAATGAAGTGGAAAGTCTGAAACAACATATGATGGAACATCATGGTTTTGAGATGGATTCTCTGCGTACAGTATTTTATGGAATATGCAGTGAATGTAAGAAAACACAAAATTAAAAACACAGTGTGATTGTGGGAAAGGAGAAACAAATGAATACGAAGAAAAAAAGAGTATTTTCAATGGCAGTATGCATTTTATTCATATTTGTTACATTTGCTTCTCTTTTCTATATTGTAAAAGAAGAAAATCATTACTGTACAGGCGAAGACTGTCCGATTTGTGCCAATATTCATCAAGCAGAGCAGACATTAAGGAATGTAGGTAATGGTACGATTACGATTGCAACCATAAATCCGATGCTGATATTGTTTGCACTATTGATAACAGGTCAGTTTTTAATTGTTTCTGATACATCTCTTGTAAGTCAAAAGGTAAGACTAAACGATTGAATAAAACTTTTTTATAAAGCAGAAAGGGTAGTCCTAAGGGTGTACCTTTCTGTTTTTGTACCCTTTTTTAGAAAAGTTAAGATAAAAATGGAGGTTTTATTCAATGAAAAAATATATTTCTATTCTTTTAGCAGCAGTTATGGCAGTATGCTGCCTTTCTGCTTGCGGTCAAAATAATTCCAATACCAATACACAGGCAAAAGATAATAATGATAAGCAGGTTAAAGTTGTTACAACCGTATTTCCAGAATATGACTGGGTAAAAGAGATTGCAGGAGATGAAGTATCTAACATGGATCTTACGATGCTTCTTGACAATGGAGTAGATCTGCATAGTTATCAGCCTACTGCGGATGATATTATGAAAATTTCTGATTGTGACCTTTTTATTTATGTTGGCGGGGAGTCAGATGCATGGGTAGAAGATACATTAAAGGAAGCTGTTAATAAAGATATGAAAGTCATAAATTTATTAGATGTGCTTGGAAGCAGTGTAAAAGAAGAAGAGGTTGTTGAAGGCATGGAAGCAGAGGAAGAAGAGGCGAAAGATGGAGCCGAGGAAGAAGCGGAATACGACGAGCATGTATGGCTTTCTTTAAGAAATGCAAAAGTTCTTTGCAAGGCAATCGCTGATGATCTTGCTGAAATAGATACTGAAAATGCGAATACTTATCAGGAAAATGAAAAGGCTTATGCAGATAAACTGGATGAACTGGATAAGAAGTATCAGGAAACAGTAGACTCAGCTTCACAGAAGACACTGTTATTTGGGGATAGATTTCCGTTCAGATATATGGTAGATGATTATGGATTAAGTTATTATGCAGCTTTTGTTGGATGCTCAGCGGAGACAGAAGCCAGCTTTGAAACAATTACGTTTTTAGCAGGAAAGACAGACGAACTTGGATTAAAAAATATCATGACAATCGAAAAGTCTGACCAGAAAATTGCGAAAACAATTATTGAAAATACAAAAGAAAAAAATCAGGGTATTTTAACATTAGATTCTATGCAGTCAACGACATCTGATGATGTGAAAAAAGGAGCGACTTATTTTTCAATTATGGAAAATAACTTAAATGTTTTGCAGGAGGCATTGCAGTAGGAGGAGCTATGGAACAGATTATCTGTCAAAATCTGGCGATTGGATATGATGGAAAAGTACTGCTGCAAGATATCAACTTTTCTGTGAAAGATGGAGATTATCTTTGCATAATCGGAGAAAATGGATCTGGTAAATCCACCTTGATGAGAACATTGCTAAACCTGCAACAGCCCATTCGTGGAAAAATCACGTTTGGAGCTGGAGTAAAGAGCGATGAAATCGGATATTTACCACAGCAGACGATAATACAAAGAGATTTTCCTGCATCCGTGAGAGAGATTATTCTCTCCGGATGTCAGAATCGTGTAGGCATGCGACCATTTTATAACCGATCAGAGAAAAAACGTGCGAGTGAAATGATGGAAAAGCTACAGATTACAAATCTGGCAAATCGATGCTATCGGGAATTGTCAGGAGGACAGCAACAGAGGGTTTTACTTGCAAGAGCACTATGTGCAACAAAGAAAATATTATTATTAGATGAGCCGGTATCTGGTCTTGATCCGAAAGTAACGGATGAGATGTACCGTATTGTTGAAAAAATAAACAGGGAAGATAAGATTACGATTATTATGATTTCTCACGATATAAAAGCAGCCATGAAATATGCCAGCCATATTGTACACATTGGAGAAAAAGTATTTTATGGAACGAAGCAGGAATATGAGAGAAGGTGTACTGTTTGATTGATAAATTGATTTTTTATTTTCAGTACCCATTTGTGAGGTATGCTTTGATTGTTGGTGTGTTGATCGCACTCTGTTCTTCTTTGCTTGGTGTTACTTTGGTATTGAAGCGTTTTTCTTTCATAGGAGATGGTTTATCTCATGTGGCATTTGGAGCTATGGCGGTAGCATCCGTTTTGAATTTTACAAATAATATGATATTTATTTTGCCTGTAACGGTTATTTGTGCGGTTTTGTTATTGCGGACAGGACAGAACACAAAGATAAAAGGAGATGCAGCGATTGCTATGATTTCGGTAGGAGCGTTGGCAATCGGCTATCTGCTGATGAATCTGTTCGCTACGGGTCCAAATCTTTCAGGAGATGTGTGTAGTACATTGTTTGGATCAACGTCCATATTGACATTGACAAAAGAACAGGTGGTATTATGTAGCATCTTGTCAGTTATTGTAGTGGTTGTTTTTGTTATATTTTATTATAAAATTTTCTGTGTTACATTTGATGAAACATTTGCAAAAGCTACGGGAATGAAAACCGATTTTTACAATCTGTTAATTGCTGTTATTACAGCGGTGATTATTGTTCTTGCAATGAATTTAGTCGGTTCGTTGCTGATTTCTGCACTGGTGATATTCCCGGCATTGTCGGCAATGCGAGTATACAAGACATTTTTTAGCGTTACGATATGCTCTGTTATACTATCGGTAGTTTGTGCAGTGGTTGGGATTTTATTGTCTATTCTGGCAGGAACTCCGGTAGGATCAACGATAGTGGCAATCGATATTGTAGCATTTATGGTTAGTTGTGCTATTGGAAAAATAGGAGGACGCTCATGAAAAAGTTGATTAAATATATGGTGCTGTTCTTGTGTATTTTACTGATGACGGGATGTAGTAATAAAAAGAGTGTTGGTGGGAAAAATATCACTACGGCAAATTCTGTTAATAAGATAATAAATGAGCAGATAGATAATGAAAATAAAGACAAAACAACGGACAATGAGAATCTATCGCCGAGTGACGAATTAAGCAAGGAAACTGAAAGTACTATAAAAGACACAGAAGATATTCAAAAAACGAATGGAATTGTTGATTATGACCTTACGCAAATGAGTAGTGATCTGGTATATGCAACAGTATACCAGATGATGGTTACACCTGAAGAATACGAAGGAAAAATATTCCGAATCGATGGAAATTTTTATGCTACATATTACGAGGCTACAAAAAAATATTACTTTTATTGCGTTATTCAGGATGTAACTGCCTGTTGTGCTCAGGGAATGGAATTTGTATGGGGAGATGGCACACATATTTATCCAGAGGAGTATCCGGAAGATAATGCAGAGATTGTAGTTGAAGGAATCTTTGAAGCGTATAGGGAAGAAGGAGATGGCAATCTGTATTGCAGATTATCTGATGCAACATTACAGAACGAAAATTAAAAACATGTTGATTTTCTAAGCAAAGTTGTTATAATCTGTATCGGAACATATTGCTATTATCCACAGTTGTTCAGGCGATGTTATCAACAGCGATAACAAAATGATACCATTAGCTTATACAGGCAGAATAATATGGACAAATCAAAGAATGAAAAGAAAGGCAAATACGATAGCAAATAATCTCTAAACAAAATTGATTAGTAGCTGTCGAGCTTGAATAACGGACAGAACGCCGGAGATGCTGATAAAATGGGCATTTCCGGCCTTCCTTTTATATAGTCTTATAATATCATATATTAGACTATATTTCCAGAAAAAGCCTTCTGAAATGTCGACATTTCAAGTGGGTTCAGTGGTCATTTTCAAGGAACAGGAGCGCAATTACCGGCCGGAACCACACAACCAATTACAAAAAACAAGGAAATCAGCCGTGAGAGTTGGTCCAATATAGGCCGTGTTTTAACCATAATATTCTGAAAAATTTATAGGAATGCGCTATTATCAAATTGACACAGGAATGTGGCAGAGTATAATTACAATTGAATACACTGAAAAAATGGAGGAATTACATGAAAGCACATAAATATTGGTCAGTTGGAGCATTAATTACAATGTTTGGGACTTATTACACTGGATATAAAAAGCTAAAATCAAGTCATAAATACTTTGCTTTAAGTTCTATGTTATGTATGGTAATGGCGATATATACAGGTCATAAAATGATTACTGGGAATAGAAAAGAAAAGGCAAAAAAAGAGAAAGTTACAGATAGGGAGGAATAAATAATGTTGGAAGTAGGAATTAAGGCACCTGATTTTGAGTTGCCAGATCAAAATGGGAAAATACATAGATTATCGGATTATACAGGAAAAAAAGTGATTTTGTATTTTTACCCAAGGGATAATACACCAGGATGTACGAAGCAGGCATGTGGTTTTTCCGAGAGATACCCTCAGTTTACCGAAAAAGGTGCAGTTATTCTTGGAGTCAGTAAGGATTCTGTAGCGTCTCACAAGAGATTTGAGGAAAAATATGGATTGGCATTTACACTTTTAGCAGATCCAGAGCGAAAAGTTATTGAAGCTTATGATGTATGGAAAGAAAAGAAAAATTATGGCAAAGTATCTATGGGAGTAGTAAGAACCACATATCTTATTGATGAACAGGGGGTTATTATAAAGGCAAATGACAAAGTCAAGGCTGCAGATGATCCTGAAAATATGCTTAAGGAATTAGATTAATGAAGATAATATTATCCCCTGCTAAAAAGATGATTACAGATACTGACAGTATTGAACCGGATGCATTGCCTGAATTTATTGAAAAGACGACAGAGATACAAAGTTGGTTGAAAAGTAAGTCAAAAGAGGAACTGAAAGGCATTTGGAGATGTAATGACAAGATTGCAGAACAAAATTTCAATAGATTGGGAAATATGAATCTTTATCAGATGCTCAGTCCGGCTGTTTTATCATATGAAGGAATTGCTTTTCAATATATGGCACCATCTGTGTTTGAAGATATGCAGCTTGAGTATGTGCAAAATCATTTGAGAATATTGTCTGCATTTTATGGTTCTCTGAAACCAATGGATGGTGTGACACCTTATCGTTTGGAAATGCAGGCAAAGATCAGGATTGGAGATGCCAAAAATCTGTATGAGTACTGGGGTGACTTGTTATACCGCTCAGTAATAGATGACAGCAGGATTATCATTAATCTTGCATCAAAAGAATACTCAAAATGTATAGAAAAGTATTTGACACCACAGGACAGATATATTTCGGTTACATTTTGTGAAGCATCTGGAGATAAAATGGTAACAAAAGGTACATATGCCAAGATGGCTCGTGGTGAAATGGTCAGATTTATGGCAGAAAATAATATTGAGAATCCGCTGGATATTAAGAAATTCGACAGACTTGGTTATTCATTCCGTTCTGATTTATCATCAGAAACTGAATATGTTTTTGAACGAAAAATAAAACAATGATTTAGATAAAAGATGCTCAGCATGGGCATCTTTTAATAATAATGAGAATTATTATTATGTTATTGATAATATAATAATGATGATATATAATCCTTATTAAGAACAAATCCTAATAAGGTGGACTGATGACGAGTAGGAGAAATACCATTCAAAAAGATCTTGTAAGAAATGCCGTATATGAAATGAGAAGACATGTTACAGCAAATGAAGTGTATGAATTTATAAAAGCAGCATATCCTACGATCGGAAAAGGAACTGTATATAGAAATCTTGATATATTGGTAGATGAGGGTTCGTTAAGGAAGGTTGAAGTTCCGGATGGACCGAATAGGTTCGATTTTTCGTTGAAAAATCATTACCATGTCAGGTGTGCAAAATGCGGTGAGGTTTCAGATGTGGATATGGATGAAATACCGGATTTGCTGGAAAGAATTCATAACACGCATGGAATCGAATTTTTGGATTATGATATTTCATTTAAAGGTATTTGCCCAAAATGCAGGGAGGAAAAAAATGGATAGGAAAGCAATGTATAATTTGAGTTATGGATTGTTTGTACTGACTGCCAGGGAAGATGAAAAAGACAATGGATGTATTATTAATACAGCCATTCAGGCAGCTTCAGAACCGAACCAGTTAAGTATCTGCGTCAACAAAGCAAATTACACGCATGACATGATTCAGAGAACTGGAAAATTCACAGTATCAGTCTTAAGTCAGAAGGCACAGTTTGAATTGTTCAAATATTTTGGCTTTCAATCAGGAAGGGATACCAATAAATTTGAAGCATTTGAAAAGTGTGCTAGAGGTACAAATGGTATTTATTATATTACAGAAGGTACAAATGCATACATTTCTGTAACAGTTAATAAAACGGAGGACTTAGGATCACATACAATGTTTATCGGTGAGATAACAGATATGGAAGTTTTAAGTAATGTTCCTTCTGTCACATATGATTATTACCAGAATAATATTAAACCTAAGCCACAGGCAGTCGGAAAAACCGAGGATGGGCAGACAATATGGCGTTGCAGAATTTGTGGATATGAATATGTAGGAGAAGAATTACCGGATGATTTTATATGTCCGTTATGTAAGCACCCAGCATCAGATTTTGAAAAAAAGTAAAGAAAACGGAGGAAAAAGAAATGGTAGCAAACAAATACGTAGGAACACAGACTGAGAAAAATTTACAGGAGGCATTTGCAGGGGAATCGCAGGCAAGAAATAAGTATACCTATTTTGCTTCTGTAGCGAAAAAGGAAGGCTACGAGCAGATGTCAGCATTGTTTTTAAAAACTGCAGATAATGAGAAAGAACATGCAAAGATGTGGTTCAAGGAATTAGCAGGAATTGGTGATACAAAGGAAAACCTGGCGGCAGCGGCAGAAGGCGAAAATTATGAGTGGACAGATATGTATGAAGGCTTTGCTAAAACAGCTGAGGAAGAAGGATTCCCTGAGCTTGCAGCAAAATTCAGGGCAGTAGGTGAGATTGAGAAGCACCATGAGGAAAGATATCGTGCACTTCTTAAGAATATTGAAACTGCTAAAGTTTTTGAAAAGAGTGAAGTTAAAGTATGGGAATGCCGCAACTGCGGACATATTGTGGTAGGAACTAAGGCACCTGAAATATGTCCGGTATGTAATCATCCACAGAGCTATTTTGAAGTACATGAAGAGAATTATTAAGGGGATGAGATTATTACGAAGAAGAAAGTGATTAATTCAAAAAAGCAGTAATGATAGGCTGCGGCTTTGTTGGTTCTGCATCGGTATTTGCCCTGATGCAGAGTGGCTTGTTTACAGAGCTTGTTCTTATCGATGTAGACAAGAACAAGGCAGAGGGAGAAGCAATGGATATCAGTCATGGTATTCCGTTTGCCAGTCCGATGAAGATATATGCTGGAGATTATGATGATGTAGCTGATGCTGAAATTGTTGTCATATCTGCCGGAGCGGGGCAAAAACCTGGAGAGACAAGGCTTGATCTAGTAAATAAAAATGTAGCAATATTTAAGTCAATCATTCCTGAAATAGCAAAGAGAAATTTTGCAGGTATCATGCTTGTAGTAGCGAATCCGGTAGATATTTTGACACAGGTAGCCATAAAGTTATCAGGACTCCCGGAAAACAGGGTTATTGGATCGGGGACAGTGCGCGATTAAGATATAAGTTTGGTGAGTATTTATCTGTGGACAGCAGGAGTGTTCACGCATTTATAGTAGGTGAGCATGGAGACAGTGAAGTTGTAGCATGGTCATCAGCCAATGTATCCGGTGTTCCATTGAGTGAAATGTGTGAAATGCGTGGACATTACAAGCACAAGGAAAACACGGCAGAAATAGCTACAGCAGTCAAGAACAGTGCTTATGAGATTATAAACAAAAAGCACGCTACATATTATGGAATTGCAATGTCTGTAAAAAGAATCTGCGAAGTGATTATGAGAGATGAAAAATCAATACTCCCGGTATCGCATATGATTCATGGAGTATATGACGTTGACGGAGTATCGTTAAGTATGCCGGCTATTGTAGGTGCAGAGGTATCGAAATGAATTATAACACACAGAACGCAAAAATTGCATCCATAACTGAAAAAACTTTGATTGTAGGAATCGATGTCGGCAGTGAAACTCATTATGCCAGAGCATTCGACTGGCGGAATTATGAGTATACGAAGAAACCGCTGGAGTTTAGCAATACAGAGGCTGGTTTCCTGACATTTAAAGCATGGATGGAGGATCTTGCAGAAAAGCATGGAAAAAACGTTGTGATTCCCGGAATGGAGCCAACAGGACACTATTGGTTTGCATTGGGAAAGTTCCTGCAGGACAACGGAATGAAGCCTGTGCATGTAAATCCGCACCATGTTAAAAAGTCAAAAGAACTGGATGATAACAGTCCAAGCAAGAATGACCGAAAAGATCCCAAAACAATCGCAGCGTTGGTAAATGAAGGAAGATTTTCTTATCCTTATATACCAACCGGTATTTACGCAGAGATCAGAAGCCTGTCGAACCTGCGCTTCCAGACGCAGGAAGAACTTACCCGAATAAAAAATCGGATTGCCAGATGGTTTTCTATGCATAGGGAATCAAAACTGGGAGAACGTCCACGAAAGTGCCAGCAAGAGAACCATTGCTAATCAAGTCAGTAAGATGAATTACAAAGAATGAGCCAGTAGTCGGCAGGAATATTTTCCATAGGGCAAGACCCTGTAAAGGAGCTAAGCTGACACCCTGGTTATGGACAGGCGGAACGAAGGAAGTTAGGACTCCTGCAGAAATGCAGGATGATCCTGGTAGATACGGGAGGTGCGCTGCCGCAGATGGAAGGGCATACACAAGGCCATGTAAAACACTCCAAAGAAGACGTTTTACTTTCGTATACCCAAAACCAGCTATTTTCGTACCAGATACAGGAAAATGTCCATCACCGTGGCTCATTTATCTGAGAGTAACTAATAAAAATCCCTTATATTTTAAGGGAAAACGCTTGACTTAATAGGGAGGAATGACCGTT
>NZ_QUIV01000009.1:0-116365 GCF_003480315.1 Clostridium sp. AM33-3 | reverse complement strand
CTTATATTTTAAGGGAAAACGCTTGACTTAATAGGGAGGAATGACCGTTTATGGCAGAAAACATTGAAAACAATGGCTGTTCGCAAAGAGATAATGCGGAACATGAAGGGTATGTGAAAGCGTCCAGGTCATTCAATCGGATATGGAAAGAAAGAGACAGTGCACAGCCGAGACTTTTGGAAGCGATACTGTATAAAGACAACATTAACAGAGCGTATAAGAGAGTTAAGGCAAACAAGGGAGCGCCGGGAATTGATGGCATGACCATTGAGGAGGCACTTCCATATCTAAAGGAACATCAACAAGAGATAACCGACCGCATTTATCGTGGAAAGTACACTCCGTCTCCAGTAAGACGAGTTGAGATTCCCAAACCAGATGGTGGTGTGCGAAAGATTGGCATACCAACAGTGGTAGACCGTACACTCCAACAGGCAATAACCCAACAGTTAGTGCCAATCTATGAACCGTTGTTTGCAGAGGGTAGCTATGGCTATCGTCCGAACAGAAGTGCAAAAGATACAAAAGATCCTACGCCAAGGCGAGTGTTGGCCTCCGTGAAGGAAACTTTCATGTGACAAACATAACTGTCTGTGCTATTATAAAAACGATATAAGCGAAAATGACTTTTGCGGAAACGAAAGTATCTTTATATTTTTTTATCCGTATACTTCCCATAATGGTAATGAATACTTGCAAAGTTGATTACTAATATTTTTTCATTATTACAGGTACAAAAAGAACATGTAATAGCGGAAATGAGGTATAGTTACTTGCAGATAGAGAAGTATATTGCGGATAAAATAACATCTTTATGTGAAAAGCGTGACATTATCGCAGTTTTTTCAGGAAGGTAATTCAGAGAATCTGACAGAAAAACAGAAAGAAGTTCTGGGGATATGGAACGATCTGAGTACAAATGAGCAGGAAACAGTAATGTCAATGCTGCGTGGACTTCGGAAGTAGAAGAACAGTTCGAGTATATATATATCGGCTGTTCTTTTTTGTTTTCAGGCGTTAAAACGGTAATGTTTTTCTTGTGTACAGTAGAGCGCTATAGTATAATAAAACCAGTTTTTTCCATAAGTTTAAAAGCTATAATAAGGAAATCGGCAAACCAGATGAAAATCTGGGACGCAAAGCTACAGGGCCTGTAAAATGGCAGCCAGTTGCATAAAATGAGGTGCACTGTCTGTCTGACAGTGTTTTTTTACGGTGTTATTTCATAGACGTAACAACAATGATTTTATCAGGAAAGAATAAGGAAAATAAAAGTATGAAAAAGGCAAAAGGTTGTCTGATAGCAGTGGTGTCAGGTGTACTTGTAGCAACTGCTGTCTTGTCTGGATGTGGACAGTCAAAGAAAGAAGTATCTAAAAACGATGATCATCTTACCGTTTATCTGTGGGAAAATCGTTTGATGAAAAATATTGTACCCTATATCCATGAACAGTCTCCTGATCAGGATATTGAATTTATTATTGGTAACAATGATACCGATTTATACAGTTATTTTAAAGAACATGATGAATTACCGGATATCATAACAGTACGTCGATTCTCTGGAACAGATGCACAGGACTTACAGCCTTATCTTATGGATTTTGCTTCTTATGATGTTGTTTCCAAGTATTATTCTTATGCGCTGCAATATTATAAGAATGCGGAGGATGAAATCCAGTGGCTGCCAATCTGTGGTATTCCGCAGACGATCATTGCCAACAAAACACTGTTTGATCAGTATGGAATTAAGATTCCGGAAAATTATGAGGAATATGTACAGGCATGTCAGCAGTTTTATGATAATGGCATAAAACCGTACTCCATGGATCTTGGGGAAGACTGGTCTAATAATGAAATCATCCAGGCGGCGGCAATCGATGAGTTTACAAGCCTGGATGGTATTGAATGGCGAAACGGTGCAGAGACTGCAGCGGATGAAGTAAAGTTTGATGATACATTATGGAAACGCATTTTTTCAAAAACCAGCCAGTTTCTTAAGGACTCGCACTTTGGTAAAGAAGATATCAATATTGACATTGATACAGGAACCCAGATGTTTGTCGAGGAAAAATCAGCAATGTTTCATGGACATCCGACGGTTATGCAGCAGCTGCAGAAACAGATGGATGCGGAGCTGATCCGTATTCCTTACTTTTCACAGACATCGGATGAATCCTATGTATACATGACTCCGTCCTTAAACATTGCATTTAACAAAAACCTGGAAAAAGACCGGGAGAAACTGGACACTGCACTGGATGTGCTGGATTGTATGATTTCAGATGAGGGGCAAAAGCTGATTGCGGATGGAAGCGGCGTCATTTCATTGAATACAGATGTTCCAACCATGATGCAGGATGTGCCTGGACTGGAAGAGGAAATTAATAATAATGCTGTTTATATCCGGTATTCCGCTCAAAAATCATTTGATGCAAGTCTTGAGGCTGTTCACGGATTATTGACAGGGGAAATGGATGAAACACAGGCTTATGATACTTTTTGCAGTGTAATGAATCGTAAAGCTCCAGAAGAAAAAGCAACGGTGAATTTTGAAAATGAATATTCCATTTCACTGAACGATAGAAATGGCCGTGATGCAGCATCTTCCATTTTAACTACGATCAGAGAAGAAAATGATGCACAGCTGGCGCTGGCACCATATTATTATTTCACTTCTTCTATGTACAAAGGAGAATGCACCAGTAGCCGGGTTGGCATGATGACAGCGAAGAGTTCAGATACAGCATTATATGTTGCAAAAATCAATGGTAAACAGGTTTATGAACTCGTGGAAAATTATCTTGCTGATGCTGATGAGAATTTTTATGTAACCAACAAATACGAATTACCAATTGCATCCGGTATGAAAATGATCGTCAATCAAGCGGAAAGTGGATTTTCATTAAAGGACTTAACAGTTAATGATAAGAAAATAGACAAAGAAAAGGAATACTCGATTCTTCTTACAGACACCACAATGTCTGTTTTGAAAAAAATAAATCCGAAATGTGAGATTGAGCAGCTTAAAGATACAACATTATCAAGTGCATGGATCGCAGCAGTGTCAAAAGGACAGCAGCCGTCAGCACCGGAAGACTATATAGAGGTTGAACAGTAAAAGTGGAGATAGAACAAACGGTAAATAAAAGGAAAAAAATAACAAGGCTGCTGCTTATACTGCTTATGATTCTTTTAAGCTTAGTTTGTATCAAGTATCTTATAAGTAAGTCTAAGAAGTATATCAGCGAAAATGGAAAAAGCAGTATGGGAGCTGTTGTTGAACAGATACAACAGACCTATGATCTTCAGGTGAGTGGGTACTACAGCCAGCTGCAGTTGGTTGAGGAATTTTTACTTCGTGAGAGGGAGCTGTCTCTTGAAACGGATGTGAACAAAAGTTTCTTTGAAGCATGGGAAAAAGAATCGGAAAGTACCCTTATATTTCTTCAGGAAAATGGTCAGGCAATATCAGCAGGTGGAACAAAAATGCGGATTGATATGCCAAGTAAACTTCTGCTGGACTTAAAGAATGGATACAATATTGGAAAACTGGTGCGTCTTGATTATGATCAGGAGAAAAAAGACGGTTATCTGGTTGCGATCCCATGTCAGGAATACACGATCAATGGGGAAACTTATACGGCAATTGGAACTGTGTATGATCATTCGAAACTGGATTCCATGTTAAAACTGAAAGGTTATCATGGGAAAGCATATTTGTTTATGCTGGATCATGACGGAAATATTACGTATACGAACCTGAGTGGTGATAAATACCAGCGTAATTATTCCTTGTTAAAACATTTAAAAGGGGAACAGGCTATTACAGAAGAAGAGGCTGATTTGTTCAAAAAGAAGTTTGATAACGGAGAATCCGGAGTTGCACTTTTGGGAAAACAGAACCCCTATTATCTGGGGTATTGCCCGATAGAAAGCAACAACACCATTTTGGTATGCATTGTGGCAAAGGGAGTTATTGACAATGTGCTGAGGGATTACCAGAAAACGGTGTTGTTTACAACAATACTCATGGCAGGTTTTATACTTTTACTTTTTGCTGGATTATTCTACAGTATTTCCAGACTTAGTCTTGCAGATCAAAAAGCAGAATATGAAAAAAGGAATAATGAACTTCATTTACAAACAATGAAGGAAATGGAAATAGTCAATCAAAAACTGAAAAAGGCAAAGAACGCTGCAACAGAGGCTTTGCAGACAGCGGAAAATGCAAATAAGGCGAAAACGGATTTCCTGTCTAATATGTCACATGATATTCGTACACCTATGAATGCAATCATTGGTATTACGTCTTTGATCAGACATGATGCAGGTAATAAAGCAAAAGTTATAGAGTATGCAGATAAAATAGATATTTCATCACAGCATCTGTTAGGAATCATTAATGATGTTTTGGATATGAGTAAGATTGAAGCAGGAAAAACAGTCTTCAAGTATTCTGACTTTTCTATTCTGGATCTTATGCAGGAACTTGACACTATATTTCATACTCAAATATATGAAAAGCATCAGACCTTTACAATCATAAAAGAAAACATCCGTCATGAATGGGTAAATGGGGATCAGGTTCATTTGATGCAGATTTTCAGCAATCTGCTTTCTAATGCAGTGAAGTATACGCAGGAATGTGGGGAAATTCAGTTCCTTGTAGAAGAATATGAAACAAAATCCAGGGCGTATGCAAAGTACCGCTTTTTAGTCAGTGACAATGGTATGGGAATGTCGGCAGATTTTAAGGATACAATTTTTGATGCGTTTACCCGTGCGGAAAGTTCCCTTACAAATAAAATACAGGGAACCGGACTTGGAATGGCAATTACCAGAAATTTGGTTGAGGCAATGGGAGGTACCATCGATGTGGACAGTGAACTGGGACAGGGAAGCTGTTTTGAGGTTCTCATGGATCTGAAAATTGCAGAGGATAGAACGGTTGCTCTGGCGGCACAAGAAGAAACAGATGAGCAGGATGGTAATATTCTGCAGGGAATGAAATTCCTATGTGCAGAGGATAATGAGTTGAACGCAGAGATCCTGACGGAACTGTTAAAGATTGAAGGTGCGGAATGTACCATCTGTGAAAATGGCGAAGAGATTTTGAAAGCATTTGAACAGTCTGCTCCAGGTGATTATGACATGATTCTGATGGACATACAGATGCCTGTTATGAATGGTTATGAGGCAACGAAGGCAATCCGCAGAAGCTCCCATGAACTGGCACAGACGATTCCGATCATTGCCATGACTGCGAATGCATTTTCAGAAGATATTCAGCATTCCTTTGCGGCTGGCATGAATGCACATGTTTCAAAACCGGTTGAGATGAAGGTGCTGGAAAAGACGATCAGAAATATAAAATCCGGGGGGGTACCGAACCGCAGGTCACTGTACAGTGACGAATGGAAAGTAACAAAATAAAGAAATATCTGCCACGATAAAAGCGACGGTGGATAATAACAGTCAGATGTATAGAATGAAATTGCATACATTGTGGTCGCCTTTAAAGAAGGATGGATACATTGGAATCATTGGATATTTTGACACTGTAAAATAGAAAAATGCAAAATTAGAGTAATTACAATGCCACGTAAAGGGATAAAAATGAATAAATCAGTATTGCAAAAGGGTATCATTATAATATTGTGCAGCTGCATCCTTTTTTCAATCTGTCCGGTCTATGCTTTTGCAGCAGAAAATCAGAAAGAGAGAGTTGTCAGGATTGGTGTACCGGATGATACATATGATAAGATAAATGGAAATGGAAAAAGAAGCGGATACAGCTATGAATATCTGCAGAAAATCGCAGGTTATACCGGGTGGAACTATGAATATGTAGATTGTACATGGGAAAATTGTTTCGACAAATTAAAAAATGATGAGCTGGATATGATAGAAGGAATCTCTTATACGGAGGAACGGGCAGAGACTATGCTTTTTTCCGCTATTCCAATGGGAGACGAAAGATATTATGTCTATGTAAAACCCGATCATACAGACATCTTATCCTCTGACACTGCATCTTTCAATGGGAAAACGATTGGGGTGCTTATGGGTTACCTGTCGGAAATGGTATTGAACGAGTGGGAAAAGAAATATGATCTGCATACACAGCATGTCAATGTTTCAAATAATGAAGATGCTTTGAAGAAAATTGCAGACGGAGAAATTGACGTTTTTGTATCGTTAGAGGATTCCCGTCTGGATGGGTACGGAATGGTGGCCTTAACGAATCTCGGAAGTTCAAAAATATATTTTGCAATCGGCCAGAGTCATTCTGATTTAAAGACAGAGCTGGATAATGCTATGAGAAGGATCACAGATGATGATCCTTATTATGCAGATGAACTGCATAAGCAGTTTCTGTCAGTGGACAGGGTATATTTTCTGACGGGAGAAGAACAGAAATGGCTGTCAGAGCATGGAACAATCAAAATCGGTTATTTGATAAACGATGGCGGGGTCAGTACTCTTGATACAGAAACCGGAAAAGTGAGCGGCCTGATCATGGATTACAGCCAGCTTGCACAAAACTGCCTGGAAGGACAGACTTTGAAATTTGACCTGAAGGGCTATGATTCACAAGAGGATATGCAAAAAGCGTTGCATGATGGAGAAATTGATATGATTTTTCATGTGATGCAAAATACGAATGCTGCCGAAGACCTGGGCTATGATTTAACAGATACTGTCTGGAAGTACAATATGGCGGCTGCAACGGTTAAAAAGAGTTTTGATGAAAATGCTGAAAATACGGTTGCGATACCAAGAGAAGACAGTGATTTGAAGTCTTATGTTTCCTACAATTATCCACAGTGGCATGTGAAGGAATATGCTACATGGAAGGATGCAAAGAAGGCTGTTTATAATGGAAAAGCAGACTGCATGATTATGGACTTAGGCAAGTTGGAACAATATTCTGATGATAATAAACTGCATAGTGTTTTTCTGGAAAAGTACGATATGGTGTCATTTGCAGTCAGACGTGGAAACAGCATGCTGCTGTCTGTCCTGAATAAGACTATAAAAACAATGTCTGTTTCAAAATTCTCCAATGCTGTGTATATGTATGACAGTAATCTGAAGAAAGTTACGGCAAAGGAGTATGGTATCAGCTTTGAAGGCGGAGCTTCCATGAGTACTTTTCATCACAGATATGTTATTGGCAGTGAGGAATATCTAAACCGCCTTCTTATGAATCTTGCTGGAAATGCCGTTAAATATAACCGAAGCGGCGGTAAAGTAATCCTGTATTTCAATGAGATTTCAAGTGATGACAAGACGGCGGTTTTTGAATTTGTATGTTCTGATACGGGACTTGGTATGAGCGAAGAATTTCAGAAACATGCATTTGAATCCTATGCCAGGGAAGGAAAAGAAACAACGAATGGATATAGTGGTGCCGGACTTGGACTTTCTATTGTAAAAGATATTGTGGACATGATGAACGGAACAATCAAACTGGAAAGTAAAGAAAATGTAGGTACAACGTTTACCGTCACGATACCACTTGAGATTGATCATAATGCTGAGAAGGAACAGCAAAAAAAAGTGGAAAAGCCTGATCTGTCCGGTAAGAGTGTATTATTAGTTGAGGATAATGAGCTAAATCTGGAAATTGCAAAAATGCTGCTGGAAGATGAAAAGATGGTTGTGACTACGGCAGAAAATGGCGAGAAGGCTGTGGATATTGTTTCCCAGTCAGTTCCGGGCAGATTTGATTTTATTTTTATGGATATCATGATGCCGGTAATGGATGGATTAGAAGCAGCCAGACAGATAAGGACATTGAACCGTAAAGATACAAAAGAGATACCCATCATTGCGATGACAGCGAATGCATTTCAGGATGATATCAGGGACTGCATAGATGCTGGAATGAATGCACATATTGCAAAACCCATTGATAGTAAAAAAATAGAGGACACTTTGCTATTGGTTTTGAAACAGAAAATGCAGTAAGACAATTCTTTGTGTTGTATTTATGGCAGCCCCGGTCAGGGCGGCAGATTCAGATGAAGATATTGATGCGGCAGTGCAATTTTATGAAACCAGGAGGTTGACAAGGAGATTTAATATGATTTCGAGAGCAAAGAAATATGTGGCAGTGTTACTGGCTTTTGTATGCGTGTGTATGATATTTTCTCCCCTGACTGCATATGCGGCCGAGGATAGTTCGCAGCATGAAACTGTCAAAGTCGGTTTCTTTGCCATGGATGGTTATCATGTGATGGATGAAGAAGGCAACCGCAGCGGGTATGGCTATGATTTCCTTCGGCTGATGGCCCGTTATTGGGATGTAGATTACGAATATGTCGGATACGATCAGAGCTGGGATGATATGCAGCAGATGCTTGAAGATGGCGAGATTGATATGGTAACATCTGCCCGCAAAACACCGGACAGAGAAGAAAAGTTTGATTTTTCACGTCCGATCGGAACCAATTATGGGATGCTGACCGTCCGCAGTGACAACAGCACGATTGTGGACGGCAATTACAGCACTTACAACGGTATGCGTGTGGCGCTTTTGAACGGAAACACCCGGAATGAAGAGTTTGCGGATTTTGCAGACAACAAAGGATTTACATATGTTCCATCTTATTTTGATACGACCACAGAAATGGATGAAGCCCTTCAGAGCGAAAAAGTTGATGCGATTGTTACCAGTTCTCTGAGAAAAACAAACAATGAGCGAATCGTGGAGAAATTTGGCAGCAGCGATTTCTATGTCATTGTTAAAAAGGGCAATACAGAATTGCTGAATGAGATCAATTATGCAATCGACCAGATGAATGCAGTTGAGGGTGACTGGAAAACGACACTTTATAATAAAAATTATGAAAGCATAGAAACTAAGAATCTGGAATATACGGAGAAAGAAAAAAGTATTATTTCACAGTATTCCAGGGAAAACCCGCTTCATGTTCTGTGTGATCCGACCCGTTATCCATATTCTTATAATGAAAATGGTGAGATGAAGGGTATTATCCCGGATTACTTCCGGAAAATTGCAGACTATGCCGGGATTTCCTATGAGTTTCTTACACCTGCCACCAGAGATGAGTATATTGCTTATCAGAAAAATAAGGAAGCCACAGATATGAGTATCGATGCGCGCCTGGAAACAGATAACTATGCTGAGACGAAAAAATGGGGGATTACTGCACCTTTCATTACGATGCAGCTGGCAAGGGTGACACGGCGTGACTTTGATGGAAAAATTAATGTTGTTACTACTGTTGACCAGACAGCATCAAATTCAATTGAAGATGCAATGGCACCCGGTGCAGAAAAACTGATGTGCAGTACCCGACAGGAAATGATGGAAGCTGTCCGTGAGGGTAAAGCAGATGCTGCCTTCGTCTACTATTACATGGCACAGGCGTTTGTGAACAGTGACACTACGGGGACCATGACATATACTCTGCTGGAACAGCCTACATTCACCTACCGCATGGTAATTTCATCAACTGAGAACCATGCGCTGGCTGGTATTCTGACGAAAGCAATGTATGCCATGCCTCAAAATCTCGTTGAAGATCTTGCAGCACAGTATACCACATACAAAGCAACAGAGCTGACATTAGTTGACTGGATCCGTCTGCATCCTGTTGTTACTGTTTGGGTTCTTCTTATTTTTGGAGGGCTGCTGACTACTATGGCTGTGACACTGATGCATCTCAGTACAAGAAAAAAAGCTCAGAAGGCGGCCCAGGAGAAAGCTGAGAAAATGGCGGAACTGGCAGAGCATGCACAGGCTGCAGACAAGGCAAAAACAGCATTTCTGTCACATATGTCCCATGATATGAGGACACCGATGAATGCAATCATAGGATTTACCGGTATTGCAATGAAAAACAATCCGTCAGACAAAGTGAAAAATTGTCTGGAAAAAATTGACGAAAGCTCAGAGCATTTACTGTCGCTGATCAATGATATATTAGATCTGACCCGCATCGAAAGTGGAAAAGTGAATTACAATCCGGTACCGGCGGATGTGAAAAACATTACAGATTCTGCATTGGATATTACAAAAGGCTTTCTTACGAACAGGGATATCAACTTTAAGATTCAGCGTGAAGAAGCAAAGATTCCAAATGTACTTGCGGATCCTGCACGCCTGCGTGATGTGCTGGTCAATATTTTGAGCAATGCCGTGAAATTCACTCCGGATGGAGGGACGATTACATTTGAAGCCCGGTGTCAGGAAAAGGGCGGGGATGGATATATAAATATGCGTTACCGCATTTCGGATACTGGTATTGGCATGAGTGAGGAATTTACAAAAGAAGTTTTTGAGGACTTTGCACAGGAAGATTCCGGTGTGAGAACGCAGTACCATGGAGTTGGACTGGGGATGGCTATCGTAAAGAAGTATGTAGATATGATGGGTGGAACCATTTCCGTGCAGAGTAAAAAGCATGAGGGAACCACATTTACTGTGGATATTCCTTTGGAAATTACAGATAAGGAATGTAATAAATCAGACACAGGTTTTTCGGAAAAGGTAAATCTTACAGGTGTGAATGTCCTTCTTGTAGAGGATAATGAACTGAATGCAGAGATTGCTGCCGTGCAGTTGGAAGAGTTTGGGATGAATGTAGAAAGAGCTGTGGATGGAAAGAATGCTGTTGAGATTTTCAGAAATCATCCGGAAGGCACATTTGATGTAATCCTGATGGATATCATGATGCCTGAAATGAATGGTTATGAAGCTGCAAAAGCAATCAGGGCAATGAATGACAGACCGGATGGAAAAAACATTCCTATTATAGCAATGACAGCTAATTCATTTGCAGAAGATGTTCAGGCATCACTGGATGCAGGAATGAACGCACATTTGTCAAAGCCGATTGTGATTGATGAAGTTATAAAAACGATTTTAAGGTATGTATAAATGAGCGAGTTCGTGATTTTGCATAAAAAGAAAGACACCTTAAATCGTTTGTGTTGTATAATGAAAGTGACGAAACAAACAGAAAAGCTATCTGTTGGCAGGAATACTGATCAATGATATTTCCAATTATGCTATGCTTTATCATGTGCAGGCTTTAAAAAAAGATGGAACATTACACGGAGGAATCGAATGATTTTTTCGGGAAAAGGATATACTCCAGCTTTCGCTAACTGTAATAGCCAGACTAAGTCAGATCCGGTGCAGGGACAATGAGATCTATATTGTAGAAAATCCGTCTGTGTTTGCAATGATATGTGAAGAAAAGTCATGTATGTGCATGAATGGCCAGCCGAGGCTGTCCTGTCTTGAAATAAAGAAATAAGGTAAAATGGGAGACCAGTTATGAACGACAATTACAATCCATTAGACAAAGAATTAAACCGGCTGGTACAGGTTATTGCCCGTCTTCGCGCGGAGGACGGATGCCCCTGGGACCGGGAGCAGACCCATGGTTCCCTGAAAGCAGCCTGTGTGGAGGAGGCCGCGGAGGTGGTTGGCGGCATCAACATTCTGGAGCAGACGGGAAATGCAGAGAACTTAAAAGAAGAGTTGGGTGACCTGCTTTTGCAGGTGGTCATGCATGCGCAGATTGCAAAGGAAGAAGGCTTATTTACGCTGGAGGATGTCATGCGTGGAATCACGGATAAAATGATTCGCCGGCACCCGCATGTGTTTGGAACCACCGCGGTTTCCGGCTCGGATGAAGTTCTGGTGAACTGGGCTGAAATCAAGAAACAGGAAAAAGAGGGAAAAGAGTGGATGGAAAGCTATCTGCCCGGCGCGTTTGATGAGGCAGAAGAACTGATCGGAGCGGCCCGAAAACGAAAAGGGTTTCAGTAATTACAATGCTTTTTTGTTTTTCCAGGGCCATCCTGTGTTGTAGCCATGCTCCTGCCAGTAAGTATCATCGACCGTGCTCATTTTCTTGTGCTTATGCAGAAAACGATAGAGGGTGAACTCGCACCATACTTTCGGCGACGGAGTCAGATGTCTGGCACAGTGCCGGACATTTCGGGCGGTACGTGTTACCTTATGCTGAATGGATTTCCGGAAAGATTCCGGCAGATCATTCCAGGCGTAATCCCATACGCTTTGGGAAATGCAGTGGGTTCTCGCGAATCCCAGGTTTTCTGTACTGTCTTTGATATCGCGGACGGTGGAGCGCATACCGCCGCCTGCAGCTGTGTTAATGATGACTGCCTGCTTTTTCATGAAAGTAAGATCAGGGCGGTGAACCATCCAACGGTATGCGAGGTGGTCAAGCAGGGATTTCATCTGTCCAGGAACATGATATACATAAGTAGGTGCACAGAACAGAATCAGCTCGGACTGTTCCATAGCCTCAAGGATGGGCGCCATGGCGGCAGCACCTTTGCAGGCGTGCTCTTTTCCAAGGATGCAGGCACGGCATCCGGTACAGATGTGAGGCATGTCATCCGGGAGAAAGAAGGAAAAACAGGTTCCATCTTCCAGGAGTTCTTTGATGAGCATCTGTGCGATCTGGTAAGTGCTTGATCTGGTTTTTCGGCCGGAAGCGTAAATTACTGTGATATTCATAGGCAGCTCCTCTAAAAGCAGATATAGATTCCGGGTCAGGGAATGCAGTGCCCCGGTACCTGTATTATAATAATGGAATGGCCGTCTGTCGAGAAAATTTATACTTGACATTTCTCAGTTCCATTGCTATCATTGCTTTAAACCATTGAAGAGGAAGTTGTACCATATAAGCAGTCTCACAGAGAGTTCGGGGTGGTGGAATCCGGACAGAGTGTCATGGTAAGTGGGCCTCAGAGGGCAAGGTGAAAGGGAATGGTCGGGAAAACAGGTCAGACTTTAGTAGCTGCGACGCAACGGTCAGCGTTAACGGACCAGGAATGTAATGGCATTCTGTAAAGAGTGGGTGCTTCGCACCAAACAAGGTGGTACCGCAGGTATATAACAGCCTGTCCTTGAACGTAGTTCAGGGGCGGGCTTTTTTTGTTTCATAGGAAATAGTGTCTTATGAAATAAAAACGCTCCGCCGGACTCTTGAATGTCAGCCGGAGGTGCCAGGAACAATTTCCAGACAGCTCCTGAAGATTTTTACAGCACAGGAAACAAGAGAAAGGAAGGAAAACAGTATGAGTGAAGAGAGAAAACTTCAGTTTCGGGGCGGGATCGGGATGTCGCTGATTCCGGTAGCAATTTATGTGTTCTTCTGCATGGTGCTTTTCATTGGATTTAAGGCCTTCAATATGGAGGCACTTGCGGTAGGTGGTTTTCTGGCGCTTCTGATCGGCGGCGTTTTCTGTACCAGCTACAGTGATTTTTGGGAGAGTGCCATCAAGGGCATTTCCTCAATCACGTCGGTGTCGGTTGTTGTGATTTTATTGCTGGTCGGTATGTTCAGTGCTCTGATTAAACTGTGCGGCCTTTCCGGCGGTTTTGTGTGGATCGCGAATGCGGTTGGCATGAAGGGCGGCATCTTTGTGGCATTTACATTTATTGCTTCCTGCATCGTTTCCACGGCAACCGGTTCTTCCATCGGAACCATGTTTATCGCGTTTCCGATTTTTTATCCGGCTGGCATTATGCTGGGCGCGAATGAAATGATGATGGCGGGATGTATTGTGTCTGGCGCAATTTTCGGTGACAATCTGGCTCCGATTTCAGATACGACCATTGCATCCGCATCGACACAGCAGTTTAAAAATGGAAAGCCGGCAGATATCGGCGGCGTTGTTTCCAGCCGTATTAAATATTCCGCAGTGGCAGGTTTGATCACGATTGTGATCTTTGCGGTCTTTGGTGGTATGGGCGGTGTATATGAGGGCGGTTCCATTGACGCGGCAGCCAATCCGGTTTCTCTGGTGATGCTGATCCCGGTTGTTCTGATGTTAACTGTTTCAACAAAAACGAGAAATATTTACGAAGGTATTTTAGTGGGTCTGGTAACGGGTACTGTGGTTGGCCTGGCAGCAGGACTTTTCACTCCGGCACAGGTATTTTCCAACGACGCGGCAAACAATGCAGCAGTAGGCTTTTTGATCGATGGCATCAACAACATTTTGCCGACCTGCGCACTGGTCATTTCGGTATTTGGCATCATGGGAGTTTTGAGTGATGCAGGTATGCTGAATCTGATTGCTGAGAAGATTCTGAACAGCAGGATGGCGAGCACCACCCATGGGGCAGAGTTAATCTGTATGATGGGTATCGCGTTTACGACCATTCTGTTAGGCGGCGTGACCAGTGCTTCCATTTTGACATTTGGACCTATTTTAAATAAGATTGGAGCGGCAAGAAATATTCATCCATACCGCAGGGCAAACCTATTGGATGGTACGGCCAACAGTCTCCCGGCCATCATTCCGTTTATGAGTGTGTTTGTATTTATCGGATCTGCCCTGACCGGACTTTCTCCTGTTGTTGTAGCAGGCGGAACCATTTATGGCTTTGTATTATTTGCTGTATTTTTGGGGGCAGTGCTGACTGGCTGGGGATGTCAGAAAGAAGAATAAAAAGGAGCAGACAGAATGGACGATACATTTACTTTATATGATTTAAAAGTGGAAGTGGTAGCCACAGACCGGCCGATGGTGTGCAGCCACAGGGCGGGAGATTATTTTCTGGTACAGGGGGAGAATCTGGTGTTCCCGAAAGATACATCCTTTTCCATGTATTCTTTAAGTGCCCTTATTCCGCTACTTCCGGCAAAGCAGCGGCCATTGGACCCGAATGACTGGATGCTTTCGGATACCGAGATCGCCTGTCCGGATCCAAACTGTGGAGCCAGATTTAAAATTACAAGAGTAGGAAAACGGATTCAGAGTCATGGACAGTGCACGGTGGTGCCGATCCAAAGGCCGGAGTGAGAAAACAAAATTTAAGAAAAGAGGAAATCTGTCATGCAGAAAAAATGTCAATTTAAAAATGGATATACCTTTAACCGTGTTATCAATGGATGCTGGCAGCTGTCTGCGGAACATTGTCTGCAGGGCCATCTGGACTACGATGATGCCATTCGCGCGTTTCATGAGCTGGTGGAGCAGGGCTTTACAACGTTTGACTGTGCGGATATTTATACGGGTGCAGAGGAAGTGCTGGGCCGGTTTGTTATGGAATTAAAAGAAAGCGGCCATTATCAGGAGGAGGATATTCAGATCCACACCAAATTCGTGCCGGATAAAGATGTGCTTCCGGTCATCAATATGAAGTACACAGAAGGAATTGTGGACCGGTCTTTGAAGAGAATGCACCGGGAGGCGCTGGATCTGGTTCAGTTCCATTGGTGGGATTTTGATGTTCCGGGTATGATGGAGACTGCGTTTGATCTGGTAAGGCTGCAGGAAAAAGGAAAAATCCGCAACATCGGCATGTGCAACATGGATACCAATGCGTTGAAGCAGATGGTGGATGCGGGAATTCCTGTGGTGTCCAATCAGGCACAGTATTCTGTATTTGATCGCCGCCCGGAACGCACCCTTCTGGATTATAGCGCAGAGCATGGCATTTATACGTTTGCGTATGGGACCCTGGCAGGCGGATTTCTGGCAGAGCGTTACATGGGAAAGGCGTATGAGGCGCCGGAAACCCGTTCTCAGGTTAAGTATATGCAGATCATAGAGGACTCGTTAGGCTGGGATGGCATGCAGAAACTGCTTCCGGTACTGAAGTCCATTGCAGATCACCACGGAGTGTCGATTGCCAACGTGGCAACCCAGTATATCTTAAATCAGAAGAGTGTGGGCGCAGTTATGGTTGGAACCAGAAATTCCAAACATGTTCAGTTCAATCTTCAGACCCTGGCATTTGATCTGACAGAAGACGAAATGAAACAGATCCGTGATTTCGTGAATCAGTATCCGACGCCGGAGGGAGAGTGCTATGAATTAGAGCGGACCTCTCCGAGATATAAGGGGATTATTCTGACGGATCGAAATCATTTGATGAAGTAGAAGAATTGATCGGGCAGCAAGAAAAAGAAAAGGATTTCACAAACCAGAGAGCAGCAGTACCAAGTAAGAGCAGGCAGTCGGAAATGGCTGCCTGTTTGTGATTATGATAAAAACATCATATATACCTATTTACAAATGGGTAAAAGGGAGTATAGTTATATTATCGAATCTGTACGTATTTGTGAAAAGATTTGAGAATATTATCAGAACGCATAGGAGCAAGGAGGAAGTACCATGTCATATAAGAGAGATCTTGTACTGAAGACATTTAATAATGAAGAAACAGATCGTGCACCAATCGGTTTCTGGTATCATTTTGCCAAGGATGAAACTGTTCCGCTGACCGATGAATTAGTGAAGATTAACTACAATGGTCATCTGAAATTTTGTAAAGATGTGGAGCCGGATTTCTTAAAGATCATGAGCGATGGTTTCTTTCACTATCCAGGCGTAGCATCTGAGCCGGTTACCTGCGCAGCAGATCTGAAGAAGATCAAATCAGGCAAGCCGGAGACACTCGCATGGATTGACAGACAGATTGATATGGTGAAGAAAGTTGCTTCCCAGTACGGAAAAGATATGGTTACACTTTACAATGTATTTTCACCGGCTTCTTATCTGACTTTTGCAACAGAGAATCTTTCCTTTAAGAACATTACCAGCTTCTATGAGGAGGACCCGGAAGCCTTGAAAAATGCATTGCTTACCATTGCTGAGGATGTAAAGATCCTTGCAGACAGAGCTATACGTGAAGCTGGTGTGGACGGTATCTATTTCAGCGTTGGATGTTATGATGGCATTTCAAGAGAAGAGTATCAGAGAATTATCGAGCCGTCTGAGCTTGCGGTTCTGGAGGTTGCTAATGCGGCAAATGACTGCAATATGATTCACATCTGCGGTTATGCCGGCAGAAAGAATGACCTTACCACCTTCAAGGATTATCCGGTTAAGGCTGTCAACTGGGCAACCGTGGTAGAAGGCATTCCGCTTGAGGAAGGAAGAAAGATTTTTGGCAACCGTGCGGTTGTAGGTGGTTTCGCCAATACAACAGACGGTGTGCTTTATTCCGGAACCGAAGAGCAGATTAAGGCTGAGACCAAGAGAATTCTCAGTGCAGCGGGCTCCAGAGGCGTTATTCTGGGTGCTGACTGCACCATTCCGCGTGGAACGCCGGCTTCCCATATTCAGTGGGTCCGTGAGGCAGCTGAAGAATTTGGAAAAGGCTGATAACATAGCAATACGAACAGGAAACGGAAATAGGGTCACTGCATTCGTCAATGTCACGAATGCAGTGACCCTATTTTGAATTAATATACCTATTTACCTAATGATTAAATGGGAATATTGATGCATAGTTGCAGAAACGAAAGATAAAGCTGCCAGGAAAGGAGAACATTCGATTATGAGATAAAAGGAGGGAACGGAATGCGCAGTCTAACACCGTATGAGAGAATCAAGGCAATGGTAGCAGGCCGCGAGGTTGACCGTCCGGGCGCAAGCGTCTGGAAACATTTTCATCAGGATGACAGGGTGGTGAGTGATTCTGTAAAAGCGCATGTCGCGTTCCAGAAAAACACATGGAGAGAAACTTTGGTTGTATCACAGACCGTTTGCAGGTATAATGAAACGTAGAACAGAAAAACGAGAAGAAGTTGAGGAGGAGCGAAACGCGTGAAACTGGAAAATTACGAGGTTCATTTACCTAATTATTCGATCGGCGACAAGATTTATGATAAAATCGGTCCGGTCTGTGAATCTTACGGAAAAAAGGTTCTGATCATTGGCGGAAGACGGGCACTGAACGCAGCGGAAGACAAGATTCGCGCCTATGTGGCAAAAACAAATCTTGAGATCATCGGAACTAAGCTTTATGGGACAGACTGTACTTACGCGACCGTGGAAAAACTGCGTGAAATGCCGGAATACGAAGAGGCAGATATGGTATTTGGCGTGGGAGGCGGAAAGGCATTAGACACCGTAAAGTGTTTGTGCATCACGGATGATAAACCGGTATTCGCTTTCCCTACCATTGCCTCCAACTGTGCGGCATGTACGTCGGTGTCTATTATGTACAATGAAGATGGCACTTTCTTAAAACCGAATTTCTTTGTGCGGCCGGTGATGCATTCTTTCATTGATACGGAGATCATCGCAAAAGCACCAAGCCAGTATATGTGGGCCGGTATTGGCGATACTTACGCGAAATATTATGAAGCAGCTATTTCTTCCCGGGATGAGCGTCTGGAGCATTTTACCTCTCTTGGAGTGGCAACCAGCCATATGTGCCGCGATCCGCTGCTCATGTACGGTGTAAAGGCACTGGAAGACCATAAAAAGGGACTCTGTTCTTATGAGGTGGAGCAGGCGGTTCTAGCGATCGTGGTCACGACCGGAATTGCTTCCATCTTCCTGACGAAGGATTTCACACCGGATTACAACAGCGGACTGGCGCATGCGGTGTTCTACGCGCTGACTTCCTATCCGGTTATTGAAGAAAAGCATTTGCATGGAGAAGTGGTAGGCTTCGGCGTACTTTTGCTGCTGCTTGTGGATGGTCAGATGGAAGAATTCGAAAAGATCTATCAGTTAAACAAAGATTTAAAGCTTCCGGTTTCCCTGGAAGAGATTGAGATCACAAAAGAACAGTGGCAGGAGAGTATGACCCGGATCCCGAATATGTCGGATATCCGGCATTATCCGTATAAAGTGACGCCGGAAATGCTGGCAAAGGCAATGGAAATGCTGGAAAAAAGAAATGCCTCCTGAATACAAGAAAACCCTGTGGCCTTACGCAAAGGCCTGCAGGGTTTTCTGATGTTTCTGACATAAAAGTCCGATGACCAGCCCCAGAACAGCGGGAAGGATCCAGCCAAGGTTCAGGCTGAACAATGGAAGGAAGCGCTCCGCAAGTTCTACTGCCGTATCCAGGTGAAGCAGGATCTGCAGCTCCTCCGGAAGGGCTTTGAAAAAGTCGAACAGAGAGGCTGCCCAGGTACATACTGTAACCCAGAGATAGACTTTATGGTTATGGTCAAAATGTTTTCCGAACAGAGCCAGCAGGATCAGGGCAATGGCCGGAGGATAAATGAGCATCAGCACCGGCACAGAGTACCGGATGATGGTGGAAAGTCCAACGTTTGAGATCAGGAAGGAAAATACGGTAAACAGTACGGCCCAGGCATGGTAGGAAAGCCGGCGCGGAAACATTTTTTCGAAGGTTTCCGCACAGCTGGTCACCAGGCCAATGGAGGTTTTTAAGCAGGCAAAGGTGATGGTAACAGCCAGGATCAGGATTCCGGCCTGTCCGAGATAGTGGCTGGCAATCTGGGACAGGGCAATACCGCCATTGTCGGAGGGCGTAAACAGTCCGAGTGACTGGGCTCCCATAAGAATGGTCAGCATGTAAATAAATGTCATCAGGATACCGGCAAGAATCCCGGAGTGCAGTACCTCACCTGCGATGACTGCGTCATCCTGCACACCCATCTGGCGGATGACGTTGACAACGACAATGCCAAAGGCAAGACCCGCAATTGCATCCATGGTGCCGTAGCCTTCAGAAAGGGCGTGGAACAGGGCACCGCTCTGATACGACGCATCCGGGAGTGTGGAGGAAACCGGTGCGCCCGGATGCAGCAGGGCAGATACGATCAGGATTCCCAGGAAAAACAAGAACAGCGGATTGATGATTTTTCCAATCCAGAGTGTAATGTTGCCCGGACGCAGGGAGAAGAAGAGCACAAGACTGAAGAACACTGCGGAAAAGAGAAACAGTGTCATGCGTCCGCCGCAAGCGTCTCCAAGCATCGGGGCAATCCCGGTGGTAAAGGAGGTTGTGGCACATCGCGGAATGGCAAAGCAGGGGCCAATGGTCAAGTAGAGCAGGCAGGTGAAAAAACAGCCGTATCGTTTCCCTACACGGGAAGCAAGATCCTGCAGACCGTCGGAATGCGTATTCCCGATGGCGGCAACGCCAAGGATCGGAATGCCAACTGCAGTAAGAATAAAGCCTGCTGTGGCAGGAATCAGGTTCCGACCGGCCAGCTGGCCTAAATGGACCGGAAAGATCAGGTTTCCGGCACCGAAAAACATGCCAAATAAGGTGGCAGCCACCAGCATGCGCTGTTTCAGGGAAAGATGTTTCTGGTTTGTCATAGTTGATCACTCCATAATTTCTGATAGTTACTATTGTAATGTTCACCTTGTTGTTTGGGAAATCCATGTTTATAATAGAAATATGACAAAACGTAATATCTTGTTTATAAAGCGGTCTGTATAGAAAAATCAGATATGCGGAAACAGCATATAACTGAAAAGAGAGGAAGAACAGGATGGATGCGAAAAAACTGGAAATTTTAATGACGGCGGTGGATCTGGGCAGTTTTTCCCGGGCATCGGAGGTGGTCGGTTATACGCAGTCAGGTCTGACCCATCTGGTAAACAGCCTGGAGCGGGAGATTGGGTTTCCGCTTATTGTCCGGAGCCACAACGGAATTTCCCTGACAGAGCAGGGGCGGGACCTGATGCCGGATATCCGTCAGTTTCTGCAGGCCAATGCCAGCCTGGAAAACCGGATCCAGGGAATCCGGGAGAAGCAGACGGAGACTATCCGCATTGCGGCGTATGCCAGCATTGCCATGTTCTGGATGCCGGAGATTTTGTACCGGTTTAGACGCATCTGCCCGAATGTTGATGTAGATCTGCGCATGGTGGATCACGCGCTGGAACCATTTGAACTTTTACAGGATGGAAAGACCGATGTGATCTTTGCCAGCCGCCAGAATTACGGAACGTGTGAGTGGACACCGCTTTATCATGAGCTTTTGTACGCGATCCTTCCGAGAGATTATCCGCTGAAGAGCCCCACAGAATTTCCGCTAAAGGAGTTTGAGGGAAAAGAGTTCCTGATGCCTTATGGGCGGTTTGATATTGATGTGCATGCGGCTTTTAAACGGGAAGGGGTAAAGGCGAACGAACAGACAGTATACGTGGATGATGAGACCGTGATCCGCATGGTTGGGAAAGGTCTTGGCATTTCCATGATGTCAGAACTGATGATCCGCGGAAATACGGATGATGTTCTCTGTATCCCGGTTACACCGAAAAGCATAAGAGAGCTTGGCATGGGAACGGAGAAGGGCGTGGAGCTGTCGGAGAGCGTGCGGAGGCTGAAGGAGTGTGTGGTGGAGTATACATCATGCCTGCAGGGGAGGACTTTTTAAGGGGCTGTCCTGGAAAAAAACCTTGACTTTTCTTGCTAAACTGACTAGAATGGTCAGTAGATTATGACTGTTTCTTTTGGACAGACATACCTGCAATCACAAATTACAAAAGTAAAAGCTGAGATCGTGTTTTAAGATACTGTTTCCGGTCAGAGAGAAGAGGTCGGCGGCTGTGAGCCTCTTTCCGTTCAGACAGATATCCGAATTTCCCACGGGAGCTGCATTGCTGAATGAAAGAACTGCGGTGTATGATGAAAAGTGTACCGGAGTTTTGGCGGAGTAGGCATTGCCGTCTGGTGTACGTTACATACCGGAAAGTGTCTGTGGATATTTTATTCACAGGAAACTGGGTGGTACCGCGGTAGATTATCGTCCCTTTGCACATTGTGCAGAGGGACTTTTTGTTTCCCTCTTATCATCACATGTGCGGATTGCAAATCAAAGGTTTTATATTTATAAAGGAGAAAAATCATGCAGGATTTAAAAGAGCTGAATGAAGTGATCGCTGCGATCAAAGAAGAGATCCGTCAGGGCGCAGATGCTCTGACCACTTCCAGAAGTGTCTATGAGTTTAAGAAGACCTTTCTGGATAACAAGCAGGGCCGGATTGGTCTGCTGATGAAGGAAATGCGCAATGTGCCGAACGACCAGAAGGCAGAGTTCGGTAAGACTATCAACGGCGCAAAAGAGTGGGCAAACCAGTTCTTCGACGAGCTGGACCAGAAATTAAAAGAGAAAGAGCAGCAGCAGCGCTACGAATCCGAAAAGATCGATATTTCCATGCCGCCGGTTAAAATCCGCTATGGCAATCTGCATCCGGTAACCACCGTGCGCAATCAACTGACGGACATCTTCGCGTCTATGGGATTTGAAGTGTATGAGGGTACCGAGATCGAGACTGATTACTATAACTTCACTGCACTGAACACTCCTCAGGACCATCCGGCACGCGATATGCAGGATACCTTCTACCTGTCTCCGGAGTTCTTACTGCGTACCCAGACTTCCGCAGGTCAGGTTCATGTCATGGAAGCCAAGAAGCCGCCGATCAAGGTTGTTTCTCCTGGTAAGGTATTCCGTTCCGATGACGATGCGACCCATTCTCCGATGTTCAGCCAGATGGAGGGCCTGGTTGTAGACGAGGGTATCACTCTCTGCGACTTAAAGGGCATGCTGGACATGTTCGTTCAGAGAATCTTTGGCGAGAGCACCCGCACAAGACTGCGTCCGTCCTACTTCCCGTTCACGGAGCCATCCGTTGAGGTGGATGTCAGCTGCTTCCAGTGTGGAGGCAAAGGCTGCAGACTGTGCAAGGGAACCGGATGGATCGAGGTTCTGGGCGCAGGTGTGGTAAACAAGAAGGTGCTGGAGAACTGCGGCATCGATTCCGAGAAGTACAGCGGATTTGCTTTCGGCCTTGGTCTGGAGCGTATCGCAATGCTGAAATATGGCATCAACAATATCAAGATGCTTTTTGAGTCTGATCTGCGCGTGTTAGATCAGATTGATGACTGATCAGGACAGGAGGATTAGAAATGCTTGTACCATTAAGCTGGTTAAATGACTATGTAGATATTAATGTTTCCGCAGATGAACTGGAGACCAAACTCTTTGACTGTGGATTTGAAGTAGAAGAAAAATGGCAGGTGGGTAAGGACATCAGCGGAATCGTAGTTGGTTACGTGGAGTCCTGCGAGCCGATCCCGGAGACCCATCTTCATGTATGCCAGGTCAACGTAGGCGGACCGGAGCTGTTACAGATCTGCTGCGGCGCTGACAATGTCAAGGCAGGCGGCAAATATCCGGTAGCCATGGTTGGCGCCCAGGTATACGCAACCGCAAAGGACCACGTTACCATTGAGGGTGTGGCAACCATCAAAAAAGGCAAATTGAGAGGCTATGAGTCCTATGGTATGCTCTGCTCCGGAACGGAGCTTGGCTTAAACGAAGACCTGTATCCGGGCGCCGGCTACAATGGCCTTCTGGTACTGCCGGAGGATGCCAAGATTGGAGCCGATGTGAAAGAGCTTACAGGACTGAACGACTGGATCTTTGATGTTTCCATCACTGCAAACCGCCCGGACTGCCAGAGCATCTTCGGTCTGGCAAGAGAGGTGGCAGCAGCACTGGGCCAGCCACTGAAAACACCGGCTCTGGATTACACCGAGACCGAGGTGGAAAAAGAGGGCTTTGAGGTAACCGTGGATGCGCAGGATCTGTGCCCGCGCTATATTGCCCACTATGTATACGATGTGAAGCTGGGCCAGTCACCGGCATGGATGAGAAGACGCCTGGCTTTAGTCGGCAATAACTCCATCTCCAATATCGTGGACATCACCAACTACATCATGCGTGAGCTGGGCCAGCCGCTCCACGCATTTGACTGCAATTTCCTGGAGGGCAATGCGATCCAGGTAAGACGCGCAAACGAGGGCGAAAAGATCGTTACCCTGGATGAGAAGGAGTTCACCTTAAACCCGAACAACCTGGTGATCTGTGACGGAAAGAAGCCGGTTGCGTTGGCTGGTATTATGGGCGGTTTAAACTCTGAGATCCGCGATACCACCACTGAGGTGATGTTTGAGTCCGCAAAATTTGCCCGTGACAACATCCGCAGAAGCTCCCGTGCCCTGGGCCAGTCCTCTGACGCAAGCCAGAGATACTCCAAGGGTGTCGATGAGTACGCAACCGAGATGGCCATGAAGCGTGCCCTGCATCTGGTAGAAGAATTGGGCGTTGGTAAAGTTTCCAAAACCCATAAAAATGTCAACACCGGAAATTCCTTAGAGCCGGTTACCTTCAAGACCAGCATTAAGAAGGTCAACGGTGTTTTGGGTATTACCGTTCCGGATGAGGATATCTTACGTATCCTGACCGGCTTAAACTTCCAGCCGGAAATTAACGGCGACGAGCTGACCATGCACTTCCCGGCATACCGTGAGGATATGGAGGATTACCCGGATGTAGCAGAGGAAGTCATCCGTATGTATGGCTATGAGCACATCAATTCCACCTTCCTCCCGACCGCAAAGGTAACCATCGGCGGAAGCAATCTGCGTCAGAAGACCATCCTGAAGGTCAAGAGAGCCCTGTGCAGCGTCGGCGCATTTGAGGGAATCCATTATTCCTTCTTCTCCCCGTCTGATTTAGACCAGATGGGCTTTGCAGGGGATGCCTTGGAACGTAAGGCAATCCGCATCATGAACCCGATCAATGAGGATCTGTCCCTGATGAGAACCACACTGGCTCCGCAGATGATCCACGCTATGGGACGCAACCAGAAGAGAGGTATCTTCGAGGGACGCATCTTCGAAATCGGAAATGCGTTCATTCCGAAGTCCCTGCCGCTTACCGAGTATCCGGACGAGCGCGAGACTCTTTGTATCGGTGTATTCGGCAAGAATGAGTCTTTCTTCACTTTAAAGGGCATGGCTGAGACCGTTGCGGATGTTCTGCACGTTTCCTTCACCTATGAGAAGGCAGAAAAGCCGTTCCTGCATCCGTACCAGACTGCGGCAATCTTCTGCGAGGGCGAGGAGATCGGTTATCTTGGTAAAGTAAAATATGAGATCATGAAGGACGAGGCAATGCGTGAGGATGCCTATGTTCTGGAAATCAGCATGAAGACTCTGGAAAAATGGTATGGCAAGGCTCCGGTATTTGAGCCGCTTCCAAAGTTCGCAGAGGAGAAGCGTGACTTGGCACTGGTTATGGACAAAGACATTACCTGCGGTCAGGTAGAGGACTGCATCCGCGAGGCATGCGCTTTCGTCAAAGAGGTTACTCTGTTCGATGTCTACGAAGGAAAGCAGATCGCCGAGGACAAGAAGTCCATGGCCTTCACTGTTTTATTCACTCCGAAGGAAGAGGCATTTGGCGCAGATACCGTGGACGGATATGTCAAGAAGATCCTCAAACAGCTTGGAAAAACCTACGGAATCGAACTGAGAAGCTAAAACCACTTGTGTTTTCAGTTATCCTATGATAAAATGTCAGTGTTTGACTATTAGGAGGTGCATGCAATGCTGAAAACGATTTTATCCGTGATCTTCGTTCTTATATGTCTGGCTTTGACCGTGATCGTATTACTTCAGGAGGGCAAGTCTCAGGGCCTTGGCGCTATCGGCGGTATGGCAGAGACCTACTGGGGAAAGAATAAAGGACGTTCCATGGAAGGTACCCTGGAAAAGTTCACGACATTTGCGGCAGTAGCATTTATGGTACTTGCAATCGTATTAAATTTAGTTTAAGCGTAGGATAAAGCACTCTTGGAAACAAGGGTGCTTTTCTCGCATCACAGAGTTTTTTCATATCACTGAGAATTGTACCCGGCACAAAAATGTGCCAGGATATATTTGATTTACAGAGAGGGATTATGACAGAAGAATTATTAAAGGAAAGAAAAGAAGCAATGCTGGCGCTGATCAACGATCCGACCTATGTTCCCATGAAGATTAAGGAACTGGCTATGCTGTTAGATGTTCCGCGGGAGAAGCGGGATGAATTAAAGGAGGTTCTGGATGCCCTGGTGGCAGAAGGAAAGGTCGGAATTTCCAAACGCGGCAAGTATGGAAAGCCGGAGGCCTTCACCCTGACCGGAACATTCTGCGGTCATGCAAAGGGCTTTGGCTTCGTGACTGTAGAAGGCATGGACCAGGATGTGTTTATTCCGGCGGAGAAGACAAAAGATGCCATGCACGGGGATACCGTGCAGATTACGGCGAGTCCGGCTTCCAAGGGAAAACGCCCGGAGGGTGCCGTTATCAGGGTGATTGAGCGGGCGAACCAGACCATCGTTGGCTTTTACCAGAAAAACAAGAATTTCGGCTTTGTGGTGCCGGATAACCAGAAAATCAATGCCGATGTGTTCATTCCCCAGGGCAAAGATATGGGCGCAGTGACCGGCCACAAGGTTGTGGTACACCTGACAGATTTCGGCGGAGAACGCAAAAAACCGGAAGGTATTATCACGGAAATCATTGGTCATGTCAATGATCCGGGAACCGATATTTTATCGATCGTGAAGGCTTATGGCATTCCGGACGAGTATCCGCCGGAGGTCATGAAGCAGGTAAGCCGCATCCCGGATGAGGTAGCAAAGGAAGATCTGGCAGGACGCAAGGATATCCGCGACTGGCAGACCGTCACCATCGATGGCGAGGATGCCAAGGACCTGGATGACGCCATCACCATCAGCCGGGAAAGCTATGGTTACAGGCTGGGGGTCCACATTGCAGATGTCAGCCATTATGTGACCGAGGGAAGCCCGCTTGACGAGGAAGCCTTAAACCGCGGCACCAGTGTGTATCTGGTAGACCGGGTCATCCCGATGCTGCCGCACAAGCTTTCCAACGGCATTTGTTCCCTGAATGAGGGTACAGACCGTCTGGCACTCAGCTGTATCATGGAGATTGATCCGCAGGGACGCGTGCTTGGGCATGAGATCGCGGAGACCGTGATCCGGGTAGACCGCCGCATGACTTACACCGCGGTGAATGCCATTGTGACAGATCGCGATGAAAAAAACATGGAAGAGTACGCGGGATTTGTAGAGATGTTCGACCTTATGAAAGAGCTGGCGGACATTCTGCGGGAAAAGCGGCATCAGCGCGGCTCCATCGATTTTGACTTTCCGGAGTCTAAGATCATCCTGGATGAGAAGGGGCGACCGGTGGATATTAAACCATATGAACGCAACGCGGCAACCAAGATCATTGAGGATTTTATGCTGATGGCGAATGAGACCATTGCGGAGGATTACTTCTGGCAGGAGCTTCCGTTTGTGTACCGTACCCACGACAACCCGGACCCGGAGAAGATGAAGCGCCTGGGTGTGTTTATCAATAACTTTGGATATACCATCCGCACTCATGATGGTGAGGTGCATCCGAAGGAGCTGCAGAAGCTTCTGAAAAAGATTGAAGGAACCGAAGAGGAAGCACTCATCAGCCGTCTGACCCTGCGTTCCATGAAGCAGGCAAAATACATGCCTGTCTGCAGCGGACATTTCGGCCTGGCTGCGAAGTATTATACCCATTTCACCTCTCCGATCCGACGTTATCCCGATCTGCAGATCCACCGCATTATTAAGGAAAATCTGCGTGGCGGCCTGAGTGAGAAACGCATCGCTCATTACGATAAGATCCTGACCGGCGTGACCATCCAGTGTTCTGCCACGGAGCGGCGTGCGGAGGAAGCGGAGCGCGAGACCATCAAACTCAAGAAGTGTGAGTACATGTCCAAGCGCATTGGCGAGATCTTTGATGGTGTCATTTCCGGTGTGACCAACTGGGGCTTCTATGTGGAGCTGCCGAATACGGTGGAGGGGCTGGTTCATGTCAATGAGCTGCACGGAGATTACTACGTATTCAATGAGGAGCGCATGGAGCTTCGGGGCGAGATGAGCGGAAAAACCTACAAGCTTGGACAGAAGATCCAGGTGGTGGTAACCGGCACCGACCGGCTTACCAAAACAATCGATTTTATCCCGGCAAAGAATATGGAGCTTCCAGAAGAGGAATAAGCTTCAAAACCGGGGAAAAGACAGGAGGTTTTGTTTTGAAAGAAGCAATCAAGCTGGTGGCAAATAACAAGAAGGCCTACCATGACTATTTTATCGATGAGAAATTTGAGTGCGGCATTGAACTGTTCGGAACGGAAGTCAAATCCATCCGGATGGGCAAGTGCAGCGTAAAAGAAGCTTTTGTGCGGATCGACAAGAATGAGGTCTACATTTACGGCATGCATATCAATCCGTACGAGAAGGGCAACATCTTTAACAAAGATCCGCTCCGGGCCAGAAAGCTGCTCATGCACCGCAGCGAAATCAACAAACTGGAGGGCAAGATCCGCGAAAAAGGCCTGACTCTGGTGCCGCTGCAGGTGTACTTTAAGGGCAGCCTGGTAAAGGTGGAGATTGGCCTGGCGCGAGGCAAGAAGCTTTACGATAAGCGTGATGATATTGCAAAGAAGGATCAGCGCCGCGAGGTGGAGCGGGATTATAAGCAGAAGTTGAGATAAGTGACGAAAAAAACAGTTTTCCTTTTATATCTGAAACAAGGGGATGTAAGAGTGAAAGCTGGTTTTTCTTCACTTGAAAATGCGCTGACATATGCGTATGCTTGGGAATATATCAATGGCAGTTGGTGGGCATTTGACGAGAATGGTTATGCGAAAACTGGCTGGCTTAGGGATGAAGCATTTGGCGGTTGGTTCTATATGGATCCGGAACGAGGCATGCAGACTGGCTGGGTTCTGATCGATGGTGTCTGGTATTATTTCCATCCGGTATCTGATGGTAGAAGGGGCATTATGTATGCCGGACAGAAAACACCAGATGGATATTATGTAGACGAAAAGGGTGCATGGGATGGCAAAGAAAAATAAATCAGTCGGAATATCGATCTGTTTCTGGGAAAACTGAGTCCGGAATGTCAGGAAAACAGGTGTGTAAAGTTATGAAATAGAATGACATTATGAATTCGAATTATATCTATCATGAAGCACATGTATAGGGGAATTGAAAATCAACCATTGATTTTCAGAACAGTCGGGTCTATAATGTTCATTAATCAATCGATTACAAATCTTCCCGCGGATGACAAAACGGCAAATGCATCAGGATACCGCATCGGGGTCCATGGGAAACCAGAGATGGAGGATAAGACAATGGAAAAGAAAAATCTTGACTGGGGCAATATCGGATTCAGCTATGTAACAACCGATTACCGCTACGTATCAAATTATAAAGATGGAAAATGGGATGAGGGTACCCTCACCGAGGATCCGAACGTGGTCATCAACGAGTGCGCAGGTATCCTGCAGTACTGTCAGGAGTGCTTTGAGGGTTTAAAGGCATATACCACCGAGGACGGCAGCATTGTAACCTTCCGCCCGGACTTAAACGCAGAGCGTATGATGGACTCCTGCGCAAGACTGGAGATGCCGCAGTTCCCGAAAGAACGTTTCATGGAGGCTCTGGACAAGGTTGTTAAAGCGAACGAGGCATGGGTACCGCCGTATGGTAGCGGGGCAACTCTTTATATCCGCCCATATATGTTTGCTTCAGGACCGGTTATTGGCGTAAAACCGTCCAACGAGTATCAGTTCCGTATTCTCGTCACTCCGGTAGGTCCGTACTTTAAGGGTGGCGCGAAGCCGATCACCATCTGTGTCAGTGACTTCGACCGTGCTGCACCTCACGGAACTGGTCATGTAAAGGCTGGCTTAAACTATGCAATGAGCCTGCATGCACATGAGGTTGCCCATGCAAACGGATTCGATGAGAATATGTTCCTGGATCCGGCAACCAGAACCTATGTAGAGGAGACCGGAGGAGCAAACTTCCTGTTCGTAACAAAAGATGGCGAGCTGGTAACTCCGAAGTCTGATTCTATTTTGCCGTCCATCACCAGACGATCCCTGGTATATGTAGCAGAGAATTACCTTGGCCTGAAAGTAACCCAGCGCCCGGTAAAACTGTCTGAACTTGGCGATTTCGCAGAGTGCGGACTGTGCGGAACTGCAGCAGTGATCTCACCGGTGGGTAAGGTTGTAGACCACGGCAAAGAAATCTGCTTCCCGAGCGGCATGGAGAAGATGGGACCGACCATCCAGAAACTGTACGATACCTTAACCGGCATCCAGATGGGCAAGATTGAAGCTCCGGTAGGCTGGATCCACAAGATCAAATAGTAATTGAGAGAATATATGAAAAAAGCTCTGGCATTTTGGCGCCGGAGCTTTTTTGGAGCTTAAGCTAGAAAGAAAACAAAAAGAAAAAGTCGCGTATTTGCGCGACTTTTTAAGTGGAGCTGAGGGGAATCGAACCCCTGTCCGAAAACCAATTCCCTGTTCTTCTACTATCATAGTCTGTTATTTGACATTCCCTCTGCCGCACGGGAACAGACACTCTTGCGGTTTCAGTAGCTTCATGATACGCCCATGCACGCAAAGCTTAGTACATGTCGTTTCTCACATAGTCGATGCCAGATTCTTAATGTGTGAGTGCACTAAGGCTGACAGCAGCCATTAGGCTGCGTATGCTAAATTATCTTCAGCGTTTAATTTTAATTTTGCCGTTTAACGCACCGCATGCGGATAGCTTCACCAGCTGCATGATCCCCGTCGAAACCAGTACAACCCCTTACTGGCTCATCGTGACCTGCCGATGATAGAAACATGTGTATTGTAGCATGCAGTTTCTTATTTGTCAATGAACGGAAGGAGTATTTGAAAAATAATCGAACATACATTCTTGACAAATCTATGATTTATGCGAAAATAAACAGGAATACAAAAATCAACGACAGCAGGAGAAATACACCATGAGCAGAAAAAAGAATGTATACAATCAGGCGAAGCACGGCGTGAAGCGCTATAAAAAGGCGAAAGCGAGAAAGAAAGGCAGAGCGGCCATTTTCGCCGTTGTGGCCATGATTCTGGCGGCGGTGGGTGTCAGCCAGAAAAACATTGGGCAGCTGGAGCAGGCTGTGGACAATATTCTGGATGCCTATGAAACTACAGTGGATGCCGAAACTTCTCAGGCCGTCGGAGATGGCGGAAATGCAGAGGTACCTGCAGGCAGCGCCGCGCCAGATGATGCGATATCAGAAACACCAGATAGTGAAACACCGGCAGCAGATGGCAGCGGCCAGGCTGCGTCTGGAGACAGCAGTGATTTTGCCACAGTTCCATCCGGCACGGAAATCGGCGCGGGCGCAGAGGTCTACGTGGATCTTGCGGCTATCCCGGCCTATTCCGGGGAGCCATATGCCATTGTAAATGGCAATATCCCATACTTTACAGCTTCTGATCTGACCAGTGAATCCTTTGAATACTACAGTGATCTGGATAACCTGGGGCGCTGCAGCACGGCTTATGCCAGTGTCGGCACAGATCTGATGCCTACGGAAAAGCGTGGTTCCATCAGCAAAGTGAAGCCAAGCGGCTGGCAGATCTCCAAATATGATTTTGTGGATGGCAAATACCTGTACAATCGCTGCCATCTCATCGGTTACCAGCTAACCGCCGAGAATGCCAATGAAAAAAATCTGATCACCGGTACCCGTTATTTGAATGTCGATGGTATGCTGCCTTTCGAGAATCTGGTGGCAGATTACGTCAAAGAAACAGACAACCATGTGCTCTACCGGGTGACGCCGGTCTTTGAGGGAGACAACCTGGTGGCATCCGGTGTGCTGATGGAGGCAGAATCTGTAGAAGATGAGGGTGATGGTGTGGAATACTGCGTTTACGTGTATAATGTGCAGCCGGGGGTTATGATCAATTATGCAACAGGAGAAAATGCTGCTGTCAACAGGTAGGAATTTTCTGAACTGAAAATTACGCTGTTAACGAGCAACATTGACGGACCGTATGTAACTATGCTAAAATCTGGTATAACAGAAGAAAAACGTTACATGCATATGTTGGTGAGTAACGGGAAAATGGCGGAGTTACATATGAAAAAGAACAAGCTGGTCCGTACCCTCGGAATGGGGTTCACGGCGATCGCGGTGGCAGTGTCCGTGTCTCTATCCGGTATTCGCAGTGAGGCGGCGCCTTCTTACCTGAAAGCGGCAACTTATGTTTCGGATGCCTGGGTGAGCAACTTCTGGAACTCGGAGAGCGATCACATGGATGAAGAACTGGCACAGATCGCGGCAGATGGTTTTAACAGTATTGTGCTGGTGGTTCCGTGGCGGGAATTTCAGCCCGGGGTACTCCCACTTTCCTACAACCGTTACGCGTTTCAGAAACTCGACAAGGTTATGAATGTCGCAAATGCCCACGGGCTTATGGTGGAACTGCGGGTTGGCTATGTATGGGACTATTATAACGATGATGTGACAACAGGACGTTTTCGTGATCTGTTAAAAGACTCATCTACCCGTGCGGCGTGGCTGGCATATGCAAAACAGATCTACCGGACGGCATCGGCTCATTCCAACTTCCACGGAGGATTTATGACCTGGGAGGATTTCTGGAACTATATCGAAGATGCAGGGAACCTTGGAAGAGGAGCTAACAGCCGCATTGCGGCGAAGAACTGCGGCTATCAGGCGTGGCTGAAAAAACATTATTCCTTAAAACAGGTGAACGAATATTATCAGCCAAAAGAAGTATTTACCAGCTATGACAATATCTATATTCCTGCCAGGAAAGATTATGCCTTTAAGCTGTTTTATGATTTTTACGATGACTTCCTGAATGATCTTCTGGAAGATACCCAGAAGGTATTTCCGGGACTGTCTATGGAGGTCCGGCTGGATGTCGATCCTGTGAGTGCACAGGATGGAAACGGAGAAACAGGAGCATCGCATTATGGTACTTTTCAATGTGGTAACGCAGAGTACACCTCCCTGATGTACAGTGTATCCATGGGGCACGGTTTTGGAAATGTGCTTTCTGCAGAGGAAGCCATAAAGACCATGAATGAACAGCTTTCTCTTGTCCGGGCCAATAATGGAGGCAAGCCGGTTTTTATTGACCAGCTTCTTTACATGGATGCGACGGAAGGCTTTGAACAGAATGCAAGACTGGCAGAAAGCCATCGCGGGGCGTACCTTACCGGAATTCCGGATACGCTGCGGACCCATACAAACGGTTATGCGGTCTGGACATACCGGAATTATACGAATAATCCGGTTTATAATCATCAGTTCGCCCTGGGGACCAGGGGATGGAATGTGACTGGCGGCCGCGTGGTAGAACGGGCTGGCAGCAATCAGCTTTATCTTGAGAGCGGAGGAAGCCTTTCCCAGAAAGTAGGACACCGGATCGGGGGCCGCAGTACTCACGATGGCCATGTCCGTTTTACCGCAGACAGTGACGGACCGGCAACGCTGACCGTAAAGCTTGGGGCCATGAGCCGGACTGTGGAGGTAAACGGGGCAAGGCAGTATGATCTGAATCTTGGCAGAAGGGGGTTCTATGAGGTAAGCTTTGAAGCGGATGGTGATTTGTACCTGGATAACATCCATGTATACAATTTTGTCCAGGATGGACAGCTCCGTGATATAGATGGAAATGAACTCAGCTGCATGAGTGCTATGCGCTCTTTAAACGCGAGTATGGATTAAGACGCTGTTTCGGAAGAAATTCAGTTTTTAGTGCTTGACATCTGGGTCTTGCGTGCTATAATCAGTGAAGATATGAGAGATATCTTCATATGCTAACACGTTGATGAGAAGAGTACTCTGGCAGAGTCATTCAGAGAGAGATGCAAGTGGTGTGAGCATCTTATGAGGAAGCCGGCAGGAAAACCAGCTCGGAGTGGTCCTTAATCGGATCCGGTGATTCCGTTACCATCAGAATGAAGCGGCTGTCTGAAATATCAGGCGGCAAACAGGGTGGAACCGCGATAAAAGAATTGTCGTCCCTTGTCCGGTGCGCAGAGCGCATCAGGCAGGGGACTTTTTTATTTCATTTTTGAAAATCCTTATCGTCCCTTGTATCATCATTTTAATAAAGAATACCAGGAGGAAAAAAGGCATGATCATCACATTAAAAGATGGAAGCAAAAAAGAATATGCACAGGCTATGTCCATTATCGATATTGCCCGTGACATCAGCGAAGGACTGGCACGCGTGGCATGCGTCGGAGAAGTGGACGGACAGACAGAGGATCTGCGTACGGTCATTGATAAGGACTGTGAGCTGAATATTCTGACTGCGAAGGATGCAGAGGGTCTTGCGGCACTGCGTCATACCGCAAGCCATGTTATGGCACAGGCTATCAAGAGACTGTATCCGAGCGCAAAGCTTGCGATCGGTCCGTCTATTGCCGACGGATTCTATTATGATATCGATTTCGAGACCCCGATCACAGCAGACGATCTGGAAAAAATCGAGGCTGAGATGAAGAAGATCATCAAAGAAGCACTGCCGTTAGAGCGCTTTACCCTTCCGAGAGAAGAGGCACTGGCCCTGATGAAAGAAAAAGAGGAGCCGTACAAGGTAGAGCTTATCGAGGACCTTCCGGAGGGTGAGGAGATCAGCTTCTACAAGCAAGGCGAGTTTACTGACCTTTGCGCAGGCCCGCACTTAATGAATACCAAGGAAGTTGGAAAGGCTTACAAGCTGACCAGCATTGCAGGTGCTTACTGGAGAGGCAACGAGCATAACAAGATGCTGACCCGTATCTACGCAACTGCGTTCGCAAAGAAAGAAGAACTGGAAGCTTATATTACCATGATGGAAGAGGCAAAGAAGCGTGACCACAGAAAACTGGGCAAAGAGCTTGGCCTGTTCATGATGCACGAGGCTGGCCCGGGATTCCCGTTCTTCCTGCCGAAGGGCATGGTTCTGAAAAACACCCTGTTAGAGTACTGGAGAGAGATCCACAAAAAGGCAGGTTATGTAGAGATTTCCACCCCGATCATCTTAAACAGAAGCCTGTGGGAGACCTCCGGCCACTGGGATCACTACAAAGATAACATGTACACCACCGTGATCGATGATCAGGACTACGCGATCAAACCGATGAACTGCCCGGGCGGTGTTCTGGTTTATGCTTCCGAGCCGCGTTCCTACCGTGACCTGCCGCTGCGCATGGGCGAGCTTGGTATCGTTCACCGTCATGAGAAGTCCGGTCAGCTGCATGGTCTGATGCGCGTGCGCTGCTTCACCCAGGATGATGCGCACATCTTCATGACTCCGGAGCAGATCAAAGATGAAATCAAAGGGGTTGCACAGCTGATCGACAGCGTTTACAAGCTGTTCGGCTTCAAATATCATGTTGAGCTTTCTACCCGTCCGGAAGACAGCATGGGAAGTGATGAAGATTGGGAGATGGCTACCGACGGTTTGAGAAGCGCTCTGGATGAAATGGGTCTGGACTATGTCGTAAACGAGGGCGACGGCGCGTTCTACGGACCGAAGATTGACTTCCATCTGGTTGATGCCATCGGAAGAACCTGGCAGTGCGGTACCATTCAGCTTGACTTCCAGCTTCCGCAGCGTTTCGAGCTGGAGTACATCGGCGCAGATGGCGAGAAGCATCGTCCGATCATGATCCATCGTGTTGCTTTCGGCTCCATCGAACGTTTCATCGGTATTCTGATCGAGCATTTTGCAGGCGCATTCCCGACCTGGCTGGCTCCGGTACAGGTAAAGGTACTCCCGATCTCTGACAAGTACATGGACTATGCAGAAAAAGTAAAAGCTGCCCTGGATGCAGAAAATATCCGCGCAGAAGTGGATACCCGTTCTGAGAAGATCGGCTACAAGATTCGCGAGGCTCAGAAGAATAAGATCCCGTACATGCTTGTAGTTGGCCAGAAGGAAGAGGAAGACGGAGTGGTATCTGTCCGCAGCCGTTTCAAAGGCGATGAGGGCCAGACATCCTTAGAGAGCTTCATCGAGAACATCAAAAAGGAAATTGTTTCCAGAGAAGCACGTGCTGTTGAGGTGAAGGCAGAGCAGAAATAAGCTTTTTGCATAAATTTCTGAAAAGGAACCCATACTAGTCCTGTGAAATAAATATTAACCAACAGGAGGTATGGGTTCCATGACGAAATTAGAGTGCAATGTGACCAATTGTCTTCACAATGCGGATCACTGCTGTTGCAAGCAGTCCATCTTGGTAGACGGACATGACGCGAAAGAAAAAGAACAGACCTGCTGCGGAAGCTTCGATGAAAACAAGGGCGGTCTCTTTAAGAACGTTTTTAAAACACCGGAGAGCAGCTTGTCTGTAGACTGTGAGGCAGTACAGTGTATCTACAACGATAACCGCCATTGTGCGGCTGCGAAGATCGGCATTGCCGGGGACGGGGCAAGCAGGGCGGAACAGACGCTCTGCACCACCTTTCAGATGTCCTGAAAAATAGCAAAATAAAAAATATGAAAAATCCCCGGAAAAGTGCTTGACTTTCCCGGGGATTCATAGTATAGTAACATAAGTTGTGAGAACAACGCAGGAAAGTAGGTATCCACCTCACCTCGGCACGAGCAAGTGACCCTGGTTTATAGCAAAGAATGCGTATATGCGGCGGCATCAACGTCCTATGCGATGCTTTTGAGGGTGGGTAGAATATTCTATCTACTTTTTTTATGCAGAAAAACAGACATGCAGAATTCTATGATGGGGGTGCACGACTATTAGCGAGTTAATGATTAACGAACAGATCAGAGACAAAGAAGTTCGATTGATTGGTGAAGACGGCGAGCAGCTGGGTATCATGTCCGCGAAGGAAGCCTATAAACTGGCTCAGGACGCGGAACTGGATCTCGTAAAGATTGCTCCGACGGCAAAACCACCGGTTTGTAAGATTATCGATTACGGTAAATATCGTTACGAGCTGGCAAGAAAAGAAAAAGAAGCTAGAAAAAAACAGAAGGTAATCGAGGTTAAAGAAGTGCGGTTGTCTCCGAATATTGACACCAACGACTTGAACACAAAAACGGGCGCAGCACGAAAGTTCCTGGAAAAGGGCGATAAAGTCAAAGTTACCTTACGTTTCCGTGGTCGTGAGATGGCGCACATGTCCAAGTCCAAGTATATCCTGGATGACTTTGCAGAGAGCTTAAAGGATATCGCAACCATTGACAAGCCTTCCAAAGTGGAAGGAAGAAGCATGGTTATGTTTTTGACTGCCAAGAAGTAAAAGCAAAGAGAAAGATTAAGGAGGAAGTTATAATGCCTAAATTAAAAACAAGCAGAGCAGCTGCAAAACGTTTCAAAAAGACCGGTACCGGTAAGCTGGTAAGAAATAAAGCATACAAATCTCACATCTTAACTAAGAAGTCTACCAAGAGAAAAAGAAATCTTAGAAAAGATATCGTTACCGATGCTACCAACGCAAAGGTAATGAAGAAGATTTTACCATATCTGTAATAGACTGATTAGTTTAAGAAGGAGGAAAAACCGATGGCAAGAATTAAAGGCGGTATGAACGCAAAGAAGAAACACAATAGAGTGCTGAAGATGGCTAAAGGCTACAGAGGAGCACGTTCCAAACAGTATAGAGTAGCAAAGCAGTCTGTAATGAGAGCTCTGACCAGCTCCTACGCAGGCCGCAAGCAGAGAAAGAGACAGTTCCGTCAGCTGTGGATCGCTCGTATCAACGCAGCAGCACGTATCAATGGTCTGTCCTACAGCAAGTTCATGTATGGCTTAAAGCTGGCTGGTGTTGAGATGAACCGTAAGGTCCTGTCTGACATGGCTATCAACGATGCTGAGGGCTTCGCTAAACTGGCTGAGCTGGCAAAAGCTAAATTAGCTTAATTCAGAATCTGAACGAAAATTTAACATAGTGGCAGAGCTGATTCTGCCGTGGACCCGTCTGGTTTTTGAGAGAAAACCGGACGGGTTTTGTTGTTCTAAGGAGTAACAGGAGTACGAAATCGGAACCGGGCGTGCCGGATTTGTGAAACGAAAGGAGTGGATCTTTGAATCAGATTATCCTGCTTGTTGGCGTTGTGATCATGATCTGTGTCCTGATGGGACGCCTAACCTCCAGGCTGGCTGTGCCATCCCTTTTGATCTTTATCGGGCTTGGCATGCTGTTTGGGGAAGATGGGATCTTTCGGATTGTGTTTGATGATTATGGAGTAACGGAGACGATCTGTTCTGTCAGCCTGATCTTTATCATCTTTTATGGCGGTTTTGGAACAAATGTGAAAGAAGCAAAGAGTGTAGCGGCAAAGGCGCTGCTGTTATCCACACTGGGCGTGGCGCTGACCACCGGCTTTGTAGGCGTGTTCGTACATCTGGTGCTGCGTCTGCCGTGGCTGGAGAGCTTTCTGGTTGGCTCGGTGATCGCATCTACGGACGCAGCGTCTGTGTTTAATATCCTGCGTACGAAAAAGCTGGATCTGAAATATCATACTGCATCGCTTCTGGAATTGGAATCCGGTTCGAATGATCCGGTATCTTATATGCTGACGGTGGTATTCATCGCCATGATGAGCGGAAAAGCAGTTTCCCTGCCGCTGATGCTGGCGCAGCAGATCGGATTTGGTCTTGCGTGCGGTGCAGCAGCCGGGCGTCTGGCTGTCTTGGCAATGGAGCGGTTCTCGTTTCAGATCGAGGAAGGTAATACGATCTTTGCAGTGGCAGCTATGCTGGTGAGCTACGCGCTGCCTCAGGTAATTGGCGGAAACGGTTATCTGGCAGTGTATCTGTGCGGTATTATTATGGGAAATTCCCGGATTCCGGAAAAACGGAATCTGATGCATGTGTTTGATACGGTCACGGGCATTGCGCAGATGATGATCTTCTTCCTGCTGGGGCTTCTGGCGACACCCAGTGAGCTTCCGGCGGTCCTGCTTCCGGCAGCCCTGATCATGCTGTTTATGACGGTGATCGCCCGTCCGGCGGCGGCCGCAGCCATTCTTCTGCCGTTCCGGTCTCATATCCGCCAGATTGGCGTAGTATCCTGGGCGGGATTGCGCGGTGCTGCCTCAATCGTATTTGCGATCATGGCTGTTTTGAGCAAAGTGCCGATGCACTATAATCTTTACAATCTGGTGTTCTGTGTGGTGCTTCTTTCCATTGCAGTGCAGGGGACTTTTCTGCCGCTGGTATCCGAAAAGCTTCGGATGATCGACCGGAATATGGATGTGCGCCGTACCTTCAATGATTATGAGGAGGAAAGCAGCATCCATTTTGTAAAGACACATATTCAGGAAGGGCATCTGTTTTGCGGCAAAAGGGTAAGAGACATCAGTCTCCCACCGGAAATGCTGATCGTAATGATCCTCCGGGGAGAAGAAAAGCGTATCCCCAATGGAGATACGCTGCTTCTGGCCGGCGATCTTCTGATCCTTGCTGCCCCGGAGTTCACCGAAGGAGAAAATCTGATCCTGCGGGAGAGAACTACGGTCAGGGGAGACAAGTGGACCGGAAAAACCCTGAAGGAAGTCCCTCTCTCGAAAGGGACTCTGGTAGTATCTGTCAGGAGAGGGGAAGAAACCCTCATCCCGACCGGAAATACCAGGATTCAGGAAGGCGATATTCTGATCATAGCCAAATATTAAGCCTTTTCATAGACGGAGAAGTTATTGCGTCCTCCGCGCTTTGTCTGATACAGTGCCTTATCTGCATTGCGGTACAGGTCATCAAAACGGTTCCCCTGCTCTGGGCTGAAGGCGACGCCAACACTGAAGGTGATGGCCTGTCCGTTCATTTCCGCATGCTTTACGGAGCGGATGTGCTCCAGCATGCTCCGGACACGGGAAAGGGCAGCATCCCGGGAGGAAACCTGCTTCATGAGTATCACGAATTCATCTCCGCCCACGCGCCCGATGATATCATCGTCCCGAAACTGATTTTTTAAGAATTCGCCCACGCGCTGCAGGACTTTGTCCCCGACAGCGTGTCCGTAGGTATCATTGACGCTCTTGAACTTGTCGATGTCCAGGATGAGAAATGCATGAAGCGCATCCGGACGGCTCGTTCGCAGAAATTCATCAATGGCGGGCTGCGTATGTTCCTTGTTATATACAGCAGTCAGACCATCGATCTGCGCGGTATGTACCAGCTCGTTGTAGTCTCTGGTGTGGACGAATACAATGCGTCCGATCAGAAGAATGATCAGGAGTATGAAATAAACATTCAGGATCAGCTCGTAATTGTGAATGAAATTATAATTTGCGTTTGCAACGGACACCGGAATCACATAGCATATCATCCAGTTATTTAAAAGAATCGGAGCATAGGCAACATAGCGGCTGGATTTTTGAATTCCCGGCTGAGACAGTTTGAGCAGGCCATGCGTCTTTGCCTGAAATGCATCGCGGATTGTCTGCAGAGAATCTTTTCCGCAGACAGTCCACTGACTGTAAAAGTCGAAAAAGTTGTCACCATAGCTGATGATCTGGTGTGTAGAATTGCCGTCCAGTGTGATGATGTCTCCGTCTTCATTAATAATGATACAAAAGCCTTCACCCCCAAACAGATCATCGAAGATCAGATGGTTTAGCTCAGTTACATTGTAGGACGCACTGAGAAGACCGATGACTGCATTGTCATGGAGGACGGGCACGCTGAGAATGACACGGGTTTCATGGTCAATGCTGCTTTGAACGGGATCGCTCAGTGTCCGCTTTCCGGTTATGCCCTCCTGGAAATAGCTGCGGTGGGAGACATTCTTTATATCACCGTTTTCATAGTGGGAGGTGCCGTCCGGCTCAATGAGGGCTACATGGTCGATAGACGTGGTGGATTGGATGGCGGAAAGCATATTTTTGTTTTTTTCAGAGATGAGTTCGCCATCTGCTCCGATCTGTGCGGCAACACCGTCCAGAAACTGGTAGTTGACATTCAGAATCTCTTCAAAATGGATGCTCTGCCTGGAAATATTCGAGGTAAGCTTTTTCTGGGCCAGCTGATCTGCGGCATGATAGGATGCGATGGAAAATACCATCATGCCCACTGTCGTAGCAATGATAAAAGCTACAATGCTGGATAGGTAACCCTGCAAGGGTGTCTCTGTTTTTTTCTTCATAGGCATACCCCCCCTCGGATTTTGCTTATTATGGTTCATATTATATCAAAAAATGGCAGAAATTCTATAGAATGCGGATTGAAAATTTGACAAAACGGGCAAAAAATGTGTCAAGACGGGAAAATTGGAAGAAGAAAATACAAGAAGAAAAAAACTTGAAAAATAAAGAAAAAGTACTTGCCAGAACCAGGAAACTATGATATATTATTAAACGTTCGCGGGAGTGCTGGAATTGGCAGACAGGCTAGACTAAGGATCTAGTGGCAGTTATGTCGTGTGGGTTCAAGTCCCATCTCCCGCAGTATCTTCCAAAAAGATACGGGAACATTCCTCGATAGCTCAGTCGGTAGAGCACGCGGCTGTTAACCGCGCTGTCGTAGGTTCAAGTCCTACTCGGGGAGCTTTGCAGAAGTGGCGGAATTGGCAGACGCGCACGGTTCAGGTCCGTGTGGTAGCAATACCTTGTGGGTTCGACTCCCATCTTCTGCATCAGTGAAAACGGAGAGCAAAGGTTCTTCGTTTTTTTGTTTTATAGGAAGTTACACGGCAAAAGTTTCTGAATTGACATTTTTTCACATGTTTTCACGGAAACATATATTTTTAAAAAAATCAAAAAAGCAGTTGACAAATTATATGATGTTGGATATAATAAACGTGTTGGTTCGGTGAGCGATCGCTGAGCGGACGGTTCGCAGAAGTGGCGGAATTGGCAGACGCGCACGGTTCAGGTCCGTGTGGTAGCAATACCTTGTGGGTTCGACTCCCATCTTCTGCATCAGCGAAAGCGGAGAACGAAAAGTTCTTCGCTTTTTTTGTATACCCAAAACCGGAAAATAGTATGAAAATTTCAAAAATTATGCTATACTTATTATAATTTATGCGAAGCAATGAGCAAAGTCCGGAAAGGGGCGGTGTCTGATGAACATAAGAGAGATGAGGGAAGCCTGGGAGGCAGATTATCTGAGCTGCTATGCATCCTTGAGCAAAAACACGAGGGGGCGTGACCGTGAGGAACAGCCCTGCGACATCCGCACTGCATATCAGCGCGACCGTGACCGGATTCTCCACTGCAAATCCTTCCGAAGACTCAAACATAAGACCCAGGTATTTCTGGCTCCGGAGGGTGATCATTACCGTACCCGTTTGACCCATACGCTGGAAGTGGCACAGATTTCCCGTACCATTTCCCGCGCCCTGCGCCTGAACGAGGATCTTACTGAGGCCATTGCCCTGGGACATGATTTGGGCCATACGCCCTTTGGACACTCCGGCGAACGGATCCTGGATGAATTGTGTCCCTATGGCTTTGCGCATTATCTGCAGAGTGTGCGGGTGGTGGAAGTACTCGAAAAAGATGGGAAGGGCTTAAATCTTACCTGGGAAGTCCGCGATGGCATCATGAACCACAGAACCAGCGGTCATCCTTCTACACTGGAGGGATGTGTCGTGCGCCTTTCGGACAAGATTGCCTATATTAACCATGATATCGATGATGCTATCCGGGCAAAGATTTTTACCGAAGATCAGCTTCCGGAAAAGTACACGGATGTGCTGGGGCACAGCGTGAGGGAACGATTGAATCTGCTGATCCATGATATCATCCTGCAGAGCATGGACCGTCCTGAGATCCTCATGTCTTCTCATATTGAGGAAGCAATGCAGGGCCTCCGGCGCTGGATGTTTGAAAATGTTTACGAGAATAAAGTGCCGAAAGCCGAAGAGGGCAGAGCCCAGCAGCTTCTGGTGTTTTTATATCAGTATTATCTGAAACACACGCAAGAGCTTCCGGAGGAATATCTGCTGATGATCCGGGAACGGAAAGAGCCAAAGGAACGGGTGGTCTGCGACTACATTGCAGGCATGAGCGACAGCTATTCCATTGACAAATTCGAGGAACTGTTTATTCCGAAGTCATGGAAGGTGCATTAAAGCGTATCCGATCAGATACAAAACAGCTTCATCTGATGAAAGAGACAGGGAAAGGAGAGCTTCATGTATTATCCGGAAGATGTCGTAGAAGAAGTGCGCACAAGGAATGACATTGTAGATGTGATCTCTGGATATGTAAAACTTCAGAAGAAAGGGGCAAATTATTTTGGACTCTGTCCCTTTCATAATGAGAAATCACCATCGTTTTCCGTTTCACCTCAGAAGCAGATGTATTACTGCTTCGGGTGCGGGGCCGGTGGCAATGTCATTACGTTTGTGATGGAATATGAGAATTACACCTTTCCGGAGGCTTTGAAGGTGCTGGCAGACCGGGCCGGCGTTCATCTGCCGGAGGTGGAGTATTCCAAAGAAGAGAGGGCGAAAGCAGACCGGCGTTCGACTCTTCTGGAGATCAACAAGCTGGCTGCTAATTATTTTTATTACCAGCTGCACCAGCCGCATGGTAAGCTTGGCTATGACTATTTTCGCGGACGGGAGCTGTCTGATGATACCATTCGCCGGTTTGGACTGGGGTTTGCCAATAAGACCAGCAATGACCTATATCAGTATCTGCGCTCTAGGGGCTATACAGACGAAATACTGCGTGACAGCGGCCTGGTGACCATGGAAGAGCGAGGCAGCCATGACAAGTTCTGGAACCGCGTTATGTTCCCTATCATGGACGTGAATAATCGCGTCATCGGCTTTGGCGGACGCGTTATGGGAGATGGAACACCGAAATACCTGAATTCTCCGGAAACACTGATCTTTGACAAGAGCCGCAATCTGTACGGACTGAATTATGCCCGGACCAGCCGGGAAAAATATATGCTGGCCTGCGAGGGCTATATGGATGTGATAGCCATGCATCAGGCGGGCTTCACCAATGCAGTGGCATCCCTGGGTACAGCGTTTACCACACAGCAGGCGGTGCTGTTAAAACGCTATACAGATACGGTCATCCTGACCTATGACAGTGACGGGGCCGGCGTGAAGGCGGCGCTTCGGGCTATCCCGATCTTAAAAGAGGTTGGCATCTCCACCAAGGTGCTGAATTTAAAGCCTTACAAGGATCCGGATGAATTCATCAAGAATATGGGAGCCGATGCGTTCCGGGAACGTATTGCGAATGCACAGAACAGCTTTCTGTTTGAGATTGATGTTTTAAAGCGGGAATATGACCTGGAAGATCCGGAGCAGAAGACAAAGTTTTATAATGCTGCGGCCAGAAAGCTTCTGGAATTCCAGGAAGCGCTGGAGCGCGATAATTATATCCAGGCGGTGGCCCAGGCACAGTTTATCCCATATGAGGATCTGCGGCGTCTGGTGAACCGCCTTGGAAACCAGTTTGGTCCTGCTGCGGTCAGACACCGGGACGAGGAAGCATCCGAGCCGAAAGAACGCAGAAAAAAGAAGGAGAAGGATGACGGTATCCGCCGCTCCCAGCGTCTGCTTCTTACCTGGCTGATCGAGCGTCCGCAATTATTTGAAAAGATTGAGGGTATCGTTGGACCGGATGATTTTAAGGAACCGCTGTACCATGAGGTGGCACAGCAGGTATTTGACGGGCACCGGGAGGGACATATCAATCCTGCCGGGATCCTGAATCGGTATATCAACGATGAAGAACAATATAAACAGGTTGCGGCGCTGTTCAACGCAAGCCTGGATGATTCTTTAAATAATGAAGAACAGCGAAAAGCATTTTCCGAGACCGTGCTGAAGGTAAAGAAAAACAGCCTGGATGAGGCCAGCCGGAGTGCGGCAGACATTGCGGCGCTCCAGGAGATCATAAAGCAGCAGGCAGCACTGAAAACGCTGCAGATATCCATTGACTAAAGGAATTACCGGGGGGTATTCTTACCGGCAGTCTGCAATTGAGAAAGGGCGGATCGATATGGAGGAACGTACACAGTCATTTGATGAGAAACTGACATTGCTTCTGGAGGAGGCGAAAAAGAAAAAGAATGTGCTTGAAAACCGGGAGATCCTGGATTTTTTTAAGGGCGAGATCCTGGATCCGGACAAGCTGGACCGGATATACGATTTTCTGGACAACCATCATGTAGACGTGCTCCGAACAGAAGAGGAGGACATGGAGCCGGACCTGTTTCTGGATGAAGAATCGGAAGAAGAGGAAGAATCACAGCTCGATCAGCTGGATCTTTCTGTGCCGGAAGGCATTGGCGTGGAGGATCCTGTCCGTATGTATTTAAAGGAGATCGGCAAGATCCCGCTTCTGACCACAGATCAGGAAATTGAATTGGCAAAGCGCATGGAGCTGGGAGACCAGCTGGCAAAAAAACGTCTTGCCGAGGCAAATCTCCGTCTTGTAGTAAGCATTGCCAAAAAGTATGTGGGACGCGGCATGCAGTTCCTGGATCTGATTCAGGAAGGAAATCTGGGACTCATCAAAGCTGTGGAAAAATTTGATTACCGCAAAGGCTATAAATTCTCTACTTATGCAACATGGTGGATCCGCCAGGCAATTACCAGGGCAATTGCAGACCAGGCCCGCACCATCCGCATTCCGGTGCATATGGTGGAGACGATCAACCGTCTCATTCGCACTTCCAGACAGCTGGTACAGGAACTTGGGCGGGAGCCAACTGCGGAGGAAATCGCCGCAAAAATGGAGATTCCGGTAGAGCGTGTACGTGAGATCCGCAAGATCTCCCAGGATCCGGTGTCGCTGGAGACACCAATTGGTGAGGAGGAAGACAGCCATCTCGGAGATTTTATTCAGGATGAGCACGTGGCAGTTCCTGCGGAGGAGGCAACCTTTACCCTGCTCCATGAACAGCTGATGGAAGCCCTTGATACCCTGACTGAGCGGGAACAGCAGGTACTGCGCCTGCGTTTTGGACTGGATGACGGAAAGCCGAGAACTCTGGAAGAGGTAGGAAAGCAGTTCCATGTGACAAGAGAACGCATCCGTCAGATAGAAGCGAAAGCCCTGCGGAAGCTTCGTCATCCGAGTCGAAGCAAAAAACTGAAGGATTATCTGGATTGACCAAATACATTAAAGGAACAGGATAAGATGAGATTATCAGACAGACTGGAACGGATTGCCGCAAAGGCAGCAGAAGTAACAGAAGGATATGTGGCAGACGTGGGGACGGATCATGGATTCGTCCCGATCCGTCTTATGGAGACTGGAACCGTCAGGCACGTAGTTGCTATGGATGTACGAAAGGGTCCCCTGTCCAGGGCAGCAGAGCATGTACGGGAATATCATATGGAGGACCGGATCGAGACACGCTTAAGCGATGGGTTGCAGGAGCTGAAGGCCGGTGAGGCAGATACCGTGATCATTGCGGGAATGGGCGGTGAACTGATGCTGCGCATTCTCCGGGACGGTGCGCATATGTATGATAGTGTGAAGCATTATGTGCTCTCACCCCAGTCGGAGCTTTCTGCGTTCCGGCACGGACTGGAAAAACTGGGGATTTCCATTTTGGAAGAGCAGATGCTGATGGATGAGGGGAAATATTATGTGATCCTGCATGCTGCTCCGGGATCCATGCACTATGAGCAGGAATACGAATATCGTTACGGCTCAGATCTGATCCGGAAACAGGACCCGGTCTTAAGAGAATTTCTGGAGCGGGAGCTGGCTCAGGGAGAGGAGCTGCTGGCACATCTGTCCCTGACGCAGACGGAAGGTGCACAGAAACGCGCAGAGAGCCTGAGACAGGAGTTAAACGAGACGAAGGAGGCATACCATGCTTTGCAGGGAACTGATTGAAAAACTGGAAGAGCTGGCTCCGCGGAGCCTGGCCTGTGACTGGGATAATCCGGGCTTTCTGGCAGGACGGGGAGATAAGAAAATAAAAAAGGTGCTGGTCGCGCTGGATGCGACCGACCGGGTGGTGGAGCAGGCAGTGCTGGAGCATGCGGATCTTCTTCTGACCCATCATCCGCTGATCTTCCGGGCATTGAAGCAGGTCAATGACACGGATTTTATCAGCCGCCGGATCGTAATGCTATTGCAGGCGGATATTTCTTATTTTGCCATGCATACCAATTTTGACGCGGCCCCCGGCTGCATGGCAGATCTTGCTGCAAAACGCCTTGAAATCCAGGATAGCCAGCCGTTAGAGATAACCGGGGAAGTAAACGGGATCCCGGTGGGCATCGGAAAGGCCGGCAGGCTGGCAGAACCGGTTTCACTGGATACTTTGGCAGAACAGGTGAAGCAGGTATTTGAGCTGCCATTTGTGCTTGTATACGGAGAGAAAGCTGTGGGCGAGAAGGTCAGCCGTGTGGCGGTGTCTCCGGGGGCAGGAGGCAGTATGATCCGTTATGCACTGCAGCAGAAGGCTGAGGTTCTGGTCACCGGAGATATCGGACATCATGATGCCATCGATGCGGCTGCGCAGGGCATGGCAGTCATTGATGCAGGACACTATGGCCTGGAACACATCTTTGTGCCGTTTATGGCGGAGTATGTAGCACGTGTTTCTGACGGCACCATCGAAGTGATCCAGGCTGAGCCGGATTTTCCGGCCAGAGTGCTTTAAGCGTTTTCGGAATCATCACGAAACCGAACGGAAGGAGAATGTCTATGGTTCATGTATGCGTATTGGGAGAAAACAGACAGTACAGCGAAGACACCCTGCTGAAGGATGTGGCAAAGGAAGTGCAGGAGTCTTTTTCACATGAGATCCTGCTTGCTACGGTAGATGGAAAACTTCAGGAGCTTCATAAAAAAGTCAAAGAAGGTACAAATGTGGAATTTCTCACAGCAGCTGATAAGCCTGGTATCCAGACCTATCGCAGAAGTGTACTGCTGATTCTTTTAAAGGCATTTTACGAAGTGATCGGCGCAGAGCATATCCAAAAGGTATCGGTAGAATATGCGATTGCCAATGGCCTGTTTATCGAATCCGCCGGAAGCTTTGAGAAAACGCAGGAGCTGGTAGACCGGATCAAAGCAAAGATGCGGGAATATGTAGCGGCAGAGATTCCGATCATGAAGCGCAATGTGACCACGGATGAGGCCATTGAGATATTTCGTCATCACCGCATGTATGAGAAGGAACGGCTATTCCGTTACCGCCGGGTCTCCAGGGTGAATTTATACAGCATTGGCGGATTTGAGGATTACTATTACGGCTATATGGTCCAGAACACAGGTTATCTGAAATATTTTGACCTGATCCTGTACCGGGATGGTATGATGCTGCTTCTGCCGGAGCAAAAAAATCCGGAACAGGTGGCTGAGTTTCATGACCGTGAAAAATTGTTTGAGGTGCTGGACGAGACAGAAAGCTGGGGCAGACAGCTGGAGGTTCCTACAGTAGGTGCCCTGGATGATGTGATCTGTAAGGGAAAGGCCAGTGAGCTGATCCTGATGCAGGAAGCGCTGATGGAAAAGAAGATCGGTGATATCGCGGAGCAGATTGCAAGCCGGCCGGATAAGAAGATCGTTATGATCGCAGGGCCGTCCTCCTCCGGAAAAACGACCTTTTCCCATCGCCTTTCTATTCAGCTAAAGGCAAAAGGCTTAAAGCCGCATCCCATTGCGGTGGACAATTACTTTGTCAACCGGGTAGACAGCCCGCGGGATGAAAATGGCAACTACAACTATGAGGTGCTGGAATGCCTGGATGTGGCATTGTTCAACCAGAATATGACAGATCTTCTGGCAGGAAAAACAGTGGAGATGCCGGAGTATAATTTTGTGAAGGGACAGCGGGAATATCACGGAGATTTTCTGACCCTGGGACCGGATGATGTACTGGTCATCGAAGGAATCCACTGTCTCAATGAGAAGCTTTCCTATGCGCTGCCGAGAAAGAACAAGTTCAAGATTTACATCAGTGCGCTGACACAGCTGAATATCGACGAGCATAACCGCATTCCGACCACAGATGGGCGTCTGCTGCGCCGTATTGTGCGGGATGCGAGAACCCGCGGCGCTTCTGCGCAGGACACCATTCGCATGTGGCCGTCGGTACGCCGGGGGGAAGAAGAAAATATTTTCCCGTACCAGGAGGATGCAGATGTGATGTTTAATTCCGCTCTGGTCTATGAACTGTCGGTGCTGAAGCAGTATGCTGAGCCGGTGCTTTTTTCGGTGCCACGGGACAGCGCGGAATATGTAGAGGCCAAGCGCCTGCTGAAATTCCTGGATTATTTTCTGGGTGTCAGCAGTGAGGAAATTCCGCACAATTCCCTGATCCGGGAATTTATCGGCGGAAGCTGCTTTAAGGTTTGAACCGGTTTGTGAAATACTGCTTTCATGTGTCATTTTCGGAACTTGACAGCGCCTGGGAATAATGCTAGAATAGGGAACATTGAGTAAGACAAATGGTCGCTGCCGCAGAAACGAAAGGCTGCGGGAGAGGAAAGTCCGGGCTTCACAGGGCAGGGTGCCAGATAACGTCTGGCGGAGGTGACTCCAGGGACAGTGCAACAGAAATATACCGCCGGCTTTGCCGGTAAGGGTGGAAGGGCAGTGTAAGAGACTACCGCCCGTCTGGTAACAGACGGGGCACATGTAAACCCCACTTGAAGCAAGACCGAACAGAAAGCATAAGGCGGCCCGTCTGCTTTCGGGTAGGTTGCTTGAACCAGGTGGTGACATCTGGTCTAGATAGATGACCATTCAACGACATAACCCGGCTTATCGTCTTGCTCATAACCTGATTTTAAGAGAGTGTGCTTTGCGGCGCACTCTTTTTGTTTTCATTCACAGACAGGTATTGACATATATCCAGGAATTGGAGATAATAAACCCACTAAATACATAGAAGATAAAAACGCTTATGGAAAGAGAGATTGAAACAAAATGCATCCATCTGGAAAAGGATGAATCTTCCGTTCAGCATTTCGGGGCTGTCAGCTATCCGATCTATCAGACAGCAACGTATGCACATCCGGCAGTAGGGCAGAGCACCGGATTTGATTACAGCAGATTACAGAACCCGACCCGAGATCAGGAAAAGAACGGACTGACGGACGCAACTCTGCGTATGTCTGTGGGCATTGAGAATGTGAAAGATTTGATCGCGGAGCTGGACCAGGTGTTTTGTGAGATTGAGAATGAGTAGTAGCAGCACAGAAAAAAGAGCCGGCAGATTATTCTGCCAGCTCTTCCCAGGTTTCATAGAGTTCTTCCAGCTTTTGCTGGAGGGACTCTTTTTCGTTATTCAGTTCCACGAGGCGGGCAACGTCGGTGTATATTTCCTCCTGAGAGAGAAGCGTATCAATTTCGCCGTCCCGGGTCTCCAGCCTGTGAATCTCGTCTTCGACCTTCTTTAGGTCATTCTGACGTTTGCGGATGCGGGCCTGCTCCTCTTTCTGGGCTTTCCAGTCCAGCTTGACCTCAGTTTCTGCTGCGGGCTTTGCCATGCCGGGAACTCCCGTAGCTTTTAAGTTGCCGTTTGCGGCTGCGGTTCCGATGGCGCGGTCGCGCCCGATATGCGCGGGGTCCACATAGAGCTCCTTCATGAGCTCCTTCTTTTCCAGATAGTAGTCGTAGTTGCCGATATAGTTTAAGAAGGTCTGACCGGTCAGTTCGAGAATACGGGTGGCAGTCTGGTTGATGAAGTAACGGTCATGGGAGACGTAGAGCACAGTTCCGGTATAATGCTTCAGCGCGTTCTCCAGAATCTCCTTGGAGGTGATGTCCAGGTGGTTGGTCGGCTCATCGAGGATCAGAAAGTTAGCCTCAGAGAGCATAAGCTTGGCCAGGGAAACACGGCCACGTTCGCCGCCGCTTAAGTCAGAGATGCGTTTGAATACATCGTCCCCGGTGAACAGGAAGGCAGCCAGGATGTTGCGCACCTGGGTGTTGGTCAGATTCGGGTAGGCATCCTGTACCTCCTCGAATACTGTCTTTTCCATATGAAGGACGTGATGTTCCTGGTCGTAGTAGCCGATGTGCACCTTGGAACCCAGGGTGATGGTGCCGGTGTCGGCAGGAAGCATACCATTGATGATTTTTAAGATGGTGGTCTTGCCGGTTCCGTTGTTGCCGATGATGGCAACCCGTTCTCCCCGCTTTACTTCCATATCAACATGGGAGAAAAGATGGGTGCTGCCGAAGGATTTGCTTAAATCCCGGATGGTGAGAACATCGTTGCCGCTGACGATATTTGGTTCCAGGCTGATGCGCATCTCATCCTGGATCTCAGCCGGCTTGTCCAGCACCTGGATCTTGGAAAGCATCTTCTCACGGCTTTCAGCTCGCTTGATGGATTTCTCACGGTTGAAGGATTTTAATTTGGTGATGACCTCTTCCTGATGCCTGATCTCTTGCTGCTGGTTTAACCAGGCCTTCATCTGGGCGGCTCGGATCATGGCCTTTTTTTCACTGTAGGCGGTGTAGTTGCCAAGGTAAACGCAGGCATGCCCCTGCTCCAGCTCCACCACTTTGGTGACTACTCGGTTTAAGAAATAGCGGTCGTGGGCTACGATGATGACAGCTCCGTTATAATTTAACAAGTAAGTCTCCAGCCAGGCAATGGATTCCATGTCCAGGTGGTTGGTCGGCTCATCTAAAAGGATGATATCCGGGCGGGAGAGAAGCAGTTTGCCTAAAGATACGCGGGTTTTCTGGCCGCCGGAGAGGGTAGACACGGTTTTGTCAAACTCGTCTTCGGTAAAGCCAAGGCCCTTTAAGACACCGGTCAGTTCACTTTTCCATGCGTAGCCATTTTCCAGTTCAAAGGTATGGCTTAAGCGGCTGTATGCAGCCAGCATCTGTTCCAGTGCTTCTCCGGAGGCATTCTGCATATTGAGCTCCAGCTCGCGAATCTGCTGTTCCATATCGATGATGGGCTGCTTGACTTCTTTTAATTCCTCATAGATGGTACGGCTGCTGTCCAGATCCTGGTGCTGCGCCAGGTAGCCGAGGGTTTTGCCCTTTGCGAGAACGACCTCGCCGGAATCCGCTGACAGCTCGCCGACAATGATCTTTAAGAGAGTAGACTTTCCGGCACCGTTGATGCCTACGATGGCAGCCTTTTCCTGATCTTCTATATGAAAAGATACTTCGGACAGAATCTCATCCGTGCCGAAGGCTTTGCTGATGTGATTGCATGATAAAATCATAGATAACTCCATTTCGTTACGTTTTCTACTATAAGACTTATCAAGTATAATATAGGCTTTCAACACTTGTAAAGGACTTTCTTCTGATTTTTTGTTTCGAAATTGTTTGAACATTGACATAGATTTCGCAAACGGTTATAATAGATTTTAATAGTTTACGTATAGGAGATGTGCAACATGGAAAACAGAGAGATATCCAAAGCAGTTATTACAAGACTCCCGAGGTATTACCGTTATCTCGGAGAGCTTTTGGAATCAGGTGTAGAGCGTATCTCATCCAATGAGCTGAGTACCAGGATGAAGGTGACTGCTTCCCAGATTCGTCAGGATTTAAATAACTTTGGAGGATTCGGTCAGCAGGGTTATGGTTATAACGTAAAATACCTGTATACCGAGATTGGAAAGATCCTTGGAATCGACCGCCAGCATAACCTGATCATCATTGGTGCCGGAAATCTTGGTCAGGCCATTGCAAATTATGCAAATTTTGAAAAGCGCGGTTTTATGATCAAAGGCATGTTTGACATTAACCCGAGACTGATCGGGCTTGTGGTACGCGGAATTGAGATCCGCGGAGTGGATGATCTGGAGCAGTTTATCAAAGATAATGATGTTCAGATGGCAGCACTGACCATTCCGAAAACAAAAGCTCCGGAGCTGGCTGACCGTCTGGTCAATGCGGGAATTAAAGGAATCTGGAACTTTGCCCATCTGGATCTGAATGTTCCGGACGATGTTGTGGTGGAGAATGTTCATCTTTCCGAGAGCCTTATGCGCCTGTCTTATCGGGTATGCAGCATGCAGGACCGGAAAGAGGAAGAGGAAAAGAAAGCTCAGAGAGAGTCCTAGAGGCAGAGCGAAACAGAGGTAAAAGCCGACAGGCGGGGATACGATCAGTTCTCCTGCCTGCCGGTTTTTTGAGTTTCCATCCATCCTTTACAGGGGAGCGGAATCAGAGAGGAGACGGAACATGGATTACGCAGTAACGGCACAGCAGATGAAAGCGATTGACCAGAATACCATAAAAAACATCGGCATTCCGTCCATGGTGCTTATGGAGCGGGCTGCCCTGGCTGTGGCGGAGGCCGCAGAGCATATGGCGAAAGAGCGGAATCTGGGGAAAAAAGCCCGGATCCTGGCTGTGTGTGGTACCGGAAACAATGGCGCGGACGGAGTGGCAGCAGGACGCATCCTGCAGGGACGCGGATATAACGTAAGTCTCCTGCTTGTTGGCAATCCGGAGCACGATTCAGAAGAGATGAAGACTCAGAAGCAGATCGCCCGAAATCTGGATCTTGCGCAGTGCACGGCAGCAGAGTATCAGGAGGCACCATGTGATATCATTCTGGATGCAGTGTTTGGGATCGGTCTTGGCCGGGAAATTGGCGGGGAATACCGGAAGGTCCTGGAAATGCTGGCTTCTCTGCGGGAGCAGTATGGAACCGGAGTGATCGCGGTAGACACGCCGTCCGGGATCCATGGAACGACCGGTGAAATCATGGGAATTGCCCTGGAGGCCGATATTACCGTGACCTTTGGCTTTGCAAAAACCGGTCTTCTGCTTTATCCCGGAAAATATTATGCAGGAAACCTTGTGGTAGCCGACATCGGATTCCCTCAGGCCAGTCTGCTGAAGGCCGGATGGGATGCAAAGCTGATTACACCGGATGATCTGTCCTGGCTTCCAAAGCGTCAGCCGGATGGGAATAAAGGGACATTTGGCAAAGTTCTGGTGATCGCGGGAAGCAGAGGCATGAGCGGAGCGGCTTATTTTTCAGCGCTTGGTGCTTACCGTACCGGCGCCGGTCTGGTGAAGATCCTGACTGTGCCGGAAAACCGGCAGGTTCTTCAGACACAGCTTCCGGAAGCAATCATAAGCTGTTATGATCCGGATCAGGAGGAGACTATGCAGAAAATCCTGGAGGCGGAGTGTGCCTGGGCCGACGTGATCGTGGCAGGACCCGGCCTGGGACAGGAGGCATATACGGAATATCTTCTGGAGACGGTTTTGTCAGATTCCTATGTTCCCATTGTGCTGGACGCAGACGGACTTAACTGTGTGGCATCCCATCCTTACCTGACACGCTATTTTACGGAGAACATCATTATCACGCCCCATATGGGGGAGATGAGCCGCCTGACTTCGGTTCCCATAGCAGATCTAAAAAAGGATCCGCTGGAGGAGGCAAGAGCCTACAGTGCCCGCTATGGGGCGGTCTGTGTGCTCAAGGATGCGGTCACAGTCATTACCGATAAGGATGGTGCCGCCTGGATCAACCGGAGCGGCTGCAGTGCCATGGCCAAGGGAGGATCCGGCGATGTGCTGACCGGCGTGATCGCAGGATTATTGGCCCGGGGCATGGATGGCGCGGAGGCAGCAGCATTTGGCGTGTATGTGCACGGACGTGCCGGGGAGTATGCGGCAGCGGCATTGGGAGAGAACAGCGTACTTGCCACAGATCTGGCAGACAGTATTTTAAAAGAAGCTTAAACAGATAAAACAAAAAAGCCGGAAACGGCAAAACAGACAGAAACGAGGAACAGAACAAGAGTATGAAGCACATGCAGTATATGCGGGTTTATGCACCTGTAGATTTGGATGCCATTGTTTTTAATCTGGAATCCATGCGCAAAAATATTGACCGGGAGACGGGCATGCTCGGAGTGATCAAGGCAGATGCTTACGGGCATGGCTCTGTGCCGGTAGCTGCTGCCATCGAAGATTATGTGGATGGCTTTGCGGTGGCCACCGCAGACGAAGCCATGCTGCTGCGCCGCAACGGCATTCAGAAGATGATCCTGATCCTGGGAGTGACCCACCCTTCCCGCTATCAGGAACTGATCGAGAACGAGATCCGTCCGGCTATCTTTACCATGGCGCAGGCAAAGCCGCTGTCTGAGGCAGCGGTAAATATGAAAAAAACAGCAAAGATCCATCTGGCTCTGGATACCGGCATGCGCCGCATTGGTCTTGAGGCAGATGAATCCGGAGCGGATCTTGCAGCTGCTATCGGTGCGCTTCCCGGCATTGAGGTCGAGGGCCTGTTCACACATTTTTCCAGGGCCGATGAGATGGAGAAGACGTCGGCTATGACTCAGTTAGGTCGTTATCTTCATTTTACGGAGCTGCTGAAAGCACGCGGTATAGAAATCCCGATCAAACACTGTTCCAACAGCGCCGGCATCATCGATCTGCCGCAGGCGAATTTAAACTGCGTACGCGCCGGCATTACCATGTATGGCATGTATCCATCCGAAGAAGTACAGAAAGACAAGGTGCCGTTAAAGCCGGCGCTGGGTTTAAAATCTTTCGTGACCTATGTAAAGGAACTCGGACCGGGCGAGGAGATCAGCTATGGCGGTACCTATGTGACGGAGCGCACCATGCGTATAGCTACCGTGGCAGTGGGATATGGGGATGGATATCCGCGAAGCTTGTCCAACTGTGGCTATGTGCTGATCTGCGGTAAACGTGCCCGCATTCTGGGACGGGTCTGCATGGACCAGCTCATGGTGGATGTGACGGATATCATGGAGGCTGACGTGGATACACCGGTTACCCTGATCGGAAAAGACGGAGACGAGGAAATCACCATGGAGCATCTGGCAGAGCTCTGCGGCGGATTCCATTATGAGATGGTATGTGATATCGGAAAGCGCGTGCCGCGTGTTTATTACCGCGGCGGCAAGGTCGTGGGAACCATGGACTGTTTCGCTGAATAAGATAATCTATAGAAAAACGGGCAGCCGTGTATACGCCGCCTGGCAAAGGGCAATAATACCTTTGAAGACCAGTGACGGAGTGTGAAACTGTGATTATCAGACGAGGCGATATCTATTATGCGGACCTGCGGCCGGTGGTAGGCTCGGAGCAGGGCGGTGTACGGCCGGTGCTCATCATCCAGAATGATGTTGGAAACCGACACAGTCCTACCGTGATCTGTGCGGCAATTACCTCCCGCATGAATAAGGCAAAGCTGCCAACGCATGTGGAATTGTCTGCGCGGAAAAGCGATATGATCAAGGATTCCGTGATCTTGCTGGAGCAGCTGCGGACCATTGACAAGCAGCGGCTCAAAGAGCGGATCTGCCATATTGATGATGAACTGTTAGAACAGGTAAACCAGGCCCTTCGCGTGAGTCTGGAGCTGACTACATAGTTCGCTGTGATGACACAAAGTCCCTTACAGAAGGGAAAATGGCGTAAATGCGTGATTTTATCTTGACGAAGCGGAAGAAGTTTCATACAATCAAAATGTATGGTGTATACAAAAAGAAGAGGAAGGAGATAACAAGATCAGTATGGACGATGGTTATTCGCGCCTGATCCTTTTGGCAGGTGTGGTGTTGCTTTTCCTGGCGGCAGGCTTTGCAATCTGGAGGTTTATCAGATCAAGGCAGGAAAATGTAACAGAAGAAGATATTAAAGACATGGTCAATGAAGGCCACGAGCAGGGGGTCCTGGAGTCAAGCGAGGCCGAGATGATCACCAATATCTTTGAATTTAATGATAAAGAAGCCGGTGATATCATGACTCACCGCAAGAACATAGTGGCTCTGGACGGTTCCATGTCCCTAAGAGAAGCGGCCCACTTTGTTCTGAAGGAGGCAAAGAATTCCAGATATCCGGTCTACGGAAAAGATCTGGACGATATCATCGGTACTGTACATATGCGGGACGTACTGTTCCATGCGGAAAATCTGCAGGAATCGCGGATGGAGATCGCCAACGTACCGGGAGTTTTGCGGCCGGCTCATTTTATTCCGGAAACCCGCAACATCAACTCCCTGTTCAAGGAGATGCAGTCCCAGAAGATCCATATGGAGATTGTCATTGATGAGTATGGCCAGACAGCCGGAATCGTTACCATGGAGGACATTCTGGAGGAAATCGTGGGCAATATCCTCGATGAATATGATGTGGATGAGCAGTACATTGTCCGTGGAGAGGGAGATGCCCTGATCATGAGCGGCATGACACCGCTTGACGAAGCGCAGGAAGAGCTTGGCATTGTCTTCCCGGAGGAAGACCTGGAAAACTACGATACCATCAATGGACTTCTGATTTCCCGTCTAGACCGCATTCCGGGAGATGACGAGCAGCCGGAGATCGAGTATCTGGGTTACCGGTTCTGTGTACTGAAGGTGGAGAACAAGATGATCCACTCAGTTCGGGTAACGAAATTGCCGCAGACTCTTGCAAGCGAAGAAAATTAGTGTTAAAATAGAAAAGATGTTGTTCGCCTGAACAGAATCGACACTGGGCAGGCGGATTAGGACGAAAAGAGAAAGTATAAAGTAAGGAGCGTTATTTTATGTCAGGACATTCTAAATTTGCCAATATCAAGCACAAAAAAGAAAAGAACGATGCAGCAAAGGGGAAAATCTTTACCGTTATCGGCCGTGAGCTTGCCGTAGCAGTAAAAGAGGGCGGCCCGGATCCGGCAAACAACAGCAAGCTTCGTGATGTTATCGCAAAGGCAAAGGCAAACAATATGCCGAACGACACCATTGACCGTGGTATCAAAAAGGCAGCAGGTGATGCTAACTCCGTAAACTACGAGGTGCTCACGTACGAGGGTTACGGCCCGAGCGGTGTTGCAGTTATCGTTGATACCCTGACCGACAACAAGAACCGTACTGCCGCAAATGTAAGAAGTGCATTTACAAAGGGCAACGGAAATATCGGTACCCAGGGCAGCGTATCCTTCATGTTCGACAAGAAGGGCCAGATCATTATCGACAAGGAAGAGTGTGATCTTGATGCAGATGAGCTGATGATGATGGCATTGGATGCAGGTGCGGAGGACTTCTCTGAGGAGGAGGACAGCTTTGAGATCATCACAGATCCGGACGATTTCAGTGCCGTTCGCGAGACCCTGGAGAAAGAGGGAATCCCGATGATGGAGGCTGATGTTACCATGATCCCGCAGACATGGGTTGAGCTGACTGATGAGAACGACATCAAATATATGAACCGTCTGTTAGATCTTCTGGATGATGATGACGATGTACAGGCTGTATATCACAACTGGGACACCGACGAAAGATAAATTGATAAAACAAACGAAAGGCCCGGAGCAAAACGCTCCGGGCCTTTTCGGGTTTTACTGATAGATTAAATTGACATTTCTGAAGGTAACATCTGCACTGCGTGCGACAAACAGGCCGACATATACATGGTCAGAGTCTACAGCAGTTAATGGAAAGTCAAAGCCTGCAGATACCGGTGCGTTGTCACCGAATACACAGGTGTATCCATCCGGTCCCTTTCGGATCTCTACATGAACGGTTTCGCCGGCCTTGTAGACGCGGGAAGCGGTGCCGCCGGAGATAAGCTGTCCGTTCTTTCTTGCGAAGCAGTTCCACGGGGAAGCAGAGGAAAGCTGAAGCTCTCCGGCTGCCACATAATCGCCCAGGGTATCGTTGATGACGGTGTCGAGGTAGATATCGTCACGCACCATCAGGCCGAAGGAATTTAAGACGGATGCATTGTAGGCGTTGATGGTAATATCTGCAGATAAGGTGAAGTTTGCGGAGGCCGGAACCTCACGGTAGAACATGGCAAGACCATCGCTTCCCTGCTCAATACCGCCCACCTGCTGGGCTCTTGTTGCGCCGGATCCGGTACCGACTGCCAGGTGGAAGGAATTATCATTACCGCCCTGCAGGCAGAAGTACATGTTGTTTAAGTACTCATAACCGTCAATATTTCCGAATACAGTTGGTTTCCAGTCACCTGCTGTAGAGAAGATGCTGCTTACTCCGGCCGGTGCGGTAAAGCTCTGGGCATGGTAGCCGGCATTCAAAGAGCTGCTGTCATACTGCGGAACCTGTGGGTTGGAAATGACGTAGTTTTTCAGTCCGGAGTTGGATTTTAAAAGCTCATCAGCAATAAACCAGGCATTGCACTGGGCGCCGTAGAGGTTGGTATGAGTATTGTCAATGCTGACATCTCGGTTAGAGGTCTGTGCATGACGGTTTTTTACACCGTCGGCGCCCAGGCGTTCGTAAACATCTTTGGTGCGGGCGGTTAAGTCCAGAACCGGAACACTCTTGCCAACACCCAGCTGACGGATGGCCTTGGCGTAATCGCCGCCCTGGAAGGTGCCTTCCTCATTCTTTTTTGAGGTGGTGATGTGTCCGTCTTCGCCGGTATAGTTGCTGGCCGCATTGCGGCGAACGATCGGGGTAACCAGGATCGGATTTGCCTGTTTGTTCTTCACCGGCTTGATATACTTTTCATAGAGGTTGTACTGGAAAGAACCACTGCTGGAAACAGAACCGGTCGGGTTGGAGTAGCGCCCCTGTTCGGTACGTTCGTCGTTATGGCCAAAACCGATCAGCACATAGTCACCGGCCTGCACACTCTGCAGCAGGGTCTGATACTGGTCCGTGTCCGAGTAGGACTTGGAGCTGGTGCCGGAGATGGCAAGATTGCGGATATTGACACCCTGCAGATACAGGCCGAGCTGGGTGCCCCAGCCGTAACGCGGGGAGTAGTAGGTGGTATCGCTGAATGCGGCTGCGGTGGAGTCGCCTACGACCCAGACGGTGGGGGGTGCGGATGGCTTGTCAACGGAAGTGCCGCCGGACTGCTGTTCGGTATAGGTTCCCGGTGCTGCGGTGAGGGCCGGATCGTTTGTGGCTGCGGAACCGCCTGCGACAACGGTGGCAGCAGAGGCAGGAACGGCAGACAGGGCTGTCGTCACCGCGCAGATGCACCCGAGAAGCAGAGCTTTCATGCGTGTTTTCTTCATGAGTCAGATATCTCCTAAGTTAGAAATTTGAAGGGCCTCTGCAGGGCAGAAAAAACCCGATGGTGTTTATTATAGACGATTGGGAAAAGGATGCCAAGGGATTTAAAAAGGTTGTAAGAGAATCTTAAAAAAGAGTTGTGACGAAAGTACGCGAAAAAATTATCCCGGCACTCCCATATGCCGGGATAATTTTTTGGCTGTATATTTCTGGCTAAAATTATTGAGCTAGTTTATTTAAGTCTTGGTAGAAGTCAGGATAGGAGATGTTGACGCATTCGGCACCGAGGATCTCCGTCTCGCCCTCAGCCAGGGCGGCGGTGATGGCAAAGGTCATGGCAATGCGGTGGTCGAGGTGACTGTCGATGGTGGCGCCGTGGAGCGGTTTGCCGCCGTGGATGATCATGCCGTCCACGGTCTCTTCTACATCAGCGCCCATGGCACTTAAGTTTTCTGCCATAACGGCAATACGATTGGACTCCTTGACCTTCAATTCAGCTGCGTCACGGATGATGGTGTCACCCTCTGCAAAGCAGGCCATGGCTGCGATCATCGGGAGCTCATCGATCAGGGTCGGTATGATGTCGCCGTGGATGTCGGTGGCGTGCAGACTGCTGGTGCGGACCAGAATGTCGGCTACCGGCTCGCCGGTCATGCGGACATTTAAGAGGGTCAGATCACCGCCCATGGCCCGGCAGACATGGATCATACCGTCGCGGGTCGGATTGATGCCTACATTTTTTATGAGGAGCTCAGAATGGGGGATCATCAGTCCGGCGGCCAGGAAAAAAGCAGCCGAGGAAATATCACCCGGAACGGCAATCTCCTTTGCAAACAGTTCTTCGGCCGGTCGGATCATGGCAGTGGTTTTTTCTGTGCGGACATCAGCACCGAATTCTTTTAACATCAGCTCGGTGTGGTTGCGGGAGAGGGAAGGCTCTGTTACTTTTGTTTCGTCTTCCGCGTAAAGCCCTGCCAGGAGAATGGCCGATTTTACCTGGGCAGATGCCACCGGAGACTGGTAATGGATTCCATGCAGTGTCCGTCCGTTGATTGCAAGGGGTGCACAGCCGTTGCCGTTTACACTGGTGATGTCTGCGCCCATCTGACTTAAGGGATCCATGATGCGCTTCATTGGGCGCTTCTGGATAGAGGCGTCTCCGGTGAGGGTCACGGAAAAATTCTGGGCGGAGAGAATACCGGAAATCAGCCGGGTGGTGGTGCCGCTGTTGCCGCAGTCAAGCACACTGTCCGGCTTTTTTAAGCCATGAAGACCGTTACCGTGTACCAAAACGGTATCTTCAAGATTTTCGATGGAAATGCCCATCTTTCGGAAACAGGAGATGGTGGAGAGGCAGTCTGCACCCTGCAGAAAGCCGGTGATCTTTGTGGTTCCCTTTGCCAGGGAGCCAAACATAACACTGCGGTGTGAGATGGATTTGTCACCAGGGATGGTGATTTCTCCACGCAATCCGCTAAGTGGATTAAATTTCATGAGAATAAGCTCCGTTTCTCTGATCAAAGCCTGGAAGCATGCCGGAAAGCCAGGCAGGCATGCTAGTGCTTTGGAATCAGTTCGTAATTATATTTTTTCAGCTGCGCCCATGCCTGTTCCATGGACTCCTTGTTATAGAAAACAATCTTTAAGGCACCCTCGCCCTGCTCCCGGTTATGGTTGATGCCGATGTTGCCGATGCTGATGCCGCGGGCGCTTAAGATACAGGACAGCGTAGAGATTGCACCTGGCTCGTCCACGATATCTACGGTAAAGGAATACTCCGGGGTGACGGATCCCTTCCTGCTTTCCGAGATGGAGTTACGGTATATGCGGGAGGTATCAAAAAGCTCATAGATGTCATCTCCGCGGTGCTGCTTTAAAGAGTCCAGGATCTGGGTTAAGGAAGCAATATAGTGTTCCATCATATCGATGATGTTGCCGGTATTGGTCATGCAGATCTGTTCCCACATCTCCGGCGAGGAGGATGCAATACGGGTGATATCCTTAAAACCGCCTGCGGCCAGACGTTTCATGAGCTCGTTCTGATTGTCGGAATCCTTTACGAGGTTTACCAGGCTGGAAGCGATCAGGTGAGGCAGATGGCTGATGGCAGCCACGATCCGGTCATGCTCATGATAATCCAGAACGATGGGGATGGAGCCGATGGATCTGGCAATTTCAACCAGCCGGTCGGCATCTTCCTGCTTTGTCTTTGCGGTCGGTGTCACAATATAGTAGGCATTTTCAAGAAGATGATCGGTCGAGTTTTCATAACCGGTCTTTTCAGAACCTGCCATAGGGTGTCCGCCCACGAAAAATTCCTCCATGTGAAGCGTGGTAACGACACGGTGGATATCTTCCTTGGTGGAACCGACATCGGTGATCAGGGCACCCGGCTTTAAGAATGGGCGGATCTGTGTCAGGTACTGGGCATTGTACTCTACCGGAGTGCATAAAAATATGATATCACATTCCAGCAGAGGTTCCCCGATGCCGTCAAGGATCACATCGACAATCCCGTCTTCTTTTGCCTGTTCCAGCTTTGCGCGGGTGCGCATATATGCCATGATCCGGGCAGTCGGGCAGGCACGCTTGATGCCTCTGGCAATAGATCCGCCGATCAGTCCCAGACCGATAAAACCAAATGTGGTGTCTTTCATTTCAGAATTCTCCTGTCATAGGTTACTTTCAATACTAACTGCTATTTTATGATAATCTGAAAATGTTGTCAATGCTTTATTGCTTTAAATTGCGATAGTGTTATAAAATAATTTGTGCAAATCGTATATCCTACTTGAAATTTTCGAACTTTTTTAGTAGAATATCATTATAGACTAAATTTGATGTACAGGAGGGAATTATATGAACGTTTATGGTACGAAACAGATCCGAAACGTCGTTTTACTTGGTCATGGCGGGGCCGGCAAGACGACGGTTGCAGAAGCGCTTGCCCTGGTAACCGGAGTCACCAAGCGCATGGGCAAGGTTGTTGACGGTAACACCATCAGCGACTATGACAAGGAAGAAATCAAACGTCAGTTTTCCATCTCCACGTCACTGATCCCGATCGAGTATCAGGGCGATGAAGGCATGATGAAGATCAACATCCTGGATACCCCGGGTTATTTTGACTTTGTCGGTGAAGTAGAAGAAGCAGTCAGTGTGGCTGATGCGGCGATCATCGTTGTAAACTGCAAGGCAGGCATCGAGGTCGGCACGGAAAAGGCATGGGAGCTGTGCGATAAGCTCAAATTGCCGCGCATCATTTTTGTCACCAACATGGACGACGACCACGCAAGCTTTAGAGAGCTTGTACTGAAATTAGAGAGACGGTTCGGCAGATGTATTGCTCCGTTCCAGCTCCCGATCCGTGAAAATGAAAAGTTTGTCGGATATGTAAACGTTGTCAAGATGGCCGGCAGACGTTTCACTAATCTGAGTGATTACGAAGAATGCGAGATTCCTGACTACTCCCAGAAAAACCTTGGCATTGCCAGAGACGCCCTTTTAGAGGCAGTGGCAGAGACCAGTGAGGAGTACATGGAGCGCTATTTCTCCGGCGAGGAGTTTACACTGGAAGAAATCCAGGGCGCTCTGCGGGAACATGTTATAGATGGCTCCATCGTTCCGGTCCTGATGGGTTCCGGCGCAAACTGCCAGGGCTTCAAGACCCTTTTACAGGTCATTGACCGTTACCTTCCGACTCCGGACAAGTTTGAGTGTATCGGTGTTGACGTCTCCACCGGTGAGCGCTTCACTGCCAAATACAACGACCAGGTTTCCTTATCCGCAAGAGTATTCAAGACCATCGTAGATCCATTTATCGGCAAATACTCTCTTATGAAGGTCTGCACCGGTATCTTAAAACCGGACAGCACCATCTACAATGTCAACAAGGACACGGAGGAGAAAGTTGGTAAGCTGTATCTGCTGCGCGGTAAGGATACCATTGAGGTTCCGGAGCTGCGCGCAGGCGATATCGGTGCTGTAGCAAAGCTCGGTGTAACCCAGACCGGTGATACCATTGCCCTGCGTTCCGCACCGATCGTATACCACAAACCGCAGACCTCTACTCCGTATACTTATATGCGCTATAAGACCGTAACCAAGGGTGATGAGGATAAGGTTTCCAGCGCACTGGCAAAACTGATGGAAGAGGATTTAACCTTAAAATCTGTAAATGACAAAGAAAACCGTCAGCTTCTGTTATACGGCATCGGTGACCAGCAGTTAGAGGTGGTAGTCAGCAAGCTCCTTGGCCGTTACAAAGTGGAGATCGAGCTCAGCAAGCCGAAATTTGCATTCCGCGAAACCTTAAGAAAGAAAGTTGAGGTTCAGGGCAAATATAAGAAACAGTCAGGCGGCCATGGTCAGTACGGCGATGTTAAGATGATCTTTGAACCATCTGGAGATCTGGAGCATCCATATGTATTCGAGGAGAAGGTGTTCGGCGGTGCTGTTCCGAAGAACTACTTCCCGGCAGTCGAAAAAGGTGTGGCAGAAAGCTGCGTAAAGGGTCCGTTGGCTGCATATCCGGTAGTCGGTGTCAAGGCCACCCTTGTGGATGGTTCCTATCATCCGGTGGATTCCTCCGAGATGGCCTTCAAGACTGCTGCCATGATGGCCTTTAAGAAGGGCTTTATGGAGGCAAATCCGGTTCTCTTAGAGCCGATCGCTTCCCTGAAAGTAACAGTTCCGGATAAATTTACCGGTGACGTTATGGGTGACTTAAACCGCAGAAGAGGACGTGTTCTTGGTATGAACTCCGATCACCACGGCAAACAGGTGATCGAAGCTGACATCCCGATGTCTGAACTGTTTGGCTATAATACGGATCTTCGCTCCATGACCGGCGGTATCGGCTTATATGAGTACGAGTTCAGCCGCTATGAGCAGGCTCCTGGCGACATCCAGAAGAAGGAAGTCGAGGCCAGAGCAGCCAAGATCGACACGCTGGACGTATAATCCTATGGAAACCAGAAGACAGATATCCAGGATATGCTGGGCGTATACCACATTCCTGGCGGTTTCTACCGCAGCGCCGCTTCTTCTTGGCGCGCTACTTAAGCCGCTTATTCTGATCTTTGGAGAGAGCCGTGCGCTTACGCGTGCGGCTCTTCTGGTGTCAGAATTTGCTATGTACGGTGTCGCTTTTCCGTTGTTTGCCTGGCTGATGGGACGGATTCCGTCCTGCGAAATGAAGGAGAAAAAGAAAATACGGTTAGGTCAGTTTCTGGGCATGCTGGTTTTTTGCTATGGCCTTACCTATCTTGGAAATATGATCGGCGGCCTTTTTATGGAGGCAGTGGGAATCCTCAGAGGAACAGCGTATGGGAATCCGGTAGCAGAAGCGATTGAGCAGATGGATATGGGTATGATCTTTCTGACAACGGTGCTGATCGCGCCCGTGATGGAAGAGCTTGTGTTTCGAAAATATCTGATCGACCGTCTCGTACCATACGGACAGAAGACTGCCGTAATCCTTTCCGGTCTGTTTTTTGCACTGTTTCACGGAAATTTTTATCAGTTTTTTTATGCGCTGCTTCTGGGTATGGTTTTTGCATGGCTCTACAGCAGCACCGGAAGAATCCGCTATAACATCATGCTGCATATGCTGATCAACCTGATGGGCGGAGTACTGCCGATTATGATGTCTCATGGAATGGATAGTGGAAATATCCTTGCTCTGATCGGATATGGCTGTATCAATATCTTTGCCTATATCAGCATGGTGATCGCAGTGATCATTCTTGCCTCCCATTACCGAAAGATTCCATGGTTTTCCGGCTGGGTTTATCAGGAGAAACCGATCGCAGTGATCCTTCTGAAAACACCGGGCTTCTGGGGATTTCTGGCCGGGTGTGTTTTGCTGTTTGTAATTGGCTGAAGCGTAAGAGCTTTCTTTCTTAAATTTTTTTATTGACAAGCAGATTAGAAAAGGGTATGATACATTACAAGATTAAGTGTTAAGAGCAAAGGCGTTCGAACAGAGGGTTCGGGCGCCTTTTTCATATGATAGGAAATTGCGTCCTATCATATAAAAATGCTCCGCGAGGAAGCGCACTCGGCGCAGAGGTAGATGGTTGCCGAAGCAACCGCGCCTCGGCGCGAGAATGTGCCAAAGCACATTCTTTTTCATATGGAGAGGAGATATAGAATTATGGATGACATCGACAGAAAAATATTAAAGCTTTTGCAGGATAATGCGCGCATTTCATTAAAGACCATGGCAGAGAATACCTTTCTTTCTTCTCCGGCTGTGTCAGCCCGCATTGAGAAATTGGAGAAGGATGGCGTGATCGCAGGCTATCATGCCCAGGTAGATCCCATTAGGCTTGGATATCATATCATTGCCTTTATCAATTTGGATGTGACACCGGAGGATAAGCCGAAGTTTTATGCATATGCGGAAAGCATTCCCAATGTACTTGAGTGCAACTGTGTGACCGGAGACTATTCAATGCTGCTGAAAGTAGCCTTCCAGAGTACCATGGAGCTGGATATTTTCATTGGTCAGCTGCAGAAATTTGGCAAGACCAGTACCCAGATTGTATTTTCCACTCATGTTGGCCCGCGCGGGGTGGACGTAGAAGAGTAGCCTGAAAAGCTTCCGGAAAAAGCTGCAGGCGGGAACCGTGCTGCATTGCGACACCAGAGAAACTTCCTTTTCATATTGTATTAAGAGAACAGTAGGAAAAGGAAGTTTTTTATTTTGGCAGAGACAAAGAAAGTGATTTTGGACGCCGGTCATGGCGGGACTACAGATCCGGGTGCGGTTTACCAGGGAAGACAGGAAAAAAATGATAATCTGCGGATGGCGCTGGCAGTCGGACAGATTTTGAGTGAGGATGGTGTAGATGTGGGCTATACCAGGGTGCAGGATGTGTACCAGAGTCCACTTCAGAAAGCACAGATGGCGAATAACTGGGAGGCAGATTATTTTGTTTCTTTCCACCGGAATGCCATGCCGGTTCCGGGAACTGCCTCCGGCACAGAAAGCCTGATCTTTTCGCGTGGCGGGGAGGCAGAGCAATTGGCTTCAAACATCAATGCTGAGCTTGGGCAGGCGGGGTGGAATGACCTGGGGACCACAGAACGGCCCGGACTCATTGTCCTGCGAAAAACAGAAATGCCTGCAGTTCTGGTGGAGGTTGGTTTTCTGGACAATCCGGAAGATAACCAGCGGTTTGATGCGCATTTTGAGCACACGGCCCGGGCCATCGCTGACGGGATCCTGAATACACTGCGAAGTCCAGAGGGGCAGCCGGAGTATTATCAGATCCAGGTTGGGGCATACGCGGATAAGGATCTGGCGCAGGGACTTCTCAGCCAGCTTCAGGCAGCCGGTTATCCGGCATTTCTTGTCTACCAGGATGGCCTGTATAAGGTACGGGTGGGGGCTTACTTAAAACTGGATAATGCAGCCTGGATGGAAAAGACCTTGCGGGCAGCCGGTTATCCCACGCTGATGGTGCAGGAAGCAGCAGTGTATTAATAATTTAAAATAATCAAACAAATTAAAAATAATACACAAAATAATCAAAACAAATAGATAAAACTAATAAAAAATTGCAAAAACATATTGACATATCAGAAACAATCTGCTATTATAAAGACAACAAAGAAAGAGAAACAAAAAGGAGCAGAAAACTCCAGATCAGAAATCCGGAAACGAAACGGATTTCAAAAATCTAAGAAAAGGAGGTACGGACCACCGAAATAGTTTAGCAGTATTTAAAAGTTTTCCAACAGACCAGAACGAAACCTGACAAACTTCATTTGAGAAACCTGTTAAAAACTGAAAAGAATTGTTTTAGCTGTATGACGAGAAAGTGCAGTTAGGGTGATAGATTTCAGAATCGGACAGGAAGAAAATAAGAAACAAACATCAGATAAGAAACAGTCAGAAGGTCAGAGAAAACAAAAACTGAATAAGGGAACGTATAAACCGAAAAAGTGAGGTACAGTCCAGTGGACGAAGTGAATTAAAAGCGGATATCAAAGATGTAAACCTTTGGTATCCGCTTAAATCATGTCTGAAACAACGTGTCCGGCAGCGCAGCTACGCAGGATATTACAGGCCTTCCAGATCAAAGGCCGGTGTATATTCTTCTCTGGCGCTGCTTTTTTTCTGCATAAATCCCTGTGTGAGTCCAAGATCCAGGGCAGTATCCACAACCTTCTGGTATTCGTAGCTGGTGATGCGGCGGTTCAGTTCCGGAAACTGCGGATTCTGTTCATAGGGGGTATACTGGCTCATGAGGCTGATATAAAAGCTGTCCTTTGGCAGCTGCTCTGCGATCCAGTGCATCAGCCGGATGGAGTCATCCTTACTGCCGGGAAGAACCAGATGCCGGATGATGACTCCGCGGTCCATGACCGGGGCTGCTTCTCCGGGTATCTTTTTGAGGTGCGGGTTCCCGGTCTGGCGGATCATCTGCGCAATTGCTTTCGCGGCAGCCTGAAAATAGAAAGGAGCTTGGGAGTAGCGCGCAGACAGTTCAGAGCTTTCGTATTTGAGATCCGGAAGCCAGATATCCACATAATCCTTCAGCGCCTCGATCGTTTCCGTCCGTTCATAACCGCCGCAGTTGTAGACAACAGGAATGCTCAGCCGGTCTTTGACAAGATCCAGTGCCGGGATGATCCAGGGCAGAAAATGGGTGGCGGTTACCAGGCTTATGTTGTTGGCACCCTGATCCTGAAGGCGCAAAAAGACATTGGCCAGCTCACGTGCAGTCAGTGTTTTGCCGTATAGGTCGCGGCTGATCTTGTGATTCTGGCAGAAGCAGCAGCGCAGGGTACATCCGCTGAAAAATACGGTGCCGCTTCCCCGGGTGCCGCTGATGCAGGGTTCTTCCCAGTAGTGCAGTGCGGCCCTGGCAGCCACTACACCGGACGGAGCCTGGCAGAAACCTCGCTGAATGCTGCGGTCAATGCCGCACATGCGGGGGCAGAGCTGGCAATGGTGAATCTGTTTCTGAAAATAGGATAAAGTCTGGTCTGGCATGATGGTGCTCCAATCTGGAATAGGATAAATGATATAATGAATGCGGTTTTCAGTATACAAGAATCTGCGGGAAAAAGCAAGAAAGTGCAGATGAACTGGAAACTCGAGGATGTTTCGAAAAGGAACTTGAAAAAGAACACTACATGTTGTATAATCAGTTCAGAACAAACAAGACAGCAAGTAATTCCTGAAGTGTTCGACAACCTTACCCATTTTGAACCTACATTACTGACTAAGGGATTCCTATATCTGCCGGCAGATGTCAGGCCTCCATCGAGTGGAAGGCAGAAACCAGCGTGCGGTTGCCCACCTAGCTTCGCTAGGCGTCAATAAGTAAGAACGGCACATTCGGGATTACAAAAGAGAAAAGAGCAGCGGAGAACCCGCTGCTTTTATTGTGTTATTTTATGATTTATTAACTTTATCTTTATATTGCGGTGTGATAAACTATAAATAGTGTGCATAGTTATCCATTGTGATTAAACCATGCATGTTCTGGGAATCATATTCCATGAAAGGATCAATGAACATGAAGAATGATAAGTACCGCACCTACATATACTGGGGTGTGACAGCTCTGACCGTGCTGCTGCTTCTGGTCGCGGCAGTGTTTGTGGTCATGCGCTGGTCTCTGGTGGCAGCGCTGGGAGCAAAAATCGCGAATATTCTTGCACCCGTGATTTACGGCGCTGTCTTTGCCTATCTGCTGAATCCTGTGTATAACCGGGTACAGGCAGCCGTCATGAAAATGACAGAAAAGATCATTACACAGGAAGAAGGCCGGAAACGGCTGGGAGGTTTTTTGGGTACGCTGGCAAGCTTGTTTTTGCTGATAGCTGTGGTGGTCGGCCTCATTTCCATGCTGATTCCGCAGTTGATCAACAGCATTCGCGGTGTTATGGAAACCCTGCCGGCCAGCATCAACAATCTGGAAATCTGGCTGGAAAAGGTTCTGGCAGACAATCCGGATCTGGAGCAACAGGTCATGCAGCATTATGGCGCAGCAGCAGATTATCTGCAGAACTGGCTGACAAATGTAGTGGTACCGAACATTTACCGGATCATTGGAAGCGTATCCAGCGGAGTGGTACTGGTGGTACGGGCCGTGTTTGATATTCTTATCGGTCTGATCGTTATGGTCTATCTGCTGAATATGAAAGAGAAACTGCTGGCTCAGGCCAAAATGATCATTTACGGTCTATTCCCGTTAAAGATTGCAAACAAAGTGATCGAGGAAGGCCGGTATGTGCATCAGGTGTTTGGCGGATTCATCATTGGAAAACTGCTGGATTCCCTGATTATCGGCCTGATCTGTTTTGTGCTGCTTGGTTTTGCAAATATGCCGTATGTGTTGCTGGTCAGTGTCATCGTAGGTGTGACCAATGTGATTCCGTTTTTCGGCCCGTTTATCGGAGCAATCCCGAGTGCATTCCTGATTCTGCTGTCAGATCCAATGAAGTGCCTGTATTTCCTGATTTTTATACTCCTTCTGCAGCAGTTTGACGGAAACATTCTCGGCCCGAAGATCCTCGGAGATTCGACCGGTCTTTCCAGCTTCTGGGTGCTGTTTTCCATCCTGCTGTTTGGCGGACTTATGGGCTTTGTGGGAATGATCATTGCGGTCCCGACGTTTGCGGTCATCTACCGCCTGGTGACAGAGTATACAACGTGGAAGCTTGGAAAAAAAGCACTGTCAGGTAGCCTTGATTCATATGACAGGCTGGATTATATCGATGAGACAGAACAGACTTATATGAAAAAATAGAGGAATTTATGAAAAAATGGAATATGATCCGGTGGATTCTCGGAATTCCGGTGATCGTCCTGACGCTTATTCTGGTGATCCTGATCTGTGAACCGGAAAAATCAGGAATCACCAGGGCGGCGGCTGCAAAGTCAGTCGCCCTTGCTCTTTTATCGCCGGAAGAGTTAAATGCCTGGGAAAAAACGTATGGGGCATCCCGCTTTGCAGCAGATGAAGTAGGAGAATGGTATGTTCCCTATCTGGATTATCTGTATGAAAATGACTATCTGGACGAAGCAGAGACTCCGGCCGACCGGGAACATGCAGAAGGATTTCTGACCTACCGTGAGGCGGCCCGGATCGCGGAGCAGCTGTCCGGAAATCTGAAACGGCTTGTCCCGGCAAATCGTCGGAACGGGGAGAAGGCATATCCCGCGGAGGACTGGTGGCTTCTATATGATTCGCTGTTAAAGGAAGCAGACCGGGAGGGTGCGGTACATACGGAAACCGTGTGTATATACGGAACTCCGGAAAACATTCAGGGCTGTCCGGCATGGACTGCGTACACCAGCCTGGGTACTCTCACATTCTATGGTCTGTCACTGGATTCCTATGTAGATCATGAGCTGTCCGTATTGCTGCGGGACGGCGAACTGATCCATGTGCAGAAAGATGAGGGACAGAATACCCTGTACCGGAATGTGTGGATCCTGGATGGGGATAGTCAGGGGCTGATGGTATATATTGGAGATATTCAGCGCAGGATCCCGTTTCGGAAAAATTATAAAAAAACGGATGAGCTGATCGGGAATCTGGCAGATCTGACCATGGACCGTGGAAAGATCACAAAGGTTTCCGTAAAGAAAGAGCGGATTAGCGGAAAAGTCCTTTCTGTTCAGGCGGCATCCATTGAACTGGAAGGCTATGGAACTGTACCGCTGGATACGGAATATAAGGTATTAAAGACTTACGGGGATGTAAAACGGCAGCAGCTTTCGGATATTCTGGTGGGAAGTGAAAACCAGGAATTCGTCGTGGCAAAGGGGAAAATCTGTGCGGTGATAAAAGAACGGGAGGATGCTGCAGACCGGATTCGCGTGTTGATCATGGGGAATGGTTTTGAGAGCCGTTATCATGAGAAAATCGAGATCACCTGTTCGGGAAGCATCAAAAAGATTCAGGGAGATTCTGAAACCATGCTGGATCCGGCAAGTGTGATTTCTGTGACCAGCGGGGACGGCACCTGCAGCGAGCGTCTGATCCTGGAGCCGCAGGATGGCAGCGAGCTGACGGTTAACAGTCTGGCCAGGGCGCAGGGAACTCCGTCCTATGGCGGACGTCTGGAAATTCTGGATACGGAAAACGGTCTGGTGCTTGTGAATGAGATTGATCTGGAAGCGTATTTAAAGAAGGTAATTCCCAGTGAGATGCCATCCAGCTACGAAAAGGAAGCCCTGAAAGCTCAGGCAGTCTGCGCCAGGACATACGCGTTTGTACAGAGCAGGAGCAACAGCTACAGCGAATATGGCGCGCAGATTGATGACAGCACCCAGTTTCAGGTTTATAATAACGTAGACCCGGACGAGAAAACGGCCCAGGCCGTGCAGGAAACCTATGGAAAAATGCTTTATTATAACGAGAATCCGATTACAGCCTATTATTTTTCCACATCCTGCGGTACTACCACCAACGCAGCTATCTGGGACAGTGATCCGGAAGATACGCCGTATCTGCGCTGTCTGAGTCTGCAGACGGCAAGAAGCCGGTTAAGCTTTGCCAGTGAGGAGGCCTTTGCTTCGTTCATCAAAAAAAAGAATTTTCCTGCATATGATGCTTCCTATCCGCTCTATCGTTGGAATTTCAAAACCAACGGAACCATCATTGCGTCCCATGTGGGCGGGGTTGGAAAGATAACCGGTGTTTCTGTGACAGAGCGCGGGCCGGGCGGTGTAGCCATGAAACTTCTTGTAAAGGGAAGTGAGGGAGAAACCACAATATCGGGCCAGAATGCCATCCGCAGCGCACTGGGAGATGCCTCCCTTACGCTGACCCTTATGGATGGAAAAACCTCGGACGGCTGGTCTCTGCTTCCAAGTGGTTTCCTCGCTATAGAAGAAACAGGAACGGATGAACAGGGGGTGGTTCAGTTTCGTGTTTACGGCGGTGGCTACGGGCATGGTGTAGGCATGAGCCAGAACGGTGCCCAGGGCATGGCCAAAGCCGGTATGGGGTATGAAGAAATCCTGAAATATTTTTATGATGGCGTGACCATCGAAGAAAAGGAATAAATATTTTCCTGAAATGTATAAAGAAAGAACGGGAGGACATAATAGGAGTAGTACCAAAGAAAAGAGAAATACTTATCCTCCCCTTTTTAGTAAGCTCCGGCGCGAGAACGCGCTGGGGCTTATTTTTTGTGAAAACTTATAAAGAATACATGAAATATGAAACCGGATGGTTGCATTCAGGCAGGAATCTTCGTATAATAAGGAAACATGTGTAACACCAGAAAATAGCTACAGATAGAGACAGAAATGAGGACAGATATGAAAAATCTATTAGTTGGACAGTCTGGCGGACCTACCGCTGTGATCAATGCAAGTCTGTACGGTGTCGTGAAAGCGGCACTTGCATCACCGGAAATCGACCATGTGTATGGAATGGTCAACGGCATTGAGGGAATGCTGCAGGATCATACGATCGACCTGGGAGAGAGTCTTTCGGAAACGGAACTGGAGCTTTTGAAGCTGACTCCGGCGGCGTATCTCGGTTCCTGCCGCTATAAGCTTCCGGAAAGCCTGACGGATGCTTTTTATGAGACCATTTTTGACAAATTCCACCGGATGGAGATTGGTTATTTTCTGTACATTGGAGGCAATGATTCCATGGATACCGTCAGCAAGCTTTCCCGCTACGCAGCCCATCACGGAAGTGACATTCGCTTTATCGGTATTCCGAAGACTATCGACAATGACCTGGTCCTGACGGATCATACGCCAGGCTACGGCAGCGCGGCAAAATATGTGGCGGCTTCCGTGCGTGAGATCGCGCTGGATGCTTCGGTATACCAGCAGAAGGCGGTCACTATTGTGGAACTTATGGGACGCCATGCCGGATGGCTGACGGCAGCCAGTGCGCTGGCCCGTAAGTTTGAGGGAGACAATCCGGCGCTCATTTATCTGCCGGAGGCGGATTTTGAACTTGAGCAGTTCGCAAAAGATTTAAGAGCCGCTCTGGAAAAACAAAACAGCGTAGTGGTTTGTGTATCGGAGGGTATTTCCGATGCATCCGGAACGTTCATCTGTGAGTACGGAGATGAGGCCATGGTGGACAACTTTGGACACAAGATGCTGACTGGCTGCGGCAAGGTTCTGGAGAACTTTATCCGACACCGCTTTGGTGTGAAGGTACGCTCCGTGGAACTGAACGTGAATCAGCGCTGCAGCGGTATGCTGGCTTCGGAAACAGATATCGAAGAGGCAGCGGAGGCCGGACAGAAGGGCGTGGAGGCTGCTGTGGCGGGAGAAACAGGAAAGATGGTGGCTTTTGAACGCGTGCAGACAGAGCCTTACCGTATGGAATGCCGTCTGGTGGATGTGAACGAGGTTTGCAATCTGGAAAAGAAAGTGCCGCTGGAATGGATCACCGGACATGGAAGTGATGTCGGTCAGGAATTCCTCGATTATGCCCGTCCGCTGATCAAAGGAGAACCAAAACGCCCCATGGAGGATGGAATTCCGAAATATTTATACAGAAATGGCGGATTTACGGTATAAAAGATTTGCAAAATATGGAGAAATGTTATATACTTATCGGGAATATGCACGTGAAGAACTTAACATGCGCACAGGATTATAGAAGAAGGAAGGATACACAATATGGCAACCTTATTAGAAAACTGGAGAAACCTTGCCTATGGCAACGGTCTGGATGATAAACAGAGAGAGCAGCTTTGGACTGGTTATTTTACCATTGAGAAGGGCATCTACGAGCAGATCTTAAGCAACCCTGCAGAGGTTGTTTCCGGCACAGTAAAAGAGCTGGCTGACAAATACCAGACCGAGGTTCTGATCATGACCGGTTTCCTGGATGGCATCAACGAGAGCTTAAAGGGTTACGAGAACCCGATCGAGACCATGGATGAAAACACCCAGGTTAAGATTGAGATCGACCCGGAGAAGCTGTACTACAACATGGTAGAGGCAAAGGCTGAGTGGCTGTATACTCTTCCGCAGTGGGATTCCATCTTAAGCGAGGAGAAGAGAAAAGAGCTGTACAAGCAGCAGAAGGCTTCCGGAACCGTTCGCAAGGCAAAGAAAGTTTTCCCGAACGATCCGTGTCCGTGCGGAAGCGGCAAGAAGTACAAAAAGTGCTGTGGCAAGAACGCATAAGGAAATGAACGGTAAGCAGGAGTGTTCGAAAAACATTCCTGCTTTTCTTTCCGATAGAAGGAGGTTTCAAACGTGGAGGCATATACAGGTTTTGCGTCCGTGTACGATCTGTTCATGGACAATATTCCCTATAAGGACTGGTGCGCTTATGTGACCGGTCTTTTAAAAGAACATGGCATATCAGACGGCCTGCTCCTGGATCTTGGCTGCGGGACCGGAAAGCTTACACGGCTGCTGGCTGCGGAGGGCTACGACATGATCGGCGTAGATCTTTCCGAGGAGATGCTGGAGATCGCGCTGGAGCATGAGATGGAAGACCCGAAGCAGATTCTGTACCTTCAACAGGATATGCGGGAGTTTGAACTGTACGGCACCGTTCGTGCCATTGTCAGTATCTGCGATTCCATGAACTATCTGGAAGACTATGAAGATCTGGTACAGGTTTTAAGGCTGGCAAACAATTATCTGGATCCGAAGGGGATTTTCATCTTTGACATGAATACCGTGTACAAATACCGGGAACAGCTGGGTGAACAGACCATTGCGGAAAACCGGGAAGAGAGCAGCTTTATCTGGGAAAATTATTTTGACGAAGGTGAGATGGTCAATGAATATGACCTGACTTTGTTTATCCGGGACGAGGATGGCCGTTATTCCAAATACGAAGAAACTCATTACCAGAAGGCCTTTGAGATCAGTGAGGTGCTTAAGGCTGTGAAGGAGGCCGGCATGGAGCTGGTAGCTGTATACGATGCCTTTACCAGAGAGCCGGTGAAGGAAAACAGCGACCGGGTTTACTTTGTTGTGCGGGAGTGCGGAAAGTAAGCTTACAACAAAAGGAGGAACGACAGTATGTCTGATTATATTATCCGAGCAACTGCGGCAGAGGGCCAGATTCGCGCCTTTGCCGCTACGACAAAAGAATTGACTGAGTTTGCGCGCCAGGCTCACAATACCAGCCCGGTGGCAACGGCAGCCCTGGGACGTCTTCTGACGGCAGGCACCATGATGGGCGTCATGATGAAGGGCGCAGATGACATCCTCACCATCAAGATCGAAGGTGACGGCCCGATCGGAGGTTTAACCGTAACCGCTGATTCTAAAGGTGATGTCAAGGGCTATGCCTACAATCCGGAGGTTATGCTTCCTCCGAATGAGAAAGGAAAGCTGGATGTCGGTGGTGCCCTTGGTATTGGCGTGTTAAGTGTCATCAAGGATATTGGTTTAAAGGAGCCGTATGTAGGCCAGACGATTCTCGTGACCAGTGAGATCGCGGAGGATTTAACCTACTATTTTGCAACCTCTGAGCAGACTCCTTCCAGCGTGGCCCTGGGCGTGCTGATGAATAAGGACAATACCGTACGCCAGGCAGGCGGATTTATTTTACAGCTGCTTCCGGGCGCTTCTGAGGAGGTTATTTCCACTTTGGAGAACCGCCTAAAAGAGATTACATCCATCACATCCCTGCTGGATGCGGGCAATACTCCGGAGATGATCTTAGAGCACATTCTGGGTGATTTCGGTCTGGAAATTCTTGATAAGATCCCGACTCAGTTCGCCTGCAACTGCTCCAGAGAGCGCATCGAGAAGGCTCTGATCAGCATCGGAAAGAAAGAACTGCAGGAGATGATCGATGAAGGCAAGACCATCGAGATGAACTGCCACTTCTGTAATAAAAATTATCCGGTGACAGTGGAAGAACTGAAAGGGCTGCTGGAGAAAGCGGTACGATAGACAGAGGAAACGTTTATACGAGATATCAGGAGGTTTGGAAGGATGGAGCATAAGGCATGGCACCATTTTCTTACGATTACACAGCATAAGCTTCTGGTTATGCAGAATTGTTTCAGAGTAGGGCTGTTTAAACAGGGACTGCTGCATGATCTTTCCAAGTACAGTCCGGCAGAATTTTTGACAGGAGTCCATTATTATCAGGGGGACCGCAGCCCAAATGCGGCAGAGCGGGAAGAAAAAGGATATTCTTCCGCATGGCTCCACCACAAGGGCCGGAACAAGCATCATTTCGAATACTGGATTGATTTTTCCAGAACCAGTCAGGGCATTGCCGGAGCAAAGATGCCGGTCAATTACCTGGTGGAGATGGTTATGGACCGCATTGCGGCCTGTAAGGTGTATCGGGGAAAAGATTACACTGATGCGTCAGCGTGGGAGTATTATCAGCGCGAACGCCCTTATCTGAACAGTGCCATGCATACTGAGACAAAGGCAGAGCTGGAAAAGATCCTCATCATGTTGAAGCAGCGCGGAGAAAAGACAACGTTTTCTTATTTGCGGAAACTTTTGAAAAAAGGAAATTATTAGTCCGTATGGTTTATCATGATCCGTGAAAGATATCTGCAGGATAATGATAAATCTCAGCATAAGATTCCAGAACTTCGTCGGAATCGGTGCCAGAGGGAATCAGGCCCGTACAGTCGGTAACGGATGCGGCCCGGACAGTCAGCGTATCTGGATCATCGGTTCCATACGGGTCATGTACAGGAATTTTTACGGGGCTGTCTGCCGGTCTGACCGGAGGCAGCTCCTTTTTTCGGACGGTTTCAAGATTTTGCAGCATGTTGTTTTTCATGAAATTCATCTCCTTTGTCAGCAGTATGCGCAGGAACGGTGGATTCATACAGTGACTGACAAGGAAACAGAAAACAAAAATACCAGATTCCGGAAAAAACTCGGGATCTGGTATTTTTATGCATGTGGGTTAGTATAAATGTCAGCTTCTGGAAGAACCAGCTACAACGACATTCTGTCTGCCGTTTTCATCATCTGCAGCGCTTGCCTGGGAAGACTGCTGGTTCTGCTGGCTGCTGCTCTCAGAACCGGTAGTGTGGGACGGAATGCCGGAGAGAGTAGTGGTGCAGGTACCGTCTGCATTGAAGGTGTAGCTTACACCGCTGATGGTCTTGGTGGTGCCTGCTACCATGACGCCGTTTGACGGATCGAAGTAGTAGGTTGCGCCGTTGACGTTGTGGAAACCGGTCTGCATCTTGCCGTCCTCACCGAAAAGGAACCAGTTGCCGTCAACCGGCATAGCCACGTTCAGCATGCATTTTCCGGAGGCCGGATCAAAGTAGTATTTGGAACCGTCAATCGTCTTCCAGCCGGTTCCAAGGGAACCATCGTTGTCCATGTGATAGTAGCTTCCATCCAGATTCAGCCAGCCGATGACCAGAGTGCCGTCGGACTGTCCGTAGTAATATTTGTCAGATGCGGCATCGTGGATCAGGCCGGTCTGCATGATCCCGTTGGAACCGAAGTAGTATAATTTGTCATTGATCTTCTTAATGCCGGTGGACATTACGCCGGTGGAAAGATCCATATAGTAGTAACCGTCGCCAGTCTGTACCCAGCCCTTATGTAAGGTGCCGTCGGTATCATAGTATACATAGGAGCTTCCATTCTGTACCCAGCCGGTGGCTGCCAGAGCAGTGATGCCGGTAGCAAGGGTAACGGTTCCTAATACACCTGCAGTGACAGCTGCAGCAACGTAACGCTTTATTTTCATAATAAAACATCCTTTCTTTTGTCAGCGGTAATCGTTTTTTTCATAATTCAGTATAACCTTGTGAAAACGTGGATTCAAGAGGTTTTCACGATTATTCAGAAAAATGTAAGGTGTTTTATTTATGCTTTTCCTGATAATCCAGAGATGCCTCAATGAAGCCCTTGAACAGAGGATGTGGACGGTTCGGTCTGGATTTTAACTCCGGGTGTGCCTGTGTAGCCACAAACCATGGGTGATCCGGCAGCTCGATCATCTCGACGATGCGGCCATCCGGTGAGATGCCGGAGAGCATCATGCCGTGCTCCTGCAGTACGGTACGGTAGTCATTGTTGACCTCATAGCGGTGACGATGACGCTCATGGATGGTTTCGGTACCGTAGAGTGCATAAGCTTTGGAATCCTTGTTCAGGACGCATGGATAGGAGCCAAGACGTAAGGTGCCGCCAATGTCCTCGATACCGTCCTGATCCGGCATCAGATGGATCACCGGATGCGCGGTGGAAGGATCCAGTTCGGCGCTGTGTGCGTCAGAGTAGCCAACGACATCGCGCGCAAATTCCACGATGGAGAGCTGCATGCCAAGACACAGACCCAGGAACGGGATCTGGTGTTCGCGTGCATATCTGATAGCCTGAATCTTGCCCTCGATACCGCGGGAGCCGAAGCCGCCTGGAACCAGAACGCCGCTGACATCAGCGAGAAGCTCACCGATATTCTCCGGTGTTACAGTTTCAGAGTCGATCCATTTGATGTTGACGCTGGCACGATTTGCAACACCGCCATGCTTTAAGGACTCAACTACGGAAATGTAAGCATCGTGCAGCTGGATGTATTTGCCGACCAGGGCAACCGTTACCTCTTTCTCCGGGTGCTTCCATGCGTCGATCATGGCACGCCACTCAGCCAGATCCGGCTCCGGGCACGGAAGGTTCAGGCACTGGCAGGCAACCTCAGCCAGATGCTCCTCCTCCATGGCAAGCGGTGCTTCGTACAGGACCTCTACATCCAGGTTCTGGAGTACATGAGTCTTTGGAACGTTACAGAAGAGGGCAATCTTGCCGCGCAGGCCATCATCTAACGGATGTTCACTGCGGCATACCAGAATGTCCGGCCAGATGCCCATAGCCTGCAGGTCTTTTACACTGGCCTGGGTCGGCTTGGTCTTAAGCTCACCGGATGCTTTTAAATATGGAATCAGGGTGACATGGATGAGAATGGCATTTTCATGACCGACCTCATGCTGGAACTGACGGATAGCTTCCAAAAACGGCTGGCTTTCGATATCACCGACGGTTCCGCCCACCTCAATAATAGCAATCTCAGTATCGGTGGTGGAATAGTTGCGGTGGAAGCGGCTCTTGATCTCATTGGTGATATGCGGGATGACCTGAACGGTACCTCCGCCAAAATCACCGCGGCGTTCTTTCTGGAGTACGCTCCAGTATACCTTACCGGTGGTGACATTGGAGTTTTTGGTCAGGCTCTCATCGATGAAGCGCTCGTAGTGGCCAAGGTCCAGATCGGTCTCGGCGCCATCGTCGGTAACAAAAACCTCACCATGCTGGACCGGGTTCATGGTACCCGGATCAATATTGATGTACGGGTCGAATTTCTGCATGGTTACTTTGTAGCCGCGCGCTTTCAGCAGACGCCCAAGGGATGCAGCTGTGATACCTTTACCGAGGCCGGAAACAACGCCGCCGGTAACGAAAACATACTTTACAGGCATGGAAAAACCTCCTTTTATGATAATTGTATTATGTGGGGTGTGTAACAAAAGAACTGTCGAAAAAATAACGGAACTATTATACAGCGCTGTTATTCCAAAATCCAGATGTTTTTTTAAAACTTTATTTTTTTAAGTGACCTGTCCTTGATTTATGGAAAGACTGCCTTTATAATGGTTCATAAATGCAAAAACAGGAGAAAAGTTCTTTTATGGATAAACAGCAGAACAATCAGCCGCAGGATGGTGAAAACGGAAGTAACGGAAAATTTCCAAAAAACCAGTTTTATATCGTCCTGATCGCGGTATTTATCACCTTTGCGATCGCGGCTTTTATGAGAAGTTACATGATTGACAAAAGTCAGAAGGAGATTACTTACGACGAGTTCGTTTCCCAGCTGGAAAACGGAGACATTGAGGCAGTCACCATCCGCAACACCCAGATTGATATTCAGTATAAGGAAGACTCCGGGGAGTATAACCCAATCTTAAAAACCTATACGGTTCCGGTGGAGCGGGACTATAAACTGACAGACCGGCTGCTGGCGGGCGGTGTTGAGATCCGCAGGGAGCGCCAGGACAGCATGGCCATGATCGAGTCTCTGCTCAGTTTTATCCTTCCGTTTGTACTGATTGTTGTCATGATGAATTTCATGATGAAGCGCATGGGTGGTGTGGGAAAAAGCACTGCCAAGATGTACATGCAGAAGGAGACCGGCGTCACATTCGCAGATGTGGCCGGTGAGGACGAGGCAAAGGAATCCCTGGTCGAGCTGGTGGATTTCCTGCATAATCCGGGAAAATATACCCATATCGGTGCAAAGCTTCCGAAGGGTGCCCTGCTTGTGGGCCCGCCGGGAACTGGTAAGACACTGCTTGCCAAGGCTGTGGCAGGAGAAGCAAAGGTTCCGTTTTTCTTTCTGTCCGGTTCGGATTTCATGGAGATGTATGTGGGCGTGGGTGCCTCCCGTGTCCGCAGCCTCTTTAAGCAGGCGCAGCAGAATTCCCCCTGCATCATTTTCATTGATGAGATCGATTCCATCGGCCGCAGCAGAAGCGGGGGAACTGGTGGAGGAGAATCGGAACAGCAGCAGACGTTAAACCAGCTGCTTTCTGAGATGGATGGAATGGATACTTCCAAGGGTCTTTTGATCCTGGCAGCCACCAACCGTCCGGAGGTGCTGGATCCGGCCCTCCTGCGTCCGGGCCGTTTCGACCGCCGCGTCATTGTAGACCGCCCGGATCTGAAGGGCCGGGTCGATATTTTAAAGGTACATGCCAAGAATGTCTCCCTGGATGAAACAGTAGATTTACAGGCAATTGCGCTGGCAACCGCAGGTGCGGTTGGTTCGGACCTTGCAAACATGATCAATGAGGCAGCTATCCTGGCAGTCAAGAATGGGAGAAATGCCGTGAGCCAGAAGGATCTGTTTGATGCCGTGGAAGTTGTTCTTGTGGGTAAGGAAAAGAAAGATCGTGTTCTCAGCAAAGAGGAGCGCAGCATTGTTTCCTATCATGAGGTTGGGCATGCTCTGGTAAGTGCCCTGCAGAAGGATGCGGAGCCGGTGCAGAAGATCACCATTGTACCGAGGACGATGGGGGCGCTTGGCTATGTTCTGAACGTGCCGGAGGAGGAGAAATACTTAAACAGCAAGAAGGAGCTGGAAGCCAGGATCATTGTATTTCTGGCGGGACGGGCGGCAGAGGAGCTTGTGTTCCATTCCGTGACGACCGGCGCCGCAAACGATATCGAGAAGGCCACCGGTATTGCCCGCGCCATGGTAACCCAGTATGGTATGTCTGATAAGTTCGGGCTGATGGGGCTGGCTGCACGTCAGGATCAGTACCTTTCCGGACGCACCGTGATGGACTGTGGAGAGGCAACCGCTGCCGCGGTAGATGATGAGGTCATGCGGATCTTGAAAGAATCTTATGAGGAGGCAAAGCGCCTGCTTGCGGAGAACCGGGATGTGCTGGATCAGATCGCTGCTTTTCTGATTGAAAAGGAGACCATCACCGGAAAAGAATTCATGCAGATCTTCCGCCGCTGTAAGGGAATTGCGGATCCGGAAGAAGAAACCGATACAGAAACGAAACAGGACCAGGCTGAAGCATAAGGCTTTGCCATAACAGAAAGCTGCGCCCACAGTCTGACCGGAAACGGTCAGACTGTGGGCGCAGCTTTTTTCAGGGCCTTTTTCACAGCAGTTAAGAGCACCTGGCATGTGTAGCGGGTTTCTTCCGGATAGGTCAGATGTTCCAGAGACTGTGCGGTTAAAATCTGATCGGTGAGATTGCTTAAGGATGGCTGCATAAGCGGGTACATGGTTTCCACGGCATCACTGAGTGGTGTCATGGTAATGGAGGTGATCCGGTCTGCGTCTACCGATACCTCCACATTGATTTCCTGCGTACCAAGAGTAATGGAGGAGGTGTAAATGCCTGGTATGTACTGCGCTTTTGCGGAGGCAGGAGTGCTCTCCTTTCCTGGGCGGAACATCACCAGCAAAAGCAGGATCAGAAGGATCCCGAGACCAACAAAGATTGCGGTGTAGATGATCTCTTTCATTCGAAGGACAATGATCTTGGTTTTGGAGCTCATGGGAGACCTCCGGGAATGTTTGTTATAATCTATTCTCAGGGATTCTCTTTTATGCTATACTGAAAGATACGTATTCAGAACAGAATTTAGATACAGGAAGGGAAAGAGCATATGGCATTGCAGCTGATTTTGGGCGGTTCCGGTTCCGGAAAAACTACATATCTGTACGACGAAGTGATCCGCCTTTCCATGGAACATCCACAAGAGCAGTATTTTCTGATCGTGCCGGAGCAGTTTACCATGCAGACCCAGAAGGATATAGTGACCCGGCATCCGAACCACGGTACCATGAATATTGATATCGTGAGCTTTGCCCGCCTGGCCTACCGGATTTTTGAGGAGCTGGCGGTGGAACAGCTTTCTGTGCTGGATGACATGGGAAAGTCCATGGTGCTGCGCAAGGTGGCTGCGGCCCAGAAACGGCAGCTGGTCTTATTTGGCGGACAGTTGAGCAAACCAGGCTTTGTAGGACAGTTAAAATCCATGCTTTCCGAGTTTTATCAATATGGCATCACACCGGAGGCACTGCGGGAGATGGCGCCTTCAGCCAGGTCTCCGCTGTTAAGGCAGAAGCTCGAAGATCTGGCCCTGGTAGAGCAGAGCTTTCAGGAATATATTGAAGGGCATTACATTACGACAGAGCAGGTACTGGATGTGCTTTGCAGGCTGATCCCGGAGTCAGGGCTGATCCGAAACAGCGTCATTGCCCTGGATGGCTACACAGGGTTTACACCGGTCCAGTACCGGCTGACGGAGCTGTTTCTGGTTTACGCGAAGCAGGTTTATGTAACGGTGACGGCCGACGAAGCGGCAGGTATTTACGGGAAAATGGGGATTCAGAACCTGTTTTACATGAGCCGTCAGATGGCAGTCCGCCTGTCGGAGATTGCGGAAAAGAATCAGGTGAAAAAACTGCCGGATATTATACTTGGCGAACAGAAAAACCGCCGGTTTGCCCGGCGTCCGGAGCTTGCCTGGCTGGAGCAGAATCTGTTCCGTTATGGGACAGAAACTGCGTATACCGGTGAAGCTACAGACAGTATCGTCTTTTTCCAGGCATCCAATCCATCGGGTGAGGTCAGTCATATCGTTCATGAGATCCAGCGGCTGGTACAGGAGGGAAAAGCCCGCTATCGGGAGATCGCGGTCATCACAGGGGATCTTCCAGGATACGGAAAAGAAATCACGCATCAGTTTACCCAGAATCAGATCCCGCATTTTATGGATGACAAGAAAAATGTACTTGATAATTGTCTCGTGGAACTGATCCGGGCCTCTCTTGAGGCAGTACGCCAGGACTTCTCTTACGAGAGTGTCATGCGCTATCTGCGTACCGGTCTGGTGAGTCAGGAGCGTACGATGGTGGACCGGCTGGAAAACTATATCCTGGCCATGGGAATCCGCGGAGGAAAGCGATTCCGGGAAACCTGGGAGCGGACCTACCGGGGTGCCGGGGACTTAAATGTGACAGAGGTGAATGCCTTTAAGGACCGGGTGCTGGCGCCTCTTTTTGCCATGCAGGAGCGTTTCCGTCAGGCGGATCTGACGATAGCAGGCATGACAGAAGCGGTGCTTACGCTGCTTGCAGACTGCAGGGCAGAGGAACAGCTGGAAAGCTATCAGGAGTATTTTACAAAAATCGGGGAACACCGACTGGCAAAGGAGTATGGCCAGGTGTACGGTCTTGTAACGGAACTGTTAAAGCGCCTGTCAGATCTTCTGGGAGAGGAGCGCGTGAGCCGGAAAGAGTATCTGGAAATTCTGGATGCCGGCTTTGCGGAGCTGAAGGTAGGTGTTATTCCGGCAGTGGCAGACCGGGTTGTGGTGGGGGACATTACCAGAACACGTCTGGCTCATATCCGGGTGCTCTTTTTTGCCGGCGTCAACGATGGAATCGTACCGGCAAGAAAAGAGCGGGGAAGCCTGCTTTCAGACCGTGACAGGGATTTCCTGGGAGAGCATCATCTGGAACTGGCCCCCACCGCGAGGGAAGAAAGCTTCCAGCAGCGGTTTTATCTGTATCTGATGATGACCAAGCCATCGAAGCAGCTCATTTTGTCCTGGTGTCGTACCGGCGCAGACGGAAAGAGTCGTCGTCCATCCTTTCTCATTGGGGAGCTGCGGGCCATGTTCCCGGATGCGGTTCTGACGGATCAGGAGACGCAGATGGATTCTGAAATTTACTCTGTGGCAGAGGCGAAGCAGAGACTGTCCACGAAACTGGGACAATACCGGGACGGACAACTGGAGCAGGATGAGGAAAAAGCGCAGTTTCTGGAATTATACCGCTGGTTTGCGTCCTCAAAAGACAATCAGAAGATTCTGCGCCGTTTCATGGATGCAGCTTTTTTCGTTTACGAGCAACAGGGCATTTCCCATGCGGTAGCAAAGGCTCTGTACGGGGAAATCCTAAGCGGCAGCGTGACCCGGCTGGAGCAGTATGCTGCCTGTGCCTACAGTCATTTTCTCAGGTATGGTCTGGAGCTGTTGGAACGGAAACGATTTGAATTGGCTTCTTCCGATATTGGAACGTTGTTTCATGAGTCCATTGATCTGTGTTTTCGCAGGGTGAAGGAAAAACAGTATGACTGGCATACCATGACGAATGAAACCAGAGATATGCTGGTGGAGGAATGTGTGGCTGCCGTGACAGAAAACTATGGAAATACCATTCTTGGAAGTTCGGCAAGAAATCGCTATCTGGCCCAGCGGGTGGGGCAGATCACAAAACGGACGGTGTGGGCGCTGCAGCAGCAGATCAAAAAAGGTGACTTTATTCCGACCGGATTTGAGGTATCCTTCTCTGCGGCAGATAACCTAAGTGCCATGAAGATTGCTCTTTCAGAGAGCGAGGCTCTGCATCTGCGCGGAAGGATTGACCGTATGGATGTCTGTGAGGATGGCGGAAAGGTCTATGTCAAGATCATTGATTATAAATCCGGAAGCACTTCATTTGATCTGCTGGCACTTTACTATGGCCTGCAGCTCCAGCTGGTGGTTTATATGGATGCAGTGACAGAGATGGCACAGCATCATTATCCGGATAAAGAAATCGTTCCGGCAGGCATTCTGTATTACAACATTGCGGATCCGCTGGCAGAGAAAAAGGGCCAGCCTGATCCGGAGAAGATCGATGCGGAGATTTTGAAGAAGCTTCGCATGAACGGTCTGGTAAACAGCGAGCTGGAAGTGGTCCGTCATCTGGACCGGACGATTGAGAAGGAATCAGATGTGATCCCGGTAGTCTTAAAAGACGGTGAGGTACAGGCAGGACGTTCTTCGGTGGCAAACCGGGAACGCTTTGCGCGGTTAAGCCAGTTTGTGCACCGGAAATTAAAGGAAGCAGGACAGGAAATCCTGGATGGTGAGATTGGTGTGGCACCATACAAAAACGGCCAGCGCACCGCCTGCGATTATTGTCCATATCATGCAGTTTGCGGGTTTGACCGGAAAACATCCGGCTATGAATTCAACCGGTGGAAAAACCGGAAAACAGAGGAAATCTGGGAGGAAATATGCAGAGAGCAGCAGTAAACTGGACCAGGGAGCAGAGCCGGGTCATTGAAAGCCGCGGAAAAAATCTGCTTGTCAGCGCGGCGGCAGGAAGCGGAAAAACAGCGGTTTTGGTAGAGCGCATCATCCGCATGGTGACAGAGGGAGAAAACCCGGCCGGAATCGATGAACTTCTGGTTATGACTTTCACCAATGCGGCGGCAGCAGAGATGCGGGAGCGGATCGCGGCGGCCATAGAGCAGAGATTAAGGGAGGATCCGAAGAATGGCCATCTTCAGATGCAGGCCACACTGGTCCATCATGCCCAGATCACCACGATCGACAGTTTTTGCCTGAATGTGATCCGGGAGCACTTTCATTTGCTGGACCTGGATCCGGCATTCCGCATCGGTGATGAGGGTGAACTGCTTCTTATGCGGGCCGATGTTATGGCTGAGCTTCTGGAGGATGCTTACGCTTCTGGCGGCAGCCGTTTTGAACAGTTTGTTGAGACCTTTGCCCAGGGAAAGACGGATGCCGGAATTGAAGATTACATCATGCAGGTTTACCATTTTTCCCAGAGCAATCCCTATCCAGAGCAGTGGATCGCAGACTGTCGGAAGGAACTGGCAGATGAGCAGTCGGGCCCGTGGATGGAGTTTCTGCTTCAGGATTTAAAACGCCAGGCGGCAGAATTGAGGATTCAGATGGAGGATGCCAGTGATATCTGCCGGGATGATGAATTTCTCTGTGCCTATGAGCCGGCATTTCTGGAAGATGTGTTTCTGTTAAAGAGACTTTCGGAGGCGGAAGATTTCACTGCCTTTCACGGACTTCTTACCGAAGCCGGATTTGGGAGGCTTGCTGCAGTGCGGAGCAGGGAAGTTGATCCGGAGAAAAAGGCCTATGTGACCGGATGCCGTGACCGGGTGAAGACTGCCATCAAAAAAATGAAAGAGCTGTATGCGTTTGACACGCTGGAAAACATGTTTGCCGATCTGGAGGGAACCAGGGAAGCAACGGGAGTGCTGTTAGATCTGGCAGAACAGTTTGCGGAGAGGTTTCAGGCAAAGAAGCGGGATAAAAATCTTGTAGACTTTAACGATCTGGAGCATGAGGCATTGAAGGTGCTGATCCAGGTCCGGGAGGATGGAACACACATCTATACGGACGCGGCGGATGAACTGAGCATGCAGTACCGGGAAGTGCTGGTGGATGAGTATCAGGACAGTAACCTGGTACAGGAGGAGCTGTTGAAGGCAGTTTCCCGTGAGCGTTTCGGCCAGCACAATGTGTTTATGGTGGGGGATGTAAAACAGAGCATTTACCGCTTCCGCCTGGCAAGACCGGAACTGTTTCTGGAAAAATACCATGCCTATCCGTCTGAACCGGAGGAAAACGGCCCGGATCTCAAAATCGAGCTTCATCAGAACTTCCGAAGCCGGGATACGGTGCTGACCGGGATCAATGATATCTTTTACCGGATCATGACGGAAAATCTCGGAAATATCTGCTATACGGAGGATGCGGCCCTGCATCCCGGCGCGGTCTTTGCAGAGGCAGCGGAGCCGGAACGAGTGGGCGGCCTGTCAGAGCTTCTTATGGTCGACACCGGAGATGAGGCTCTGGCAGGACTGGATGAGGAAACGGCAGATTACACCGCAAAGGAACTGGAGGCGAAATTGATCGCTGCAAAGATCAGGGAGATGACAGATCCGGAGCATGGCTTTCTGGTATGGGATAAAAAAGCAGGGGAGGGCGGAGGCTATCGAACGGCCCAGTTTCGCGATATGGTGATTCTCCTGCGCAGTACTGCGGGCTGGACGGAGACGCTTTTGCAGATTCTTTTAAATGAAGGAATACCGGCGTATGCGGAGTCCCGTATGGGGTATTTTAATACGCTGGAAGTGGAGACCGTGTTAAGTATGCTGGCAGTGATCGACAATCCCATGCAGGATATTCCTCTGGCAGCGGTCTTAAAATCACCGGTGGTTGGCATGAGTGACCGGGAACTGGCAACGATGATGGCAGATTACCGAAGCTGCGCGGATAAGGGGCAGGACCGCGGTATCTACGCAGCTGCTGTGCGCTGGAAACGCCTGAATGGTTTTTTTGAAAAGCTGGAGCAGTTTCGTCTGCTTGCTTCCTATCTGCCGATCCATGAGCTGATTTACCGGCTGTACGAGGAAACAGGCTATTATGATTATGTTTCGGTGATGCCTGCAGGAGAGACCAGACGGGCGAACCTGGATATGCTGGTGGAGAAAGCGTCGGAATATGAGAAAACCAGCTACAAGGGGCTGTTCCATTTTATCCGCTATATCGAAAATCTGAAGAAATATAACTCCGATTTCGGCGAAGCGTCCACAGTGGGAGAGGAAGATAACACCGTGCGGATCATGAGTATCCATAAGAGCAAAGGACTGGAATTCCCTGTTGTTTTTCTGGCAGGAATGGGAAAGAAGTTCAACAGGCAGGATGTATACGGAAAAGTCCTGATCGATCCGGAACTTGGCATTGCCGCCGATTATCTGGATGCAGAGCATCGGGTGAAAACTTCTACGATCAAGAAAAACGTACTGCGACGGAAGATGGAGCTGGACAGTCTCGGAGAGGAATTACGTGTGCTTTATGTTGCCATGACAAGGGCAAAGGAAAAGCTGATCATGACCGGAACAGACCGAAGCCTCGGGAAGACTCTGGAAAAGTACAGCCAGATTCCGCTTGCGAACGGACAGATTCCCTATACCATTCTTTCCGGTGCGGCTTCCTTTCTGGACTGGATCCTTATGTGTACCGGCCAAACCGGAAACGGACTGGGAATTCTGGTGAGGAAAATTCCGGTCATGGAATTTATTGGCAGTGAGCTGCAGCGTCAGGTACTGAAAAGGAATGCAAAGGATGTGCTTCTGGAGTTTGATACGAAACAGGAGTACGACAGAGATTTTGGAATGCAGCTGAAAGAACACCTGGAATTTGTCTATCCCTACATGGCAGATGTAACCTTGCACAGTAAGATGTCGGTATCAGAAGTGAAAAAAATGGGCCAGCCCGCCGATGATGAGTCGGAGGTACCATTTGAGCCTGTGAAAAAAGCATCGGACGCATCTGTGGATTCCGGGACCGGAGCTGCCCGCGGCAGTGCGTATCACCGTGCGCTGGAACTTCTTCCCTTTGACAGGATCCGGAGTCTGGAAGATGTGGATGCCTGGCTGACGCGGTTTGTGGAAGAAAAGCAGTATACGTCAGAGAGTCTGCAGATGGTAGACAGCACTGTGCTCTGGACCTTCCTCTGCTCAGAGACAGGACGACGCATGGCTAAGGCCCAGGCATCAGGAAAACTTCATAAAGAACAGCAATTTGTCATGGGTATCCCGGCGCGGGAGATCGGGCCGGTGGACAGCGACGAGCTGGTGGTGATACAGGGTATCATTGATGCGTATTTTGAGGAAGATGGAGAGCTGATCCTGGTGGATTACAAGACAGACCGGATCCGGAGCAGCCGAATCCTTTTGGATCATTATCAGAAACAGCTGGACTATTATGCCAGGGCGCTGACCCAGCTGACCCGAAAAAATGTCCGGGAAAAATGGATCTATTCCATGACCATGCAGAAGGCTATCCAATGCTGATCCGGCGTGAAAACAGAAAAACCGGATTGCATAATTCTCCAAAAAGTGGTAGCATTCTAAAGGCGCGGTGCTCGCAAACGTCGTTTTTCAGGCAGTGCCGCTTCAGATTTTACGGAATGTGAGGATAATATATTGTGATGAAAGACCTGACTGAGGGGAATCCGCAAAGCGTTATGAGCTGATGAAGACTTCTGTGTACACGACGCTGATTTCTGCTTCGGTTCTTTCTGTTGTTCTGACGGGACTCGGACTTCTGGGAAGCCGTTTTCTGATGCGCATGATCCAGACATCGGATAATATTTTTAATCTGGGCGATCTCTATCTGCGGATCTATATCGGAAGCTTTGCATTTCTGTTTTTATATAATGTAGCAACCGGTATTTTTACATCGCTGGGCGATTCGAAAACGCCGCTGTATTTCCTGATCGGTTCTTCTCTTGGCAACATTTTTTTGGATTACTGGTTTGTGGCAGGCCTGCACTGGGGGGGAGCCGGCGTGGCGTGGGCAACCTTTATTGCCCAGGGCATTGCCTGTGTGCTGGCACTCATTACCATGGTGAAACGCCTGAGGCAGATTAAGACAGATAAGAAAGCAGAGTACTTTTCCGCAGATATGTTAAAGCGGATCGCGCACATTGCGATTCCGAGTATTTTGCAGCAGAGCTTTGTCTCCATTGGCAATATTTTTGTGCAGGGACTGATCAACTCCTTTGGTTCCTCTGTGATTGCCGGTTATTCCGCGGCAATTAAACTGAATACCTTTACCATTACCAGCTTCACTACGCTTGGCAACGGAATTTCAAGCTTTACCGCCCAGAACATCGGCGCCGGAAAAGTAGATCGTGTAAAGCAGGGAATGGTCTTGAGAAAACATTTACCTGAAAGGAATGTATCCATGAAAAAGAAAAAGCAGCAGGGAAGCTGTGAAAGCTGTCTGTATTACGAGTATGATGAGGATTATGAGTGCTATGTGTGCGAAGTGAACCTGGATGAGGATGAGATGGCGCGCTTTATGGAGGATCGTTTTTATGACTGTCCCTATTACCGCCTGGGTGATGAATATATGATCGTACGCAAACAGATGTAAGGCAACGGGGAGGAAACAAACAATGCGAAATAAGAATTTCTGGATTCTGCTTTTAATGCTGCTGGCAGGAATCGTGCTCGGCGGCTTTCTGGGAGAGGCAACCAAGAGCATCAGCTTGCTGTCCTGGCTGAATTTCGGACAGTCTTTTGGATTAGACACTCCGCTGGTATTAAATCTTGGCGTGCTGGTCATTACCTTTGGCCTGACCATCCGCATTACCATGGCCAGCATCATCGGTGTAGCCATTGCACTTTTGATTTATCGTTTTTTGTAGATATTTGTGATTGAGGGGAAGGGGAACATGGAACAGTCAGCAAAGAAAACAGGGAAAACCTATGAAATGGATATGTGCAGCGGACCGCTTTTTCCGAAGATTGTGGCGTTTGCGGTTCCGCTGATCTTATCCGGTATCCTGCAGCTGTTATTTAACGCGGCAGACATTATTGTAGTGGGACATTTCGCAGGCAGGGAATCTCTTGCTGCGGTTGGTTCCACGACAGCACTGATCAACCTGATGATCAATGTGTTCGTGGGACTTTCCATCGGTGCCAATGTACTGGTGGCTCAGTATTCCGGTGCAAAAAAATTAAAGGATCTGGAAGAAACCGTGCATACAGCCATGATGCTAGCTCTGGCCGGTGGCTTTTTTCTGATTTTTGTGGGAGTCTTCTTTTCCAGTCCGATGCTGGGCCTGATGGGAACGCCGGATGATGTACTGCCGCTTGCGGCGCTGTATCTGAAGATTTACTTTATCGGTATGCCGGCAACTCTTACATACAATTTTGGGGCTGCAATCCTGCGAGCTGTTGGTGACACCAGAAGACCACTGTATTTCCTGCTGTTTGCGGGTGCAGTCAATGTGGTGCTAAACCTTGTTTTTGTGATCGCTTTTTCTATGGGAGTGGCCGGTGTTGCAACCGCAACCGTGGTATCCGAGTGCATTTCCGCAGTACTGATCGTGCAATGTCTGGCACGTTCAGATTCCGCATACCGCCTGTGCCGGGAAAAGATGAGGATTACAGAGTCTAAGGTAAAGCAGATCATGAAGATCGGACTGCCTGCCGGATTCCAGGGAGCAATCTTTTCTGTATCCAATGTGCTGATCCAGTCCTCTATCAATTCCTTTGGATCCATTGCCATGGCAGGAAGTACGGCTTCGGCGAATGTGGAGGGCTTTGTATACAATGCAATGAACGCAGTTTACCAGACAACCTTAAGCTTTACCAGCCAGAACTATGGAGCAGGCAAGATGGACCGCGTCACAAAGATCCTTCTGGACTGCTTGGGGCTGGTCGTTCTGGTAGGTGTTGTGATGGGCGGCGGAGCTGTTTTGCTCGGACCGAAGTTGTTACAAATCTACTCCTCTGATCCGGAAGTGATTTCCTATGGCATGATGCGTATGCGGATCATAAACGGAAGCTATTTTCTGTGCGGAATTATGGACACTATGGTAGGCGGTCTGCGGGGGCTTGGCCATTCTGTTGTTCCGATGCTGGTATCACTGACCGGCGCCTGCCTGTTCCGTGTGGTATGGATTTTTTCTGTATTTGCAATGCACCGGACAGTGACCACGCTTTATCTTTCTTATCCGGTCAGCTGGATCATTACCTTCACGGCTCACATTATCTGTTATATCGTGATTCGCAGGCGGATGGCAGCGCGGCGAAAATCGCGGGATGAAATCTAAAAGACGAGAAAAGAGAAAAGGCCTCGTGCTTGCCGGCATGAGACCTTTTTTCTGTATTATGGGAAATTGCATATGTGTTTCAGCTTTTCGCATCTGCGGTGAAATGCTTTTCCAGCAGATAGAAAAGGAAGTGCACAAGTGCTGCACCCAGGCAGATGGTAAAGAGATATAACAGATTGGCAGGGATAATGCCGGCAGCCATCGCAATCTCATGGAAAACCGGCTGGGTACTGGGGTAATAGGGTGAAATGTAGAACATATCGGCTTGTCCATGTCCCGGTGCAAGGATGTTGATGAAAAAAGCAATGGAACAGCTGGCCAGGAACAGAGGGAGTGTCTGCAGATACCCCCTCAGGCATAAATCGGAACGTCTGCCTGCAAAAACAAACAGTCCTATGAAGACCAGGAGCAGATGCCAGATATACCCGTGCAGGGTCAGTGTCCAGTGGATGCCGCGAAAGCCTTCTGATACGATGAGCGCAGCCAACCCGCCAAGCAGGTTAAAATCCTGCAAAAAGGTGCAGACAGCAGTCTTCATACTTTTATGCTTCAGAAATGGAAGAAGCAGGCAAAGATACATGGGGAGACTGCACAGCTGAAATGGAAAAAACCACCAGTCGTAATGGCACTTGTCGATGATAAAATATAAAAAGCATTGTTTATAACACTCTGTCAGAAGCAGGAAAAGACCGCAGGAAAAGAGAATCCGGTCATATGTCCTATCCGGGAGAGAGCGAACATGGTATAATAATTTCATGGAGAAATTATAGCACGATGAGGGGGAAAGAACAAGGATGGAGCAGAAACTAATTGTTGCTTCGGTGAAAGCAGAACGCTGGGATCCGGAAAAACAGAATTTTGAAGAGACGGACAGCATTCTGGCAGCACTGGGGTTCGCAGACTGGAGGACTCTGCCACGAGTCATTTCCATAGTAGGTGCGGGAGGAAAGACCAGCACGATGTATGATCTGGCAGAAGAGCTTGCCGCAAAAGGCGCCCGGGTCCTGATCACTACCAGCACGCACATTGCGAAGCCGGAGCAGTACAGGACTGAAGTGATACCGAAGCTTGCAGATCTGGATGCGGCGAGTTATGCCGGTGCGCTCCGGAATCCGGGCGGTTTCATTCTGGCAGCAGGAAAACAGGTGGAGGATCCGGACAATGCGTGGAAGCTTGCCATGCCGGAGGACCTCGGAGAGGAGCGTGTGATGAAGCGGCTGCTCTCACAGTTTGATGTGATCCTTATTGAGGCAGACGGAGCCAAGCGTTTGCCGTTAAAAGTTCCATCAGATACGGAACCGGTTTTGATTCCGCAGACCGGGCTGATCATAGCCTGTGTGGGGCTGACAGCCGGTGGAAAGCAGTTCGGCGACAGCTGCTTCCGGTTCGCGTCCAATGGCGGCTGGCTTCATAAGGAGGCACAGGATGTCATAGGCGCAGAGGATATGACGCTCCTTCTGATGGATGAGCGTGGAAGCCGAAAAGGCGTGGATGGCCGCTATTACCGCATTCTGCTGAACCAGGCAGACACAAAAACGGAGCAGAAGCTTTCAGAAAAAATTGCCTTTATGCTGCCGGGAAATCTGCAGTCGGGATGTGCCAGAACAACCAGGAAAAGGAGAAGAAATACCATGATTGATACAGAAACAACTGACACGGTGATGACAAACACAGAATCAAAACAGAGACTTACCGGAATAACGGACGGTATGGGCCGGGTTCTGATCAAAGGCTCCGGAGATCTGGCCAGCGGCATTGCACTGCGCCTGCACCGGGCCGGCTTCCGGATCCTGATGACGGATATTGCGGTGCCGACTACTGTGCGGCGTACTGTGGCATTTTCTCCGGCAGTTTATCAGGGGCACATGCAGGTGGAGAACGTGACCGGTGTGCTGTGTGATTCTGTAAAAGTGGCAGAGCAAGAGATCCAAAATGGCAATATAGCTGTTATGGTGGATGAAACAGCACGATGTATCCATGAATTTCATCCGGATGTGGTGGTTGACGCCATTCTGGCAAAACACAATCTTGGAACAAAGATCACAGATGCCCCCTTTGTGGTTGGTGTTGGACCAGGATTTACTGCCGGGGAAGACTGCCACTGCGTTGTAGAGACGAAACGTGGCCATTATCTGGGCCGGTGTATCTGGAAGGGAAGCGCCATTCCAAATACGGGAATTCCGGGCATGATCGGCGGGTATGGACTGGAACGTCTCATTAAGGCTCCGGCAGCCGGTGCTTTTAAAGGAGCAGTAGAAATTGGTGCAGTAGTGAAAAAGAATGATGTGGTGGGCTATGTGGACCAAACTCCGGTGCTGGCGCAGATTGATGGTGTTGTGCGGGGACTTTTGCAGGATGGTGTGGAAGTGACAGCCGGCATGAAATCCGGTGATGTGGATCCACGCTGCGATGTGGCACACTGCTTTACTGTTTCCGACAAGGCATCCTCCATCGGTGGAGGCGTGTTGGAGGCTGTTTTGAATTACCGCTTCCGGCCTCATGACCATATGCCGGTTGCCATGGTGCTTCTGGCAGCCGGGGACAGCCGCCGTTTCGGCGGAAACAAGCTGCTGGCGGAGGTGGATGGCCGGCTGATGTACCGCCATGTGGCAGATGAGGTAAATACCATGCCGGAGGATTTTTTTGCGAAAAAGATTGTGGTGAGCCAGTATGATGAGATTCTGGAGGATCTTGGGAGAGAGGGATTTGAGACGGTAAAGAACAATCAAAGTGCCCTGGGAATCTCCCATTCTGTTCACCTCGCCCTGGAACAGATCCCGGAGCATTACGCGGTCTGTTTTTCAGTCAGTGACCAGCCGTGGCTGACCCGCGAAACCATTCGCGGACTTGTGACAGCATTCCGTAAAAATACAAGGGGAATGGTCTGTGCATCCTGGGAAGGCATGGATGGAAATCCGGTCATCTTTGCACCGGAATACCGGAAAGAACTGCTTGCACTGAGTGGGGATGTGGGAGGAAGAAAGGTACTGCTGGCGCATCCGGAGGACGTGGCCCGCTTTGTTGCCGGGAGCAGCCGGGAGCTGGCGGATGTTGACGAGAAATCCCAGCTTTGCTATAATCAGAACGATTGACTGCGGAATATAAAAGCATATACAGGCTGCAGCCATTGTTTTGACATCCCATAAGGAAGGAATACAACATGATTAAATTAGAACGTACCAGCGTCATGAATCTGGAAAATGCCATGCGCGGGGCACGCAATCCTATGAACAGCTGGAACCGGATGGACAGCTTTTATGATGAGGACGGCAATTACGTGCTGGGACCAAATGATCTGGGACTGGCCAAGCGCCTGCGCCGCGCCGGAAGTGACCACCGCAAATATATCCGCCAGGTCTTCGTATCGGTGGATATCACCGCGCCCATGTACTGGTGGAAGGAATATGATACCTACAAGGTGGCAACGGTGGCAAACTCCACCAGCACCATGCATAAGATCCACAGCAAACCCTTTGAGTTAGATGATTTTAGCCATGACCATCTGACACCGGAGAGCGAGGCCTATATGCAGACCATTGTGGATCAGCTGGAAAAGATCCGCTTGAAATATGTGGAGACCAAGGACAAGGCATACTGGTATGACATGATCCAGCTTCTGCCCTCCAGCTACAACCAGATGCGCACCTGCACCTTAAATTACGAAACCCTGATCAATATCTATTTTTCCAGAAAGAATCATAAGCTGGATGAATGGCATACCTTCTGCGACTGGATCAAAACCCTGCCTTACGCAAAGGAACTGATCCTGGCTGAGGAAGAGGAGGCGTAAAATAGCGTGAAACTGATTGCGGCAGTAGATAAAAACTGGGCCATCGGAAATAAAGGCCAGCTTCTGGTGTCCATTCCCCAGGATCAGAAAATGTTCCGGGACGAAACCATGGGCAAGGTTATTGTCATGGGAAGAAAAACGCTGGAGAGTCTGCCGGGAGCACAGCCTCTGTACGGGCGGACGAATATTGTACTTACGACCGACCCGGATTACAGGGTCAAAGGAGCTTCTGTATGCGGCAGCGTGGAAGAAGTGATGGAACTGCTCCGTGCTTATCATACGGATGATGTCTATATCATCGGCGGGGAAAGCGTATACCGGCAGTTTCTCCCGTACTGTGATGAGGCACAGATCACCTGGATCGATTTCGCATATGCGGCAGATACACATTTTCCGAATCTGGACCAGGATGCAGCCTGGGAAATGGTTCAGGAAAGCGATGAGCAGACATATTTTGACCTTTGTTACGAATATCGGCTGTACAAAAAGAAATAAAGCTGTATAATATATGTTATGTTATTAACAATAAGTGTTGCCATTTGAACCGGGAAGTGCTAAAATAGTTTTAGCATATCTAAAAAAATTTTTTGCTGCTATAGATGGCATGCACAATTTGCAGAACGCAAAACAGGAGGAAGGAAATGTATAAGATTTTAAAAGCGGAAAAGCTTGCGGAGAAGATTTTCCTGATGGATGTAGAAGCTCCGAGAGTGGCAAGATCCTGCCAGCCGGGTGAATTTGTCATTGTGAAGATGGATGAGAAGGGTGAGCGTATCCCGCTTACCATCTGCGATTTCGACCGTGAGAAGGGTACCGTAACCATCGTATTCCAGATCGTAGGCGCATCTACCTTAAAGATGTCTGAGTTACAGGCAGGCGACGCATTCCAGGACTTTGTGGGACCGCTTGGTCAGCCGTCCGAGTTTGTAAAGGAAGATATCGAGGCAGTAAAGGGCCGCAAGTACTTATTTGTAGCAGGCGGCGTTGGTACTGCACCGGTTTATCCGCAGGTTAAGTGGATGAAGCAGCATGGTATCGATGTTGATGTTATCGTTGGTGCCAAGAATAAAGAACTGCTGATCCTGGAAGACATGATGAAAGCGCAGGCCGGAAATCTTTACATTACCACCGATGACGGTTCCTATGTGCGCAAGGGCATGGTAACCGAGGTGATCAAAGACCTGGTAGAGAACCAGGGCAAGCAGTACGATGTGTGCGTAGCCATCGGACCGATGATCATGATGAAATTTGTATGCAAACTGACCAAGGAGCTGAATATCCCGACTATCGTCAGCATGAACCCGATCATGGTAGACGGAACCGGTATGTGCGGAGCATGCCGTTTAACCGTTGGTGATGAAGTGAAGTTCGCATGCGTTGACGGACCAGAGTTTGACGGTCATCTCGTGAACTTTGATGAGGCAATGAAGCGTCAGCAGATGTACAAAACCGAAGAGGGCAGAGCTATGTTAAAGGCAGTCGAGGGTGATACCCATCATGGCGGCTGCGGACACTGCAACGGTTGATCCGGGCATCAGACTCACTCATTGGGATTCATTAGACAAGGCAGCATAAAGCTGTCTGTGATCGGAGGATAATTAAGAATGGACGTATTAAAGAAGACTCCTGTCAGAGAGCAGGACGCAAAGGTGCGCGCTACCAATTTTGAGGAAGTGTGCTATGGATACAACAAAGAAGAAGCTATGGAAGAGGCTTCCAGATGTTTAAAATGTAAAAATAATGCAAAGTGTATGGGCGGCTGCCCGGTCTCCATCAATATCCCTGGCTTCATCAAAGAAGTCGAGGCCGGAAACTTTGAGGCTGCAGCCAATGTCATCGCTGAGTCTTCCGCACTTCCTGCAGTATGTGGCCGTGTGTGCCCGCAGGAGAGCCAGTGTGAGGGCAAATGCATCCGCGGAATCAAGGGTGAGCCAATCTCCATCGGCAAGCTGGAGCGTTTCGTGGCTGACTGGTCCAGAGAAAACGGTTTTGTTCCGAAGGCAGCGGAGAAGAAAAACGGCAAGAAGGTTGCCGTTGTCGGTTCCGGCCCTGCTGGTCTGACCTGCGCAGGCGATCTGGCAAAGCTGGGTTACGATGTTACCATTTTCGAGGCACTTCACGAGCCGGGCGGAGTATTAACCTATGGTATTCCGGAGTTCCGTCTCCCGAAAGAGACCGTTGTCCGTTCTGAAATCGAGAACGTAAAGAAATTAGGTGTTAAGATCGAGACAGACGTTATCATCGGCAAATCCGTTACCATTGATGAGCTGATGGACGAAGAGGGCTTTGAGGCTGTCTTCATCGGTTCCGGAGCAGGACTTCCGAAATTCATGGGTATTCCGGGTGAGAATGCAAACGGCGTGTTCTCAGCAAATGAGTACTTAACCAGAAACAACCTGATGAAAGCCTTCCGCGAGGACTATGATACCCCGATCGTAGCAGGCAGGAAGGTTGCTGTAGTCGGTGGCGGCAACGTAGCCATGGATGCTGCAAGAACAGCACTTCGTCTCGGCGCTGAGGTACATATCGTGTACCGTCGTAGTGAGGCAGAGCTTCCGGCCCGTGTGGAGGAAGTTCACCATGCAAAGGAAGAGGGTGTGATCTTTGACCTTCTGACCAACCCGGTAGAGATCCTGACCGATGAGAATGACTGGGTAAAGGGCATCAAGGTTGTGAAGATGGAGCTTGGCGAGCCGGATGCATCCGGAAGACGCCGTCCGGTAGAGATTGCAGGCTCCGAGTATGTGATGGATGTAGATACCGTCATCATGTCACTCGGTACCTCTCCGAACCCGCTTATTTCCTCTACTACGGAGGGACTTGAGATCAATAAGCGTAAATGTATCGTTGCGGAGCCGGAGAACGGACAGACCTCTCGTGCCGGAGTGTTCGCAGGCGGTGATGCCGTAACCGGTGCTGCAACCGTAATCCTGGCTATGGAAGCAGGAAAGCACGGTGCAAAGGGTATCCACGAGTACTTAAGCAATAAATAATCAAACATAAAATAATGGAAAAAAAGAGCAGGTGCCACATATATTTGAGGTATCTGCTCTTAAATTTCTACAAAAAAACTATGGACTATTTGTCACTTTTGTGAGAAAATGTATTCAAGTATGGTGTGATGTTTTTGACAATCTTTCATTTGCCGGGTACAGGGCTGAAAAAATTGCGGAAACATCGTGCAGCACGTACTTTCAGGACATTACATAGTTGAAAGGAGTTTTAACATGATTTATTCACATGAAGTAGAAGAGATGTGCACAGTTGCACAGGGCGTTCATCATGGCGCTGCTCCGATTCCGGAAGAAGCAAAATGGGTACAGTCCAAGCAGGTTTCCGACATTTCCGGTTTGACCCATGGTGTGGGCTGGTGTGCTCCGCAGCAGGGTGCCTGCAAGCTTACCCTGAACGTAAAAGAGGGTATCATCCAGGAGGCTCTGGTTGAGACCATCGGCTGCTCCGGCATGACTCACTCCGCAGCAATGGCAGCAGAGATTCTTCCGGGCTTAACCGTTCTGGAGGCTCTGAACACCGACCTGGTATGTGACGCAATCAACACCGCAATGAGAGAACTGTTCTTACAGATTGCATATGGCAGAACTCAGAGCGCATTCTCTGAGGATGGACTGCCGATCGGTGCCGGCCTGGAGGATCTTGGTAAAGGTCTTCGTTCCCAGGTTGGTACCATGTACGGAACCTTAAAGAAAGGTCCTCGTTACCTGGAGATGGCTGAGGGCTATGTAACCGGTATCGCTCTGGACGCAGACGATCAGATCATTGGTTATCAGTTCGTAAGCCTTGGCAAGATGACTGACTTCATCAAGAAGGGTGATGACCCGAACACCGCTTGGGAAAAGGCAAAAGGTCAGTACGGCCGTGTTGCTGATGCAGTTAAGATCATCGACCCGAGACAGGCGTAAAGAAGGAGGACTATAATCATGGCATTATTTGAATCATATGAGAGACGTATCAAACAGATCAATGAAGCATTAAACAGCTATGGCATTGCTTCCATTGAAGAGGCAGAGAAGATCACCAAAGACGCAGGTCTTGATGTATACAAGATGGTTGAGGGTATTCAGCCGATCTGCTTTGAGAACGCTAAATGGGCTTACACCGTAGGCGCAGCAATCGCAATCAAGAAAGGCTGCAGAAAAGCAGCTGAGGCAGCAGCAGCAATCGGCGAGGGCCTGCAGGCATTCTGTATCCCGGGTTCTGTTGCAGATACCCGTAAGGTAGGTCTTGGCCATGGTAACCTCGGCAAGATGCTTCTCGAAGAGGAGACCGAGTGCTTTGCATTCCTGGCTGGCCACGAGTCCTTCGCAGCAGCAGAGGGCGCAATCGGTATCGCTGAGAAAGCAAACAAAGTTCGTCAGAAACCGCTTCGCGTTATCTTAAACGGTCTTGGAAAAGACGCTGCTCAGATCATCGCACGTATCAATGGCTTCACCTATATCGAGACTGAGTACAATCCATACACCAACGAGGTTAAGGAAGTATTCCGCAAATCCTACTCTGAGGGTCTTCGCGCAAAGGTTAACTGCTACGGCGCAAACAGCGTTCCGGAAGGTGTTGCAATCATGTGGAAAGAGAACGTAGACGTTTCCATCACCGGTAACTCTACCAATCCGACCCGTTTCCAGCATCCGGTAGCAGGTACCTACAAGAAGGAGAGACTGGAAGCAGGCAAGAAGTACTTCTCCGTAGCTTCTGGCGGCGGTACCGGACGTACCCTGCATCCGGATAACATGGCAGCAGGCCCGGCTTCCTATGGTATGACCGATACCCTTGGCCGTATGCATTCCGATGCACAGTTCGCAGGTTCTTCTTCCGTTCCGGCTCACGTAGAGATGATGGGTCTGATCGGTGCAGGTAACAACCCGATGGTTGGTATGACTGTAGCTGTAGCTGTAGCTGTTGAGGAAGCAGCGACCGCTGGCAAGTTCTAATTAAAAATGGCTTAAAATCAAGCGAAAAGGGACTTTTAGAGATTACTCTGGAAGTCTCTTTTTGATTTCAACTATATCCAGGAATTAAAAAAGTCGTCTATAAAATGGCAAAAGTCTACGAAAAATCTCAATGTAGGCTTGGAAACGTTTAGGCTTAAATGTGATATCTTGAAATCGAGTTCATTGACAAATATAAAAAGTGGTTCGCATATAACAGAAGACAGAATGAGATATAGAAGGAGAATAGAGAGAAAAGATATGCTTGGAAAAACACACATGGCGGTTGGCGTGGCAGCCTCGCTGCTGCTGCTTCAGCCCCATACATTACCGGAGCTGATCCTTGGTGCCGGGACAGCGGCTGTAGGCTCTGTGATCAGTGATATAGATTGCGGAACTTCGGAGAGCAGCCGCAGAGCGGATCAGATTATATTTGTGCTGGAAACGATAGTGATCGGTATCGTGGTGGTAGAAGCACACTGGCATCTGGGCCTGTATCAGCGGCTGATGAGCAACAGCTCGGTCAGCCGCATTGTGCTGGCCTGTGCCGCCTTTCTGGCAATCTGTGCCTACGGAAAGAAGACGCCGCACCGTTCCTTTTTCCATTCCTTTTTGGCAGGAGGCCTGCTTATGAGCAGTGTTGGCGTATTTCTGCCAATACTGGTCCCATATTTTGGGATTGCTTTTGCATCCCATTTGGTTCTTGATTTTCTGAACCACAAAGGAGAACAGCTTCTGTATCCGTACCGGAAGCGGTTCAGCCTGGGAATCTGTTCCGCGTCAGGGCTGGTCAATCGGTTATTTCTGTTTTGCGGTTCTGTTTTGTCCGTGGGAGTAACGCTGAAACTTCTGACAGGCGTGATTTTTCATCGATAAGAAAGAATCGGGTAACAAGCAGATCAAAAAAGGGGTTATTGTGTCTCCTGTCCGTGAAAACTCTTGAAATTCAGAAAATCTGAGAGTATAATTATCATGATTGACAGAAAATTATCGACTTAAAAATCAGTATAATGTATTGAAGGAGGAATCAAAATATGATTACCTGGAATAACCTGGATACTCTTACTTCCTATCAGGAGCTGGAAAAGGCAGCCCGTGTGAATCTTGCGGAGGCAATGACCGGTGAGAAAGGCGCAGAGCGCGTTAAAAAATACAGTGTGCCGATGGCAGAGGGACTTGTTTACCACTATGCAGCAAAGCAGGTAGATGATACTGTGCTTGACGCATTGAAGAAACTGGCTGATGAAGCGCAGCTGGCAGAGAAATTTAAAGCTCTTTACAATGGCGAAGTTATCAATACAGGAGAGAAACGTCTGGTCCTGCATCACATGACCCGTGGTCAGCTGGGGAATGCAGTTATCGCAGATGGCGTGGACAAGCGTACTTTCTACAAGCAGCAGCAGGAGCGTATCGCAGAATTCGCCAACAAGGTTCACAATGGGGATATCACGAATGCCGCAGGAGAAAAGTTTACTACGGTTGTTCAGATCGGTATCGGCGGCAGTGACCTTGGCCCGAGAGCCATGTATCTGGCATTGGAAAACTGGGCAAAGAAGAACGGCACTTTCAAGATGGAGGCAAAGTTCATCAGCAATGTAGATCCGGATGATGCCGCAGCCGTATTGTATGGCATTGATGTGGCACATTCCATCTTTGTTCTGGTTTCCAAATCCGGTACTACGCTTGAAACCCTGACCAATGAGTCCTTTGTGAAAGATGCGTTAAAGAAGGCAGATCTCGATCCTTCCAAACACATGATCGCTGTAACCAGTGAGACTTCTCCATTGGCTAAGAGCAGTGATTATCTGGCAGCGTTCTTTATGGATGATTACATCGGCGGACGTTATTCTTCTACTTCCGCAGTGGGAGGCGCTGTACTCTCCCTTGCATTTGGCCCGGAGGTGTTTGCACAGTTTCTCGATGGCGCGGCAGAGGCAGACAAGCTGGCAGCAGAAGCAGATGCAACAAAGAATGCTGCTATGTTAGATGCCCTGATCGGTGTTTACGAGCGCAATGTGCTTGGTTATCCGTGTACTGCAGTGCTTCCGTATTCTCAGGCATTAAGCCGTTTTCCGGCACATCTTCAGCAGCTTGACATGGAGTCCAACGGCAAATCTGTCAACCGCTTCGGCGAGCCGGTAAGCTATGTGACCGGACCGGTGATCTTTGGTGAGCCGGGTACCAACGGCCAGCACTCCTTCTATCAGCTTCTGCATCAGGGAACCGATATTGTTCCTCTGCAGTTTGTAGGCTTTAAGAAAAACCAGATGGAGACCGATGTCGTGATCCAGGGAAGTACCAGCCAGCAGAAGCTCTGTGCAAACGTAGCAGCCCAGATCATGGCATTTGCCTGCGGAAAGGCAGACGAGAACCGCAATAAAAACTTCGAGGGCGGCCGTCCTTCCAGCATCATCATCGGTGAGCAGGTAAATCCGGGTGCTCTTGGTGCACTTCTGGCACATTTTGAGAATAAAGTGATGTTCCAGGGCTTTTTATGGAATGTAAACAGCTTCGATCAGGAAGGCGTACAGCTGGGCAAAGTTCTTGCAAAGCGTGTACTGGCTCATGAGACAGATGGTGCCCTGAAGGCCTTCAGCGATCTGCTCGAAATCTAAGCATACCTTATGGAAAATCAGTTTTTGGAAATTCCGGATTCCTTCTGGGGATTATTCCGTTCAAAAAACCGTCAGGTTTATATTGACGCACTGCTGCAGATTAATGAAGAATATCAATACAGCAACTATTTCCTAAGCAGGGAAATCTGTATTCAGACCCTGAGTGATTATTTTGCGAAAACACGCGTGGTGATGGTTCAGGACGAGCTGGAGGATGAGCTGGACATGCTGGAGCCACTGGCTACCCGCATTTTAAACTGGCTGCTGAAGTCCGGATGGCTCAGGAAGGTGGATGATTACCTCAATATGAGCGTAAATATCGTCATTCCGGACTATGCAGCAGTCTTTGTCAGTGCTTTTGCACATCTGGCAGGGGAAGATGAGGATGACACTCAGGTTTATATTCAGAATATCTATGCAATTTTGTTTGCCTTCAAGAATGATCCGCGCTGCAATATTTCATTGTTAAAGACAGCGCTGGTGAATACCAGGAGATTGAACAAAACGTTGCAGGATATGCTTCATAATATGGATCAGTTTTTTGCCAGTCTTCTGGAACAGAAAAGCTACGGAGATCTTTTGCAGGAGCATCTGGATGGCTATGTAGAGGAGATTGTCCGGAAAAAATATCATATTTTAAAGACTTCGGATAACTTTTACCTGTATAAGACAGATATCAAGCATTGGCTCATGCAGATGCGCCAGGATGTTTCTTGGCTGGATATCGTCTGTGTGCGGAATAAGCAGCTTCGTGGGTTGGACCTGACTCCGGAGGACATTATCGGCCAGCTGGATCTGATCGATCGCGGTTTTGATGATATTGAACATCGCATCTGCAACATGGATACAGAGCATACACGGTATATCCGGGCTACGGTGACCAGACTTAATTATCTTCTGAATCAGCAGGATAATATGAAGGGGCTGGTCATTCAGCTGCTGAATGATTTATCAGCTTCTTCGGAAGAAGATCTGGAGAAAAAACTGGCTCTCACGGCTTCCAGAATGAATTTTTCCCAGTTTACGGTGATTTCTGATCATTCCCTGTATAAACGGTATAAATCACGCCAGGATTTTACGGCGGAATTGATGCCGGAGGAGGAGCCGGAAGAGCTGACAAGAGAAGAAATCCTGCAGCTGAACCGTATGAAGAACCGTTACAGTCGGAAACAGATTCGTGCCTTTGTACTGGAGCGGATGGTCAACGGACGGTTTGCCGTGACAGAAGATACCGTTTCCTCACCGGAGGATTTTGAAAAGCTGGTTCTTGCGTACGATGATTCCGTGCGTAAGGACAGTCCGTACCGGGTTCTGGATCAGGAAGTGCCTGTGGTAGAGCATGCCGGATACCGGTATCCGGCACTGGTATTTGTAAAAAAATGAGCAGTAAACAGCGAAAGCCTGGCGAAATGTCAGGCTTTTGTTTTTTTCTTGGTATTTCGTCGAAAAAGGCATGGATTTATTGTATAATAGGTGTATTGATAAAAGAAAGGAAAAATTGGATGATCGATTATTTTGAGGCACTTTCCGGAGCTGAGCAGGAACAGGTTTCGGAAAGTATCCGTTTATTATACCGGCAGACCTTTTTGCTGGAACGTACCTATGACCGTAAGGCAAAGCGCAGCCAGACCAATCCGGCATTTTATGATTGCAACCGTCACCTGGAATTTATTCAGAAATACTTTTCTATTATGGGGATTGAGGTTGTGGAAAACAGTCAGCTTGGCCTGATCTATATCCGGGGAGAACAGGTTGTGGGAGAAAAACTCCCGAAACTGGCTACACTCTATGTTCTGATCCTGAAACTGATCTACGATGAGCAGATGTCATCGGTATCTACATCGGCCAATGTCGTCACCACCTTGAGTGAGATCCATGAAAAACTTGCTACCTACCGTTTGCTGAAAAAACAGCCCTCTGTCTCCGAAATCCGAAGAAGCCTGGCTATGCTGAAAAAGTATCAGGTAGTGGAACCGCTCGATGTGTTGGAGGAACTGGACGGATTCAGCCGTCTGGTAGTTTATCCAACCATTCATGTGATCCTGATGGGGGACGATGTGCGGGAACTGTTGGAAACATTCCGCGAAGGAGAAGAGGAAGATGGAAAATCAGAGATTTGAAGCCTTGTCCAGGATATGCCTGAACAACTGGCATTATATTAAACACAGGACCCTTTCTTTTGATGATGGGATCAATTTTTTTACCGGGCATTCCGGAAGTGGAAAATCTACCGTCATTGATGCCATGCAGATCGTGCTTTATGCCAATACAGACGGCCGTGGCTTTTTTAATAAGGCAGCGGCAGATGATTCTGACCGAAGTCTGATCGAGTATCTGCGCGGCATGATCAATATCGGAGAAGATAACAGCTTTTCTTATCTGCGAAATCAGAATTTTTCCAGTACCATCGTGCTGGAGCTTCGACAGACAGATACCGGAGCCAGTCAGTGTGTGGGCGTTGTTTTTGATGTCGAGACTGCTACGAATGAGATCGGTCGTATGTTTTTCTGGCATAAGGGACCGATACCGGATCATGAATACCGCAAAACAGACCGGGCCATGTCAATCAATGAGGTAAAAAACTGGCTGATGGAAAGCTTTTCCAGGGAGGAATGTTATTTTGGTTCCCATAATGAACGTTTTCGCAAACAGCTTTATGATATCTATCTGGGTGGTCTGGATGCGGAAAAATTCCCGCTTTTGTTTAAGCGTGCGATCCCATTCCGCATGAATATCAAGCTGGAGGATTTTGTAAAAGAATATATCTGCATGGAGCAGGATATCCATATCGAAGACATGCAGCAGAGCGTGACGGAGTATGGGCGCTTAAGACACCGGATTGAGGATACCTGCCGGGAGATCGACAGCCTGAAAGCTATCTGCGGGCAGCATGAGACTATGGCAGCAGCCCGGAAAGAAAAAGAACTGTGCGGATATTTTGCGGGCAAGTTTGATATGCTGCAGGACCGACGGAAAATCCAGGAAAGCCAGGACAAGATCCAGGCACTGGAGGCAGACCAGGAGAAAGCGGCTCAGGATGTGGCTGCCATGGAGACAGAGATCCAGGAACTGACGGCGAAAAGCGAAGAGCTTCTGCGCAAGATTTCCAGCAGCGGCTACGAGGAACTGAAAAGCCAGTTAAAGGCCGTCAACGAGCTGGTAGAGCATCTGGGCAGCAGCCAGGCCCGCTGGAAGCAGACAGCCGAAAAACTGGCGGCCTGGAACGAGGAAGAAATCGCATCCAACAGCACCCTCTGGGATGTCGAGGCCTTTGAGAAGGGCGTGATCAGTGAGGAAGCCTTAAAACGCCTGCAGGAAGATCTGCTTCAGATGCGGAAAGAAGTGGAGAGCCAGATGCAGGATGCCCGCAGCCAGATCCGGGAAAAGAGCAAAGAACTGAAGAAGGCCCAGGAGGAGATTGCCCAGTTAAAGGCTGGAAACAAAGCTTATCCGAAAGAACTGGAAACCGTCCGGAATATCCTTCAGACCCAGCTTTTCTTAAAGACCGGAAAGAGCGTGGAGGTAGAGGTTCTCGCAGATCTCCTGGAAGTGCGGGATGACGCATGGCGCAATGCCATTGAGGGCTATCTTGGAAACAACAAGCTGCTTCTGACGGTGGAGCCAAAGTACGCGAAGGCTGCGATGGAAATTTACAAAGAGCTGGACCCGAAAAAATATTACCGGGTTGCTGTGCTGGACACAGAGCGTGTTCTGGCAGATGAGCAGCCGGTTTTAAAGGGTGCACTGGCAGAAGAAGTGGAGGCTGGACGCGATTACGCCCAGGCTTACATGAATTTCCAGTTAGGCAAGGTCATCAAGTGTGACAGCGTGGACGAACTGCGCAGCTGCCGCGTCGGCATTACAAAGGATTGCGTGCTGTACCACAGCTACCGGATCCAGCACATCAATCCAGATTTGTATACAAGGTTTGCTTATATCGGCAAAAAGAGTATGCGTCAGCGCGTGAAGCTTCTGGAAGAATTCATCCGGAAACTGCAGGAGGAAATGGAACCGCTGCAGACTATGTTAAAGGATGGCGAGCGTGTGCTTGGTCTGGAATTCTTAAGCCAGGATCTGGAAGTCTACCTTGGCTGGAAAAAGGACAAGGCAGATTATCTGGAAAAGCAGCAGGAGCAGAAAGACCTGCGGGAGCGTCTGGAGCAGTTAAAGAGCCAGAACGTGGCGGCCTGGGAAGAAGAACGGGCGTCCATTGTGGAACTGTGCAAGCGCCGGGAGAAGGTGCTGGAACAGGTAAAAGAGCAGAGAAACCGGTCAGAGTGGGCTGGAGAAAATGAGAAACGGACTCTGGTGAATTTGGAAAAAACCCTGACAGAAAAAGAACGAAATCATGTGGAGCAGCCAGAATTTGACGCAGAGTTTCAGGAACTGTTGGAGCAAAAGCAGGCGAGCGGTGCGGTTATCCGCTATGATCTGCAGTGTGGAGGATATCTGAGAAAGCAGGAAAAGGCCGAAGAAGAACAGGAGACGGAAATGCAGAAGCTGCGGGAACTCCGGAATGCCTATCTGCGCACCTATCCTCACCGCAATTTTTCTGTGGAAGCCGAGAACAACGAGGAATATCAGAAGCTGCTGGATGATCTTGCCTGCGATCGCCTGGAGGAATATCGGAAACGTGCCGGAGAGCAGGCAAAGGCAGCAGTGGAGCATTTCAAGGATGACTTCATGTACAAGATCCGCAGTGCCATTAAGGAAGCATTACAGCGCAAAGACGAGTTAAACCGCATCATCAGCCACCTCGATTTCGGTAAGGACCGCTATCAGTTCTATATTGGAAAGAATAAGCGCAGCGATGGACGGTTTTACGATATGTTCATGGATGATGCCCTGCAGATCAAGCCATCGGATCTGGATATCGGACTGGACAACCAGTTGAATCTCTTTACCATGGAGCATGAAAGCCAGTATGGACCGCTTATCAATGAGCTGATCGACATCTTCATCCCGCCTGATCACGCGACCCCGGAGGAACTGGAAACAGCCAAACGCAACATGGAAAAATACGCTGACTACCGGACCTATCTTTCCTTTGATATGCAGCAGCTGATCCAGAATGAGGACGAAGTTCTGAAGATCCGCCTCAGTAAGATGATCCGCAAAAACTCCGGCGGCGAGGGACAGAATCCGCTTTACGTGGCCCTGCTGGCAAGCTTTGCCCAGGCCTACAAGATCGACTTAAAGCCGGGACTCAGGAGAAACCCGACCATCCGTCTGGTGGTGCTGGATGAAGCATTTTCTAAGATGGATGCGGAGAAGGTGGCAAGCTGCATCAAGCTGATCCGCGGACTGGGATTTCAGGCCCTCATCAGCGCCACCAACGACAAGATCCAGAACTATCTGGAAACCGTGGACAAGATCTTCGTATTTGCAAATCCGAATAAGAAAAATATTTCCATTCAGGAGTTCGAGAAACCGGAGTTTGAGCAGCTGAAGGAGGATCTGGCAGAGGAAGAGGATGAAGAATAAAAGGGAGAAGGATTATCTGGTGCGCCGGATTCTCGATAAGATCGAAAGCAGCAGCGTGGACTGGAGGGAAAACGCGTCGGGAAACCGGAGCCTGAAAATCCAGCAGGAGGATTTTAACCGGGCAGGAAAATCAGAACTCCTGGAGGAAGCCCGGATGCTGGAACAGCGCGGACTGATTCAGATCAAATGGCTGGAATACGGAAATGACATCGAAAAGATTACTTATTGTCTGAAGCAGGCTGGGCGGTTCTGTGAACTGTCTGGCCTGACTCCGAAATGGGGGCGGATTCAGGAAGAGATGCAGACGCTTTGCAAATGGAGTAAACAGGCTCAGACCGGGTGGCTGAAAGCGTATTATGAGGATCAGGCGGCATCTCTGGAAAAGGGGAAGCAGTCTCCAGATCTGTCGAAGTACGGGGAACAGCTTTTTACCTGCCTGGATGCCCTGGAAAAGCTGAAGGAGCCGGTTTATCAGCGAGTGTTCAGTGTTGCGGTACTGGGCAGTACCAAAGTATTTGAAAATGTGCTGAGAACAAGAGTTGTCTCAATTCTGTCTGCGTATCATCCGGATGTTGATGAGGCTATGAATGATAAAGAAATTTTATCTCAGGTTTATCTGGAGGAATACGCCCAGGAGCTTGCTGTGAAGGGAAATCTGAAAATCATCCTGAAGGGGAAAGAAATCTCCCTGGAGGACTTTTGTTATGGAACGGTGCTCAACACGAAAACGCTCCGCCATGCGGAAGTTCCGGCCGGTCAGAATATCAGAAAGATCATAACTGTAGAAAATAAGGCTAACTATGTTTCCATGCCTTACGAGGAGGAAACTCTGATCATATTTTCTCATGGTTTCTTTTCTCCATTGGAATGTGAGTTTTTAAGAAAGCTTCTGGCAGTTCTTCCTGATGTGGAATTTTATCACACTGGGGATTTGGACTACGGCGGCATCCGTATTTTTCGCCATATCCGTGAACATGTCTGCTCCCGGGTCCGCCCATTAAGTATGGACGCAGATCAATACGACTATTATATACAACGTGGTTATGAGATAAAACCGGAAACCCTGAAAAAACTGGAAGACATGCGGGGAACGGAACCACTCATGGAAGAACTCATCGAGCACATGATCAAAGGGAAAATGGGAATTGAACAGGAATGTTTTCTGATATGACGTTTTTTCTATATCAGATGGAGAAAAAATCTCCATAAAAGGGAGGAGCCGGTGAGCCTTCCAGGCCCGCCGGCGATTATGAAAAAATTTATCAAATTGTACTTGGCAGCTTCATTTGATGATGTAAGTATATCGAGAAAATGTGAAAGAAGTTTTTCCTGGATATGGAATGTTTGTAACGAATTTATGAACAGTTCATGAACAGGAGAGACTTCTTTTTACGTCAAAAAATAATTCTGAAAATTGTGATCTGTCACAATGATGAAAATGACAGAGTGTGTTATAATGAATTATACAATGAAATGAAAAAAATAAGGGGGTGAGTTGGTGAAAATAACAACTGTCATGGACAACAGGCGTGGGGAACAGAAATCTCTGACAGCGGAACATGGCTTGTCATTTCTGGTGGAAACGGAAAAATCACGGATTTTGTTTGATTTTGGCGCAGGAAAGGCAGCGTATGATAATGCCTGCAAGCTGAATATTGGGATGGAGAACATAAAATATGCGGTGGGAAGCCATGGCCATTATGATCATGCAGGCGGTTACCCGGAATTTGTGAAAGAGGGGCTTCATTGTCCACTGTATACAGGGACGGGCTATTTTGAGGAAAAATATGCCCGGGACGGCAGAAAAGCTACCTATCTTGGCTGCGGATTCAACGAAGCCTGGATGCAGGAACAGGGATTGGAACACCGGATCTGTGACGGATATCTGGAGCTGGAATCAGGATGTTATCTGGTCGGAAACTTTGAGCGCACCCATGATTTTGAGCAGATTCCGGATCGCTTTGTACGGCACCGCGGCGGCCAGTGGGTGAAAGATGATTTTTCCGATGAAATCTGCATGGTGTTAGATGGAGCGGAGGGTCAGACTGTGATCGTAGGCTGCAGCCATCCGGGAATCTTAAATATTCTGACCACGGTGCAGAAGCGTTTTGACAAACCCATCCGGGCAGTTTTTGGCGGCACACATCTGGTAGAAGCAGATGCAGGACGGATCCGCGCCACATTGGAACAGATGAAGCAGATGGGAGTCGGCCTTATCGGATTTAATCATTGCTCCGGAGAACTGCTTCAGGAGATCATGGATCAGGAAACCGGACTGGAACATTGTTATCTGGGTGCGGGGGACTGCATTTACCTGTAAAAGGAGAAAACGCAATGAGTGAATTCGCAAAGCTGGCACAGGATTTTGTAGAAGCTACCTCTCTGCTGGTTGGCCAGCGGACCATTAACATCATGGATCAGAAGGGCATCATCATTGCGTCTACGGAAAAGCACCGGATCGGTGATTTCCATCAGGGGGCTTCGGAGGTTCTGGCAACCGGAAAGCCGGTCCGGATCAAAAAAGAGGATCTGCCACGTTATCCGGGAACCAAGGAAGGCTACAATATGCCGATCTTCCTGAATGATGAGATCATCGGTGTAGTCGGGATCTTCGGATGCGAAGAAGAGGTGCAGAGCATTGCCAATCTGCTTCGTGTCTATGTGACACAGAGCTTTTCCCAGCTTCAGATGACACAGAAACAAAACCTGGAGGCAGAGCTTCGTAACCAGCTTTTTAGACTGCTTCTCTTCGGAGGGAAAAGCCAGAAGGAGATGATCGCAAAGCTGTGCGGCATGCTGGATCTGCAGCTGGAATTTCCGGTCTGGATCATTTTGCTGTATGAGCGTGCAGCGGAGCGCAATATGAAGCATCTGCTGGATTACCACCAGTTCATTCAGAATCTGATCTGGAAAAATGTGCTGGACAGGAGACGCGATGTATTTGGAATCCAGAATGCGGATTATGTGATCCTGCTTGGCGGAAGCGGTGAACTTCTGGAAACACGAAAGCGTCTGGATAAACTGCTTCAGGAGATTGAAAGAGAAGCTGTCTGGAATGCCGCAGTCAGCAGTCCATGCAGAAATATGGAAGAAGTATCAGAGGGTATGAAGGAAGTATCGGTGCTGAGAAACAGGAGAGGAGGTATGATTCAGAATCTGGAGGAGCATACATGCAGAATGCAGTATCTGATGGGGAGATTTACCGTTCAGGATGGTGCGCGGACCGTAGTACGGATGCTCCGCAGGCTGGAAGACCAGCACGGGGAAAAACAGGCGGAGCAACTATTACAGACAGCTCAGGTGTATTACGAATACGGAGGAAGTGTCGCAAAGGCGGCAGAAAAACTGAATCTGCATAAGAACACATTGCTGTACCGCATGAAACAGCTGTACCAGACTTTGGAACTGGAGCAGGATACCGTATTTGTGCGGGAATTCTTTATCCGAATGCTTCTGGAATACCGGAATATGCCGGAGAGCGGTAAAAGCCCGAATAGCATGGAATAAGAAAATGCAGTTCGTGAAGCGCATGAACTGTGACGAATTTGGAGAATGGATCGTGTTTAGCGAAAAGGAGGTATTTGTATGTCAGGTTTATTTATCTTTGGCGTGATATTTTTAGCAGTTGTATGTATGGTCATAGCCATATCGAAGTTTAACATGCACCCGTTTCTGGTGCTGACCGTTATTGCAGTTTTAGTCGGTCTTGTATGCGGAATCCCGACAGAAGAGGTAATCAGTACCGTCAAGAGCGGCTTTGGTAATATCCTGGCCAGCATCGGTATCGTAATCCTGGCCGGAACCATTATCGGAACAATTCTGGAAAAAACCGGTGCAGCACTCACTATGGCAAACACTATTTTAAAGATTGTCGGAAAAGAAAAGAGCGTTCTGACCATGGGCATCACCGGTTACATTACCGGTATTCCGGTTTTCTGTGATTCCGGTTTCGTTATCTTAAGCCCGATCTCCAGAGCACTGGCAAGCCAGAGTAATGTCTCCCTGGCTGTTATGGCTACCGCGCTTTCCGGCGGTCTGTATGCAACCCATTGCCTGGTACCGCCGACTCCCGGCCCGATCGCTATGGCAGGTACCCTGGAAGCAGACCTGGGACTGACCATTCTGGTTGGCCTGATCATTTCCATACCGGCTGTTGCATCTGCCCTGATTTATGCAAATAAGGTATCCAGCAAGATTGATATCCCGGCAAATCCGGAGTACACCGTAGAAGAACTGGTAGAGAAATACGGCAAGCTTCCTGGTGCATTACATAGTTTCTCCCCGATCCTGCTCCCGATCATCCTGATTGCATTAAAATCCGTCAGTGATTTCCCGAGCGCACCCTTTGGTGACGGCGCCGTGAAGATGTTCTTCTCCTTCATCGGTAACCCGGTTATCGCCCTGATCCTTGGTGTATTTCTTGCCATGACCCTGATCCCGCAGGAAGAGAAGCAGAATTCCCTGAAATGGATCACCGAGGGTGTTACCAACTCCGCAGGGATCCTGGCTATTACCGGTGCAGGCGGTTCCTTTGGCGCCATCCTTCAGAAGCTCCCGATCGCGGACGCTCTGAGCGCATCCTTACTGGGACTTGGTGTTGGCGTGTTCCTGCCGTTCATCATTGCAGCACTGTTAAAGACCGCAATGGGCGCTTCCACGGTAGCAATGATCACCACCTCCGCTATGATCGCGCCGATGATGCCGGCGCTGGGATTTACTTCTCCGTTAGCAAAGGTTCTGGTCATTATGGCTATTGGTGCAGGATCCATGACCGTATCCCATGCAAATGATTCTTACTTCTGGGTTGTATCCCAGTTCTCAGATATGGATACGCAGGATGCGTATAAATGTCAGACCGGTATGACGGCAGTTATGGGTGTTACCACCATTATAGTCGTATTTATTCTGTCTCTGATTTTTGTACACTGATTGCCAACAGGTAAATAAAGTCGTTTTAGACGATATGAATGCCCCGCAAACTTATGGGTTGCGGGGCATTATGAGTTATTTTCCAAATGTATTGCTATTTTTAGCAGCAGCTTTGGCTGCAAGTGTATTTGTAGAAGAAAACAGGGAATCAGTTGGTGCAACAGGACTCATCAGCACACGACCGGAACCGCGGTACACATTTACGAGGCCTTCGCCGCTTACTGCAGATCCAACCAGAGTTTTGGTGGTGCGTTCTACGGTAAAATCAAGATTTGAGGACCAGCATACAGCTAGATTGCCATCGATTTTTAATTCATCGTTTTCCAGTTCAATTTCAATCAGTTCATCTTCCGGTACATTACTCTCTAAAGCAACCGCACCGTTACCCTGCAGGCTCATATTAAATAAACCTTCACCGCCTAATACAGCGGAAGATAGAGTCTTACGTGCCACAATGTTGCGCTTAACATTTGCGTCACAGGCAAGAAACATTCCATCTTCAATGGTCATTCCAACACTTCCCCATTTGGAAACATCCTGAAGGATAATATATTTGTAGGTTGGTTCCAGAACAAGAAATCCTTCACCGATATATTCAGGTTTTACGGCAGTTTCTTTGGTGACGGCCCCTTTGATGGCCTTGCCAAAGAGATCACCGAGTCCCTTTACTCCGGATGTTGCCTGTACATTTCCACCCATCCATTGCATGGCACCGGCCTGAATGACGGCAGAATGATCTCGGCTGATGTCAATGACTACCTGCCGCCTCCGGACATTCATCTTACTCATGAAGTATTCATCGATAGCGTTCATAGGAGATACGCTGGCATCCTGAACATATTCTAATACATGAAAGTTATTGATAGTGTTGATAATTTTACGGTTATTGTTCTCAAGATTAACAATTCTCATGATGGATTCTCCTTTGTGTGATTATTGTAGAAAACCGTTGCATATGAATCATAGTATATATGGAAATTATACAAAAGTAAACATACGGATTAGGAAACGGTGAATCCAACTATTTTTGAATGAAACAAGCCCTGCACCACATATCCGTTTTTGTCATATGCTATACTGTAACCATTTAAAAAAGGGGACAACAGTATATGGCATTTTTCACAAATCAGGCGCAGCTGCGCTATGGAAATGAAGTGGCCAATTCCAATATTACCGTCGGAGAAATTCAGGAAGTATTGTCTGTTACCAAGAGTGCGGTAAAACGGGCGTACCGTCAGCATGATACCGTAACCTATATCATCAACATCGTTAATGCAGGTACAGTGGAGTATACCGGACTGACCATGACCGATGATCTGGGACGATATGCCTTCGGAGAAGGAGCGCGTACGCCGCAGGATTATGTCGCGGGGACCATTCACTATTACCGGAACGGTGTGCTCCAGACAGCTCCAACTGTAGAAGCAGGACCGCCGCTTGTGATTACCGGGATCAGTGTGCCGGCCGGCGGAAATGCGACGATCATTTATGAGACCAGGCTGAATGCCTACGCACCGTTGCAGCCGGAGGCAGAAGTCACCAATACCGTGACAGTATCCGGAACCTGCATTACCGGAATCACCGCGGCGGAAACGATTTCTGCAGTGGCAGAGCCGGTCCTCTCTATTACCAAATCGGTCAGCCCGGTCCCGGTGACGGAGTGCGGCAGACTGACCTATACCTTTGTGATCCAGAATACCGGTAACACTCCGGCTGTTCCGGCCACGGAAGCTCTTGTGACGGACACCTTTGACCCGATTTTAAGAGATCTGACTGTCACCTTCAATGGAGCTTCCTGGAGTGCGCCTGCAAATTATACCTACAATGAAACAACCGGTGAATTTACCACCACATTAGGAGAAGTGACGGTTCCTGCAGCCACCTACACTCAGGATCCGGCGACCGGAGCGTGGATTACCAGTCCGGGTGTCAGCACTTTGATCGTAAGCGGAACGATTTAACAGTAATGCCGGGATTTTTTGTTTGAGATTTGAGCCGTCTGATTCGGACTGCATTGCAATTCCAGTCCAGCCTTGCTATAATTGTCAGAAGAAAAAATGTACTGATTTATAAGTATAACTGGTGTTTTTGAAATAGGGAGAAGATAAAAGCAAAGGAAACAGGAGAAATTAAAATATGGGAAAATCAGGAAAAGAACGGCGCGCTATCATGCGTGACTACATGGAAACACATGATCTGGATTCAGCACAGTCACCGTTAAAATATGATCTTCATAAATATGCGTCTTATCTGGAAAAACATCATCTGGACGCAAAAAACGTGAAGCCGGAGATACTGGAACAGTTTCGCATAAAATAAAAATTTGAGTTACAAAGCTGAATAAAGGTCCGGAAGTGAAAGAGACCGCCTTC
>NZ_QUIV01000008.1:143754-144489 GCF_003480315.1 Clostridium sp. AM33-3 | reverse complement strand
GATAGATCCTGAATCAGATCCTGATAAGTATGATTAGATATTCCTTGCATATAGTAGGCACCACCATTGCAACTATAACAAATAATGTTATAATAAAATAAGGAATATGAGTATTATATGTGGGAGGACAGGTATGGACAAAATTTTTGAAGTAAAAAGTACAACCGGACAAATTATGAATGTCTATGAAGACATCGAAACATATACAGATTTTTTTAATTATGTGGCGTGGTTATCGTTACAGTACGGCTATAGTGGCAGGTACGCACTGCGCTTTTCTGACTATGCGGGGATATAACGGAATATGAAATATATAATGTTTTACCCGGAATGTGTTATAATTACTGCAGTCGTATTGTATATTAAACATTTACTCTATCCTTATGATTTTCGTGAAAAATTTCCTTATGACGATCCGCCGCCGAAGTTTTTTGGCTCTTTCTCATTGGGGGAATTAGTACAATATATAATCCAAGTATTAACGTTACCTATTATAGGATTTGCTATGATTCCTTTGCAATTTTTAGGGAAGGTAGCGGATGTAATACTTATAATTTTATTAGTTATGTGGTGGTTTATACCGACAGGACTCGCTAGAAAAATAGATGACTGGTAATAGAAAAGCGTCCCTGTATAAAAGCAGAGGACGCTTTTCTATTGCAGTAAGATATGTTTTAGAAAGAGCGAAAGGCATTTGTGAAGATAGAATAAATTCTTTTCATCAGATGAGAAGGG
>NZ_QUIV01000008.1:0-143744 GCF_003480315.1 Clostridium sp. AM33-3 | reverse complement strand
TATGTTTTAGAAAGAGCGAAAGGCATTTGTGAAGATAGAATAAATTCTTTTCATCAGATGAGAAGGGGGCATTAAAAAAAGGGCTTAAATCCGTAGGATTCAAGCCCTTTCGGTGCTTGTGGGATGTTTTTCCTGATGGTATAATGAAAGTATTAGAATTCGGAACAAAGATTAGCGGGGAAAGGAAGCGAAGCTATGACAAGAAAAAAGAGACTTCCGGTTGGAATGGAAAACTTTAAACGGATCCGCCGGGAAAACTATTATTATGTCGATAAAACCGGTTTGATTGCGCAGCTTCTGGAACTTGGAAGTATGGTGAGCCTTTTTCCGCGGCCACGACGGTTTGGAAAATCACTGAATATGGACATGCTGCAGAGCTTTTTTGAACTGGGGTGTGAGAAATCGTTATTTGATGATCTGGACATTATGCAGGAATCAGAACTGTGTGAACAGTATATGGGGCAATATCCAGTCATTTCTGTCAGCTTAAAGGGTGTGGATGGAAACTCTTTCGAGGAAGCATGTGCGGCATTGAAGATTATTATTGGAAATGAGGCCATGCGTTTTCCTTTTTTGAAGCAGAGTATACGTTTGACAGACAATGAGAAACAGATTTATGAAAAACTGACGCAGGTTGGGCAGAGGGGCGAATCCATGTATGCAATGTCTGCAGATTTGCTGATTGCAAGTTTAAAGACCTTATCTATTCTTTTGGAAAAGCATTATGGAAAACAGGTCATTCTTCTGATTGATGAATATGATGTGCCGCTCGATAAGGCGTTTCAGAACGGCTATTATGACAAAATGGTGGCTTTGATTCGTGGATTGCTTGGAAATGCGTTAAAAACGAACAGCAGTCTGAAATTTGCAGTTCTCACCGGCTGTCTGCGCATTGCAAAGGAGAGCATCTTTACCGGACTGAACAATTTTAAAGTCTATCCGTTTACCAATCCGGCATTTGATGAATTTTTTGGTTTTACGGATGACGAAGTAAAAAAGATGCTCCATTATTACGAGCTGGATGAGCATTATGAAACAGTAAAGTTATGGTATGATGGATATCAGTTTGGAAATACAGAAGTTTATTGTCCCTGGGATGTGATCAATTACTGCAGCGATCATCGCCTGGAGCCGGATCTGCCTCCTCAGAATTATTGGATCAATACCAGCGGAAATATGATTTTACGCCATTTTGTAGAAGAAATGGGAAAGGAAAGGAAGCTTACGAAGTCGGAACTGGAGAGTCTGATCAGTGGAGATACGGTACAGAAAGAGATTAATCAGGAATTGACATATCAGGATCTGTATGCTTCCATGGATAATCTGTGGAGTACGTTGTTTATGACCGGATATCTGACACAGAGGGGAAAGGCGGATGGAAACCGCTATAATCTGGCGATTCCGAATCGGGAAATACGCGATATCATGACTCATCAGGTTCTGGAACTGTTTCGGGAAAATGTAGGGCAGGATGGCAGTATGGTAAACGATTTCTGCGATGCATTATTCTTCGGAAATCCGAAAAAAGTAGAAGCAATTCTGACGGAATATCTGAAAAAGACAATCAGTATCCGCGATACATTTGTGCAGAAACCGGCAAAGGAAAATTTTTATCACGGAATTCTGTTGGGGATTTTGAGTTTTAAAGGAGGTTGGTCTGTTCGTTCCAATCAGGAATCGGGAAATGGTTTCAGTGATATTTCCATTCGGATTGATGATGCCGATCTCGGAATTGTGCTCGAAGTGAAATATGCGGAACAGGGATGTGAAGTAAAAGAATGTCAGAGGGCTTTGCGGCAAATTATCGATAAGCAGTATGAAGAAGCGCTCCGGCAGGACGGCATCCACAGAATCTTGAAATATGGAATTGCGTGCAACCGAAAACGATGCAGGGTTGCGATGACAACGGAAGAATTACCGTAGAAAAAATAAGTTCTGCAAGAGTAACGATATATTCGATTCCTTTTAACGTAACACTGCAAGAATTCCCCCATCCTCTTCAGTTGGTAGGATGAATTGCCTGCTTTTGATTCCTGATATGCAATAACTGGCATGATTCGATAGTGCACATATCTGTGCTGGCAGAAAAAGAACAAACATTCGATAAGAATATAGACATATAGAGCAATATATGATAAAATATAATCAGTCGAAATAATGAGAAAGGCTGATTTCTATGAGAAAATTGGATAGTAATGCACATTCGGTATTTTTATTATATTACCATTTTATTCTCAAAATCGGAACTGAGTAAGTTTATCAATGCGTATAAAAGCGCAAGCAGCCGCCTGATTAAAAAGGAGTACCAGGAAGTCCGGCAAAAGCTATGGAAGGAAATGTTCTGGAGCCAGAGTTTTTGTCTGTTGAGTGCCGGAGGTGCCCCGATTGAGGTCATCCGTCAGTACATTGAAACACAGGGAGAGAGTAAAATGAACACCGTGTACCGTTTTCGGATTTATCCGAATAAACCACAAAGGGAATTATTTGCAAAGACATTTGGTTGTGTTCGTTTTGTTTATAACCGGATGCTTGCGGAGAAAAAAGCTTACTATGAGAAAACGGGAAAGAACTTAAGCGTGACACCGGCTAGATATAAATCCGAGTTTCCGTGGTTGAAGGAGGTAGACAGTCTGGCACTGTGCAATGCGCAGCTGCATTTGCAGACTGCATATAAAAATTTCTTTCGTGATGACTCAGTTGGTTTTCCGAAATTCAAATCAAAAAAGAAACCTGTGAGAAGTTATACAACCAATTGTGTGAATGGAAACATCGCCTTACAAAATGGAAGGTTAAAACTTCCAAAAGCTGGCTGGGTCCGCATCAGACAGCATCGGAAGATTGAGGAAGGTTACCAGTTGAAAGGTGCAACCATCACTCAGGAAGCAGATGAACGATACTATGTTGCTTTGTTATATTCCTGCGAGGAACCGATGAACGAAATCAGGAAAGCAGAATCCGCGATTGGTCTTGATTTTTCCATGAAAGAGTTATATGCGGATTCCAATGGAAATCGTGCGGCATATCCTCATTTTTTCTCAAAAGCCCAGAAGAAGCTGGCAAGGGAGCAGCGTAAACTGAGCCACTGCGAACAGGGGAGTAACTGTTATAAAAAGCAAAAGAAGAAAGTGACACGGATCCATACCCATATCGCACATCAGCGAAAGGATTTTTTGCATAAGGAGTCGAGGAAGATAGCCAATTCCTATGATATCGTGTGCATGGAAGATCTGAATATGAAAGAAATGAGCCAGGATATGTGTTTTGGAAAGCGTGTTCATGACAATGGCTGGGGAATGTTCACGGATTTTCTGGCATATAAAATGGAACGCGCCGGGAAGAAACTGGTCCGTATTGACCGCTGGTATCCCAGCTCCAAAACCTGCAGCTGCTGTGGAAACATAAAAGAGGATTTGCAATTGAGTGATCGCATTTATGAGTGTGCGTGCGGAAATCGAATGGACCGGGATCAAAACGCAGCAATCAATATATGCAGGGAAGGTATTCGAATATCTGGAATGATACTTGATACAGAAAAGAAAATCTCCTGATCCTTGCGGAAGAAATTCCATACTATCATAATGTCTAATAAAACCGTGGGACACACGGGGATAGCTCGCTTATGCTTTGCCCTATCGGGCAATCGAACGAGAAGCCCCCACTTCAAGCGCTAGCTAAGTGGTGGAAGTATGTCACATGGGCGCTGATATAGTAAATAGAGAGAGTTAGATGAAATAATGATGAATACAGGGAGGCAATATCATATGGGACCAGTAAAAGGCGGAAGTATCTCAAATCTGTTGAAGGATATTCCAATCCCCAAAATGTTCCGGGCGGAGCAGAACTTTAAGAAAGACCGGATTGAGCCGGAGCAGATTCCTGAAGTTGTGAGAGAACAGCTTTCCAGACCGGAAATCAGCTCTAGGATCCAGCCGGGAATGAAGATCGCGATCACGGCTGGAAGCCGGGGCATTGCCAATGTAAATGTGATTACCCGCGCGATCGTTGATTATGTGAAAAAAAAGGGAGCATATCCGTTTATCGTTCCGGCCATGGGAAGCCATGGAGGTGCAAAGGCAGAGAGCCAGAAAGAGCTTCTTGCCGGTTACGGAATTACAGAAGAGTCCATGGGATGCCCGATCAGATCTTCCATGGAAACGGTGCTCCTGGGATATTCTGAGTATGGAAAACCGGTTTATCAGGATAAAAATGCGCATGAGGCTGACGGAATCATTGTTTCCTGCCGGATCAAGCCCCATAATGCTTTCCGTGGTCCCTATGAGAGCGGTGTCTGCAAGATGATGGTAGTCGGACTTGGAAAGCAGAAGGGCGCAGAAAGCGTCCACAGTGACGGACTCGGAAATATGGCGAGGAATCTTCCTGCAAATGCGAAGGTGGTAGTGGAAAATTCCAATATTTTATTTGCGATTCCCTGTGTCGAGAATGCTTACGATGAGACTGCACTGATTGAGGCGATCCCAACGGAAAAAATCTTTGAGCGGGAGCCTGAGCTTCTGAAAATCGCATTTTCCAATATGCCGAGTATCCTGGTGAAGGAAGCAGATGTTCTGGTTGTAAATGAGATCGGGAAAAATTTCAGCGGAACCGGCGTGGACCCGAACATTTCCGGTACCTGGTCCACAGAATTCGGAAAAGGCGGGCTGCAGGTGAAACGGACCTGCTTTCTGGACCTGCGGGACAGTTCTCACGGAAATGCAAATGGAATGGGACTGGCAGATGTGATTACAAAGCGGGTTTTTGATAAACTCGATCTGGATGTAATCTATACGAATTGCTTTACCAGCACAGTTTTACGCTCCGGCATGATGCCGCCGGTTGTTTATGATGATAAAGAAGCCATTCAGGCCTGCATCCGTACGGCAAATCAGATTGACCGGGAGCATGCCCGGATCGTCCGGATCAAGAATACGCTTCACATCGGCGAGATCATGCTTTCGGAGGCATATTATGAGGATGTGAAAAACGGAAGATATCCGGGGGTTACTGCACTGGATGAGCCGCAGGAACTGGAATTTGACGAGCAGGGAGCTCTGCTGACCCAGATCTGACCGGATTTTGATCATAAAGAAAATGTGAAAAAGGAGCCGCTTTTGCGGCTCCTTTTACTGTCAGAAAGAAATAGAATATTTCTCCGCCAGATAAGGGTGTTCGGTATTCTGTTTGAAATAATTTAAGATATGATCCATAAAGGATTGTTCCGGCTCGTTGAGCACCCAGTCCTTCTGGCGTACCACGAGATTTAAGCGCTTCATGGCCGGGGAGAGCGGGTAGTAGGCGATGTGGTTGCGGTTGACAGAGCAGGACTCGGATATAAATGCGACACCGGCATTCTGGGCTACCATACTGCGTGTGGCGGAAATGTTGTTGGTCTCACACACGGCAACAGGCTCAAAGCCGCAGGAGTCGAAGAACTGGTCGCCAATCATGCGCAGGGAGGCCCCCTTTTTGGATAATAAAAGGCTGTCGCCTGCAAAGTTTGCTTTTACTTCCTCTGCGGTGATCGGAGTTCCGGACGGATGCGTCAGCGCATATGGGTGAAACATGGATATGGCAAGGAATATTTCTTCCTCGCGAAGTACCTGCACAAGGCTACCGTAGGGATCAGTGCTTACGTCAGAGGCCAGGCCAACATCCAGAGTGTCTTCAGTCAGTGCCTTTTTGAAGGCCGGCAGGCTTGTTTCTGTAATTTCAATGGTGATTCCCGGATACTGTTCCCGGAATAACGGGATGATCTCGGTCAGCATGCGAAGTCCCCAGTTCGAGGTGACTCCGACACGGATACGACCTTTCTGGCTCAGTGCTGCAATGTTCTGATACAGATCCTTCTGGATCTTTACAACCTTCTGGGCAGCTTCTACATACAGCACACCGGCAGACGTCAGACTCAACTCACCTTTGGACCGGATAAAAAGAGGTGTGCCGAGTTCCTGCTCCAGTCTGGAAAGATACTGGCTCAGGGAGGACTGAGAGACAAACAAGTCTTCTGCTGCTTTTGTCATGTTGTGCCGGTTTGCAATCGCCAGAATGTAGTTTAAATATTTAACGTCCAAAAGGGTACCTCCCATAATTTTCTGATCGGATATAAGTCCATGTGTTTCTTATTACCTGTATTTTCTCATTATACCCAAAATGCAAGCTAAAGTAAATTATCCACAACGACAGAAGCCGTTACAACGATAATCGACCCCAGTATTCTTTGGCCAATTTGATGAAGTACTGGGCGGCATCGGTGAGATAACTGCCTTTTTTGTAACTTGCTGCGATGTCCCAGGTTGGATGGGAAGGAAATGAGAAGAAGGATACATTCTCAAATGGATAGCGATAAGCACCTGCAGCAAAGAAACTGGGAACAACACTGCAGCAGATTCCTGCCGATACCATCTCAAGGGCGGTGCCGGAACGCTGATTATAAAAAAGAGTGTCCGGATAAAACTGGCATTCCTGAAAACATTTACGAATCATTTCATACATCGTAGATTGTTTATACATCATAGCAAATGGCTCATATTGAACATGAACAAGGTCAAGTTCTGGATATGCACTGCAGCTTGTTGAGCGGGCAAGCTGACAGGCGGGGTGAATATTTGGAATCGCAAGAAGAATTTCTTCTTTGGCAAGTGGTATGTAAACATCTTCGGTGCGCTGTTGCTCTGATAAGGTCAAAATGCCAAGATCCAGTTCGCCGGAAGCAATCATTTGCTGTTGTCCGCGAACGTTATTTTCGTAGATGTTGATGGTTACTTCTGGGTAAAGTTGATGAAACAGTGGATAAATATGAGTGAACATGGAACTGCCATGTTCAGAAGTGATTCCGATGGTCAGTGTCCCTTGATGAGAATCGACTAAATCCTGTAATTTTTTATCGGTTTCGTGTCGTATTTGTAAAATTTCTTTTGCAGACTTAAGATAAATTAAGCCTGCATCTGTTGGAACCCATCCGTTGCGGGAACGGTAAAAGAGTGGGGTCCCGATTTCACGTTCAATATTATTTAGCTGTTGTGTGAGTGCAGAGGGCGTGACAAACAGTTTTTCGGCGGCTCGAGCCAGTTTCTGTTCCTCAGCGATCGTGACAACATACTCAATTTCTTTCAGATTCATAAGATAAAATCTCCTTCAATAATACAAGCATAATGCAGGCATTTGAATGATATTCGTTTTTAGTATATAGCAATGATGCTCAAGAAACAATGATTTTTTTTGTTTAGAAAAACTAAATAAAAACGAAAAAAGTTTAAATTTACTTCCTCATAACAAGTTGCTATGATAACCATACAAGATACTTTTAAGCGTTCATGGAAAGAAAGAGAGGGAAAAGGTTATGTTTAAGAAGGGTTTGGCAGTAATGATGGCAGCAGTTATGGCATTTTCTGTGGCTGGCTGTTCTGCAGGAAAGAGTGATAGTGCAGCTCCGGCAGCAACTGAGAAGGCAGCTGATGAAAAGAGCGGTGATAGCGCAGCATCATCCACAGTAGAATGGCCGAAAAATGTGGAGATTGTTGTTCCTGCAAGTGCTGGTGGAGATACAGATTTCAATGCACGTCTTCTTGCTCAGAAGTTATCTGAAAAACTGCCGGCAAACTTCGTTGTTTCTAATGTAAATGGTAATGGTGGCGCAACTGGAACCAGACAGGTAAAAGATGCGGCAAATGATGGCAGTTCTGTTTTATTCTATCATACAGCATTCTTAGTAAATAAAGCGTGTGGCGCAACCGATTATGGCTTTGATGCATATCAGTTTGCTGCAATTGCAGGACAGAATGTTGGTAATGTTGTTACAGTAAATGCTTCTCTTGGAATCAATAGTCTGGAAGAACTTTATAACTACTCCAAAGAGCATCCGGGTGAGCTGAAGATGGCAGCGCAGACTGGAGCAACTTCCTATGCAGTGGCACTTCAGATGAAAAATGCCGGATTTGACCTTAACATTGTAGATGCCGGTTCTGCAGCAGACCGTCTGGCTGCCGTACTTGGTGGGCATGTAGATGTGATTCTTGCAGCATATGGTTCTATTAAGGATTATGTTGCAGAGGGAACTCTGGTTCCGCTTGCAATGGATGGAAACAGTGATCTGACTGTTCCAGATGAAAATATTGATATCAAAGCAATGAAGAATCAGGGCTATGATATTGAGCTTCCGTTCTACTATTTCTTTGCATTCCCGCAGGGAACGGACGCTGCACTGGTAGATGAGTTTAATGCAGCACTTGGCGATATCATTGAGAATGACAGTGAGTATCAGGAGAAAATTTATGCTTCCTACTATCAGCAGCCGACCTTCATGCCGGGCGACGAGGGACTTGCTACATACAGCGATATTGATGAGCTGCTTCAGAAGATTGATTTTTCTGCAAAATAAAGTAGAGAGAGGCGTAACGTATGAGTGGAAAAAAATTATCAGAAACCCTGGTAAATTTGGTGCTGGTACTTACAGGAGCTGCTTTATGGCTGGCTGCACAGAAAATTGAGGTCGGTGCAGCCATGGGGCAGGGCGGAGATTTTATGCCGAAGCTTTGCAGTACGATCTGGTTGATCATTGCGATTTTACTGTTTGTTTTTGGATTGCGTGCACCGGATACCGGAAAAGGAGAAGCTTCGGTAAGCGTGAAAGGATTTGTGATCACATTATTACTGCTGTTTGCTTATGTATTGTTACTGAAACCAATCGGCTTTGTAATTACTTCGATCGTATATATGTTTATCCAGATGATGCTGTTTGTACCAGCTGAATTGCGCAGCAAGAAAAATTATATTATTTTTGCGATCGTATCGGTGGCTCTGCCAATTGCGGTAAATCTGTTGTTTGTAAACGTATTTTCACTGATTTTACCGACTGGTATTTTATAAGGAGGAACATACATGGCTGTTGAAGGATTGCTTTCCGTATTAAACTTCCACTGCTTCATGGTGATTTTGATTGGTGTTGTAGTTGGAATTATCTTTGGTTCCATTCCGGGACTGACTTCTACCATGGGTGTAGCACTTTGCCTGCCGCTGACATTTTCCATGTCTCCGTTGGATGGTATTTCCATGCTGGTGGCATTGTATGTAGGAGGAACTTCCGGTGGTCTGATCTCTGCGATTCTGTTAAAGATTCCGGGAACTCCTTCATCTGTAGCTACTACGTTTGATGGTGGACCTATGGCGGAACGTGGTGAAGGTGGCAAAGCTCTTGGCGTTGGAATTTTATATTCATTTCTTGGAACAGTATTATCCATTGTAGCATTGATTTTCATTGCTCCGTCTTTGGCAAAGATTGCATTAAAATTTGGACCGTATGAGTACTTTGCAATCTGTCTGTTTGCATTGACCATGATTGGTGCAATGGTAGGCGATAACCTCTTAAAGGGATTGATGAGTGGTATTGCCGGAGTGACGTTTTCACTGTTTGGTATTGCTTCCATCGGTGGAGCAGAGCGTTTCACCTTTGGTATTCAGAGCCTGGAAAATGGTTTCCAGCAGCTTCCGGTTATGATTGGTCTGTTTGCGGTAGCTGAGATCTTAAAAGTTGGAGCTGATGGTATTTCTGCCAATAAGGCAACGGTTATGAATTGCAAGGTAAAAGGTTTTGGAATTACCTTAAAAGAATTTAAAGAGCAGTTTGTAAACTTTATCCGTTCTGCGTTGATTGGTATCGGTATTGGTATTCTCCCTGGTATCGGCGGAGCAACTTCTAACATTGTTGCATACAGCGTTGCAAAACAGCAGAGTAAATATCCGGAGAAATTCGGTACCGGTATCATTGATGGAGTCATTGCAACCGAGACATCAAACAACTCATCCATCGGTGGTGCGCTGATTCCGCTTCTTACTCTTGGTATTCCGGGAGATACTGTTACAGCAATGATTCTTGGAGGCTTAACCCTCCACGGAATCGCACCGGGACCGCTTCTGTTTAAAAACAGTGGGACTCTGGTATATGGAATCTTTGCAGCATTCCTGATTGCAACGATTGTAATGTTAGTCGTAGAGTTTGGCGGTATCCGTTTATTTGTAAAGGTACTTGCAGTACCGAAATACATTCTGCTCCCGGCAGTGCTGATTCTGTGTATTGTTGGTACTTACGGAACAAACCATAATATGTTTGATGTATGGACTTCCTTACTGTTTGGCGTGATCGGTTATTTCATGATGCGTCATAAATTCCCGCAGGCACCGATGATCCTTGGCTTTGTACTGGGAACGGTAGTGGAAGAGAATCTGATTCGTGGTTTAATGTATACAGACAATAACTTCTTTGCATTTTTCAAATCCCCGATTGCAGCAGTATTTATGCTGGCCGCAATTGCAATGGTAATCTGGACTGGTTATAAACAGGTAAAGGGATATTTGCAGAAGAAAACTGCATGATAAAAACGCAGGCTGTTTACTGTGTGATGCTTGGAAACATGCTACAATGTAGGGAACGGAACTCAAAAGAGTCACCGTTCCCTTACCATATATTGAGTGTAAGACATAAAAGTAGAAAATCAGGAGGCATTTATGAATATCGTAGAAGGCGGCAAGGTTTCAGAGTTATTGCGGGATATTCCGATCCCGAACATGTTTCACGCAAGGCAGACCTTCCCACGTGATGTTATTAGACCGGAGGATATTCCGGCTGTGGTGAATGAGCAGATGGGACAGGAGCAGTTTGCATCCCTCATCAAACCGGGCATGGAGATTGCCATTACGGCTGGCAGTCGCGGTATCCGCAATGTGGATATCATCACAAAAGCTGTGGTGGATTTTGTGAAATCCAGAGGCGCGTATCCGTTTATCGTACCGGCCATGGGCAGCCACGGTGGCGCAACCGCGGAGGGACAGCTTGAGATTCTGGCGGGCTATAACATTACTCCGGAAAGCATGGGATGCCCGATCAAATCTTCCATGGAGGTGGTGGAGCTTGGCGTTTCCGAGCGTGGCAAGACGGTATATCTCGATAAGAATGCCTATGAGGCAGATGGTATTATTCTTTCCTGCCGTTTAAAACCACACAACGCGTTCCGCGGACCTTACGAGAGCGGCCCCTGCAAGATGATGACGGTAGGACTTGGCAAACAGAAGGGCGCGTCCCTGGTACATTCTGACGGCATGGATGTGATTGCGAAAAATATTCCGACTATGGCGAAGGTAGTTCTGGAGAAAGCGAAAATCCTGTTTGCGATTCCGTGTATTGAAAATGCTTACGATGAAACTTGTAGGATTGAAGCAATCCTGGCAAAGGATATTCTGACAAGGGAGCCGGAGCTTTTGAAATTCGCGTTTGGCAACATGCCAAAGCTTCTGGTGAATGAAACCGATGTACTGGTCGTGGATGAGGTCGGCAAGAACTATAGCGGCACCGGCGTGGATCCGAATATCACGGGAACCTTCTCTACCCCGTATGCGACGGGAGGAATCAAGGTACAGCGAACCTGTTTCTTAAACTTAAGTGAGGAATCACACGGAAACGCGTTGGGCTGTGGTCTGGCCTCGGCCATCACCCGCAAGATTTTTGACGAGATGGATGTAGAAAAAATGTACCCCAACTGCATTACCAGCACGGTGCTTGCATCGGCACGCATTCCATGTATTGTCGCAAATGATAAGGAGGCTATGCAAATCTGCATCCGCACCTGCAATAAGATCGACCGCGAGCACGTGCGGATGGTGCGTATTCCAAACAGCCTTCACATCGGCGAGATCATGCTTTCCGAATCTTATTATGAAGATGTAAAGAACGGAAAGTACCCGGGAGTGGAAGCGGTAGATGAGCCGCAGCCCCTTCAGTTTGATGAAAAAGGAAATGTAGTGACACCGGTTGAACGGAATTGATGTTTCATGTCATGAAAAGCTCTGCAAACGCAGGGCTTTTTCTTTTATTTCTCTGATATTTCAGCGAAAATCCCATTGAAATCCCATAATAATTCTTTTATAATAAAAACAATAAGGCCATCAACAGAGGATGGCAGACGGTGCGTGACAAAAGCAGAGTCCCTGGATTGACAACTTAATATTTGTAAGGGCATTCAAAGAATTATTAATTTTACTTAGCGTATTAATTGAGATACAATCTCAATTGCGCGTTCAGTAAGATTTTTTGAGAGCTACTATTAGGAAAAATAATCACAGCAATCATTTATAAATATTGGACAGATTCCTCAGAAACTTTTATCATTAGAGTATAACAATGAACAAAGAAAAATTGCATGGGAGCTTTTTTTTTTACATCCTGCGTTAAAAATTTGTATGAAACAGAGAAACGGATGACAGAAAAATGTTAAGCTCCGGCAAGAGGAGGAAAATATGAACAAAGGTACCCCTACAGTAACTGAGATGCAGGTAATTCCGGTAGCAGGCTATGACAGCATGCTCATGACCTTAAGCGGCTGCCACGCACCGTACTTTACCAGAAATCTGGTTATCTTAAAGGACAGTGCAGGCCACACCGGTATCGGTGAGATCCACGGCGGCGACTATACCTGCGAAGCATTAAAGAGCTGCATTCCGTTAGTAGTTGGTCAGCAGGTCGGCAAGTACCGTTCTATTCTGGACAGCATCCACAAAGCTTCCAGGAGAGCAAAAGAGGATGATGGCGAGGGTATCCAGAGCCTGGATATCAGTAAGCTGAAATTCGTAGTAAAAGCAGAGTGGGCGATTGAGTGTGCACTGCTTGACTTACTTGGCCAGTACTTAGACCTGCCGATGTGCGAGCTGTTAGGCGACGGCAAGCAGAGAGACCAGGTTGAGACTCTTGGTTATCTGTTCTATGTCAGCGACAAGAACAAAGCAAAAGAGTTGAACTACTTAGATGAGAGCGACAGCTCTGACCCGTGGTTCAAGCTTCGTCGTCAGGAAATGCTGACACCGGAGCGTATCGTGGAGCAGGCTCAGGTTCTTCATGAGAAGTACGGCTTCCGCAACTTCAAGTTAAAAGGCGGCGTGCTGAAGGGCTCTGAGGAGATGGAAGCAATCCGCGCACTGAAAAAAGCATTCCCGAACGGACGTATCAACATTGACCCGAACGGCGCATGGAGCCTGGCAGAGGCCATTGAGCTGTGCAAGCCGATGGAAGGCGTTCTTACATACATCGAGGATCCGTGTGGTCCGGAGTCCGGATTCAGCAGCCGTGAGATCATGGCTGAGTTCAAGAACAAGGTAAACCTGCCGGTAGCTACCAACATGATCGCAACCGACTGGAGACAGTTCTATCATGCAGCAGCACTGAAGTCTGTGGACATCGTGCTTGCAGATCCGCACTTCTGGGGATTCGGAGGAAGCGTCCGTATGGCTCAGATCTTAAATGACTGGGGCCTGACCTGGGGCAGCCACTCCAACAACCACTTCGATATCACTCTGACTGCATTCGCTCATGTAGCAGCAGCAGCACCGGGCAACCCGACTGCGCTGGATACTCACTGGATCTGGCAGGATGGTCAGAACCTCTTGAACGATACTCCGCAGATCGTAGACGGATATCTGCAGGTTCCGAAGAAGTCGGGCCTTGGCGTTACCATCAATATGGACCGCGTCATGGAGGCAAACAAGCTGTATAACTCCCTGCCGACTCACGACCGTGATGACGCAATGGCTATGCAGTATTTAATCCCGAACTGGAAGTTCGATTCCAAAAAACCGGCACTGGTACGGTAAAAAAATCCCGAATCGGGATTGAAATTTCTGACACTGTCTCATGCAGGCAGTGCCAGTCACCAATTTGGCTCAATCCCGAAAGGGTTTGGCGGTAGGCTATAAACAAAAAGAAAAGGAGATGAAGGGTATGTTCTTCAAAAAGTATGGGGACATTGTTGTAGGTGTGTTTTTCATGGTATTATCCGCATGCCTTATCGCAATGGCACAGATGCTTCCGAAATCCAAGGTTATGGAGATTGGACCGGATTTCATGCCGATGGTAATTGGTGTTGTTACCTTTATCCTGGCAGCAATCCTCACATTTTTAAGCATTAAAAACTTCAAGATGCACGCAAAGGAACTGGAGGGAGCGGAAATCCCGGAATGCGATTATAAGCGCGTGATTTCCAGTATCATTCTGGTCCTGATCTATGTATTTGCGCTGCAGCCGGTAGGATTTATCATTTCTACCCTGGTATTTTTACTTCTGCAGATGCTGGTTCTGTCTCCGGATGATGAGCGTGACAAAAAGCACATTATCATTCTGGCAGTGATCGACATCATTTTCACTATGGTGGTATTCTTCTTGTTCCGTTATGGATTCAAGATCGTGCTGCCGGCTGGTATCTTTACCATTACTTTATAAGGAGGACGTAAGAATATGCAGGCATTAGGACTTTTAGGTAGTGCATTCGCAAGTATTTTAAATCCGGCGTCCATCCTTCTGATGATCGCTGGCGTAGCAATTGGTATTATTTTCGGTTCCATCCCGGGACTGTCAGCTTCCATGGCAGTAGCACTGATGCTGCCGTTGACCTTCAGCATGACCCCTTCCCTGGGTATGAACACCTTGGTAGCAGTTTATATTGGTGGTATTTCCGGTGGTCTGATCTCCGCAATCCTGCTGAATATGCCTGGTACCGCATCTTCCATCGCAACCTGCTTCGATGGACACCCGATGGCAAAAAACGGTGAGGCTATGAAAGCCCTTGGCGTAGGTATCGTATTCTCCGCAATGGGTTCCATTTTCTCTTTCCTCATCCTGACCTTCTGTGCACCGCTGCTTGCAGATGTTGCACTGAAATTTACTCCGGCTGAGAACTTCGGTATCTGCTTCTTCGCTCTGACGATGGTAGCAATCCTCTCCTCCGGTAACATGATCCGCGGTCTTCTGGCTGGTCTGTTCGGCCTGATGTTCACCTTAATCGGTATGGCTCCGATCGATGGTACTCCGCGTTTCACCTTCGGCAATGCCAGCCTGATGGCAGGATTTGATACTCTTCCGACCCTGATCGGTATCTTCGCGATCGCAGATATCCTGTGTACCGCAGAGAGCATGAAGGGCGGCAAGCTTGATACCATTCCGATTAAAAAAGTAAAGGGCTTTGGCTTTACCATGCAGGAGTTCATTTCCTGGCTGCCGAACTTCCTTCGTTCTTCCTTAATCGGTACCGGTATCGGTATCCTTCCGGGTATCGGTGGTTCTACTTCCGGTATGCTGTCTTACGTAACTGCTAAGAATATGTCCAAGCATCCGGAGGAGTTTGGTAAGGGTAATCCGGAAGGTATCGTAGCAACCGAGTCTGCAAATAACGCAACCATCGGTGGTGCAATGATCCCGCTTCTGGTACTTGGTATCCCGGGTGATGGTGTTACTGCTATGATGTTAGGTGGTTTCCTGATCCACGGTCTGTCTGCTGGTCCGCTGCTGTTCGTTAAGAATGGTGATGTTGTATACGGAATCTTCGCTGCATGTATCGTATGTACCCTGATCATGCTGGTGGTTGAGTGGACCTGTATCAAGGGCTTTGTACAGGTACTGAAGGTGCCGAAGCACATCCTGCTTCCGCTGATCCTGGTTCTGTGCTGTGTCGGTGCATACGCAACCAACAACCGTATCTTCGATGTACAGTCCATCCTGATCTTTGGTCTGGTAGGTTATATTTATCACAAGTTCAGCCTGCCGACGACTCCGTTCGTACTGTGCTTCCTGATCGGTGAGATGCTGGAGACCTACTTAAGACGTGGTATCATGCAGTACAAGTCCTTTGGTGCATTCTTTGCAAGACCGATCTTCGATGTATTCTTCTTTATCGCAATCGGTGTTCTGGTATGGACCGTAACCAAGGAGTTAAAGGCTTACAAAGCGAAAAAACAGGCAGCATAAAGAGATCTGAACTTTACAATCTTTTACCTCTATATTAATATGGTATATGCCCCGTCCGGAGCGGACGGGGATATATATAAGGGAAAAACAGGGTGGCAAACACCCGGAAAGAAGGAGAACGTATTATTATGAAGAAAAAACTTTTTGCAGCAGCAATGGCAGGCACCATGGTATTAAGCCTCGCAGCATGTGGCGGCAGCAAGCCGGCAGAGACCACTGCAGCTCCGGCAGCAGACAAGACTGAGGCAGCAGCAGACGGCGAGACCAAGGCAGAGGCAGCAGCTGAGAGCGGTTCTGCATGGGAGCCGAGCACCACTGTTTCTATCGTAGTTCCGGCAGGTGCAGGCGGAAACACTGACCTTTCTGCTCGTGTATTTGCTCAGTATGCAAAAGAGCTGACCGGTCATGATTTCATCGTTGTTAATGCAAGCGGTGCAGCAGGTTCTGTAGCAGCAAACCAGGTTCTGGCAGCAGCTGCTGACGGACATACCTTCCTGTATGGCCACAACCTTGTAAACGTTGCTAACATCGCAGGCGTTACTGATTACAACTATACCGCATTCAAACTGGGCCCGACCTTCGCAAAGGATCCGGCACAGCAGTTATATGTAAGCGCTGAGAAATATGCAGATCTGAACGCATTCATCGAGGCAGCTAAGGCAGCACCGGGACAGTTAAAGGCTTGTACCGAGGTTGGTGCTTACACCTACTATGAGCTGCTTGCTTTTGAGAAAGCAGCAGATATCGATCTGGATCTGGTTGACGTAGGTTCTAACTCCGATAAGATCGCAGCTATGCTGTCTGGTCAGGTAGACTTAATGCCGGGTGCATACATCAACTGTAAGGATTACCTTGAGTCCGGACAGTTCAACTGCATTGGCGCTCCGACCGAGGAAAGATATGATCTCATCAAAGATATCCCGACTCTGAAAGAGCAGGGTGTAGATCTGGTATATCCGGACTGCGACTTCTCCTTCTACTTCCCGGCAGATACCTCTGATGATGTGATCGCTTACTATGAGGATCTTGTTCAGAAAGTTCTTGCAGATCCGTCTGCAGCTGAGGGTGTTGCTAACGTAGATATGATGCCGTACTACTTAAACGCAGAGGATTCTGCTAAGAACGATGAGCAGATCTACAACACCATTAAAGAGATCGCTGATAGCCTTGAGCAGTAATTTCTGAGATTGAAAATTGTTCGTGTAAAGCAATAAATACGAAAAAGCGGGCCGTGTTTCCGAAAGGAAACACGGCCCGCTTTTTCGTTATACAGATAAGCAGGTTTATGCTGTTTGCCGGCTCTCGGCCTGCTTTAAAAGCAGCAGGATCAGATCACGTACCGGCCTTGTTAAAGCATTGCTTTTGGGATAAGCAATGGCAATTTGAAAGGTGACCTGTGGCTTGAGAGAAAAGAGCCTGCAGCCATGGAGCTGCCCACCCGCAGAACGCGGGAGAAAGGCAATGCCTTTTCCGTTTGCAACCATGTTTCCGGATGCGTTGATATCACTGATCTCGCACAGAATGTCTGGCAGAAAAGAAAGCCCGGCCAGAATGTTTTGTTCAAGGCTGTGAAAGAAGCTGTTGTGCTGGTTCAGGATAAAGGATTCTCCGGAAAGCATGGATAAATCAGCACCATGTTGTTCAAAATCAGGAATAACCGAATGGTTTTCCGGAATGGCAAGCATCAACTCTTCTTCGCGCAGAGGAAGAAATTCCAGCATACTGTGACCGGCTTCCCCAGTCGCAACGACAGCAAGATCGGCCATGCCGTTGGAGAGATAATCCTTTGCAGCAGATGCGTTTCCGTTGATGGTGCTGAGTACAATATCCGGGTGCAGCTTGCGGAAATCCGGCAGAATCTCTGTGGAAAAATCCGGCAGCAGGATATTATTGTAGATAAAGGTGATCTGATGTCTGCCGGACTGGGAGAGCTTTCGGATATCATTCAGTGCGTGCTCATAAATGTTCTGGATGGAGCGAGCACCGTTTACATATATTTTTCCGGCATCAGTCAGGTGCATTTCGTTTTGTTCACGTGCAAAGAGCTTTGTGTCGAGGCTTTCTTCGACCCGTTTCAACTGTCGGCTCAGCGCAGGCTGAGAGAGGAGCAGACGGTCTGCAGCCTTTGAGATGGATTTTTCTTCGGCAATCGCAATGATATAATCCAGTGTCTGAAAGGTCATAAGGAACCTCCTTCTGTGTGAAATTCATCCCAGATATTTCGGGCGGCTTCGTTAAAATCCGGAGTATAGTAGGGAACATGAAAGTCATTTTGTATCATCAGGTAGATAAAATACCGTTCACTTTCTGATAATACCGTTCCTTTTTTTGTCACTACGCACAGATTTAGATAGTAACGCGGGGAAAGGGAGAGGTAGGCGATATCCGGATCATCCATGAGTGCGGTAGAACGTGGTTGAAAACCAATGCCGGAGCCATTTCGGACCATGTTGCGTATGACAAGGTTGTTACCGCTTTCAAATACCACGGTAGGAGAAAAACCGGCCTGATGGAATATATAGTCCGAGATGGTCCGGATGGTACTGCCCGGACTCATAAGGATAAAGGGAGAGTCGGACAGCTCCTCTGGTGAAACCTGCGGGAATTCCATGGAGGTGTTTTTGGGGCGGTGCGCCAGCGGATGGAAGGCCGGGACAGCGACAATGACCTCTTCCCGAAAGAGGGTGATATAGTCAAAATCTGCCGATTCCGTGTCAAAGCAGGTGCCGAGAGAGCAGGAAGCCATTCCATTTTGTACCATATTGCGCAGTTCCTGCATGTAGCCCTCCTGAAGCCGCAGACGGATATTCGGGTACCTTGCAGAGAAACGGGCGAAGATCTTGGAGGCCACCTCAGAACCTCGCAGTGGGGTGACACCGATACGAATCTCTATGGGCGGAGCAGTCGTGAGCTGACGGATGGACTGAAGCGTCTGCTCCTGTGTGGCAAGAATGCGTCTGGCTGCTTCCAGATAAATCCGTCCTGCCGGAGTCGGGATCAGCTTTTTTTTATCGCGAAGGAAAAGGTCGATGCCCAGTTCCTGTTCAAGATTGGACAGAAAAACACTTAGAGTTGGCTGAGAGATGCCAAGTTGTTTTCCGGCAGCGGAAAGGGTGCCGGCTTCTGCTAGCGCTATGATGTAAGACATATTTTTGATCTGCACCGGAGAATCCTCCTTTTATGGATATCCTATAGAATGAGTATAATATATCTGTTGAAGAATATCAATGATATATAGTTTTTTGTAATAGTATATATAGCGAAACATGGATTGTACATTCTATGGCAAAATGATACAATTTCACCATAAACAAGAAAGATAGAAAAGCTTCAGGTGTGTGCTGGTAGGCCGATTATCATGAACAGTACCGGAAGTCCAGGCTTTTTTATCAAAAAATGTAATGAGGGAGAAATTGAGATGAATGTACAGATGATAATGGCATTATGTATCCTGGTATTTATGGTAGTAATGCTCCTGACCCATGTGCTTCCATATGGTGTCACAGGAATGATCTGCTGTGTCCTGTTTGTATTTACCGGAGTATTAGATTTAAAGACGGCCTTTTCCGGCCTTTCCAGCAGTACCACATTGATGATCGCACCAATGATCGTAGTTGCGACTGCCCTTGGCAAGACAAGCCTGATCCACCGTCTCAGAGGTGTGATGGGCAAGCTTCAGGGAAAAAGCGGAGCTATGCTGATTCTTGGTTTATGTGGCATGACAATCCTTTTATCTCAGCTGATGGGACAGGTCGCATGTATTTCTGTTATGCTTCTGTTTATCCAGACCTTTGATGATGACAGTGAGTATTCCCCGTCCAGACTGCTGTTTTTAGTTGCAACGGTAAACTGTCTGGCAACTTCCAAATTCCCGATCGGCATGGGTGCTACGATGCCAGGCACGATCACTTCTTACTATCAGGGACTTGTTGGTCCGGAGGATTATCTGGGAATTGCTGATTTCTGCAAGGCTTGAATCCTTCCGCTGATCGTGGGCGTCATTTATTGCCTGATCTTCTATAAGCTGATTCCGAACGGAACGATTGATAAGTCCCAGGTGAAAGATGTTAAGGATGCAGCGCCGATCTCCAGAAAAGATGAATATTTTATTTTTGGTGTATTTGCAGCAATCATGCTGGGCTTTATGTTTACCAAGCAGCTTGGAAGTGATATTACCAACGTGATTCCGGCAGCAGGCCTTCTGGTTCTGATCGTGTTTAAGGTTCTGGAGATTCCGGAAGTGATGAAGACCCTTACCTGTGATATGGTATGGATGGTGGCAGGAATGAGTGTAGTTTCGACCGCACTTTCCAAGACCGGTGTCGGCGAACTGATCGGCCAGACGGTTTTAAATATCCTGGGTGGTCATCCGAGCGGACTGTTTGTAAGTATTGTCTTCTGTGTTGCATGTGCACTGATGACCAACTTTATGTCCAACATGGGTACTATGGCGCTGATGAGCCCGATCGCAGCTTCTACCGCGCTTGCAGGCGGCATGAATGTGAAAGCAGTCGTGCTTTGCTGCTGCGTATCTGCATGGCTGGCATTTGTAATGCCGACCGGCTGCTCCGGCACGATGATGGCATTTGGTATCGGTAATCAAAATCCGCTGAAGACGCTTAAGTTTACCTTACCGCTTCTGATTCTTACCTTGATCGCACTGATCATCGGAATTAATATTTTCTTCCCGATCTACGGTTAGGAGAGGGAAATAAGGAGATAAAAGTCATGAAAACAATATTTAATCCGGGAACAAAGAAAAAAACACTGACTCTTGTCGATAATGTAGTGTATTCCACGGTAAAAGATCTAAACGGTGATCCGCTGGAACTGAAGCTTTCGGTTCTGCTCCAGAACGGAAACAGTGAGATGCGTGCTGCGATGGGGGAGGATGATCCGAAGGAGGATCACAGTCCGAAGCCGGCACTGGTCTGGATACCTGGCGGCGGCTGGAAAGGCACAGACAAGAATATGATGCTGGGAGAGATGACAGAATTTGCAAATGCCGGATATGTGGTTGCTTCGATCTATTACCGCAGCAGTGCCCAGGGACATTATCCGGATCAGCTGATCGATGTGAAAACGGCAATCCGTTTTCTGCGTGCTCATGCAGCGGAGTTCGAGATCAATCCGGAGAAGATCGGTATCTTTGGCCGTTCGGCAGGTGCACATCTGTCAGCAGCTGCTGCCATGAATCAGGATGGTTTTGACAGTGAGGAATGGAGCAGCTATTCCTCTAAGGTTCAGGCATGCTGCGATATGTTCGGACCGGTTGATATCAAGGCGTTGATGGAAAATGAAGAAAAGCAGTTTTCAAATCCGTCTGCACGCTGGCACAGTGTTGAGGAAACCCATGGAGGATGTCTGCTGGGAGGAGATCCGGCAACGATGAAGGAACGCGGTGCGAAAGCAAGTCCGGTCAATATGGTAAATCCGGATATGTGCCCGATCCAGATCCTTCATGGCGATAATGACCCACTTGTTCCGGTAGAGATCAGCAGCGAGACGCTTTATCAGAAGATTGTGGCTGCCGGTATGGAAGATAAGGTGGATTACTATGTGATTCCGGGCGCAGGTCATGGAACGAGAGAGTTTTTCCAGGATGCCACGAAGGAATTGCAGATTGCATTCTTTGATAAGTATTTAAAGTAAGTTCGTTAATTAACAACCTCACACGTTATATCAGAACCTTATAAAATGGCTTGAATCCCACGGATTTAAGCCATTTTTTCGTGCATCCCCGGCATAGGGAATCTGCACATTGTACGAAATTTAAAAATACTTGTTTGCTTTTTAACTTAACTTGTATACAGAATACAACAGGTGTAAAATAAAGCCGTAGTTGAGAAAAAGTGAAATGAAAACAAGAAAACCGACCTGTCTGAGAGGCGGCCGGAACAAAAGGGAGAGTAAGCTATGGCAGTACATGTAATTAATGAAGCAAACCGTTGTCTGAATTGCAAGAAACCGATGTGTATGCAGGGTTGTCCGATCCATACCCCGATCCCTATGATGATCAAGGCATTTAAAGAAGGAAACTTAAATGAGGCGGGGGAGATGCTGTTTGAGAACAATCCCATGTCCATGATCTGTTCCCTGGTCTGCAACCATGAGAACCAGTGTGAGGGGCATTGCGTGCTGGGCCGCAAGGGGGAGCCGGTGCATATCAGCAGCATTGAGAATTATGTTTCCGATACTTATTTTGATAAAATGCAGATTCCGTGCCAGCCGAAGAATGGCAAGAAGGTTGCTGTGATCGGTGCTGGCCCTGCAGGTATTACCATCGCCATTCTGCTGGCGAAGAAGGGCTATGGCGTGACGATCTTTGATTCCAGGGATAAGATCGGCGGTGTGCTGCAGTACGGTATTCCGGCGTTCCGTCTGCCGAAGTCTATTCTGGAGCGGTATAAGAACAAACTGCGCGAGATCGGTATTAAGATCCGCCCAAACACCACCATCGGCGGCGCGCTGGAGATCAAGGACCTGTTCCGGGACGGTTACCAGAGTATTTTCATCGGAACCGGTGTATGGAGACCGAAAACGCTGGGAATCAAAGGTGAGTCTCTGGGAAATGTACACTTTGCGATTGATTATCTGGCAAATCCGGATTCCTATGATCTGGGTGATCATGTGGCGATCATCGGTATGGGCAATTCTGCCATGGATGTGGCAAGAACTGCTCTGCGCAAGGGAAGCCGCCATGTAACGCTGTATGCCCGCGGACTGACCAGCCAGGCAAGCGAGCATGAGACAGCCTACGCAAAGCTGGACGGCGCGGAGCTGGCATTTGGCTGGCAGCCGGTGGAAATCAACGATGATGGCCCGGTGTTCAAAAAGATCCTGTTTGATGAGGATGGAAATCAGACCGGAATGGATCCGACTCCGGTTCAGGTACAGGCGGACAGTGTGATCATCTCGATCAGCCAGGGACCGAAGAGTAAGCTGGTCAATACGACAGAAGGCCTGAAGGCTTCCGCAAACGGACTTCTTGTGACCAACAGCTTCGGAGAGACGACGCATCCGGGTATTTTCGCGGCCGGTGATGTGGTATTAGGTGCAAAGACGGTAGTGCAGGCAACTGCGTATGCGAAGCAGGTGGCAGAAGCTATGGACAAATACATGCGCGGAGAGCTGAAGCTACCGGAGGCAGAAACGTCTGCAGCAGAGGTACCGGCGGCGAAAGCACCTGCAGCAGACGCACCGGAACAGGCATAGGCCAGATAAAAAAGAGTGATAAGATAAAAGAAAAACAAAAGGCTCATAAAATCAGAAAATTCTGAATTTATAAGCCTTTTTTTGACGCATTTAGAAAAATATACATCTTTTGTTTGCTTCTATATGGATTTTTTACGCTTTGATAACGAAAATTATATGGAAATTCATGGTTCTTAACACAAATTAAACTATTAGAAAAACTTTATAAAATCGCAGTTTGGCGAATTTCCATTTTGAATCATGCGTTGTTATAATCCGGGTAAGAGGTGCGAAACGAGTACCGGACAGAAGTCGGGAAAGAGAATAAACGCAGTTCAATAAAAAGAAGGAGATGAGAGGTATGTTTTTTAAAAAGTACGGAGACATCGTAGTTGGCGTATTTTTCATGGTGCTGGGAGCTTTGCTGATCATCCTGGCCCAGGCACTTCCGAAATCCAAAGTCATGGAGATCGGACCGGATTTCATGCCTACGGTAATTGGTTCAGTTACCTTTATCCTGGCAGCAATCCTGACATTTTTAAGTATCAAAAATTTCAAAATGCATGGGAAGGAGCTGGAGCATGCGGAAATCCCGGATTGTGATTACAAGCGTGTGATCTCCAGTGTCATTTTGGTTCTGATTTATGTGTTTATCCTTCAGCCAATCGGATTTATCATTTCGACTCTGCTGTATCTGATGTTCCAGATGGTGATTCTGTCACCGGATGACGAGCGTGACGTAAAGCATATCATCCGTCTGGCCGTGATCAATGTAGTGTTTACCCTGGCAGTCTTTTTCCTGTTCCGCTATGGCTTCAAGATTGTGCTGCCGGCAGGTATTTTTACGATTCGATTATAATAAGGAGGACAAAGATTATGCAGGCATTGGGACTTTTAGGAAGTGCGTTTGTCGGTATTTTACATCCGGCCTCCATCCTTATGATGATTGCCGGTGTTGCGATTGGTATTATATTTGGTTCTATCCCGGGACTGTCCGCGTCCATGGCAGTAGCGCTGATGCTGCCGCTTACCTTCAGTATGACACCATCTATGGGACTTAATACACTGGTAGCGGTTTATATCGGAGGTATTTCTGGCGGACTGATCTCTGCAATCCTGTTAAATATGCCGGGTACTGCATCTTCCATTGCGACCTGTTTTGACGGTCATCCAATGGCAAAACGCGGTGAAGCCATGAAGGCTCTGGGACTTGGTATTGTGTTCTCGGCTCTGGGTTCCATTTTCTCTTTCCTGATTTTAACCTTCTGTGCACCGCTTCTGGCAGATGTTGCCCTGAAATTTACTCCGGCTGAGAACTTTGGTATCTGCTTCTTCGCACTGACGATGGTTGCGATCCTTTCTTCCGGTAACATGATCCGCGGTCTGCTGGCCGGTCTGTTTGGCCTGATGTTTACCCTGGTCGGCATGGCTCCGATTGACGGAACACCGCGATTCACCTTCGGTTCACACAACCTGATGGCAGGCTTTGACACGCTTCCGACTCTGATCGGTATCTTTGCGATCGCGGATATCCTGGTTACCGCGGAAAGCATGAAGGGCGGACGTGTAGAAACCATTCCGATCAAGAAGGTAAAAGGCTTTGGCTTTAGCTGGCAGGAATTTGTGTATCATCTGCCGAACTTCTTCCGTTCCGCGCTGATCGGTACCGGTATCGGTATCCTGCCGGGTATCGGCGGTTCTACTTCCGGTATGCTGTCTTATGTAACCGCAAAGAACATGTCCAAGCACCCGGAGGAGTTTGGTAAGGGCTGTCCGGACGGTGTTGTAGCAACTGAGTCTGCCAACAACGCTACCATTGGAGGCGCTATGATCCCGCTTCTGGTACTTGGTATCCCGGGTGACGGCGTTACCGCAATGATGTTAGGCGGCTTTCTGATCCATGGCCTGTCTGCAGGTCCGCTGCTTTTCGTGAAAAATGCAGATGTTGTATACGGAATCTTTGCAGCCTGCATGCTGTGTACCCTGATCATGCTGGTGGTTGAGTGGACCTGTATCAAGGGCTTCGTTCAGGTATTAAAGGTTCCGAAGCACATCCTGCTTCCGCTGATCCTGGTTCTTTGCTGTGTCGGCGCGTATGCGACCAACAACCGGATCTTTGATGTACAGTCCATCCTGATCTTTGGTATCGTAGGCTATGTGTACCATAAATTCAGCCTGCCGACTACTCCGTTTGTTCTGTGTTTCCTGATTGGTGAGATGCTGGAAACCTACTTAAGACGAGGTATCATGCAGTACAAGTCCTTTGGCGCATTCTTTGCAAGACCGATCTTTGATGCATTCTTCTTTGTTGCCATCGGAGTCCTGGTATGGACCGTCATGAAGGAATTAAAAGCGTACAAGATCAAAAAACAGAGCATCGACCAGTAACCGCTGATTCAGAAAAACAGAAGCAAAGGCCCCGTGAAAGCACGCCGGAGATGGCGGCTTTGGCGGGGCCTTTATGGTTAAAGGAGAATCAGGCTCAGATCTGATCCGGCTGGATCGTTTTCCACCACTCACTGGCGAGCCGGATGAATTCCCGGGCGCCGGTGCTTAAGTAGCCGGTGGTGGGATAGCTGACGGTAATGTCCCAGGAGGGATGTCCCGGCAGACGGAAACAGGCCAGCTCATCCGATGGGATCCTTGTATAGTACCAGGGAACAATGCCGCAGCAGATGGTGGATTTTACCAGGGATACAATACCGGCGGTGTTGTTGCTTTCAAACAGGACGTTTGGCTGAAAACCGCTGCGGGCAAAGATCTGGTCACAGAGGCTGCGCAGCGTGGAATTGCGGTCCATCAGTACAAAGGGCTCGTAACGGATCTCGTTTAAATCCAGTGTGGCCAGGGGTTCTCCCGGCGGGGCAGCTTTTTGCGCCACCGGGTGGACGGCCGGGATGATGGCGATCAGTTCTTCGCTCCCAAGTACCTCATACTGGTTTTTCTGCCAGTCGGATCTGGAAAGGACCTGAAAGCCGACATCCAGATCTCCGGCGGCAATGGCAGCCTGCTGGGGGGCTACCCGCATTTCCAGAGGCCGTATGGTGAGGTTTGGCATGGAGCGGTGAAGCTCCGGGTAGATGGCGGTGAACATATCAAGCCCGCGTCCGGGGCAGAGACCAATGTTTAAAAGTCCCTTGCGCAGGAGGGAAACATCGTAGAGCTGATTATAAGTATCTTTTTTGATCTGCATCATTTTTCTGGCGCCCTCCACATAGATGCGCCCGGCATCGGTCAGGCACCACTTGTTTTTGGTGCGCTGAAACAGAGGCGTGCCAAGCTCCCGTTCCAGCTTTAACAGCTGCTGGTTTAAGGCAGACTGGGTAATGAACAGCTTTTCTGCTGCTTTGGTGATGTTGTTTTCTTCTGCGATCTGCAGAATATATTCGATTTGTCTGGTGTCCATGGACATCCTCCGTGTGTTATTCTTCTGATTTTTCCATTTCAGAAATAAATTTCCGATTCTATTGTAACAGTAAAATAAGAAAATGCGTCGGGAGAGTAAAATCTTAACGGAACTCTAACAGAAGGCGTTAAAAAACTGTAAAGAAAGTATAAAATATTTCCGGAACACTTGACAATGTGACAGGCTGTCATTATAATATGACACATTGTCACACTAAAAAGTGACAGATTGTCATAAAATAAACAAAATGAAATATTTTTACAAAAGAGAAACGGGAAGGAGGTGCTTAACATGCCTACGGAACGATTTTATCGTCTTCCGGAAGCGAAAAAGCAGGTGATCCGGCAGGCCGCCATCAAGGAATTTGCGCGAGTTCCCTTTGAGAAGGCCTCCATCAACCAGATCATACAGAACGCGGATATTTCCCGCGGAAGCTTTTACACCTATTTTGAAGATAAGCAGGATGTGGTCCGCTATATTTTTGAGGACAATGCGAGACAGATGCAGGAATGCTGCGAAAGGGAGCTGGACAAAAATGACGGTAATCTCTTCGACATGCTGGAATGGCTGTTTGAGTTTACGATCCGCAAGCTGGAAGAGTCGAAGGAGATGGTACAGCTGGTGCGTAATGTCTGCTCCTACCAGGAGAATACCAGGGCCATGGGCTTTGAAATCGGATACAGACCGCCCATGGGAAGCCCGGGAAAAGAAAAAACGACCCAGTGGCTCGCAAAACGGATCCGTATGGAGCGGTTTGCAAGACGTTCGGAGGAGGAACTGGATGTTGTGCTGCAGCTTGGTGTTACATCCCTGATTTTAGCGGTGCGCTTTTACTATGAGCAGCCGGATCAGCTGGATCAGATCCGGAAACGTTATCTGGATTCCCTGGAAGTGATTAAGCATGGAGCCCTGATTTCGTAATAAGTATGAAAGAATCACGATCATAAAAAGTGGAAAATAAGAGGAGACAGCTATGAAAAAGAAAGTGGTAATTGCAGGAGTGGTCGTAGCGGTGATTGCGGTTGCGGCCGGCATCAGCGCAATGCGCAAAAAGCCGGTGGAGGAGGAAACCCTGATTCCGGTGGTGAACGTAGAGAACCCGCAGATGGGAAGCATTGAACTGTACCGCAGCCTGGTGGGCAAGGTAGAGCCGTCTGATGTGGTTTACATTTATCCGAAGGCAGCTGGTGAGATCACCGATGTGTTCGTAAAAGCAGGCGATATGGTACAGGAGGGACAGCCAATCTGCAAGATTGATACCAAGCAGGTTGAGGCAGCGAGACTCCAGATGGAATCCGCGCAGCAGGCTATGAACGATGCCAATACCAATCTGGGACGTCAACAGGCGCTGTTCGCGGCAGGTGATATCGCAAGTGTGGCATTTGAACAGGCTCAGACTCAGGCCAGGAATGCCCAAATTGCCTATGATTCCGCAAAGCTGAACTATGATTATCAGGTGGAGTTTGCAAACGTGACTGCACCGATTTCCGGCAAGGTGGAGACCTGCAACATTGAGGTGCACGATAACGTGGCTTCCCAGGTGCTTCTGGCCGTGATTTCCGGCGCGGGCAGCAAGTCCATCACCTTTTCCGTTCCGGAGAAGGTGGTAACCGAGCTGCATGTAGGCGATCCGATCAGCGTAGATAAGAATGGTACCGATTACCAGGGCACCATCAACGAGGTCAGCAGCATGATTGACGATTCCACAGGACTCTTTAAGGTAAAGGCCTCCGTGGAAAACGGCGATGCGCTCCCAACCGGTTCTACCACCAAGCTTTCCGTTATTTCCGACCGCGCGGACAATGTGCTGACCATTCCGGTTGACGCAGTTTACTATTCCGGCGGCGATGCTTATGTGTATACATACGACAACGGAACCGTTCATTACGTTCCGGTGGAGGTTGGCTTATACGATTCCAAAAAGGCACAGATCCTTTCCGGCATCAATGCATCCGATGAAGTGATCACCACCTGGAGCTCTGAGCTGTATGAGGGTTCCCAGGTACAGAAGGCAGACCCGAATGCGGCAGCAGATACCCAGGCAGCAGATGCATCAGCAGAGACCTCTGCGGATGCGCAGAGCGCAGACAATGCAGAAAGCACAGAGGCTTCCGGCGAAGAGACAAGCGGCAACTAGTGTGAGAGCAGAAGGAGGAAAACATCAATGGGATTAACAAAATCAGTCCTGAAGCGGCCGGTTACCGTTGTTATGGTAATCCTGTGCCTGATCGTGTTCGGTCTTCAGTCTGTTCTTGGCGCAAAGCTGGAGCTGATGCCGACCATGGAAATGCCGGTACTTATTGTATATTCTGTATATCCGGGAGCCAGCCCGGAGGATGTAAATGATCTGGTAAGTACGAAGATCGAGAAAGAGATAGGCTCCTTAAGCGGTGTTGATACCATTCAGTCCCGCTCCATGGAAAACGTATCTCTGGTCATCATCCAGTATGATTATGGCAAAGACATCGATGAAGCATACGATGACTTAAAGAAGAAGATGGATGCCCTGGAGGGAGATCTCCCGGACGACTGCAATGCCCCGGTTATCATAGAGATGAATATTGACGAGATGGATACCGTGTCCCTGTCGGTCAATAACAAGGCGCAGTCCGACCTTTACAACTATGTAAACAACAAGATCGTTCCGGAGTTTGAGAAGATCACCACCGTTACCGATGTCAGCATCAGCGGCGGACAGAAGGAGTACATTCAGGTACAGCTGATTCCGGAGAAGCTGGAGCAGTATCATTTAAACCTTTCTTCTGTGGCTACTGCCATCGGCAGCGCAGACTTTACCTATCCGGCCGGTGACACCATTGTGGGAGGCCAGAAGCTTTCCGTCAGTGCCGGAACCCAGTATGACACAGAAGAATTATTAAAGAGCATTCCGTTAAATCTCGGAAATGGCAATGTGATCTACCTGTCTGATGTCGCAAACGTTCAGATGGCGAAAGAGGATGCCAGCAGTATTGCGCGTTATAACGGTGAGGATACCATTTCCATCGGTATCAAGAAGCAGCAGAGCGCTTCTGCGGTGGATGTTTCTAAGGCAGTCAAGAAGACCATCAAGAATCTGACCGATGCAGATGAGAATCTGGAGATCATCACCGTAAGTGATACCAGTGATGAGATCAACTCTTCCTTAAAGAGCGTTATGCAGACCATGGTGATGGCAGTTGTGGTCTCCATGCTGATCATCTTCCTGTTCTTTGGTGAGATCAAGGCATCCCTGATCGTTGGTACCTCCATCCCGATCTCCATCCTGGTTGCCCTGATCCTGATCCAGGTTATGGGCTTCTCCTTAAACGTAGTTACCTTATCGAGCCTGGTACTTGGTGTAGGTATGATGGTAGATAACTCCATTGTAGTGCTGGAGAGCTGCTTCCGTTCCACCAAGGGAAAAGGCATTGTGGGATACCGGGAGGCTGCCCTGGAGGGAAGCGGCATTGTGCTGCAGTCCATTATCGGAAGTACCGTGACCACCTGTGTTGTATTCCTGCCGCTGGCTCTGCTTCAGGGCCTGACAGGCCAGATGTTCAAGCCGTTAGGCTTTACGATCATCTTCTGTATGGTGGCATCCCTCATCAGTGCAATGACCATCGTTCCGCTTTGTTACTGCTTCTACCGCCCGCAGGAGAAGGAGGAATCTCCGGTCGGTGCTTTGATCCGTGCCATGCAGAATGGCTATCGCAGCATCATGAAGGTGCTGCTGAAGAAAAAGAAAACCGTCCTCTTCACTTCTGTTGCATTGCTGGTGGCTGCCTTCTGGATGGCTTCTCAGCTGCGCATGGAGCTGATGGTTTCCGATGATACCGGTGAGATCTCTGTCAGCATTGAAACCCGTCCGGGTCTGACCCTGGAGGAGGAAGACAGGATTTACGAGCAGGTAGAGAAGATCGTTACCGCAGATGAAGACCTGGATTCCTATATGTTAACCTCCGGTGGAAGCGGTATGTCTGCCATGACCAGCTCCGGCGCAACGCTGACTGCTTACTTAAAGGATGACAGAAAGCGTGAGACCAATGAGGTCATCAAGGAGTGGAAGCCGCTGTTAAACCAGATCGCAGGCGCAAACATTTCCATGGACATCGCGTCCTCGTCTACGATGACTAGCAGCACCAGCGGTATTGAGTATATTTTACAGGGTACCCAGTACGATGAGCTCAAAAGCGCATCTGACCAGATTACCAAAGAGCTGCTTGCACGTCCGGAGGTTTCCAAGGTGCACAGTACCCTGGAGAATGCGGCGCCGGTTGTCAAGCTGAACATTGATGCTGTGAAGGCAAACGCGGAGAATATCACTCCGCTTCAGATCGCAGGCACCGTCAGCAGCATGCTGGGCGGCAAGGAAGCAACCACCTTAAACGTAGATGGCGATGATGTCAGTGTTATGGTCGAGTACCCGGAGGATGAGTACGACACCATCGACAAGCTGAAGGGCATTGTCCTGACCGGAAACGCAGGCGGCTCCGTGGCACTGGCAGATGTGGCAGATATTGTTTTCCAGGACAGCCCGAACACCATTACCAGAAAGGATAAGCAGTATCAGGTAACCATCACCGGTGATGTTCCGACCGATGATGCCCGCCAGATCGATGCGATCGAGAATAAGTTATACAATGAAGTAGTAAGCAAGCACCTGACTCCGACCATCACCCGTGGATTAAACTCCCAGGATGAGAGCATGAAGGAGGAGTTCGGAAACCTGGGCACCGCGATCATCACGGCAATTTTCCTGATTTTCGTAGTCATGGCAGCACAGTTTGAGTCACCGAAGTTCTCTCTGATGGTCATGACCACCATTCCGTTCTCCCTGATCGGTTCCTTCGGACTTTTATACCTGGCGGACTGCCCGATCAGTATGGTATCCCTGCTGGGATTCCTGATGTTAGTCGGAACCGTAGTAAACAACGGTATCCTGTATGTCGATACCGTAAACCAGTACCGCAGTGAGATGGACCGCGACACCGCCCTGATCGAGGCCGGTGCGACCCGTCTGCGCCCGATCCTGATGACAACGTTAACGACCATTGTATCCATGATCCCGATGGCGCTGGCCTACGGTGACAGCGGTAAGAGCATGCAGGGTCTGGCCCTGGTAGATGTGGGAGGTCTCGTGGCTTCCACTGTGCTGGCACTCTTAATGCTGCCGATCTACTATGAGGTTATGAGCCCGAAAAAGAAACCGGAACCCCATTACGATTAATAAGCCAGACGGCTTCGGAGGATGTTAGATGAAACGATTAAAACAGGCATTATCTCTGGGAATGGCCGGAGTGATGATGACAGCAGCGCCGGTTACGGCGTTTGCTGCCAGCCCGGAGTTTTCACGCAGTGCAGAGGAGTGGGCCAGATTACAGGACAATAAGATCGAGTACGATGAGATTGCAGATCTGATCCACGAATACAATGCGACCGTCCAGAAAAATGCCATTGACTTAAGCAAATTCCGTAAGGATTACGGCGAGAGCAATGACGAATGGGCCAACCGCTACCGGGAACTGGCAGACGATCTGGAAGCCAGCTTAAGCTACCCGGATGTGGATGATACTTCCTATGCAAGTATTATGACGGCCATTGTGACCAGTGAGATGCAGATCGATAACTGGAGAAAATCCGCCGATGAAGCGGTGGATGATTACATGACCTACTATTATAATTATGCTTCCGCGGAGGCCATGCTGACTTCCAATGCCCAGCAGCAGATGATCGCATATTATGTAAATCAGCTGCAGCTGGAGCTGGATCAGAAGAATCAGGAGCTGCTGACCGAGACGTATCAGAGCGTTCAGAACCGACAGTCTCTGGGGATGGCAACCGATGTGGATGTCCTGTCTGCGGAGGAAAGCTTAAGAAATGCGAACAAGGCGATTCTGGATGATCAGAATACCATTGAGAACAACCAGGAAAAGCTGTTTGTTGCTCTGGGCTGGAAGCATGATGACCGGCCGGAGATCGGCACGCTGCCGGAGCCGGATCCGGACCGGATTGCGGCCATGAATCCTGCTGCGGATAAAGCGCAGGCGGTGGAAAACAGCTACACCATGAAGGTAAATAAACGGAAGCTGGAAAACGCAAAGAGCGATGATACGAAAGAAACCCTGGAGAAAACCATCCGGGAGGATACCCAGACCATCGGAGCTTCCGTAACCGGCAGCTATCAGAATGTGCTGGCAGCGAAGGCTTCCATGGACCTGAAGGGAGCACAGGCTCAGCTGCAGGAAAAGACCATGCAGACAACGGAACGCCAATATCAGCTTGGCATGATCGGGAAGATGGACTATCTGAACAGAAAGTATGCATACGATTCTGCCGTGATCCAGGCACAGATTGCAAAGTATAACCTGCTCCAGGCAATCCAGTCCTATGAGTGGGTACTGAATGGCCTGGCAAATGCATCATAAGGCGGTGAACAGGATGAGAAAAAATTGCAGCCGGAAGGCATATCTGAAACGTGTGGGAGCAGCAGTACTTGCAGGCACCATGCTCCTTGCGGCAATGCCGGGCACTGCATTTGCGGCGTATGCCCCGGTCACCGGAAATCCGGAGGACACCTACGATGCAGAGACCTGGGCAAAGCTTCAGGACAACGTGCTGGAATATGATGAGATTCCAGATCTGGTGCATGTCTATAACAGCAGCATTTCGGAAATCTGGAAAAACCTGCGGGAAAGCAAGGAAAAAATTGACCGGAATATCCAGGAGCTGGACAGTCAGCGCGGCAAGATGAAAAATCTGAAGGACGAGGCGAAGGATCAGGGAAACTGGACAGGATACGGAAATTATACCATGCAGGAAATCATCCTTGGCAAGGTTGCATCGGGCCTGCGCAGCACCGATCTGTACAACCGGAAAACGGTGGTCGGTATTCAGAAGGGCGAAAAGCAGATCACGAAGGCGGCGCAGTCTCTGATGATCACGTACGATTCGCTGTTAAAACAGCGCAATACCCTGGAAAAGCTGCAGGAGCTTTACGCAAAGCAGTATGAGATCGCGGTAAACAAGCATGCCCTTGGCATGGCAACCGATCAGGATGTGCTGACAGCCCAGACCAACCGGCTTTCCGCGGCAAGCTCCGTGGCATCTTTAGACGGCGGACTGCTGCAGTTAAAGCCTACGTTATGTACTCTGACCGGATGGGCGGCGGATGCTTCCCCGGAGCTTGCTCCGATCCCGGAGACTGATCTGACTCAGATCGATCAGATGAATCTGGAGGAAGATACGAAGAAGGCGATCGGCAATAACAGCACCCTGATCAGCCAGCGTACCTCCGCAAAGGGAACCAGCAATGCCAGTATCGAGAGCCGTCTCGGTGTGATCGAGGAGGGCGAACAGAAGCTGACTATTGAGATGAAGCGCCTGTACAACGATGTATATACACAGAAAGAGGCATTCGAAGGTGCAAGAGCCGGTTATCAGGCAGCTCAGAAGACACACGACAAATATACACGCATGTATCAGATGGGACTTCTCGGAGAATCCGATTATATTGGCACCGAGATTTCCTATTATCAGGCAAAGAGTTCCTATGAGAGCGCAGATACTGCGCTGCGCCTGGCCATGGAAACCTATAACTGGGGTGTTCAGGGCCTGGCGTCCATAGAATAGCCTGGGCCAAAACAAGTTCAGCCGCTGCTGTGTGATGGCAGCACCGGCTGAAAATCCGGGAAAAAGAAAAAACGAATATTCAGTTCAGGGCGATGATCCTTAAGTAGGGGATAATCGCCCTGATTCAGTTTTTCCTGAAGCTCTCTGCGGCTTTCCTCCGGAATTTCTCTGCAGGCTTCATCGAGAAAACAGAACCGCGGGTAGAGGACGCACCACCAGTTGTGGCCCTTTCCTTTTCCGAGGATGAGACGGGCGGCATCGTAGGTGCCGCAGGGGATCACCAGATCATCGTAGACTCTTGTGGGAAACCAGGTGCGTTCCAGGGAAAGCGCAGCGCTATAGGGCATTTGCTTTTCGGCAAGAAAACGACTGGCGGCAGTCTCCAGGCTGGTTTTGTTTTTGAAAAGCCAGCCGGAAACCTCGTTCTTGCTGTCTGCGCTTTCCGGCAGGTGGTCCCGGATATAGTCTAAAAGAAAACTGCGTACCTCCAGCTTTACGGCCTGATCGGTTTTGGAATCGCTGTTGGCGAGAATGTGGAAGCGCAGAATGGAAGGGGCGATGCGGTCTGCCAGTGCTTCCCGGTGTTTCTGCAGGTTTGCCATGGAAAGCAGCAGGGAAAGGAGAAGAAGGGGAAGAACTAATTTTTGTTTCATGGAAAAAGCCTCCTTCTGGCAGGGAAAAAAATCTATTCTTGTATACCCTGTCACTTCTTAAGTGTTGACAGATATGGTATAATTAATCAGATATTTTGGAAAAGAGAGGGAACATTATGAGCAAAAAGAAAATCGCAGTCCTGTTCGGCGGACAATCCTCAGAGCATGTAGTATCCTGTGTGTCTGCGGCCAATGTGATTGACCAGATAAATAAAGAAAAGTATGACCTGCTCCTCATCGGCATTACCGAGGAAGGACACTGGGTGAAGGCAGAGAGCGTGAAGGATATCCGTTCCGGAGCCTGGAGAGGGAGCAGCGTGGAGGTTGTTATCTCCCCGGATGCAACAAAAAAGTGCGCTCTCATTATGGAGAACGGCGTGACCAGAGAAGAGAGGATCGATGTGGCATTTCCGGTTCTCCATGGCCTTTACGGTGAGGACGGTACCGTTCAGAGCCTGTTCGAGCTGGCAAAGATCCCGTATGTAGGCTGCGGTGTGCTGGCTTCCGCGGTATCCATGGATAAGCTGTATACAAAGATCATCGTAGATACCCTGGGCATCCGCCAGGCAAAATATGTTCCGGTGATGCGCTGGGAGATGGAAAAGGATATGGATATTCCGGTAGCGGCAGTGGAGACTCATTTCCAGTATCCGGTATTCGTAAAGCCGTCCAACGCAGGCTCTTCCCGCGGTGTAAACAAAGCAGAAACCCGCAGAGAGCTGATCGAAGCCTTAAAGGAGGCTGCGAAGCATGACCGCAAGATCCTGGTGGAGGAGACCATCGTGGGACATGAGGTAGAGTGTGCGGTCCTTGGCGGCGGCCAGAAGCCGGTAAAGGCTTCCGGTGTCGGCGAGATCCTGGCAGCAGCAGAGTTCTATGATTTCGATGCAAAATACAATAATGCAGAGTCCCGCACTGTTATCGGACCGGAGCTTCCGGGCGATTCCGCAGAACGCGTGCGAGAGGCAGCCGCAAAGATCTTTAACGCAGTAGACGGCTATGGCCTGTCCCGCGTAGACTTCTTTGTTACCAACGATGGAGAGGTCATCTTCAATGAGATCAATACCATGCCGGGCTTTACTGCCATCAGCATGTACCCGATGCTCTGGGAGGCTGCCGGTATTTCAAAGCCGGAGCTGGTAGACCGCCTCATTGACCTGGCCTTTGAGAGGTAGGAAGCCATGAGTGACAGAAACGCGCCGGTTGGCGTATTCGATTCCGGTGTGGGGGGCCTGACGGTAGCAAGAGAGATCATGCGGCAGCTGCCGGATGAGCGGATCGTTTATTTTGGAGATACCGCAAGGGTCCCCTACGGAAGTAAATCCCGGGATACGGTCCTGCGTTATTCCCGCCAGATTATCCGTTTCCTGCGGACCAGGGAGGTGAAGGCCATTGTCATTGCCTGCAACACGGCAACGGCTCTGACTCTGGATACTGTGGCGGCAGAGTCGGATATTCCGATCATTGGTGTGATCCATGCCGGGGCAAAGACGGCTGTGGAATCTACCAGAAACGGCCGTATCGGTGTCATTGGAACGGAAGCGACCATCGGCAGCGGTATTTACACGGAGGTCATGAAAAAGATGAAGCCGGGCATTCAGGTGTTCGGCAAATCCTGTCCGCTGTTTGTTCCGCTGGTGGAGGAAGGGTGGCTTCATGATCCGGTGACAGATGAGATCGCTTCCCGGTATCTGAGCATTTTGAAGGAGCGCTATATTGACACCCTGGTGCTTGGCTGTACACATTATCCGCTGCTGCGCTCTACCATGAGACGGCTGATGGGGGAGGATGTCACTCTGGTGAATCCGGCTTATGAGACCGCGATCGAGCTTCGCGGACTTCTTGCGGAGCATGGGCTGAGCCGCGATCCGTTCGCACCGTTTGCAGGGGAGAAGTATCAGTTTTATGTCAGTGACCTGGCGGAGAAATTTACAGATTTCGCAAGCTCCATATTACCGGAAGATGTAAAGGAAACGAAGAAGATCAATATCGAAGAATATTAAAAATGCGATAGAAATGCCATAAGAGAGTTGAGGATTATGACAAGAGATGTACTGATTCGCTTAAGCGGCCTCCAGTCCATGGAGGACGATGAGGGCGTGGTAGAGGTGATCACGGCCGGTGATTACTTCTGGAAGAATAACAAGCATTACCTGATCTATGATGAGGTCATGGAGGGAACGGACGGAACGATCCGCAACACCATGAAGCTGACACCAGATAAGCTGGAGATCAGGAAAAGCGGGCCGATATCTGCCAGTATGGTGTTTGAGGTGGACAAAAAGACCCAGACCCATTATGCGACTCCCATGGGAGAGATGCTGGTGGAGATGACTACGAGCCGGATTGGCTTTGAGGAAGAGGATGATCACCTGAAGGTAGAGGTAGAGTATTCCCTCGATATCAATTACGACCATGTATCCGACTGCCGCATTGTCCTGGATGTGACATCCAAGGGCTGTGCGAAGCTGGAGCTTGGGGAAGCGTAAAGAAAAAGAAGAGGCAGGCGCCTGGCGCTTACCTCTTCTTTTGGCGTTCATGATTTAATTGTCTTTTTTAAATCTTGCGAAGAAACCTTTTTTCTTCGGTGCCTGCGGGATCGCTCCGCCGCGGACGCTCTTGATCTCGGTAATGTAAAGACCGCTTACGACTACTTTTGCCTCGGTCTTAACCGGGAGAGATGCAAACACGCGCTCATCTGCCAGCAGGGTCATAACCTTCGGACCTACCTTCGCCTTTACAACCGGAACCTTCGCCCAGCGCATGTACTTCGGAGTCTGCTCATAGACGATTTTCGGAAGACCGGATTCTTTGATCTTCATCTTCTTTTTGTCGATGACCAGCATGGAAACCGTCTGTTTGGACATTTCCAGAAGCTGTTGCTGCTCAACCTGACGTTTTTCGAGCTTCCTTCCCAAGAAGTACAGAACCGCAAGAGCAATGACTGCGATCACCAGAATTACCAGCAAAACGTTTAAAACAAGATGCATTGGGCAATACCTCCATTAGGTTCTTTTGTGTAACAGGACACACCTGTACGAAAAGTATAGCATTTTCGGCAAAAAAAATCAAGGAAAAACTTGACACCTTGACAGGCGTATGATATTATGGAGTGTGCACTATTGTGGCGTTCTGGGCTTTTTGCGCCCAAAAATACGCCAGAAATTAGATTAGAAAACAGGGGTGAAACGTCAATGGAGAAAAGCAGAATGCGCCCGGTCACATCGGGAAAGAGCGTTAGAATGAGCTACTCAAGACAGAAAGAAGTTCTTGAGATGCCAAACCTGATTGAGATTCAGAAAGACTCCTATCAGTGGTTCCTCGATGAAGGATTGAAGGAAGTATTTGAAGATATCTCCCCAATCTCCGATTTCGCAGGTCATTTAAGCCTCGAATTCGTTGATTTTACATTATGTAAAGATGAAGTCAAATACAACATCGAAGAATGCAAAGAACGCGACGCAACTTACGCTGCACCTTTAAAGGTAAAGGTAAGACTTTACAATAAGGACAAAGAAGAGATCAACGAGCACGAGATCTTTATGGGAGATCTTCCGCTCATGACCGATACCGGCTCATTCGTCATCAACGGCGCTGAACGAGTTATCGTAAGCCAGCTGGTCCGTTCTCCGGGCATTTACTACGGAATCGGACACGACAAGATCGGTAAGGAACTGTACACCTGTACCGTAATCCCGAACCGTGGTGCATGGCTTGAGTATGAGACTGACTCCAATGATATCTTCTACGTTCGCGTAGACCGTACCCGTAAGGTTCCGGTAACCGTACTGGTGCGTGCACTGGGCTATGGCACCAATGCGGAGATCATTGATCTGTTCGGTGAAGAACCGAAACTGCTGGCAAGCTTTGGCAAAGATACTGCAGAGAGCTATCAGGATGGTCTGTTAGAGCTCTACCGCAAGATCCGTCCGGGCGAGCCGTTATCCGTTGATAGTGCAGAAAGCCTGTTAAACAGCATGTTCTTTGACCCGCGCCGTTATGACCTGGCCAAAGTCGGCAGATATAAATTCAATAAGAAGCTTCACTTTAAAAACCGCATCAAAGGCCAGATCCTGGCTGAGGATGTAGTGGATGAGACAACCGGAGAGATTCTGGCAGAGGCTGGTACCAAGATCGACAAAGAGCTGGCAACTACCCTGCAGAATGCGGCAGTTCCGTATGTCATGATCCAGACTGAGGAGAGAAACTACAAGGTGCTGTCCAACTTAATGGTTGACCTGGCAGCATATGTAGACTTCGATCCGAAGGAAGCCGGTGTTACAGAGTTAGTATATTATCCGGTATTAAAAACGATTCTGGAAGAAGCTGGTGATGACCAGGAAGAGTTAAAGAAGCTGGTTCATAAGAATATCACCGAGCTGATTCCGAAGCACATTACCAAGGAAGACATCATTGCTTCCATCAACTACAACATGCATCTGGAAGGCGGAATCGGTACCCCGGACGATATCGACCATCTGGGCAACCGTCGTATCCGTGCCGTCGGTGAGCTCTTACAGAACCAGTACCGCATCGGTCTGTCCCGTATGGAGCGTGTGGTAAGAGAGCGTATGACCACCCAGGATATGGACGGCATTACCCCGCAGTCCCTGATCAACATCAAACCGGTCACCGCAGCAGTGAAGGAGTTCTTCGGAAGCTCCCAGCTGTCCCAGTTCATGGACCAGAACAACCCGCTGTCTGAGCTGACTCACAAGAGACGTCTCTCTGCACTGGGACCTGGCGGTCTGTCCCGTGACCGTGCCGGATTCGAGGTTCGAGATGTACATTACACCCATTACGGACGTATGTGCCCGATCGAGACTCCTGAGGGACCGAACATCGGTCTGATCAACTCTCTGGCAACCTATGCAAAGGTCAATGAGTACGGCTTCATCGAGGCTCCGTACCGTGTTGTAGATAAAACCGATCCGGCCAACCCGCGTGTAACCGATGAGGTTGTATACCTGACCGCAGACGAGGAGGATAACTTCGTTGTCGCACAGGCAAACACCCAGTTAGACGAGAATGGCTATTTCGTACACAATAACGTAGCCGGCCGTTTCCGTGAGGAGACTTCCGAGTTCCAGAAGAGAGCCATCGACTTAATGGACGTATCTCCTAAGATGGTATTCTCCGTAGCAACCTCCATGATCCCGTTCCTTCAGAACGACGATGCAAACCGTGCTCTGATGGGATCCAACATGCAGCGTCAGGCCGTTCCGCTTTTAAGAACCGAGGCTCCTGCAGTAGGTACCGGTATCGAGGGCAAGTCTGCGGTTGACTCTGGTGTCTGCGTTGTTGCAAAGCATGCCGGTGTTGTTGAGCGTTCCGCTTCCAACGAGATCATCATCAAGAGAGATGACAACGGCGCGAAAGATGTTTACCATCTGATCAAATTCTCCCGAAGCAACCAGTCCAACTGCTACAACCAGAAGCCGCTCGTTTATAAGAACGACCATGTTGAGGCAGGCGAGGTCATTGCAGACGGTCCGTCTACCAGCAACGGTGAGATCGCTCTCGGTAAGAACCCGCTGATCGGATTCATGACCTGGGAGGGTTACAACTACGAGGATGCGGTTCTCTTAAGTGAGAGACTGGTTATGGAAGATGTCTACACCTCCGTTCATATTGAGGAGTATGAGGCAGAAGCCCGTGATACCAAGCTCGGACCGGAAGAGATCACCCGCGACGTTCCGGGTGTCGGCGACGATGCGTTAAAGGACCTGGACGAGAGAGGTATCATCCGTATCGGTGCAGAGGTCCGTGCCGGTGATATCCTGGTTGGTAAGGTTACCCCGAAGGGTGAGACTGAGCTGACTGCAGAGGAGAGACTGCTGCGTGCCATCTTCGGTGAGAAGGCAAGAGAGGTAAGAGATACCTCCTTAAAGGTACCGCACGGTGCTTACGGCGTTATTATCGACGCAAAAGTATTTACCAGAGAGAACGGCGATGAGCTGGCTCCTGGCGTAAACCAGACTGTCCGCATTTATATTGCTCAGAAACGTAAGATTTCTGTAGGTGATAAGATGGCAGGACGTCATGGTAACAAGGGTGTCGTTTCCCGCGTGCTTCCGGTAGAGGATATGCCGTTCCTGCCGAACGGACGTCCGCTGGATATCGTGCTGAACCCGCTGGGCGTACCTTCCCGAATGAACATCGGACAGGTCCTGGAGATGCACTTAAGCCTTGCATGTAAGGCACTGGGCTTTAACATTTCCACCCCGGTATTCGAGGGCGCGAACGAGGTAGACATCATGGATACCCTGGAAATTGCCAACGATTACGTAAACACCTCCTGGGAGGAGTTTGAAGAGAAATACAAAGAGATCCTGAAACCGGAAGTTATGGATTACTTAGGCTCCCATCTGGAGCACCGTGAGCTGTGGAAGGGCGTTCCGCTCCGGCGCGACGGTAAAGTAAGACTGCGTGACGGACGTACCGGAGAGTACTTTGACAGCCCGGTAACCATCGGCCACATGCATTACCTGAAGCTGCATCACCTGGTTGACGATAAGATCCATGCACGTTCCACTGGCCCATACTCCCTTGTTACCCAGCAGCCTCTGGGTGGTAAGGCACAGTTCGGCGGACAGCGTTTCGGTGAGATGGAGGTTTGGGCTCTGGAGGCGTATGGTGCATCCTACACCCTGCAGGAGATCCTGACCGTGAAGTCCGATGATGTTGTCGGACGTGTGAAGACCTACGAGGCGATCATCAAGGGCGAGAACATCCCTGAGCCGGGTATTCCGGAGTCCTTCAAGGTACTGTTAAAAGAGCTGCAGTCCCTTGGCCTGGATGTAAGCGTACTGCGTGACGACGGAACCGAGGTTGAGATCGGTGAGAACGTAGATTACGGCGAGACCGATCTGCGTCACATCATCGAGGGTGACAGCCGCTACAACCGTGATGAGTCCTTTGGCGACTACGGCTATCAGCAGCAGGAGTTCAAGGATGGAGAGCTGGTTGGCGTCGAGGGTGACGATGACAGCAGCGATGATTTCGAAGGGGAATCTGACGATTACACCGATGATTCCTTTGATGAAGAATAATAGAAGGGAGTAACGCTCATGCCTGAGACAAATGAAACTTATCAGCCATTGACATTTGATGCCATTAAGATTGGCCTGGCTTCCCCGGAGAAGATTCTGGAGTGGTCACACGGCGAGGTAAAAAAGCCGGAGACCATCAACTATCGTACTTTAAAACCGGAGCGCGACGGTCTGTTCTGTGAGCGCATCTTCGGACCGAGCAAGGACTGGGAATGTCATTGTGGTAAATATAAAAAAATCAGATACAAAGGCGTGATCTGCGACCGATGCGGCGTTGAGGTAACCAAGGCCAGCGTCCGCAGAGAGCGTATCGGCCACATTCAGCTGGCTGCTCCTGTATCTCATATCTGGTACTTTAAGGGTATCCCGAGCCGTATGGGTCTCATCCTGGATATTTCCCCGAGAGTACTGGAGAAGGTTCTGTACTTTGCGTCCTACATCGTTCTGGACGCAGGTCAGACCAGCCTGCAGTACAAGCAGGTACTCTCCGAGAAAGAGTACCGCGAAGAGGTGGAAAAGTGGGGCTACGGCAACTTCCGCGTAGGAATGGGTGCCGAGGCTGTGCTTGAGCTTCTTCAGAGCATCGATCTGGAGAAGGAGTCTGAAATGCTCAAACGCGAGCTGAAGGATTCCAGCGGCCAGAAGCGTGCAAGAATCATCAAGAGACTGGAAGTTGTAGAGGCATTCCGCAATTCCGGAAACAAGCCGGAGTGGATGATCATGACCGTGATCCCGGTCATCCCGCCGGATATCCGTCCGATGGTACAGCTGGACGGCGGCCGTTTCGCAACCTCCGACTTAAACGATTTATACAGAAGAATCATCAACCGTAACAACCGTCTTGCCCGCCTGCTTGAGCTTGGCGCTCCGGATATCATTGTCCGTAACGAAAAGCGTATGCTGCAGGAGGCAGTCGATGCCCTCATCGACAACGGACGCCGCGGCAGACCGGTCACCGGTCCTGGAAACCGTGCACTGAAATCCCTTTCTGATATGCTGAAAGGTAAGCAGGGACGTTTCCGTCAGAACCTGCTGGGTAAGCGAGTTGACTATTCCGGACGTTCCGTTATCGTCGTTGGACCGGAGCTGAAGATCTACCAGTGCGGTCTTCCGAAGGAGATGGCGATCGAGCTGTTCAAGCCGTTCGTTATGAAGGAGCTTGTTCAGAACGGAACCGCTCACAACATTAAGAGCGCAAAGAAGATGGTAGAGCGTCTGCAGTCCGAGGTGTGGGATGTACTCGAGGATGTCATCAAAGAGCATCCGGTTATGTTAAACCGTGCCCCTACCCTGCACAGACTGGGTATCCAGGCCTTCGAGCCGATCCTGGTAGAAGGTAAGGCGATCAAGCTGCATCCGCTGGTATGTACCGCGTTCAACGCAGACTTCGATGGAGACCAGATGGCAGTACATCTTCCGCTGACCCAGGAAGCACAGGCTGAGTGCCGTTTCCTGCTCCTGTCTCCGAACAACCTGTTAAAGCCGTCTGATGGTGGTCCGGTAGCCGTTCCTTCCCAGGATATGGTACTTGGTATCTACTATCTGACCCAGGAGCGCCCGGGCGCAACCGGCGAGGGCATGATCTTCAAGAGCGTAAACGAGGCAATTCTTGCATACGAGAACGCTGCTGTGACCCTGCATTCCCGCATCAAGGTAAGAATCACCAAGACCATGCCGGATGGCACCGAGATGACCGGAATTGTAGAATCCACACTTGGCCGTTTCATCTTCAACGAGATCATCCCGCAGGATCTGGGCTTCGTAGACAGAAGCATTCCGGGCAACGAGCTGCTTCTTGAGGTTGATTTCCACGTAGGAAAGAAACAGTTAAAGAAGATTCTGGAGAAGGTCATCAACGTACATGGCGCTACCCAGACTGCTGTTACCCTGGATGATATCAAGGCGATTGGTTACAAGTACTCCACCAGAGCAGCCATGACCGTATCCATCGCGGATATGACCGTGCCGGCATCCAAGCCGCAGCTCCTGGCAGATGCTCAGGCAACCGTTGACCGTATTGCAAAGAACTTCCGCCGTGGTCTTATCACTGAGGAAGAGCGTTATAAAGAGGTTATTGAAACCTGGAAGGTTACCGATGACCAGCTGACCAAAGACCTGTTAGGCGGTCTGGATAAGTACAACAACATCTTCATGATGGCAGACTCCGGTGCGCGAGGATCTGATAAGCAGATCAAGCAGCTGGCAGGTATGCGAGGACTTATGGCAGATACAACCGGTCACACCATCGAGCTTCCTATCAAATCCAACTTCCGTGAGGGTCTTGACGTACTGGAGTACTTCATTTCCGCTCATGGTGCACGAAAGGGTATGTCCGATACCGCGCTGCGTACCGCAGACTCCGGTTACCTTACCCGTCGTCTGGTAGATGTATCCCAGGATCTGATCGTACGTGAGGTTGACTGCTGCGAAGGCAAGGATATCCCGTACATGGAGATCAAGGCATTTACCGATGGCAAAGAGACCATCGAGAGCCTGGAGGAGCGTATCACCGGCCGTTACATTGCTGAGACCATCACCGATCCGGAGACCGGAGAAGTGGTTGTAAAGGCAAACCATATGTGTACTCCGAAGCGTGCGGCAGCCGTTATGAAGGCGCTGAACAAAATGGGCCGTGATTCTGTAAAGATCCGTACTGTCTTAAGCTGTAAGTCCCACATCGGTGTCTGTGCAAAATGTTATGGTGCCAACATGGCAACCGGCCAGCCGGTACAGGTTGGTGAGGCAGTCGGCATCATCGCAGCACAGTCTATCGGTGAGCCGGGTACCCAGCTGACCATGCGTACCTTCCATACCGGCGGTGTAGCAGGTGGAGATATCACACAGGGTCTTCCTCGAGTAGAGGAGCTGTTTGAGGCACGTAAGCCGAAGGGTCTTGCGATCATCTCTGAGTTTGGCGGTGTTGTAACCCTGAAAGATACCAAGAAGAAACGTGAGATCGTAGTTACTGATCCGGAAACCGGCAATTCCAAGACCTATCTGATCCCGTACGGTTCCAGAATCAAGGTTCAGGACGAGCAGGTGATCGAGGCCGGTGATGAGCTGACCGAAGGTAGCGTAAATCCGCACGACATCTTAAAGATCAAGGGTGTCCGCGCAGTACAGGATTACATGATCCAGGAGGTACAGCGTGTATACCGTCTGCAGGGTGTAGAAATCAACGATAAGCACGTTGAGATGATCGTTCGTCAGATGTTAAAGAAGATCCGCATTGAGGAGAGCGGCGACAGCGATGTGCTGCCGGGCGTTTCCATGGATGTTCTGGACTTCAATGAGATGAATGAGGCTCTGATCGCAGAGGGCAAGCAGCCGGCAGAGGGCAAGCAGGTTATGCTTGGTATTACCAAGGCATCCCTGGCTACCGATTCCTTCCTGTCTGCAGCATCCTTCCAGGAGACCACCAAGGTTCTGACCGAGGCGGCTATCAACGGCAAGGTTGACCATCTGATCGGTCTGAAGGAGAACGTTATCATTGGTAAGCTGATCCCGGCAGGTACCGGTATGAAGCGTTACCGTTCCGTAAAGCTCAACACAGATGTAGAGCCGCAGGATGAGGTCGCTCTGGAGGATGATGATGAGATCCTGCTTTCCGGCGATGAGGATATGGAGGATGAGGCTCCGGAAGTATTCGATATCGACGACAGCGAAGAGTAAAAAATAATATAGCCTGACCGTAATCTCAGTAGGTCCGGGCATGTAAGAAAACGACTTCCTATATTTTCATGCAGAAAATACCGGAGGTCGTTTTCATACATATCGTTTTATAGAAAGTATGGGAGATATATGAGTCAGATACGTGGGGGAGAGAATTCGAGCAGGAATTTTGTGAGAAATACAGGCGGAAACGCACCCTGGCAGCCTGGCGGAAGGCCGGGGCGACCGCTTTCGGAGCGGGAGATCCGGGAGATGCGGGCAAGAAAGGCCCGGAGAATGAAGCAGCTGCGCCGGAAACGGCGGATCGTGCTCCTGGGGCTCCTGGCAGTCTGCGTACTGACTGGTGTGCTGGTGGCTGCGGTTTCCGGACGTGTACGAAGCTGGAAGGCAGAGAGGGCAGCTGTACAGGCAGCGGCAATGCAGGAAAGCATGAGCGCCTCCGCGGCAGAGGCAGAAAGCCTGGCTGCAGCGGCGGCTGAGCAGTACCGGGACAATCTACCGGATATGGGAGCCATATATGGCATCGCGGTGAATGGAGTGGGCTGGAGCCATTTCTTTGCAGACAATTCCTACAGCATGGCACCGGCTAATTCTTACATAACAGCACTACGGGCGACACTGAACGGGCAGCCGGAGGGCATGAGCGGAACCATCCGCTACCGGGTAAACTTAAGCGGAACCGGATGGCTGGACTGGCAGGAGGATGGCAATGAGGCAGGAGATTCTGCCGGCAGTATGCCTCTTGAGGGCATTGCCATGGAACTGACCGGAGATCTGGCAACCTACTATGAAGTGCTTTACAGTGTACTGCAGGATTCCCAGTGGACAGAATGGGCTTCAGACGGTGCGGAGGCCGGAGCAGTTGGTGTGGGTCTTCGCGTGGATGGTGTGCGGGTTTCTGTGGTGAAGCGGACCGGAGGTGCGGTTTACGCCGGAAATATTGATCCGAACCGACCCATGGTGGCCCTGACCTATGATGATGGTCCCTCACCTACGGTCACGCCGCGGATCTTAAAGTGTCTGCAGGATAACGGAGGCCGGGCTACCTTTTTTATGGTGGGCAAACAGGTTATCAAGAGTCCGGATGTTTTAAAACAGATGGTGGCCCAGGGCTGTGAGGTGGCAAACCATACCTTTGACCATACGCTGATGACCAAGGTATCTCCGGCTGATCTGGCGAATCAGCTGGTGGCGACAAATCAGGTGGTTTCCGATGCCTGCGGCATCTCTCCGGTGCTGATGCGTCCCTGCGGCGGCGCAAAAACGGTGGAGGGCATGAATATCGCGGGCGCTATCTCCATGCCGGCGATTCTCTGGAGCATTGACACGCTGGACTGGAAAACCAGGGATGCCTCCCAGACGATCCAGACAGTGCTCGAGAAGGTAAAGGACGGAGATATCATTTTGATGCACGATTTGTATGATGCCACCGGGGATGCCAGCGAAACGATTATCCCGGAGCTGGTAAAGCGCGGGTTTCAGCTGGTGACGGTCAGCGAGCTGGCCTCCTACCGCGGCGGTATGATTCCGGGGAGAAGCTATTCGCAGTTCCGGCCTATCTCATAACTTTAACTTGCGGACGCTCCCTGTATATGGTATAATCAACGCGAAAATATGCAATTGCAGCCTTTGAGGGTCAGATAAGGGCGGCAGAGAGCAAGAATAATACAGGAGGCAGATATCATGAAACATGTAAAGACTTTAAACAATAAAACTCTGAAGGAGTCCATGAAGAAGGGCGGATGCGGCGAGTGCCAGACTTCCTGTCAGTCTGCATGCAAGACTTCCTGCACCGTTGGCAACCAGAGCTGCGAGAACGCAAACAGATAATTATAACAATAGTTTCTGTAAAACTGGAATAGTTACACGGTAAAAGATGGCAGAGGTGGATAAGGGTTTCGAAAAACCGGGACTTTTATCTGCGTCTGCCTATGTGTGTGTTAGGGACTTGATTTAAAAAGGAGAAATTGAGTGATTCATCAGTATAAAAATAACGGATATAATATTGTCATGGACATTGCCAGCGGCTCTGTCCATGTGGTAGACGATGTAGTTTACGATGCGGTTGCGCTGTTAGAGCCAGTCATCGGAGAGGTGATGTCCCCGGTGCAGATTCCGGAAACCGCAAGAAAGAATGCAGAGGCTGAGCTTTCCAAGACATACCCAGCTGAAGATGCAAAAGAGGCCCTGGACGAGGTTCAGGAGCTGATCAACGCAGAGGAGCTGTACACGAAGGATATTTACCAGACTTATGTGACAGATTTTAAAGCGAGAAAGACCGTTGTGAAGGCACTCTGCCTGCACATTGCCCATGATTGTAACCTGGGCTGCAAGTATTGCTTCGCAGAAGAGGGTGAGTATCACGGACGCCGTGCTCTCATGAGCTTTGAAGTAGGTAAAAAGGCACTGGATTTCCTGGTAGCCAATTCCGGCAACCGCCACAACCTTGAGGTTGACTTTTTCGGCGGCGAGCCGCTTATGAACTGGGAAGTGGTAAAGCAGCTGGTTGAGTACGGCCGTTCTCTGGAGGAGCCGAACAATAAGCGTTTCCGCTTTACCATCACCACCAACGGTGTGCTTTTAAACGATGAGATCATGGACTTCTGTAACCGTGAGATGAGCAATGTAGTCATGAGCCTGGACGGACGTAAGGAAGTCAACGACTACATGCGTCCTACCAGAAACGGTCACGGCAGCAGCTATGAGATTACTGTTCCGAAGTTCCAGAAGTTTGCGAAGAGCCGCGCAGGAAAGGATTACTATGTCCGCGGCACCTTTACCCGCAACAATCTGGATTTCTCTGAGGATGTGAAGCATTTCGCAGATCTTGGCTTTGACCAGATGTCCATCGAGCCGGTAGTCGGCGCGGAGGATGAGCCGTACGCGATCCGGAAGGAAGATCTTCCGAAGATCATGGAGGAGTATGACAAGCTGGCAGTTGAGTATATTAAGCGCAAAAAAGAGGGAAGAGGCTTCAATTTCTTCCATTTCATGATTGATTTAAATCAGGGACCGTGTGTGGCAAAACGTCTTTCCGGATGCGGATCAGGTACGGAGTACCTGGCAGTTACCCCGTGGGGCGATTTCTATCCATGCCATCAGTTTGTGGGTCAGGAAGATTTCCTGATGGGCAATGTAGATACCGGAATTACGAGAACGGATATCCGGGATGAGTTCAAGCTCTGCAACGTCTACGCAAAAGAAAAGTGCAGAGACTGCTTTGCAAGATTCTACTGCAGCGGCGGCTGTGCAGCCAATTCCTACAACTTCCACGGAACCATTACCGATGCTTATGAGATCGGATGCGAGATGCAGAAAAAGCGTATCGAGTGTGCGATCATGATTAAGGCGGCTCTTGCCGACGAAGAATAAAAGGAGAAATAAGATGAAGAACAGCAAAGTAAAAGGCTTACTGGGCCTGCTGGTCCTGCTGTTCGCAGTAGGACTGTTCGGATTCTTCGGCTATGATACCATGGATGATATCAAGCTGGGTCTTGACCTGGCCGGCGGTGTCAGCATCACGTATCAGGCAGTAGATGAGAATCCGACATCGGAAGAAATGTCCGATACCATTTACAAGCTGCAGCAGCGTGTACAGAACTACAGTACCGAGGCTGTTGTGTACCAGGAGGGAAGTGACCGGATCAACATTGATATTCCGGGTGTTTCCGATGCAAACGCAATTCTGGAAGAACTCGGCAAGCCGGGTTCCCTGATCTTTACCGATGAGACCGGTAAGACCATTTTAACCGGTGACCAGGTGGCTTCCGCAAAAGCGGGAATCATCGAGCAGAACGGTCAGAAATCCTATGTGGTAAGCCTGACCTTCACCGAGGAAGGAACCAAGGCATTTGCTGACGCAACTTCCGCAAACGTAGGCAAGCGCATTGCCATCATTTACGACAACCAGATTTACTCTAACCCGGTGGTCCGTGAAGCCATTACCGGAGGCCAGTGTCAGATCGATGGCATGACCGATTATACCGAGGCTGAGAACCTGGCGGCAACCATCCGTATCGGTTCCCTCTCCCTGGAGCTGCAGGAGCTGCGCTCCAACGTAGTCGGAGCACAGCTTGGTCAGCAGGCCATCTCCACCAGCTTAAAGGCAGGTGCCATCGGCTTTGCGATTGTTGCTGTATTCATGATGGTGGTTTATCTTATCCCGGGTGTGGCTGCTGTCATTGCTCTGGCTCTGTATGTTGGCCTGGTACTCATCATGCTGACTGCATTTGATATCACTCTGACACTTCCGGGTGTGGCCGGTATCATCCTTTCTGTTGGTATGGCGGTGGATGCGAACGTTATCATCTTCACCCGTATCAAGGAGGAAATCGGTCTCGGACACAGTGTAAAATCCGCGATCAAGGCTGGTTTCTCTAAGGCACTGTCTGCGATCCTGGATGGAAACATCACCACCCTGATCGCTGCTGCAGTCCTGTACTTCCGTGGATCAGGTACCGTTAAGGGCTTTGCAAGTACTCTGGCGATTGGTATCGTGCTTTCCATGTTTACCGCTCTGTTCATCACCAAGGGCGCGCTGTATGCCCTGTATGCGGTAGGCTTTGAGGCTCCGAAGTTCTATGGAACCAAGAAGGACGGAAAGATCATCAATTTCCTCGGAAAGAAGAATATCTGCTTCATCCTTTCCATTGCTGTTATCGTTGCAGGATGGGCAGGCATGGCTCTGCACAAGGGCCAGACCGGCTACATCTTAAACTACGGCATGGATTTCACCGGCGGTACCTCCACCAACGTAACCTTCAATGAGGATATGAGCCTGGATGATATTTCTGCAAAGGTTGTTCCGGTTGTCTCCAAGATTACCGGTGACGCAGACGTTCAGACCCAGAAGGTTGCCGGTACCAACGAGGTTATCATCAAGACCAAGACTCTGGACGTAGAGCAGAGACAGCAGTTAGAGGATGCCATGGTTGAGAATTTCGGCGTTGACGCTGAGAAGATTACTGCAGAGAGCATTTCCGGCGCAGTGAGCACTGAGATGAAGAAGGATGCCGTATGGGCTGTGACCATTGCAACAGTCCTGATGCTGCTGTATATCTGGTTCCGCTTTAAGGATATCCGCTTTGCAGCCAGCGCAATCCTGGCTCTGGTACACGATGTCATGGTTGTTGTTACCTTCTATTCCCTGGCAAAGTGGTCGGTCGGCTCCACCTTCATTGCATGTATGCTGACCATTGTAGGTTACTCCATCAATGCGACGATCGTTATCTTCGACCGTATCCGAGAGAACCTGGCACTGAAGAAGGCAGGCAGTAAGCAGACACTTGAAGAGATCGTAAACTTAAGTATCACCCAGACCTTTACCAGAAGCATCAATACTTCTCTGACTACCTTCATCATGGTATTTGTTCTGTTTCTTCTGGGCGTATCCTCCATCCGTGAGTTCGCCCTGCCGCTTATGGTTGGTATCGTCTGCGGAACCTATTCTTCCGTATGCGTGACCGGTGCTCTCTGGTATGTCCTGACTACCAGAAAACAGAAAAAGGCTGAGAAATAATTATGAGATATAAACTGATCACAACGGACGGACGGGCCAAGCGCGCTGAGGTTGAGACCGTGCATGGCACCATCCAGACTCCGGTTTTCATGAATGTAGGAACGGTGGCCGCCATCAAGGGTGCGGTTTCCACCGATGACCTGCGCCAGATCGGCACGCAGGTGGAGCTGTCTAACACCTACCACCTGCATGTGCGGACTGGTGACAAGCTGATCAAGCAGTTTGGCGGACTTCATAAGTTCATGAACTGGGATAAGCCGATCTTAACCGATTCCGGCGGCTTTCAGGTATTTTCCCTTTCCGGTCTTCGCAAGATCAAGGAAGAGGGTGTAACCTTCCGTTCCCATATTGACGGACACAAGATTTTTATGGGACCGGAGGAGAGCATGCAGATCCAGTCCAATCTGGCATCTACCATTGCGATGGCCTTCGACGAGTGTCCGCCGAGCCATGCAGAGTTTTCTTATATCCAGAACTCTGTTGACCGCACGACCCGCTGGCTGGAGCGCTGCAAAAAAGAGATGGCACGCTTAAATTCTCTGCCGGATACCATCAACAAAGAGCAGCTTCTGTTCGGTATCAACCAGGGCGGTGTTGTGGATTCCATCCGGATCCAGCATGCCAGGACCATTGCGGACATGGATCTGGACGGCTATGCGGTAGGCGGCCTCGCCGTAGGTGAGACCCATGAGGAGATGTATCACATTCTCGATGTGACGGTTCCGCATCTTCCGCAGAACAAGCCGACCTACCTGATGGGCGTTGGAACTCCGGCAAACATCCTGGAGGCGGTAGACCGAGGCGTAGATTTCTTTGACTGTGTTTACCCGTCCCGCAACGGACGTCACAGCCATGTCTACACAAATCATGGCAAGCTCAATCTGTTGAACCAGAAGTATGAGCTTGACCCGCGTCCGATCGAGGAAGGCTGCCAGTGCCCGGCGTGCCGTTCCTATTCCAGGGCATACATCCGCCACCTGTTTAAGGCAAAGGAAATGCTGGGAATGCGTTTGTGCGTCTTGCATAATCTGTATTTTTATAATAAAATGATGGAAGAGATCCGCGACGCGATCGAACAGCACCGGTACGCTGAGTACAAGGCTCAGAAGCTTGCCGGTATGGAGGAAGGCCCGCAGGAATAGTTATTCACATTTCGGGGTTTTAAACAAAAACGAATAAGGCTGGCCAGAGCGAGGCGCAGGCGCAGCCGCAAGGAGGACAACATGTTATTAGCAACTTCTACCATGAACCCAACCGTTATGATTGTGTTATATGTGGTAATCTTCGGAGGTATCTTCTACTTCATGGGATATCGTCCGCAGAAGAAAGAGAAAAAGAGAGTAGACGAGATGATGGCAGGTCTTGCTATCGGTGACAGTATACTGACCAGCAGTGGTTTCTACGGCGTAATCATCGATATGACCGATGATACCGTGATCGTAGAGTTCGGCAGCAACAAAAACTGCCGCATCCCGATGCAGAAGGCAGCAATCGTACAGGTTGAGAAGCCGGAGGCATAAAATAAATGAAAAATGAACCGGGAAAGCGCATGTGCGCTGCCCCGGTTCATTTTTTGGTTACAGCAGAACAATCTTGTGTTCTTTACAGATTTTTCTCATATCCTCCGGCCACAGGCTTGCCTGTACCTCGCCGACATGGGCGCGGTCTAACAGCAGCATGCAGAGACGGGACTGTCCGATACCGCCGCCGATGGTGTACGGAAGCTCTCCGTTAAGCAGCATCTTATGGTACGGAAGGTTCTTTCTATCCTCGCAGCCGGCCTTCTTTAACTGCTCTTCTAAGGATTTTTCGTCTACACGGATACCCATACTGGAGATTTCCAGAGCGCAGTTGAGCCGCTCGTACCAGAACAGGATATCGCCGTTTAACTGCCAGTCATCGTAGTCAGGCGCACGGCCGTCGTGCGGCTCACCGGTGGTGAGCTTATCACCGATCTTCATAAGGAATACGCAACCGTGTTCTTTGGTGATAAGGTTTTCGCGCTCCTTCGGAGTCTTATCCGGGTAGCGGTCTGCCAGTTCCTGGGAGGTGATGAAGGTGATGTGCTCCGGCAGATGCTTGACTGCCTGCGGATATTTGTACCATACCTCATGCTCCATATGCTTGATAATCTTGAAGATGGTCTGGACGGTGGACTCCAGTGTCTCAATGGTGCGGTCTTCTTTTGTGATAACCTTCTCCCAGTCCCACTGGTCTACATAGCAGGAGTGGAGATTGTCTAATTCCTCGTCGCGGCGGATCGCGTTCATGTTGGTGTAAAGGCCCTCACCCGGCTCAAAGCCGTATTCCTTAAGCGCCATACGTTTCCATTTTGCCAGGGAATGTACGACCTCAACGGTCTCTCCCGGGATTGCGGCGATGTCGAACTGGACCGGACGCTCTACGCCGTTTAAGTTATCGTTCAGACCGCTGGACCGGGTGACAAACAGCGGTGCGGAGATACGCTCTAAGTGCATCTCTTTGCCAAATTCCTTCTGGAATGTATCACGGATGTATTTGATTGCTTCCTGAGTCTCCCGAACCGTGAGGTGGGGATCATAGTTTGCTGGAATGATCAGTGCCATGGTTGTTTCCTCCCTGTATTGCGTTAGGTTTCATAAAAAAGGAGCTTTGCCTGAGCAAAACTCCGCATGATACTTAATGGTAGCATTTTTGGGATGAAATCACAAGTGTTTTCTATAGAAATGGATAACTATTCATAACTATGGATAACTTTTATAGTAATGGATAACTATTCATAACTATGGATGACTTCTGTAAGTATAGTAACATTTCGGAGATTTTATGTCAAGGAAGGAACGAAAAGCAGAATAAAAGCGCAAAAAAATAGGAGCCGCTTTTCCCCCACAGAAAGCAGCTCCTGGTCACGATCAAAAACCGTTACACAATACAGTCTTCGCTTGGTATCCCCATACCAGTTAAGAAAATAAAAGGCGCCGGAGTGATGGCGCGCATGTCTTTCTTACAAAACACACTATAGCATCAATTCCGGGAAGCGTCAAGGAATATTGTGCAATTTTAAGAAGATTGTGCATTTCGGATAGGAAAAACTGCTCAAATTGTATACACACGTCCGCCATACAGAGACGTTCGTTTGCATTATAGAGAAAGACAAAAAATGTGACAGAAAAACTTTTTTTCATATCAAAAAACAGATAGTTATTTGTGCAACTTTCATGAGAACATACGGTGCATAAGTGAGGGGAATTCTCACATACTAAGTGGAAGCATGAGCTGTAAACGGCAAAAAGACGTGGAAAGGAGCGAACATAGCGTGCAGTTTTCGAAAAATCTGGAAGCTAATCTGGAACATCTGAAGCAAACACTGAGTCTGGAAAAGAATTTTGATGTGGTTTATCGTGTTGTTTCCATAGGTGGAAAAAAAGGCTGCCTGTTGTTTGTGGACGGGCTGACGAAGGATGAAGTCCTCTTAAAGATTTTGCAGGCCTGGTGGAGCATTAAGCCGGAGGACCTTCCGGCGGATGCCCACGGGTTTTCTGGAAAATATATGCCTTACGGGGAGGTGGGGCTGATCGCGAATGAGGAGGATATGATCGTACAGCTGTTAAGTGGCATTACGGCGGTGCTCATTGACGGCTATGACAAATGTATGATGATAGACTGCCGCACCTACCCGGCCCGCGGCGTGGGAGAGCCGGAGAAGGATAAGGTGCTGCGTGGTTCCAGGGACGGCTTTGTGGAGACTCTGATTTTTAACACGGCACTGATCCGCCGCCGGATTCGGGATCCGAAGCTGATCATGGAAATTTTAAGCGCAGGCAACAGCTCCCACACGGACATTGCGGTTTGTTATATGGAAGGACGGGTAGATGAGGAGCTCTTAAAAAATATCCGAAGCCGGATCCAGAATCTGCGGGTAGACGCGTTGACCATGAACCAGGAGAGTCTGGCAGAGGGAATCTTCCCTCATAAATGGTACAACCCGTTCCCAAAATTTAAGTTTTCGGAGCGTCCGGATACGGCGGCAGCCTGTATTCTGGAGGGAAATATCGTGATCCTGGTGGATAATTCTCCGGCGGCCATGGTGCTGCCTTCCTCCGTGTTTGACATCATTGAGGAGGCAGATGATTATTATTTCCCACCGGTGACCGGAACCTATCTACGTTTATCCCGCATGATGACAGGCGTTCTCTGTCTGCTTCTTACACCGACGTGGCTTCTTGGCATGATGCACGCGGATGCGCTGCCACAGTGGCTGGCGTTTACGAAGCTTTCGGATATGACCTATGTGCCGCTGATCTTTCAGCTTCTGATCCTGGAATTTGCCATTGACGGCCTGCGTCTGGCAGCCATCAACACTCCGAGTATGCTGACCACACCTTTAAGCGTGATTGCCGGTATTGTTCTGGGAGAGTACTCGGTAAAATCTGGATGGTTTAACTCGGAAACCATGCTGTACATGGCCTTTGTGACCATTGCAAACTACAGCCAGTCAAGCTTTGAACTTGGCTATGCGCTTAAGTTCATGCGTGTCATTTTGCTGCTGCTCACGGCGGTGTTTGATGTGTGGGGGTATATCACGGGATTTGTGATCGCAGTCTGCGCGATTGTGTTCAATAAGACAATTGCCGGCAAGAGCTATATTTACCCGATCATTCCTTTCAGCTGGAAGGAACTCAAAAAGCGGTTCTTCCGCGGCCGGCTCCCGGTGATACCGGAGAGCCAGAATGTGAAGCGGTGATAATCACAAAACCTGTTGGTCCTGAAACCTGCTGCTGAGCTTCCAGTACCAGCCGGTTTGGCATTATGTGGAAAGGCAGTCAGGCCTTCCACTTTGTTGTATACAGGATATCCCGGTTGATGGTGCTGTAAAGCATCTCCCTTACGGTGTCCGGGCTGTGGGTCTGTCCCAGGATCCACATGAGCTTTGTGACGGTAGCCTCCAGGGTCATATCGTATGCTTCCAGGAGCCCGAATTCTTTCTTGATGGTTTTGCCGATCTCGTAGACAGACATGTTGCTGCCTTCGTTGGTGACCTGGGTGGTCATGATGACAAACTTGCCGGCATTGATCCAGCGTTCAATAGCCCGGTGGAAGCTGTCATCCTCGTAGGAAGGGATGCCGCCTACGCCGAAGGACTCAATAATGACTGCATCATAGTGCTTAAACAGGTAATCCAGGATGCCGCCGTTCATGGACGGAATCAGCTTTAACAGAGTCACCTTGCTGTCCAGCTTGTGGTAGAAGGTTACATCCTTGCTTACCTGATCCTTGTCATCCAGATAGAAGATGATGTGGCTGTCCTGGATGGTCGCGATATAGGGGAAGTTGATGCTGGAGAACGCGTTGTAGCTCTTGGTGCGTTCCTTTTTGCCGCGGGTTCCGGCAATGACCTTGCCGTCAAACACAATATTGACACCGTGCGCCTTATCGCAGCTTGCAAAGAGAAAGCTGTCGGACAGGTTGGTCTTTGCATCGGTGATCTCCAGGTCGATGGGCTTTTGCGCACCGGTGATCACGATGGGCTTCGGGGAATTCTGGATCAGGTAGGAAAGCGCGGACGCGGTGTAGGCCAGAGTGTCGGTGCCGTGGCAGATCACAAAGCCATCGTACTGATCGTAGAAGCGCTCAATGGTGGAAGAGATCAGCAACCAGTGCTTTGGCTGGATATTGGTGCTGTCGATGTTGATGACCTGCGTGGCAGTCACTTCGCAGAATTCCTTTACATGCGGCACGAAGCCCAGCAGCTCTTCGGAGGTCATAAGCGGCTTTAAGCCGTCGGCACTGCGCTTTGAAGCAATGGTGCCGCCGGTGGCGATCATCAGGATACGTTTGAGATTCTTTTTTGGGGTTTTCATAGTGGGGTCTTGGGCCTCCTGTCACAAAAAACTTGTGAGTTTTTCAAATTCGTTCTATTATTATGTTGCAGCACATGCGTTGTACAAAATGCAATGCATGTGTGCGGAATTATATGGAATTTTCCATTCGGCAAATTCTCATCTGCAAGCAGTAACGTTATTATAACATTTTGCAAAAAGAAAGGAAATAAAAAATTATGGCAGCAATTCCAAAAGATCCGGTTATGCTGATGAGCTTTTTAAACACCCAATTGCGGGACAATTATGACAGCTTGGACGAACTGTGCGCGGTTTATGATCTGGACAAAGCAGAGATCAGCAGGAAACTGGATGCAATTGATTATCATTATGATTCGACACGGAATCAGTTTGTGTAATTGTATCAAGATGTTCCTGCAATTTACCACGCATGTAATCTGTACACAGAGCTATGAAATACTTTTCCGGCCGGGTGAAGTAGCAGCCTTTTAAGAAAGCAACGCTGCGTGACCAGCGCTGGTTTGGATTCACGGTAAAATAAGCGATCGGTGCAGCAGGATCTACATAGGATTGTGGGAAAAAGGCAGGGGCAATCTGTTCTTTTAACATGTTGATCACGGTATGGGTGCTCACAGACTCAAATAGAACTTTTGGGTGGAAACCGGCATGGGTAAAGGCCTGGTCGATCATGTCGCGCATGCGGGTTTCTTTACTTAAAAGGATAAAGCTATCATTCTTGAGCAATGTCAGGTCAAGCCGTGGAAGGGTTTCATGGCTGTTTTTCCCTGCCAGATGAGCCAGTGGATGGGTGATGGGAAGACCAAGAATCATGTATTCGGTATCCATGTCGAGGTAATCCAGATCGGGATGTCTTATCCCTTCTGCATAGGTAATAAAGGCAAAATGCACTTCGTTTTTCAAAACTAATTGTTCCATCTTTTTTACACGCTCTTCATAAATATGAAATGTGATATTTGGATATTTTCGGTGAAAAATGGGATAAACTTTGGAAAACATGGAAGCACCAGTTTCTGGTGTATATGCTACAGTGATTTCACCAAGATTTTCTTCGGAAATATCGGAAATGATTTTATAGGTTTCTTTTTTCATATCGACCATCTTATGAGCTGTCGTGAGGTAAATGCGCCCGGCAAAGGTCGGGATCATGCTGTGCTTGCGGCGCTCAAAGAGTGGCGTCCCAAGCTCCTTTTCCAGCTTTAAAAGCTGCTGGTTCAGTGCCGACTGGGTCAGGAACAGCTTTTCCGCAGCCCGGGAAATGCTCTGTTCCTGCTCGATGGCAATCATATTTTCAATCTGTTTTAAATCCATAAAAACCTCCTTTAAATAGGACTCTTAATCAAATTAAGAAAAAGCATAAAAACTGATAAGTTGAATTAAGGTAACAAAGAAAGTATAATCAAAACATCCAAAAAAAACAAGCATATCGATAAAAATGTGTGGATTTTTTGAAACAAGTGAGAAGGAGAAAAGGGTTATGAGAAAACAGTTATTAAGCGTAATGCTGGCAGGCGCAATGGCAATGGCACTGGCTGGTTGTGGAAGCAAACAGGCTGCACCGGCAGAAACTACTGCTGCAGCTGCAGAAACTCAGGCAGAGTCTAAAGAGGAAACTCAGGCAGAGTCCAAAGAAGAGGCAAAGGCTGAGGGCACTTCTACCGTAGCGGGAGATGCTTCCAAGAGCACTTGGCCGAACGGTACTGTACAGCTTTATGTACCGGCATCTGCAGGTGGTGGTACCGATATGATCGCAAGATTGTTCGCTAAGGGAATGAGCGATGCAACTGGTGCAAACTTCGTAGTTATCAACGATGCAACCGGCGGTGGTACCGTTGCACTGGAAACTGTAAGAAATGCAAAACCGGATGGTTTAAACCTGTATCTGGGTCATACCGGTCAGTGCGGTATGATGGCTACCGGTCAGTACGATCATACATATGAAGATTTCCAGATGCTTGGTACAATCACTGTTCCAGGTGCTGAGACCAACTGTATCGTTGTAAATAAGAATGTAGAAGCAAATACGCTTCAGGAACTGATTGACGCTGCGAAAGCAGAGCCAGGAAAATATCTGACTGGTGTACAGGCAAACGGAAACCGTCACTTCATGCAGATGTTATTCCAGCAGGCAACTGGTACCGAGTTCACCATTGTTGACTGTGGTGGTAACGCAGACACCATTACCAACCTGGTTGGCGGTATGGTAGATATGGCAATCCTTCCGATCGTAAATGCAAAACAGTATGTTGAGGCTGGCGATATGAAGCCACTGGCAATTACTGGTGATCAGAAGTCTGAGGCTATGCCAGATGTTCCGACTTTAAAAGAGCTTGGTATTGATAGCTGCGAGCTGTCCAGCATTTCTTTACTGTGTGGACCTCAGGGAATGTCTGCAGACGATGTTGCTAAGATCAGTGAGGCCATGAAGACTGTTCTGGAAAATCAGGACATCATCGACCAGTATCATCAGATGCAGATGGAAGCTGGCTACAATACCCCGGATGATGCAGCATCTATTGTTGCTGACATGCAGGCTAAATACGGTGAAGCAGCAGCTTTAATGAAATAAGAATTAAGAATTTAACCAGTGTAACATGCAGGAGCCCCAAGAGGTCTGAGTCGCTTGGGGCTCTTTTTCGAAATGGATTTCAAAGGAGTATATTATGACAAGAGATCGTGTTACAGGTCTGATTGCAGTTGTTTTGGGTGTTTTGATTGCCTTCATGACATCTCAGCTTCCAGCATCTACCATGGCTGGAGATATTGGTCCGCAGGCGTTTCCATATATCTCAGCTGGTATTATGATTATTTGCGGAATTGGTCTTCTGATAAACGGAAAGAAGCCATCTCCGGTATTTTACACCAGACCACAGTTTGGCAGATTATGTCTGATTTCTGCTGTAATGCTTGGCTTCATTGTTGCAATGCAGTTTTTAGGCTATGTGATCGCATGTTTTGCAGCACTTCTGGTTCTGTGCTCCATGTTTAGCCAGGGCAAGGGCATCGCAGTTTGGAAACGCATTGTATTTGCAGCAGCCATGACCGCAGTGATGTATCTGATGTTTGTAAAAGTATTCAGCATTCCGCTTCCGAGCGGCGTACTGTTCTAAGGAGGATAAAGATGGCTGATTTTGTGAGCGCAATGGGGATTCTGCTTACCCCTTATTGTCTTATTATGATGGTGATCGGTGGATTCATCGGTCTGATCCTGGGTGCGATCCCGGGTCTGTCTGGAGCAATGGCAATTACCATTATCCTTCCACTTACCTTTGCGATGGATTCTAACGTAGCAATTGCAATGCTGATTGCAATCTGGGTAGGAAGCTGCTCAGGTGGTTTCATTGGTTCTATCCTTCTTGGTATTCCGGGAACCCCGAGTTCTCTGTCTACCTGTTATGATGGATATGCCATGACAAAGAAAGGCGAAGTTACCAGAGCATTATCTGCTGGTACCGTTGCAAACTTCATGGGTACTGTTCCGTCCATCCTGATCGCAATGATCGCATGCCCGGTTATTTCCAAATTTGCAGTTAAGATGGGACCGTGGGAGTATTTTGCACTTGGTCTGATGGCAATCACCCTGGTGGCCAGTATGTCCAAAGGGCGTATGCTGAAAGGTTTTATCGGTGCAGCAATTGGCCTGTTCATTACCCAGATTGGTTATGCTCCGATTTCTTCTACTCCACGATTTACGTTTAATTCCTATTATCTGTCTGGCGGATTCAACATGGTATGCGTTCTGACTGGTCTTTTTGCAGGTGCTATGATCTTAAGCGACTATGCAAAAGGAGAGACTGGTGCAGCAGGTACTTTCAAAGGAAAAATTGGTAAATTCACCCTTCCGCTGGTTGACCTTACCAGAAACATTGGCAATATCATCCGTTCTTTCCTGGTAGGACTTGGTATTGGATTCCTTCCTGGTATGGGTGCAGCACTTTCAAACGTAGTTGCTTATACCATGGCAAAGAATTCTTCCAAACATCCTGAGGAATTTGGTGAAGGTTGTGTAGATGGTGTCATTGCTCCTGAGGTAGCAAACAATGCTTCTGTCGGTGGTGCTATCATCCCGATGATTGCACTTGGTATTCCTGGAGATGGAACCACGGCACTTTTGTTAGGTGGTCTGACCATTCATGGTATTGAGGCTGGTCCTCTGATGCAGAGAAACTACCCGGTATTCGTTTTCATGATTTTCCTGGCAGCAGTATTTGCAGCAGTGATTGCGCTGGTTGTTGAGATCTTTGGTATCAAAGCATTCCCGCTTCTTCTGAAAGCACCGTATCACTATCTGTACCCGGCAATCCTGATCCTGGCATTTACAGGTGTTTACACCAATGCAAACAATATTTTTGCAGTTTATATGGCATTGATGTTTACTGGTATCGGTATCTGGATGGCTTATGCAGGAATTCCATCTACTCCGTTTATTCTTGCGTATGTACTTGGATCTACCCTGGAGACAAACTTCCGTAAGGCAGTCAGCTTCTCCAGAGGTGACATGCTGATGTTCTTCAAGAGACCGGCATCCTGCATTTTACTTTTGATCGCAATCTTTTCTGTCCTCTGGCCGTACATCGCACCAAAGCTTAAGAAAAAAGAAAAGTAATCGATTATAATAGTTTTTATCTGGCTCAGAATAGAGAATACATCAGATCTTATCTGAAAAAACTCGTTCTGAGCCATACTTAAATAACGGCCAGTAAGACTGTATTGACCAGGAGGAATGGAAAAGATGATATATTCGATCAACGGTGAAGTAGATCAGCACATTTGCATGAAAATCAATGAGGACTTTGCTTTCCCGGAAAAAATTAAGCTTACCAGGGCTGTTTTATATACCTTTCAGCCGAAACCACGCAAGCAGGTATGGAAGGATGGAACTGGTAAAGTTCAGAAAACCTGGACATTTACTCCGTGGCTGAGAGTATACGATGAGGATGGAGACTGCGGTGAGGGGCCAGTGACGCCGGCTGTATGGCAGACCATTCTTCCGCTTATGCTGAAAGATCCGATGCCGAGAACCAATCTGGAGTGGAGAAAAATCTTCTACTGGATGGAACGTGCTAATTATAATTTTAGTGTTCCAATGTTTCAGATGGAAGTGATCCTGTTTGATCTGATTTCCAGAAAACGTGGCATTCCGATGTATCAGCTGCTTGGAGCTGAAAAAAATTACGCAGACATTTACAAAGGCGGCGGTTCTGTATTAAGAACAGATGAGGAACTGGTAGAAGAAATTCTGGCAATCAAGGAAGAGGGATTTGATACAACAAAGATTAAAATCTCTCTTGGCGATATGAAAAATGATCTTCGCCGCATCGAGAAAATCCGTCTGGCAGTAGGTCCGGATATGAAACTGGCAGTAGATTCCAATCAGGCATATGACGCCCAGACAGCTATGAAGTTTATCCGGGAAGCATACCAGTATGATATTGCATGGTATGAAGAGCCTATCGTACATACAGAGAGCGAAGAAATTGCAAAATTTATCCGTATGATGAAGGAAGAAGACCGCTATGTTCCGGTTGATTACGGTGAATCTGCACGTTATGCTCTGGAGTATAAGGCGTATATGGATGCAGGCGTGGAATATATTACTGTTATGCCATCCATCTACACAATGGGTGAGTTTTTGAAGATTACGGATATGGTCCGCAGCAGAGGCTGCCATGTATGTTCCGGTCAGAATGATCATCCGGGTGCACTGATGGGTGTCATGTTAAAAGATGGAGAAAAGGTGGAGTTCCATAAACCGAATACGGAATATATGGAGCAGTATTACCGCTTAAAGCCAACCCGCAAGGGAACCAGATTATATCTTCCGGATGAGCCTGGACTTCCAGTTCAGATAAATTTTGAAAAACTGGAAAAAGATGGATGTGTATCAAATATTCAGTATTTCTACAGATAAAAAAGTGATATACTGAATGAAGTTGTAAAGAAAAGTTGAATGAAAAAGGAGAATCATTATGTCATTTCATTGTAGCCCGGCAATCCCACATCCGGTAGAGACCCTTGTGCATGAGCCGTGGACACTGGCAGTTAAGCCGTTCCAGGTATCCCCCAATACCTGGTATGTGGCAGGTCAGACCTGGGTTGGCTGTTACCTGATCGACACAGGTGACGGACTGATCCTGATCGATACGGCAATCCCGGAGAGCAGTTACCTGTTGGTAGATTCGATCTACAGACTTGGATATAAACCGACAGATATTAAGAAGATCCTGATCAGCCACGCGCACTTTGACCATTGCGGTGCGGCGGCTGAGATGAAGAAGCTGACCGGCGCAAGCATGTATATGTCCAAAGAGGACTATGTATTCATGAAAAGCTGCCCGGAGGAGACCATGATCCCGGATTCCGGTTCCCACGTGCAGGATTTTGAACCGGACGAGTTTTATTCTGACGATAAGCCGGTAACCCTGGGAAACATCAGTGTTCAGACCATGCTGACTCCGGGCCATACCATTGGCTGCACCAGCTTTTTCTGGAAAGAGAAAAATCCGGTAAACGGAGCTGAGTATACAGTTGCCATGCATGGCGGTGTTGGGGCCAATACCATGAACGATAAGTATTACGCCACCAGTAAATATCTGACTCCGGATCTTCGTCAGCGTTTCTTTGATGATGCTGAAAAATTAAAGAAGATTCATGTAGACATTGCTCTGCCGAGCCATCCGAACCAGATTGAGATCGTGGACCGGGCAGGACAGTATACGCATGAAAACCAGCCTTATCTGGATGATACCGTATGGGCGGACTTTTTAACGGAACGTGTACGCCAGGTACGTGAATTAATAAAGTATCAGAAAACGGAAGGAGTATTGCCATGAGCATGAAGGAAGATTATCAGAATTATTGTGAGCGGCGGGTGGAGTTTAAAAAGAATCCAATGTCCAAATACTGGACGGAGCAGAATGCGCGTTATATGGAACCATTCCATATGTTTGGAAATGTCTACTATGTGGGTGACAGCTGGGTCTGTGTGCACCTGATCGATACCGGAGACGGGCTGCTTTTGATCGATGCCGGAAACTGCGGCGGCACGGCAATGCTGATCCATTCTATCTGGAAGGCTGGATTTAACCCGGAGGATGTGAAGTGGATCATTCTTTCCCATGGTCATGTAGACCACATTGGCGCTGCACAGTTCATGCGCAATATGTTCGGTACCAAAATCTATATGGGAGCTCCGGACGCGGCTATGTACCGGGAGCATCCGGAGAAGTCCTTTGTGCAGGACAGCCCGGATCTTATGGATGAGCTCATTGTACCAGATGTTGAGATCCGGGATGGTGATGAGCTTACCTTTGGCAGTGTGAAGATGAAATTTTATCTGGTACCGGGGCACACGGAGGGCTGCATCTCCTTCTTCTTTGATGTAACGGAGGAAAATCGCACTGTCCGTGCCGGTTATTACGGCGGCTTTGGCTTTAACACACTGGCAGCCGATTATCTGACTGAGATCGGGGACCCGCAGTGCCATATGCGGGAAATCTATCTGGACTCCCTGAAAAAGGTCCGGAATGAACATGTGGATTTCTTCCTGGGAAATCACTGCATCAACAACCATATGGCAGAAAAGCTGGAGAAAATCAAAAACGGAGCAGACAGCAGTGTCTGGATCGATCCGCAGGAGTGGGGCAGCTACCTGGATGAGAAGCGTGATGCCCTGCTGGCCCTCATGAAAGAAAATCCGGCCGCAGAATAAAAAACAAAGCATGACGGATGAATAAAGTGCCGGCCGGAGCGTTATATTAATCGTATGAACAGATTACGGCGATTTCTATTTCATTTTTTCCTGTGCGGCATGACAGGCTGGTGCCTGGAGGTTGTGTTTACGTCGATGGAATCCATTCTGATCCATGACTGGCGGCTGATGGGGCGGACCTCTCTTCTGATGTTCCCGATTTATGGCTGCGGTGCGCTTCTGGCGCCCATCGGCAGCTTTGCAGATCGCTGGATCGGGGACGGTCCCTTAAGCCGGGCGGACCGGATCATCCGGCATGGCCTGCTTTATATGGTACTCATCTTCACGGCAGAGTATCTGTCCGGGGCATTTTTGCAGGGCCGGGGTATGTGCCCCTGGGATTATACCGGTTATCAGACCAGTGTGAATGGTCTGATCCGTCTGGACTTTGCGCCGCTGTGGTTTGCCACCGGTTTATTGTTTGAACAGATATCCAAATTTCCAAAAAAGAGGTGCGAATGACTTGTTTTTGCACCTCTTTTTTTATATACTGGACAGGAATACTTACGAAAAGAATGAGGTGTGGGATGATACGAGTAATTTTGATTCTCCTGGTGCTGATCGTATTTCTCCTGGTGAGTGCGCTGCCGCTCCTGATCGGAGAAAAGTGCGTCTGGAAAAACGATGAAAACCGCCAGAAAGAATATGCCCTGCAGGTTGTAAAGCAGGTGCTGCGCATGGTGTTCCGCCTGACCGGTTCTACGCTGACTGTGAAAGGACTGGAGAACATTCCGGACATGCCGGTTTTATATGTGGGAAATCACAGAAGCTATTTTGATATCGTGACCGGTTATATTGTAGTGCCGGGGCAGACCGGCTTTATAGCCAAAAAAGAGATGGAAAAGATTCCGCTTTTGCGGGATTGGATGCGCAATGTGAACTGTCTGTTCCTGGACCGCAAGGATATCAAGGCGGGCTTAAAGACCATTCTGGAGGGGATCGAGAAGGTAAAAGGCGGTTCTTCCATATGGATCTTTCCGGAGGGGACCCGCTGCAAGGCGAAGGATCCGGCAGAGCTTCTGCCGTTTAAGGAGGGAAGCTTAAAGATCGCGGAGAAATCCGGATGCCCGGTGGTGCCGGTGGCCATTACCGGAACCGCGGAGATCCTGGAGAAGCATTTTCCGTTTATTCGTCCTTCTCATGTGACGATTGAGTTCGGAAAACCGTTTTATATCAAAGAGCTTCCGGCAGAAGACCGGAAACGTGCAGGCGCCTACAGTGAGGCACAGATCAGAGAAATGCTGGTAAAAGAACAGGAAGAGCGCCGCGGTTTACGAAAGGCGTGAGCAGCTGGAGGCAGAGACAAAGGAGAGAAACAGTGGATTTACTGGAGTGCAGAAATAAATTGGATGTGATCGACAAACAGATCGTAAAATTATTCGAGGAGCGCATGGATATCTGCGGCAAGGTGGCAGAGACCAAGATCGCCACCGGAAAGGCTGTCTATGACGCAGAGCGCGAGAAGCAGAAGCTGGAGGCGGTCAGTGCCATGGCAGGCAGTGACTTTAACCAGATCGCGGTGCGGGAGCTGTTCTCCCAGATGATGTCCATCAGCCGCAAATACCAGTATTCGATCCTGGCAGAGCATGGCCGGTCCGCAAAGCTGGGCTTTGAGCAGCTGGACAGACTGCCGGTAGAGGGAGTGCGCGTGGTGCATCAGGGCGTGGAAGGTGCTTACAGCCATGCGGCAGCCATTCAGTATTTTGGAAGGGATGCTGAAATCTATCATGTGGCACGCTTCGAGGACGCCATGAAGGAGGTGCAGCTGGGCAACGCGGATTACGCGGTGATGCCGATTGAGAATTCCTCCGCGGGAGCTGTCATCGACATGTACGATCTGCTGACCCGTTACGACAACTATATTGTGGCAGAAACCTTTCTTCCGGTAAATCATGCATTGCTTGGTGTGCCGGGGGCCAGACTGGCAGATGTAAAGACCGTATTTTCCCACCCGCAGGCATTGATGCAGTGTTCCATCTTTTTAAATGACAATGGTCTGAAGCAGATCAGCGTGGAGAATACGGCAGTGGCCGCAAAGCGCGTGGTGAAGGAGGGAGACAAGTCCCAGGCAGCGATCGCCAGTGAGATCGCGGGGCAGCTGTACGGACTGGAGCTGTTAAAGCCGTCCATCCAGAACAATCAGGGCAACACGACCCGCTTTGTGATCCTGGCAAATCGCAAGGTCTATCAGAAGGCTGCCGGCAAGATCAGTCTCTGCTTTGAACTGCCGCATACCAGCGGTTCCCTCTATAACATGCTGGGAAACTTCATTTTCAATCATGTCAACATGATCATGATCGAATCCCGGCCGATTCCGGGGAAAAACTGGGAATACCGGTTCTTTGTGGATATTGAGGGAAATCTGCAGGATGCAGGTGTACAGAATGCACTGCGGGGCATCGGTACGGAGGCACAGAATTTTAAAATCCTCGGCAATTATTAATGTGACAGTTTTGCGCTTTCACAGTTACTATCAGTTTACATAACGGTTCGGTGAAAGGGCACGAGGCGGTGCGTTTCGCCGGACCGTTCTGTATATGCGGACAGCTGTCGTGCACTGCGGGGGGAGAACAGGCAGTATTTTAATAGGAGGAATAGCATATGGTACGGACATTCGCGGCAATTGATGTCGGTTCCTTTGAACTGGAGCTGGGCATTTATGAAATTACGGACAAGGGCACGGTCCGCTCAGTGGACCAGGTGAAGCATATGATCGCGCTGGGCAAGGATACTTACAATACCGGCAAGATCAGCTACCGGCTGGTGGAGGAGATGTGCCAGGTTCTGCAGGATTTTGTACGGATCATGAAGGAATATCAGGTGAAGGAATACCGGGCTTATGCAACCAGCGCCATGCGGGAGGCAAGAAACAGCCAGATCGTATTAGAGCAGCTTCGGGTGCGGACCGGAATTGATGTAAAGATCATCAGCAATTCGGAGCAGCGTTTTATCAGCTACAAAGCCATTGCGGCAAAGGACGCAGAGTTCCAGAAGAATATCCGGCGCGGTATGGCAATCGTGGATGTGGGCTTTGGAAGCATGCAGGCATCCCTGTTTGACAAGGATGCACTGGTTTCCACCCAGAACCTGCCGCTTGGCGTGCTGCGCCTCCGGGAACTGATCGCCCATGAGAAGCTGACCCAGCAGGGTGCCCAGAACCTGATCGCAGAGCTCATCGACAATGAGCTGGTGACTTACCGGAAGATGTACTTAAAAGACCGGGAAATCAAAAATCTCATTGCCATCGGTGAGCCGATCCTTTCCCTTTATTATAAAATGGCAGAGGGAAACCGTTCCGAGCAGATCACGATCCAGGAATTTAATCGTTTTTATGAGCGCTTAAAGAGCATGACTCTCGCGCAGACGGAAGACTTTTTTGATGTGAACGAGGAGTATGCAAGCCTGATGTTCCCGGCCGCCGCTATTTATAAGCGTATGCTGGAAATCACGGAAGCAGAATTTATCTGGGTGCCGGGCATCCGCATGACAGACGGTATGGCGGCGGAATACGCGGAGGATAAAAAACTCATCCGTTTTAACCACAGCTTTGAGAATGATATCATCGTTGCTTCCCGAAACATGGCAAAGCGTTACAAATGTTATATGCCTCATATCCAGAACGTGGAGGAGGCGGCCCTGAAGGTCTTCGACAGCCTGAAAAAGTATCATGGCCTGGGACCGCGGGAGCGGCTGCTTTTACAGATCGCAGCAAACCTGCATTCCTGCGGAAAGTTTGTGACCATGCGCGGGGCTGATGAATGCGCCTATAATATGATCATGGCAACCGAGATCATTGGCCTGTCCCATGTGGAGCGTGAGATCGTAGCGAATATCGTGAAGTATCATCAGCAGAAGTTCCGTTACAATGAAGTGGAGGTATCGGCAAAGCCATCCAAGGACAACCGTCTGGTGTCTACGGAGGATCTTTCTATTGTCATTGCCAAGCTGACGGCGATTCTGCGGCTGGCCAATTCCATGGACCGTGGACATACCGGGAAATTAAAGGACTGCCGTCTGAATGTGAAGGACGGACAGCTTGTGATTCAGACGGACTGCCCGGCAGATGTAACGCTGGAATCCATATCCATTGTGGATAAGGGCGAGTTCTTTGAGGAAATCTTTGGGATCCGTCCGGTCTTAAGACAGAAAAGGAGGGTGTAAGCCATGCCGGAGATTGATGAGAAGTATTTGAAATCGGAAAATTATGTAAATCGCGAAATGAGCTGGCTGGAATTTGATTTCCGCATTCTGGGGGAGGCCAGGGACAAGGCAATTCCGCTGTTTGAGCGACTGAAGTTTTTAAGTATTACATCATCCAACCTGGATGAGTTTTTCATGGTGCGTGTGGCATCCTTAAAGGACATGGTGCACGCCAAATATAAAAAGACGGATATTGCAGGCTTAAGAGCCGATCAGCAGCTGGAGCTGATCGGGGGGAAGACCCATGAGCTGGTCAATCTCCAGTATTCCACCTACAACCGTTCTCTGCTTCCGGCCTTGAAGCAGCAGGGGCTGCAGCTCATCTGCGAGCATGAGGAGCTTTCGGAGGCAGATGGTGCCTTTGTGGACAAGTTTTTCCATGAGGATGTTTATCCGGTACTGACGCCTATGGCAGTGGATTCCTCCCGTCCGTTCCCGCTCATCCGCAACAAGTCCTTAAATATTGCGGCACTGGTGCAGAAAAAGGACAGCCGGGATGAGGAACTGGAATTTGCCATGGTGCAGGTTCCGTCTGTGCTGCCGCGTATCGTGGAGCTTCCGGCAGGGCCGGATGGTGAGCGCAGGGTAATCCTGTTAGAGGAAGTTATTGAGCGCAACATCAAGGATCTGTTTTTAAACTACAACATTGTCGCTGCTCATCCGTTCCGGATCATGAGAAACGCGGACTTTACGCTGGATGAGGAAGAGGCAGAGGATTTGCTGGAGGAAATCCAGAAGCAGCTGAAAAAGCGCCAGTGGGGTGAAGTCATCCGTCTGGAGGTTGAGGAAAAGGTAGACAAGCGTCTGCTTAAGATCTTAAAGAGGGAGCTTTCTGTCAGCACTGAGGATATTTACGAGATCAGCGGCCCGCTGGATCTTACATTCCTCATGAAGATGTATGGCATGAGCGGCTTTGACCACTTAAAGGAGCCCTCCTATACACCGCAGCCGGTTCCGGCCTTTATGAATGAAGATGACATTTTTACCAATATCCGAAAAGGTGATATTCTCCTGCATCATCCATACCAGACCTTTGACCCGGTGGTAAATCTGGTGCAGAAGGCAGCAAAGGACCCGGATGTCCTGGCAATCAAGCAGACCCTGTACCGCGTCAGCGGTCATTCCCCGATCGTGGCGGCCCTGGCGGAGGCAGCTGAGAACGGCAAGCAGGTATCGGTCCTCGTAGAGTTAAAGGCGCGGTTTGATGAGGAGAACAACATCAACTGGGCGAAGAAGCTGGAGAAGGCCGGATGTCATGTGATCTACGGTCTGGTGGGCTTAAAGACCCACTGCAAGATCACACTGGTGGTGCGCCGGGAGGAAGACGGCATACGGCGTTATGTGCATCTGGGAACCGGAAACTACAACGATTCCACCGCAAAGCTCTACACGGACTGTGGCCTTATGACCTGCCATCCGCTGATCGGTGAGGATGCTACCGCGGTATTTAACATGCTTTCCGGCTATTCCGAGCCACCGACCTGGAATCGCCTGATCCTGGCTCCGCTGTGGCTGAGAAACCGCTGCGTCCGTATGATCCGCAGGGAAACCATGCGGGCCAGAGAGGGAAAACCGGCCCACATCATGGCGAAGATGAACTCCCTCTGCGACCAGGAGATCATTGCATGTCTGTATGAGGCATCCTGCGCCGGTGTGAAGATTGAGCTGGTAGTCCGTGGTATCTGCTGTCTGAAGGCAGGCGTACCGGGCTTAAGTGACAACATCAGCGTGCATTCCATTGTCGGAAACTTCCTGGAGCATGCCCGCATTTTCTACTTTGAGAACGGCGGAAGCCCGGAGGTGTACATGGGAAGCGCCGACTGGATGCCGCGCAACCTTGATAAGCGCGTGGAGATTATGTTCCCGGTGGAGGATCCGGCTTTGAAGGAGCAGGTTGTTCATATCTTAAAAGTACAGCTGGAGGACAATGTGAAAGCGCATATCCTGCAGCCGGACGGCACTTATGAGAAGATTGATAAGCGGGGCAAGGTTCTTGTGACTGCCCAGAAGCAGTTCTGTGAGGAGGCCATAGCCATGGCGAAGGCTGCCGTGCAGCAGGATGACGTGCACAATACCCGGGTGTTTGTACCGGCAGAGAGTCAGAATTAATTTTAAAATAGAATATAAAACGGAGCCTTCCTGTTCTTACCGGAAATGTAATAAAAAAGTAAGACGGGAAGGCTTCTTTTATGGTACACTAGAGAAAGAATAAAACGGGATCCGCATAGCCTGGCGGTTTCCCGAATAACGATAGATACACGAGGAGGAATCAGTCATGGCAGAAACCAACATTCTGGTAGTAGACGATGAGCAGGAGATCGCGGATCTGGTAGAAATTTATCTGGTCAGCGACGGCTATAAGGTATTTAAGGCATCCAATGCCCAGGACGGTCTGGATATATTAAATAAGGAGGATATTCATCTTTGCCTTCTGGATATTATGATGCCGGGTATGAACGGCCTGGAGATGTGCAAGAAGATCCGTGAGACCAACAACATTCCGATCATCATGCTGAGTGCCAAGTCCACCGATCTGGATAAAATCCTTGGTCTTGGAACCGGTGCAGACGATTATGTGGTAAAGCCCTTCAACCCGCTGGAGCTGACAGCCCGGGTTAAATCCCAGCTGCGCCGCTACACGCAGTTAAACCCGAACAGCAATGTGCATGAGACCGTAAAGAACGAGATCAGCATCCGAGGCCTTACGATCAATAAAGACAACCACAAGGTGACGGTGTACGATGAAGAAGTCAAGCTGACCCCGATCGAGTTTGACATCCTTTATCTTCTGGCCTCCAACCCTGGCAAGGTGTTCAGCACGGATGAAATCTTTGAGAAGGTCTGGAATGAGAAGGTCTATGAAGCCAACAACACTGTTATGGTACATATTCGTCGCCTTCGCGGTAAGATGAAGGAAGACGAGCGCCAGGACAAGATCATCACCACAGTGTGGGGGGTAGGATACAAAATTGAAAAATAACGGCAGAAAAAGTGATTTAAGCCACCGCTATCATACGCGGGTCATAGCCAACATCATCTACAGCACCCTGGTAGCCTGCCTCATCGATGTGTTCCTGGTCACAAACCTGACCATGCTGGCCGAGTATGCGAAACGCTCCGAGCAGTCCAGCGCTTTCTTAAATATGGTGGCGCAGTCGGATGTAGTGGTGGTTCTGGTTTATGTGCTTGTCGGCATTCTGGCTTTTGCTGTGACATTTCTGCTTCTTCAGGAAAAATCTGCTGCCTATATCAGCCATATTTCCGATGCGATAGAACGAATTTCCGACGGAGACTTAAATACGCAGGTGGAAGTAGTGGGGGATGACGAGTTTTCTTCCATGGCTTCCAACTTAAATAAGATGGTGGAGGATATCCGCCGCCTGATGGATAAGGAACGCGAATCTGAGCGCACCAAAAATGAGCTGATCACCAATGTGGCTCACGACCTGCGCACACCGCTGACTTCCATCATCGGCTATCTGGAGCTGTTATCCGGCCCGGTAGTCCTGCCGCCAGAGATGCAGAAAAAATACATAGACATTGCCTACAGCAAGGCCAAGCGTCTGGAAAAGCTCATTGAGGATCTGTTCGGATTCACTAAGATGAATTACGGAAAGCTGGCCATGCACGTGTCCAAGGTAGATATCGTCAAGCTTCTGGGACAGCTTTTAGAGGAATCCTACCCGAATTTTGCCAACAAGGGCCTTTCCTATGAGCTCCAGAGCAATGTGCCGGCCAAGATGATCACGGCAGACGGCAACCTTCTGGCCCGTCTGTTTGATAACCTGATCGGCAATGCCATCAAGTATGGCGCGGAGGGCAAACGGATCCTGGTGAAGGTCATGGCTGATACCGATGAGGTACAGGTTTCCGTGACCAACTATGGTTATGTGATCCCGGCGGAGGAGCTTCCCCTGATCTTTGACAAGTTCTACCGGGTTGAGCAGTCCCGCTCCACCCACACCGGTGGAACCGGGCTTGGACTTGCTATTGTAAAAAATATCGTAGACATGCATGGCGGGACCATTACGGTAAAGAGCGACTTAAACGGTACCGTATTCACGGTAACCCTGCAGGTGGATTTTGATGTAGACAAGGAACATTTTTAAACAATTTTTTGGAGAATTTTGATGTGGATGAATAAAAAAAATTTTTCAGGCATCCGGATGGTCAGACCTCTGAAAAGGATAGCAGTCTGTTTTGTGGCTGCCGGCCTTTTGGGTGGTCTGGCTTTTTGTGCTCCGGCCCGGGCGCAGGATGATCCGGTAAGTATGGGTGTGAGCTATGGCTATGAGGACAGCGCCAAGGGCGGACGTTACCTGCCGGTGAATGTCACCATACAGAATAACCAGGAGACTCCGGTTGAGGGTACCCTGCAGATCAAGACCCGGGAGTCAGACCAGACGATCTACCGTTACGATTACAGCGTGGAGCTGGAGGCAAAGGGTACTGCCGATACGCGCTATTATATCCCGCTTGGCACGGCGGCGGATGAGCTGGTGCTGTCTCTGGTGGATGATTCCGGAAGCATACTTCTGAACCGCAAGGTAAAGCTGAATGTAAGTCGCGATGTGCCGGAGCTTTTTGTGGGAGTACTGTCGGACAAACCGTGGGAGCTTCATTATCTGAATGGTGTGGGAATCAACTACAGCACCCTGCGCACCCGCACTTTCGAGCTGGACGGCAGCAATTTCCCGGAGGATGAGGTAGGCTTAAGCCTTTTTGATGTGCTGGTGGTCAATGACTACAGGCTCCGCGATCTTTCCGGGACCCAGACAGCTGCGATCATGAACTGGGTCCAGGACGGAGGTGTGCTGATCCTGGGAACCGGCGACCGGGTAGATGACACTCTGGGCCGTTTTGCGCCGGAGCTTCTGGACGATTCTTATGGAACTCCGAATATTACCCATATCAATCTGGCGGAAGAGTTCACTGCGGTGAACGAGCCGGGAGCCGGGATGTTAGCGATCTCCTGTGTGGATGTGCCGCTGCACGGCGGCAACGTAATCCTCTCCAGCAACGGTTTTTCGCTTTTAACGGCAGCGGCGAAGGAGCAGGGGCTGGTGGCTGTGGCGGCCTTTGACCTGGGAGATATCGCAGAGTTCTGCGAAAAACAGACCTCCTATGTGGACTACATGTTTACTAGCCTTCTGGGGGAGGAGCGCATCAACCAGCTTGCCGAGGTGGTTTACAGCGGCAATTCCGGCCGGTTCTGGGCAGTTCAGGGTCTCATCAACACAGGAGATGTGGATAAGCTGCCTAATCTCTGGCTCTATGTGGGGATAACCGGTCTGTATCTGCTGCTTCTTGGCCCGGGACTTTATCTGTTCCTGCGCGGTCGCGGCCTTCAGAATCTGTACCGCAGAGGTGTGGTGATCATGGCTCTGGGCTTTTCCGGTCTGGTGTATGTGCTTGGCATACCGACTCGCTTTCGTTCTACCTTTTATACCTATGCGGCCATTCAGGATGTGACTGATGACTATATTACGGATACCACATACATCAATATCCGCAATCCCTATAACCGCCCGTACACTGTGGAACTGGATCCGGGATACCGTCTGCTTCCGATCACGCGGAGCAGTCAGTACACCGTGGGCGGACAGTCCCTGGATGTGGATGAGCCATATCAGATCGCCATACAGACCAGCGAGAATGGGCTGACGGTAAAGGGGCAGAATATATCTGCGTTTACACCGCGCTATTTCCGCCTGGAACGGCGCACGGAGAATACCGGACAGGTGGGAATCACCGGGGAGGTGGACTATTTTGAGGGACAGATTGGGGGAAGTCTGACAAACCGGTTTCCGTATCCGATCGAAAATGTGACGCTTGTGCTGTACGGAAACATGGTGCAGCTCGGGCGCATGGAACCCGGCGAGACCAAAAATCTGTCAGATCATGAGCTGCTCCGTTATCCGCTTGGTGATTCCTATCTGGCTGCAGAGCATATCTCCGGAGAGGATGCCTACGCTTCTGCAGATATCCGCAACCGCAGCTATATGCTGGCGGTGGAGCGTTCCAATCTGACCCGGTTTTATCTGGATAACTACTTAAACGGCTACACGGCAGATGCCCGCGTCATTGCATTCAGTACACAGAAGGAAGAGAGCCGGTTTTTAAAGAATCCGTCCGAGGAGACCTATGGCATTACCATGCTTACCCAGACGATTCCGGTCAATGCTTCCAGAGACCGTTCCATTTACCGTTCCGTGCTCATGAAGACACCAAAGGTAATGGGCGGCAGCTACGATGCGGAGACCAACTCTATGAGCGGTGCAGAACCGCTGACGCTGGAGTATCAGTTTGGAACCGACATCGAGGTGGAGAGCCTGACATTTGAGAGCGTTTCGGAAGAATTTGCTGCAGCTGGAAACAGCTTGAGCCGTATCTTTACCGGAAGCATTTATTTCTATAACTACGCGACCGGCAATTTCGATAAAATGGAGCTGGAAGAAACTACGCTGGATGTAGAGCAGCTAAAGCCATATCTTTCACCGGGCAACACGCTGACAGTGCGTTACGCCTACAATGGCGGAGGATTTGATGCAATTCAGCTTCCGATGCCGATGGCAGCAGGGAGGGAACGCTGATGTTAAAAATTCAGGGATTACATAAAAAATACGGAAATTACCATGCCCTGGACGGACTGGACATGGAGATAAAGAACGGCGCCCTGTTTGGCTTTGTCGGACCAAACGGTGCCGGAAAGACGACCACCATCAAGATCATGACCGGTTTGTTAAAGCCGGATCAGGGCGTGGTGGAGCTGGATGGCAAAAATATGCTGACGGATACGCTGGATCTGCGCAGGCGGATTGGCTACGTGCCGGATCATTTTGGCCTGTATGACAACTTAAAAGTATCCGAATACATGGAATTTTTTGCAGCCTGCTACCATCTGGAGGGCTTTGCGGCACGGAAACGAGCCAGCAGCCTTTTAGAGCAGGTTGGGCTGGGAGAGCGCAAGGATGCGTTTGTGGACGGACTTTCCCGCGGCATGCAGCAGAGACTATGCCTGGCCAGGGCACTGATCCATGATCCGGAGTTTCTGATCATGGATGAGCCGACGGCCGGACTGGATCCGAGAACTCATCTGGAATTCAGGCAGATGGTCTGGGAGCTGCATGAGCAGGGCAAGACCATTCTGTTAAGCTCCCATAACCTGGCAGAGCTTTCTGAGCTCTGCACGGATATCGGCATCATTGATGCCGGGAAGATGGTGCTCTCCGGCAGTATGGATGAGATCATGGAGCGGATCTACACATCAAAGCAGATCATCATCAGTGTGCAGGATCAGATGGAAAAGGCTCTGGCCTTTTTAAAGGAAAGTCCTATGGTGCGGACCATTTCCATCTGCGAGAAAGACATTATGGTGGGATTTATCGGCGATGAGCGCCGGGAGAGTGAACTGTTAAAGCAGATGATCGAGGCAGGCATTCCGGTACGCGGTTTCATGCGGGAGCCGGGCAGCCTGGAGTCTATCTTCATGCAGATCACAGATCATAATAAGGAAAAGGTGGTGCTGTCCTATGAAGACGAATCCGGTCTATAAGCGGGAGTGCATGGTGAGCGCCAGAAGCTTTAGACTGGCGCTGGTGCTGCTGGTTTTTAACGGGATCCTGGCGCTGGTGGCACTGTTAAACATGTATTCGGCGCTGGCCCAGGTACGGCTGACAGCAGAAGTGCAGTATACAGGCTTTCTGGATCTGTATATGTTTGTGGCGTCGCTGGAATTTCTGATGCTGATCCTGATCATGCCGGCACTGACGGCGGGAAGCATCAGCGGAGAACGGGAGCGTCAGACACTGGATCTGATGCTGACCACCTGCATGACACCGGCAGATATTGTGCTGGGTAAGCTGGAGGCAGCCTTGGGGACCATGTCCCTTATGGTGGTGTCCAGCCTGCCGATCCTGGCGATGGTGTTTGTGTACGGCGGTGTGGCGGCATCAGATCTGATTCTTCTGGTGTGCTGCTTTTTTGCGGCGGCGGTGTTTATGGGAAGCATCGGTCTGTGCTGTTCTGCCCTGTTTCGCCGGACTACAGCGGCCACGGTAGCGGCTTATGCGGTAACGGCGGTGCTGACAGCGGGAACCTGCGGCATCAATTACCTGGTAACCTATATCAACCAGATGCGGATCGGGGAATATCTGGCATCGGCGGAAGTCGGAGGGGGATCCGGAAGCCTGCTGTATATGCTGCTGCTGAACCCCATTGCCACCTTCAGCCAGGTTATCGGACGGCTGACCGCCAGCAATCAGAGCTGGGCACAGGTGGGGACCTGGTTTGGCAATAAGGCAGACAATCCCCTTATCGGCCACTGGATGGGCGTGAGCATGGTGCTGCAGATGACGCTGGCCATTGTGCTTGTGCTGTGGACGGTACGGAGTGTGGAGCGGAGTAACGCGTGAGAAAAGAATGTTTTTATGTGTAATAGCTTGAATAATTTTTTTGATAGTGTTATATTATAGATAGGAATAAGAAAGGCATCACCGATAGACGGTTGCCCCAGCTTTATATTATGGTTGACTTAGAAAAGCCGCTCAAACTTTCGCAGGGTTCGGGGCGGCTATTTCTGTGTCTTATTATTATCTCGGCCAATTTTGTAGCCGAGGCTAAAACATGTAAAGCATAAGCTCAACAATGCTATCACATCTGCAATACTCATTGGCTAAGCCCTCCTTTCAAGAGATTCCCTGTTGGGGTCTATGTAATGGAGGGTCACAGTCCCTCCGAAGAGGGCAAACCGCCTACCGTGTAATGGTGACGCCTGATATTATAGTATCATATTTTTACAACATATTAAAGCAATTTTTCGCTTTTATATTACCTCTTTACATCAGATGAAATTTCCGGCACAGCCGCAGGATCCGCATGCCGAACGGCATATCCGGCAGCTCCTGTGCAGTTACCGTCCGGGTCAGCACGATCAGGAGGCCGTAGACAATCATAGCCACCGGAACACTGATGAGGAGCCCGATCTGGTAATAGCCGGTCACTTTATTGACCAGCGCATAAATCAGGAATGCGATCGCGCCCATGACAGCCGCGCAGATACAGGGAAGCAGGAAGGTGGTCCTTACCTCCTGGCGGTAATGCAGGGCTTTGCCGATAGCATGCCAGTTCAGCAGACACACTACCAGGGCAAAGGTCACATTGCCGATGACAAGGCCGTACACGCCCAGGTTTAAATACTTTAACATCACATACACCAGTACCGCGTGAATCACCAGGGAGATGGCGGAGTGGGTGACGGATTTTCTCATCAGGTCAATTCCCTGAAGCACCGCATTGGTAACGGTAGAGAGGGAGAAGAAGATGACGGCTGGTGCGCCCAGCATCAGCAGGTTTCTGGTCAGATCCCGGCTGTCGCGGAAGATGAGCCGCAGGACCGGAGAAGCCAGTGCCGCCATGCCAAAGGCACAGGGAATGGCGATCAGCATATTGAACTTGATGGTCAGGCGGATCTTGTACATGACATCGGTGTGGTTCTTCTGGGCGCGGGAGCGCACAATGCTTGGGATCATGGAAGTTCCAAGGGAAGAAGCCACTGCCACCGGTACATTGGAAAGCAGGCGGTACTTGCCGCCGTAGATGCCGAGCAGAGAGAGACGTTCTTTCTCAGTCAGACCTTTTCCACTCATCAGGAAGCCGAACATGGAGTTATCCACAGAACCGCTTAACTGATACACAAACTGGCTGAGGATGATAGGTGTCAGTGTCAGAAACAGTGCCGTGTATACATGATTCCAGCTTTCCAGGCGGTCGGCCTGGGGACGATGCAATGCCTTTGCATTTTGTCTGCGGTATAAAAACATAAGAAGAGCCAGGAACACGAAGGCAGCCAGTGCACCGGAAAGTGTACCCAGAGTACCGCCTGCAGCACCGTAAGCCGCCGGAGTTTCCCGGTTCGCGAACCAGTGCATGAAGGCGAAGGAGGCAGCCACACTGATGATGGCATTGACAACCTGCTCAATGACCTGGGAAATTGAGGTCGGCACCATGTTGCCAAGACCCTGGAAATAGCCGCGCACCACGCCCATAACGGAAAACACCAGAATGGTCGGTGCCATGACCTTTAACGGCAGGGCGCTGTTGGGGCTGTTGAAGATATGGACCGTGATCCAGTCTGCGCCAAACAGCAAAATCGTGGTCATCAGCCCCCCGGCCACAAGACCAAAGAGCAGTCCGGCCTGAAAGACCCGCTGCACATCCTGGTTTTTTCCGTGCACGCGCCGCGCCGCGATCAGCTTGGAGATTGCCAGCGGCAGGCTGTAGGAGGACAGGATCAGTCCAATGTTGTAGATTTCGTATGCGGTGTTATAATAACCGATTCCCTCATCGCCGATGGCCCGGGTCATGGGAATCTTGTAGAGCAGTCCGATAAAACGGACAATGATACCGGCCGCGGCCAGAATACTTCCCTGGACCAGGAAGTTGCCGGAGTCGGATTTTTCCTTATTGTTACTCATACCTAAGCTTCTCCTTTTGTAATTGCGCCTGGACAAAACCACATCGTATATTGAAAGTTTTGCCGGAACAGTAACAGTATATCCCATTGGGGTTCTGAATGCAATGCACAAAAGAAACAGGAAGCAGCCCTGCGCATGGAAATGAAACCGGAGATATGCTATAATGAGCGATACGTGATTTATATTTTGTTTTACGAAAGGAATTGCTGCAATATATGAGAAATAATCAGGAATCTGTCTGGATGCTTCAGACCAAGCGGGCAGATTTTAACGCGATTGCCGCCCGGTTTCACATCAGCCCGGTAACGGCCCGTATCATAAGAAACCGCGATGTGGAGGGAGAAAAAGCCATTGACCGTTATTTAAACGGTACCCTGGACCAGCTTTATGATCCGCATCTCATGAAAGATATGGATAAGGCAGCGGCCCTGATCCTTGAAAAAATCCGGGCGGGTGTCCGTATCCGGATTGTCGGTGATTACGATATTGACGGAGTGTGTTCTACCTATCTTTTATACCGCGGCCTGACCCGTTGCGGTGCAGACGTGGACTACCAGATCCCGGAGCGCATCCGGGATGGCTATGGCATCAACGAATCCATCATCCGCAAGGCGAAGGAAGAAGGAATCGATACCATTGTCACCTGCGACAACGGCATTGCGGCCCTGGAGCAGGTGCATCTGGCCAAAGAACTGGGCATGACAGTCATTGTGACAGATCACCATGAGGTGGTACGGGATGAGGATGGCAGTCAGGTCCTGCCGGAAGCGGATGCGGTGATAAATCCCCACCGGGATGATTGCCTGTATCCGTTTGCCGGCATCTGCGGCGGTGTGGTGGCCTACAAGCTGGTACAGGTGCTCTACGAAAAGAACGGAATTCCGGAGCAGGAATGGAAAGATATGCTGGAGTTTGCGGCCATTGCCACCGTGGGTGATGTCATGAAGCTGCAGGACGAAAACCGCATCATCGTGCGCTGGGGATTAAAGCAGATCCCGCACACAGCCAGTGCCGGACTGCGTGCCCTGGTAGAAGCCTGCGGGCTGGACATCTATGACCTGACGGCCTACCATATCGGATTTGTGATCGGGCCGTGCCTGAATGCCAGCGGACGATTAAAGACTGCGCAGCTGGCGCTGGAGCTTCTGCTCTGTGAGGAATCGAATGTCAGCGGAAGTATGAGCGGGCTTTTGGAGAAGCGTCCGGGTTCGGAAATGCAGTGCAGATCCCGTGCTGAAGAAATGGCCGTAGAGTTAAAACTCCTCAACGAGGAACGCAAGGATATGACCCAGTCCGGCATGGAGCAGGCCTTTGAGCAGGTGGATGCTGAGCTTGCGGACGATGATGTGCTGGTGGTTTATCTGCCGGACTGTCATGAGTCTCTGGCCGGGATCATTGCCGGGCGGGTGCGGGAGGCCTACAACAAGCCCTCCTTTGTACTGACAAGGGGTGAGGACTGTGTGAAGGGCTCCGGGCGCTCTATAGAGAGCTACCATATGTATCAGGCCCTGTGCGGCGTGCAGGATCTGCTCCTGAAATTTGGCGGCCATCCCATGGCAGCCGGCTTTTCTTTAAAGGAAGAGAATATCGATGAGTTCCGCCGCCGTTTAAATGAGCAGTCCCAGCTCACCAAAGAGGATTTCATCCCGAAAATCTGGATCGATGTGGCAATGCCGCTGGAATACATATCGGAAGCACTGGTCAATGAACTGAAAGGCCTGGAACCCTTCGGCCAAGGAAACGAAAAGCCTCAGTTTGCCCAGAAGAATCTCCGCATCCGAAGCGTGCGTGCCATCGGACGAAACAACAATGCGGTCCGCATGACGGTGGTAACCGAACAGGGCCGTCCCATGGAGGCCATGGTGTTTACCGTGGCAGATCAGTTTGTGGAAGAAGCAAAGCAAAGCAGAAGTATCGATGTGATCTACTATCCGGATATCAATGAGTACAATGGAAACCGGACACTGCAGATCGTGGTGCGGGCGTACAAACTGCATTTTTAAAGATTTTTCTTTATGATTCTCACAATTTTTTGTACAGACTCATAATTGCTTGACACTTAGAAAACGCTGTACTATAATCGAGCGTAAATAACCGCGAAGGCGCTGGGCTGACCAGTGCCTTTGTCACAACGTGGCGGCCTGTATTCTACGGGAATCGTTGTGTCACAACAAATGCAAAGGAAAGCAACTGCCTGAAAGGTATCAGAGAGGGTATTTGCGGAAAAGGAGACAAAGCCCATGGTTAATGAGGTAATGAAATTTATCGAAAACTATGACCCGGAAGTCGGCAAGGCAATTGAGCAGGAAGCCGCACGTCAGAGAAGAAATCTGGAGCTTATCGCTTCAGAAAATATCGTATCTGAGCCGGTCATGATGGCAATGGGAACCGTGCTGACCAACAAATACGCGGAAGGGTATTCCGGAAAGCGTTATTATGGTGGATGTCAGTATGTAGACGTGGTAGAGACTATCGCAATTGAGCGTGCAAAGAAGCTGTTTGGCTGTGAGTACGCAAACGTTCAGCCGCATTCCGGCGCACAGGCAAACATGGCAGTATTCCTGGCTATGTTAAAACCAGGTGACACCGTACTCAGCATGAGCCTTGACCATGGCGGTCATCTGTCTCACGGAAGCCCAGTGAACTTTTCCGGCCTTTACTTCAACATCGTGTCCTACGGTGTTAACGATGAAGGCTTCCTCGATTACGACCAGGTAGAGCGTCTGGCTGTAGAGCACAAGCCAAAACTGATCCTTGCAGGTGCAAGTGCATACGCAAGAGAGATCGACTTTAAGCGTTTCCGCGAGATTGCAGACAAGGTTGGTGCATACCTCATGGTAGATATGGCACACATCGCAGGTCTGGTAGCAGCAGGCGAGCATATGAGCCCGATCCCGTACGCAGATGTGGTAACCACCACCACCCACAAGACCCTGCGCGGACCGAGAGGCGGCATGATCCTGGCAAGCAAGGAGTCTGCTGACAAGTTCAACTTTAACAAAGCCATCTTCCCGGGAACCCAGGGCGGTCCGTTAGAGCATGTGATCGCAGCAAAGGCAGTCTGCCTGGGTGAGGCATTAAAGCCGGAATTCACCGAGTACCAGAAGCAGGTCCGCAGGAATGCAAAGGCACTGGCAGCAGCACTGGTGGAGAAGGGATTTAAACTCTTAACCGGCGGCACTGACAACCACTTAATGTTAGTAGACCTGCGCGGCATGGACATCTCCGGTAAGGAGCTTCAGAACCGTTGTGATGAAGTCTTCATTACCCTGAATAAGAATACTGTTCCGAATGAGCCGAGAAGCCCGTTCGTAACCTCCGGTGTCCGCATCGGAACCCCGGCCGTTACCACCCGTGGCTTAAAGGAAGAGGATATGCCGAAGATCGCAGAGTGCATCTGGCTGGCAGCAACCGATTTCGAGAACAAGGCAGATTACATCCGCGGCGAAGTAACCAAGCTGTGCGAGAAATATCCGCTGTACGAATAATGAAATTAAAAACACCGTTGAAAAGCTTATTTTGCATGGCTTTTCAACGGTGTTTTTGACTTCATAAAGATGTACTCAGATTTTCGGAATTGCTGTAGAAATCTGTGAAATGTGAAGCAATCGGGCAATTTCCTTCTTTATAGTGTGGAAATATCTGCTTTCCATTACATGATCTAGGCATTCCAAATACCAGTTGATCTGAGTTGGTGTTTCGCTTAGAGAATAGAATGTAATATTGGATAACGATGGAAATGTATTAAGGTAGCTTCGAAATGTAAAGCAGCATCCGATTCCAGCAGATACATTTTGCATGGATATTTCCAGATTGTTTAGTGTAGAAAAATGGGAATAGTCAATGTTGTTTGCATTCATAAACTGAATTACAAAAGAATAGATATTTTGTGTTTTTCCCGGGAGAAAGATTTTTTCTTCTGGGATCTTTGTCAGATCTGTCAGTGGAAAACGTCCGTTCCCAAGATCTGTATTTTCCAGATTCCACACAGTAGGGCAGGCAAAAAGAAGTTCGTCTTTGCCTACAAAAATCTGTTGAAGTTTCGGCTTGTTTGGAATGGTAAGCAGAATCATGTCTAATTCCCCTTTATTGAGCATTTCACGCAGGCGTTCTGTCTTATCTACCGTTAAATGACATTCTAGGTCAGGAAAATTCGCTTTGAGTGATTCGCGTAGCGGAATCCATAGATAGGCGGCCGATCGCTTGTACATACCGATAGATATAGAGTTTTCTTTTTTGCTCTGGAGTTTCCCTAATTGTATAGAGAATTCCTGGTCAATTTCCAGAATTTTTTGGCAGCGTTCCAGGTACTTTTTACCAATATCAGTTGGAAAAAAGCGCTGCTGATTTCTATAAAATAAATCCACTCCAAGTTCTTTTTCAAGATGGTTGATATACATACTGAGCGCTGGTGCTGAAATATATAATTTTTCAGATGCCTCCCGGATGGTTCCATAGTTTGCCAGGGCGCATACATATTTTTCATCCTTTAGCCGCAAGGTAATCCCCTCCATTAAAATAAACAAATATAAATATGCGGATTAAGCTTTCCTTAATCTTAGATTAACATAATATACTGTTTCTATCAAGAAGTGTTTGTTACAATTGTAATATCAATTAGAAAAAAAGGGGGGATTCATTTGAGGACTGTATTTACTGCTTGCGGGGACGCACTGATCATGCATCGTCTTCCTGAAAATTATCCGGGTCAGATGCAGATTCAGGAGTATCTGAAAACGGGCGATTTTCGGATTGTGAATCTTGAGACCACAATCACTGACAAAAATTGTTATCCGTCTACATTTTCCGGTGGAACATGGCTGACAGCAGAAGCCCCAGTGTTGGATGATTTGCTGGACTTTGGATTTAACCTTTGGGGGATTGCCAATAATCATATGCTGGATTATTCGTACCCGGGCCTGTTCCAGACACTTTCAGCTCTTCGACAGCGAGGGATTGCCTTTACTGGTGCAGGAGAAAGCCTAGAAAAAGCATCCAAAGCGGCAATTGCAGAGTCTGCTGCAGGACGTACTGCGTTGATTGCACTTACATCCACGTTTGATGATTCTGCCAGAGCCGGTATCCAGGGACCGTATTTACCGGCCCGTCCCGGTATCAATCCCATGCGTTTTGAACAGAAATATTTGCTGAATCAAGCGCATATGGATCAATTGAAGGAAATAGCCGATGTCTGTAATGTAAATGTGAAAAATAAGCGCAGATTAAAAACGGGCTACAAACTTCAGGAAAGCAATGATATTTTTGAATTTAAAGATATGAAATTCTGCCTGAATGCTCAGGAAGGCAAAATCACGATACCTTCGACTGTGGATTTGAATCGAACGATCCGTGCAATTGAGGAATTGAAACGTGATGTGGAGCATGTTGTGGTTATGTTTCATTCGCATGAGATGAAAGACGATAATATGGAATCGATTGAGGATTTTGTTCAGGAATGCTCTCATGCGTTCATTGATGCCGGAGCCAGCCTGGTACTTGGAGGTGGCTGCCATCAGTTGAAAGGTATTGAACTATATAAAGGCAAGCCGGTTTTCTATTCCCTGGGCAATTTTATTTATCAGAATGAGTTCGTAGATGTTCTGCCCCCGGACTTCATGGATAAGTATAAGCTTCCGTACACCACCACTGCGCGGGAAGCGATTGCTTACCGAAAATCAAAGGCAAAAAACGGCGGACAGCAGTCAAAAGAAAACTTTCTGTCTGTGCTTCCGCGGGTAGTAATGGAGGGGGGGCAGTGTATTAGCATTGAGATGTTGCCGATTTCTCTTGGCTATGAGCAGGTACGGTCATTTAAAGCAATTCCGGGTCCGGCTGATGAAACTGACAGTAATCTTATTTATCAGACACTGGCACGGCTTAGTGAACCATTTGGTACGGAAATGTATATGGAAAACGGATTGATAAAAATAAGAACGGAGGAGAAGTAGATGAAAAAGTTCAAGATGCCCCATGCGTTAGTTATTATGGTCATGATTATTTTGCTGGCTGTTGTAATGACCTGGATTGTTCCTGCTGGTCAGTTTGCGCGTATTGAGAATGCGGAAGGCGTTAAAGTTGTTGATCCCACTTCTTTTCAGTATTTGGAAAGTTCTCCGGTCAGCCTGTTAAAGGTACCAAAGATGATCGTGGAATCCCTGATTTCCAAAATTGATTTGATGTATACGGTCATTTTTGCCGGTGCGGCTTTTCACATGATCGCGAAATCCGGCGCTCTGCAGGTTCTGGTTGGCTCTACTGCAGGGCAATTCCGTGGTAAGGCATATCTGTTTGTTCCTGTTATGACGGCTGCTTTTGCAGTAATTTGCTCTACACAGGCAGTGAACCATTTTATTGCATTTGCGCCTGTCATGGTTGTTATTGCTATGGGAATGGGATTTGATTCCATCGTTGGCGTCGCTATCATTCTGTTAGGCGGTGCAATTGGTTTTTCTACTGCAGGTCTGAATATTAATACGGCTGTGCTGGCCCAGAAGATTGCGGAAGTTCCAGTTTATTCCGGTTTACGTTATCGTGCAGTTTGCTTTGTTGTATTTTTGATTGTAACCTGTCTCTACCTGGTTAATTATGCCAGAAAGATTAGCAAAAATCCTGAGCTTAGCCCGGTATATGATATTGACCAGGGGCGGGAAGAACGGGTTGTAGATCTGACTGCTTTTGGTAAAATGGATTGGAGAAAAATCTGTATTCTTTTGGTTTTGCTGCTTTCTCTTGTTAGCCTGATTGTTGGCAATACGAAACTGGGCTGGGATCTGGAAGAGTATGCTGCCCTGTTTCTTGTTGTTGTTATTGTAGAAGGATTGTTGCTTGGGCTGACGCCATCTCAGATCGCTTCAGAGTTTATCAATGGTTGTAAGACCATGCTGGGAGCTGCATTTCTTATTGGCTTTGCCGGTACAATTGCTTCTGTATTAAAAGCTGGTGGTATTATTGATACGATTATTTTTGCCTCCAGTAATATGCTGAACCATGTGCCAAGATTTCTGTTGGGACCAGCGATGTTCCTGGTAAATGTACTTGTAAATCTGGTTATTGTTTCCGGAAGTGGTCAGGCGACGGCTGTTATGCCGATCATGGCGCCTCTTGCAGATCTTGTTGGTATTACACGACAGACTTCAGTTCTGGCATTTACGTTTGGAGATGGTTTCTGTAACTATGTTCTGCCACATTCCTCTGCTTTGATGGGTATTTTGGGTGCAGCAAATATTCCGTATGATCGCTGGATGAAGTTTATGTGGAAGCTGTTTTTAATTTGGTTGCTTCTTGGCAGTGTCTTGTGCTCGATTGCACAGATTATTGGTTATGGAGTATAAGGAGAATTTATGAAACAGAAAATAAAAGATTTTGTGCAGGAACTTCTGCCAGAACTGATGACCATGGCAGATGCCATTTACGACAAGCCAGAAATGGCATTTCAGGAAACATTTGCCTCCACTCTTCTGGAGGACTGGTTGGAGAGCAGAGGGTTTACCGTGCAACGTGGATTGGGTTCTCTAAATACAGCGTTTCGTGCAGAATATAACTGGGGTCATGACGGACCAAGAATCGGATTGCTCTGTGAATATGATGCACTTCCAAATGGGCATGCATGCGGACACCAGTTGCAGGGACCGGCAATTCTTGGAGCCGCAGCTGCCATAGCTCATCTCTTTAAAGAAAAGGACTTCACTTTGATTGTTTACGGAACTCCTGCAGAAGAAGGCAAGGGTGGTAAAGTGATCATGATGAAGGAAGGATATCTGAAAGATTTGGATATTGCGCTTATGATGCATGGGGGTCCAGCCACGCAGACGGATATTAAATCGATGGCAAAGATTAGTGCCACGGTTACTTTCCATGGAAAGAGTGCTCACGCTGCGTTGAAACCTGAAGCTGGACGCAGTGCGCTGGATGCGATGTTATTGTCTTTTCAGGGAATTGAGTTTTTGAGGGAGCATGTTCGAGAGGATAGCCGGATGCATTATGCCATTTCTAATGGCGGAGGCGCAATGAATGTTGTACCCGCGGAGGCTGCTGGTGAATATGGTCTGCGCTCTTACGATTCCACTTATCTGGATGAATTGATTCGTCGGTTTGAACTGGTTGTCAGAGGTGCGTCCATGATGACAGAGACAACTTGTGATATTTGTTATCATCAGCGTATTGAAGGAAAAATTCCGGCAAAGAAATTGAATGCATTGCTCATGGAGAATGCCGTTTTATATCATGCTCCAAATTGTAAGCCGGATAGAGAAAAAACAGGATCTACAGATTTTGCAAATGTTATGCATGAGATTCCTGGCGCATGCATTCGGGTTGCTTTTGTTCCAGAAGGAAGTTCCTCCCATTCACAGGAGTATCTGGATTGGGGAAAGACACCGCAGGCATACCGAGCCATCGCTTTGGGGAGCCAGATTCTAGCTGCAACAGTGTATGATCTTCTGGATGATGAGGAGAAGTTCCGTGCTGTTCAGGATGATTTTGCTTATCAAAAGCAGTTAGCAATAAAAAACAATTAGTTTAGTTTTGCAATTATAGGCCCATGAGGCCGCAGCAAATGCGGCTTCGCGGGCCTATAATATTTTGTGGAAATTTATGATTCTTTCCAGTAAGAATCGGAATCCGAAGAATTGGATATTCCAAAAAGAATTTGAATGAAATTCTGCTGTTCATTTAACACACGCACTATTTTGATGCTTTGTTTTTCAATGCGGTAGAACACATAGTTTGGACCGGCAACCAGATAACGATAATCGGAGGCTACAGCAAGTAAGTCGCGCAATGGCGGTCCCGAATGTGGAAAAAGTTCTAGTTGGCGGATTGTTGATGCTAATTTTTTGATTTTATTGCTGGCAACGGACATACCAAAATTTTCTTCGATGTATGCTTTTATTGTCTGCAAGTCATGCAGTGCCTGCGGTGTATATTCTAACAGATACATATGTTATACTCCCAAAAGTGCTTCTACCTGATCAGCAGAAAGCCATCCGTTTTCACGGGCTGATTTTTCCCCCTGCTCCAGATGGGCAAGTAGTTGTACAGCAGCTTTCAATTTATCAAATTCTTCGATTTTTACAATGGCAAATTCGCCGCGTCCATTGCGGGTCAGAAAAACAGGATGGTCTTCCTGAACTTCTTTTAAAACCTCAGTATAATTTCTTAAATCGGATATAGGTTTAATATTCGGCATGATTTCACCTCCCGTCATTTTCTGTTTTTATTATATGTAATACTTACAAACTTATCAAGTAAATTCGCATGTTAATTTACAGCAATTCTATTTTACACCGATTTTACATTCCCCCTCTTTTTGATTTTACATTCGGATTTTACAATGCAGTTGTGGTTGAGAGATGGAGAACATGAAAGCCACGATAACATAGAACGTAATAAAGAATATTCATAAACAGAGAGAAGAGGAGAGAACGTATTATGAAGAAAACATTAGCAATGGTATTAGCAATGGGTATGACAATTGCAAGCCTGACAGCATGCGGCGGAAGCAAACCGGCAGAGACTACCGCAGCAGCAACCGGGGCACAGACCGAGGCAGCAAGTTCTGCGGCTGACACTAAGACAGAGATCACTGAGCCGGCCGGCGGCAAGGCAGAGGGACCGATTACCGTAGTTTCCCGTGAGGATGGTTCCGGTACCAGAGGCGCATTCATCGAACTGTTTGGCATTGAGAGCAAGAATGATGCTGGCGAGAAGGTAGACAACACCACCGAGGATGCTGAGATCACCAACAGCACCTCCGTTATGATGACCACCATCGCAGGCAATAAGGGTGCTATCGGATATGTTTCCCTGGGTTCCTTAAATGATACCGTAAAGGCAGTTGACATCGACAGTGCCGAGGCAAGCGTCGATGCAATCAAAGCTGGCGAGTACAAGGTAGCACGTCCGTTCAACATTGCAGTAAAAGATGATTTAAGCGATGTTGCATCTGATTTCATTACCTTCATCATGAGCGAGGATGGCCAGAAGGTGGTTGAGGACAACGGTTATATCAGCCAGGGCAATGAGGGTGCTTACACCGCTTCTGGTTTAAAGGGCAAGGTTGTTGTTGCAGGTTCTTCTTCCGTAACCCCGGTTATGGAGAAACTGAAAGAGGCTTATGCAGCTGTAAACCCGGATGTGGAGATTGAGGTTCAGCAGTCTGATTCCACCACTGGTATGACTTCCGCAATCGAAGGTGTCTGTGATATCGGTATGGCATCCAGAGACTTAAAGGACAGCGAGCTGGAAGCCGGCTTAACCCCGACTGTCATCGCTATGGATGGTATTGCAGTCGTAGTCAACAACGAAAGCCCGGTTAGCGAGCTGACTAGCGAGAACGTAAAGGACATCTTCACCGGCGAGATTACCGATTGGGCAGATGTTCAGTAAGCAGTAACAGCAAGACACCTGAAACAGATGGTCTGCTGTAGAATCGCAGTAGTTTAGAAAGAAAACAAACAGGGCAGCAGGGCGACATCGTTGAAGCGCGGCGCAGACCGTAACGAAGAACCGGCTGCCCTGTCTGACTGTAAGGCATGCGGAAAGATAAAGGTTGCATATCTTCCGCTTTTATAAGGAAAGAAAGTGAGAACCATGAAAAATCTGAAAGAACAGCTGATGCACGCGGTATTTTTACTCAGTGCCTGCGTGTCCATTCTGTGTGTTGCCATGATCTGTGTATTCCTGTTCGCAAATGGTATTCCGGCGATCGGAAAGATCGGAGTCCTGAACTTCTTAACCGGCGAAAAGTGGAAACCGGGCAATAACCTCTTTGGCATCCTGCCGATGATCTTAGGCAGCATTTACGTGACGGCCGGTGCCGTCATCATCGGAGTGCCGATTGGCATTCTGACTGCAGTCTTTATGTCGAAGTTTTGTCCGAAGCCGGTGTACAAGGTAGTAAAGCCGGCAATCGATCTGCTGGCAGGAATCCCTTCGGTTGTATATGGATTCTTCGGTATGGTTGTGATCGTACCGGTCGTATCTCAGCTTTTTGGCGGAAGCGGAAAGAGTATGCTGACCGCATCGATCCTGCTCGGTATCATGATTCTGCCGACCATCATCGGTGTTTCGGAATCTGCCATCAATGCAGTGCCGTCCAGCTACTATGAGGGTTCCCTGGCACTGGGAGCCAGCCATGAGCGCAGCGTATTCTTTGCAACACTCCCGGCAGCAAAATCCGGTATCCTGGCCGGTGTGATTCTGGGTGTGGGCCGCGCCATCGGCGAAACCATGGCCGTCATTATGGTAGCCGGAAACCAGGCACGTATGCCGAAGGGTATCCTTCAAGGTGTCCGCACCATGACTGCCAACATTGTTCTGGAAATGGGCTATGCAACGGACTTACACCGGGAAGCGCTGATCGCCACGGCGGTAGTTCTCTTTGTATTCATTCTGATCATTAACCTGTCGTTTTCAATCATCAGCAGAAAGGCGAATGCATAATGGAAGCAGCTATGGAAAAGAAAAATATGGAAATTCAGGCAATCAACCATCAGACCATTGGTCAGCGGTTGAAATCCTATAAACGCAGTCCGCTGTCACTGGTGCTTTTACTTCTGGTATCGGTATCTGCACTTCTGACAGTGCTGACACTGCTGTTTTTAATCGCGTATATTCTGATCAAGGGAATCCCCTATCTGACTCCGAGCCTGTTCGCATGGGAATACACAACGGAAAATGTATCCCTGATGCCGGCTCTGGTCAACACGATAGTCATGACAGGGCTTTCTCTGCTGATCGCAGTTCCTCTCGGCATTTTCGCAGCCATCTACCTGGTAGAATATGCGAAGCGCGGCAACCGGCTCGTGAGCATCGTGCGGATTACCGCTGAGACCCTGACCGGTATTCCTTCTATTGTATATGGTCTGTTTGGATTTCTTTTATTTGCCGTGGCACTGGGCTGGTCTTACACCATCCTGGGAGGTGCCATGACGCTGGCGATCATGATCCTTCCGACGATCATGAGAACCACGGAGGAGGCTCTCAAAGCTGTTCCGGATTCTTACCGGGAAGGAAGCTTTGGCCTTGGAGCCGGACGTCTCCGCACCGTTTTCCAGGTGGTTCTGCCATCAGCAGTGCCTGGAATTCTGGCAGGTATCATTCTGGCAGTCGGCCGTATTGTAGGCGAGACTGCGGCACTGATGTATACAGCGGGAACCGTTGCAGGTATTCCATCCAACCTATTCGGCTCAGGCCGTACTCTGGCAGTACACATGTATGTGCTGACCAATGAGGGACTTTATACCAACCAGTCCTACGCCACCGCAGTTGTCCTGCTGGTGATCGTAGTCTGCATCAACGCAGTATCCGGATTTATCGCAAAGAAAGTGTCCGGAAAGGCTGCTTAAAAGGAGAACAAAATGGATAAGCTCACAATCAGCAATATGGAATTGTATTATGGCGATTTTAAAGCCTTAAAAGGAATTAATCTGAACATCCAGACCAATGAGATTACAGCTTTTATCGGTCCGTCCGGCTGTGGTAAATCCACCTTATTAAAATCCCTGAACCGCATGAATGACCTGGTCGAGGGCTGCCGCATCACCGGAAGCATCCTCTTAGACGGTGAGGATATTTACGGAGACATGGACATCAATCTTTTGAGAAAACGGGTTGGTATGGTATTCCAGAAACCGAATCCGTTTCCAATGAGCGTTTATGACAATATTGCCTACGGCCCGCGTACCCACGGCATCCATTCCAAGGCGCAGCTCGATGACATTGTAGAGAAATCCCTGCGTGACGCGGCAATCTGGGATGAGTTAAAGGACCGACTGAAAAAGAGCGCCCTCGGACTTTCAGGAGGACAGCAGCAGCGTCTGTGTATCGCGAGAGCCCTGGCTGTACAGCCGGAGGTGCTTTTGATGGATGAGCCGACCTCTGCACTGGACCCGATCTCCACATCCAAGATTGAAGACCTTGCAGTAGAACTGAAAAAAGACTATACTATCGTCATGGTAACCCATAATATGCAGCAGGCAGCACGAATCTCCGACAAGACCGCGTTCTTCCTGATGGGTGAAGTGATCGAGTTCGGTGAGACTGAGCAGATTTTCTCCATGCCGAAGAATAAGAAGACAGAAGATTACATTACGGGGAGGTTTGGTTGATATGCGCAATCGATTTGATGAACAGTTAGAGCTTTTGAATGTTGAGTTGATCCGTATGGGTGCTCTTTGTGAGGATGCCATTTCCTATGCATCCCGTACCCTGATGGGAGAGGGGGATTTTGCGGAAGAGGTCTACAAAGTCGATCATGAGATCGACCAGAAGGAGCGCGATATCGAGAATCTCTGCATGCGGCTGCTTTTGCAGCAGCAGCCAGTGGCCAAGGATCTGCGCCAGGTTTCCTCAGCTCTGAAAATGATCTCTGATATGGAACGAATCGGCGACCAGGCATCGGATATTGCCGAGATCTGCGGCTTTGTGGATGACCGCGAGGCAAAGAGCCGTCTTCATATCCGTGATATGGCAGACGCTACCATGCGCATGGTGACCCAGAGCATCGATTCCTATGTAAAGCGTGATCTGAACATCGCAAAAGAAGTGGTTCAGTATGACGATGTGGTCGATGAGCTTTTCGGAAAGGTAAAACAGGAACTGATCGGCATGCTGGGTTCCGGAAATATTGATGAAAAACAGGGTGAATTCTGCATTGACATGCTGATGATCGCCAAGTACTTTGAGCGGATCGGAGATCATGCAACGAATATTGCAGAGTGGGTGGAATATTCCATCACGGGAACCCATCTGGAATAGAAGGAGAACAGAAATGATCTATCTGGTTGAAGACGATGAAAGTATCCGGGAACTGGTAATCTACACTTTGCAGACCACAGGACTTACGGCAAAGGGCTTTCCCTGCGCAAAGGATTTCTGGAATGCCATGAAGCAGGAATATCCATCCCTGGTGCTTCTGGATATTATGCTGCCCGACGAGGACGGCCTGACCATCCTGAAAAAGCTTCGGGATAATGGTCCGACCAGGCGCCTTCCGGTCATCATGCTGACTGCAAAGGGAACCGAATATGATAAGGTGGTAGGGCTGGACAGCGGTGCCGATGACTATATACCAAAGCCATTTGGCATGATGGAGCTGGTATCCAGAGTACGTGCGCTTCTGCGCCGGACCGAGCCGGAAAAACGGGCGGACAGCTGTGAGGCCGGCGCCATCCATGTGGATTTAAACCGGCACGTGGTCATGGTTGACGGTCAGATCGTCAATCTCACCTTCAAGGAATTTGAACTGCTTTGTTATCTGATTGAAAACAAGGGCATGGTCTTAACCAGAGATCAGCTGTTATCCAAAATATGGGGTTATGATTTTGACGGAGAAACCCGCACGGTGGATGTCCATATCCGGACATTACGACAGAAGATTGGCGAGGCCAGCCGCTGCATTGAGACCATCCGCGGAGTCGGCTATAAGCTGGAGGATGAAACATGAAAATCAAAAGAAAAATCTACTGGAATCTGTGTCTGGTAGCGCTTTTGACCATGGTTGTATCTGCACTGATCACAGCGCTCCTGTTATGCCAGGATCTGCAGACCCAGATGCGTCATTCCGTTATGACGGAGGTCCGTTATCTAGAATCTGCCATGGAGGTGTCCGGAGAAGATTACCTGGCACACTTAAAGAGCCGCGGAGACGGTAACAGTGAGAACCGGATCACCTGGGTCGCTCAGGACGGTACGGTGCTCTATGACAGCTTTGCAGACAGTGAAAGCCTTGAAAATCATAAAGACCGGCCGGAGATCGCTGCGGCATTCAAAAACGGCCGGGGACAGAGCGTCCGCACATCCAGAACCCTTGCGGAGCAGACCTATTATTACGCAGCCCGCTTGAGCGATGGAAGTGTGATCCGGGTAGCAAGTACCACAAAAAGCGCACTGGCCACGGTCTTTCATACCGTTCCGGTCATGATCGCCATGGGTATTCTCATTGTGTTTGGTGTGCTGATCCTGGTGGAGCTTCAGACAAAGCGGATCATAGCACCGATCAACAAGATGGATCCGGACAATCTGCAGGCCGGTGAGGTTTACGATGAGCTGGCTCCGCTGGTACGCCGCCTGGAAAAGCAGAAAGAAACCATCCGCGGGCAAATGCAGATCCTACGGGAAAAGCAGGAGGAATTCTCTGCGATCACGGAAAACATGCAGGAGGGCTTTCTTGTTGTGAACAGCAGAGGCGATGTCATGTCCTACAATAAGAGTGCCACGAGGCTGCTGGGAATTCCGGTGGAGCAGACAGAGGATCACAAGGCCAATATCAATATCATCAGCCTCAACCGATCTGAGAAATTCCGACAGGTGGTAGACGGCGCCTTAAAGGGTTCCCACTGCGAGCAGATGCTGGATGTGGGTAACCGCCATTATCAGATCATTGCCAATCCGGTTGCAGAGTCAGAGGAAAGAAGCGGTGCGGTGGTCGTCATCCTCGATGTCACCGAGCAGCAGAGCCGGGAAGAGCTTCGCCGGGAATTTACCGCCAACGTCTCACACGAGCTGAAAACTCCGCTCACCTCAATTTCCGGATATGCCGAGATCATGATGAACGGGCTGGTTCAGCCGTCCGATATGGGCCGTTTCTCGGGCAAGATCTATCAGGAGGCGCAGCGCCTCATTACCCTGGTGGGTGATATTATCCGCCTGTCCCAGCTTGACGAAGAAAAAGCCCAGCTGGAAAAGCAGCCGGTGGATCTGCATATGATCGCATCGAATGTGATAAAACGCCTGCAGGATGTAGCAAAGAAAAATCAGATCACTCTGATGCTTACCGGAAAGCCGACGGTAGTAAACGGCAATCCGCAGATCCTCGATGAAATGATCTACAATCTTTGTGACAATGCCATTAAGTATAACAAACCGTTTGGTGAAGTGGAGGTTAATGTGTCTATGGCCAAAGAACATCCGGTGCTGACTGTAGAGGATGACGGCATCGGTATTCCGGTGGACGACCAGGCCCGTATTTTTGAGCGCTTCTACCGGGTAGACAAAAGCCACTCCCGCCAGATCGGAGGAACCGGTCTGGGACTCTCCATTGTAAAGCATGGAGCCATTTACCATAAGGCGAAGGTGGAGCTTAAGAGCGCACTGGGCGAAGGAACCACGGTGCGAATCGTATTCTGAAATTGTAATTTATTTCTCCCACCGTCCGGATGCGCCGCATGGCAGCACCAGACCGGTTTCGGTGACCGGAAGCCCGATTTCCTGGGCATCTACGTGGCCTCCGAATTTCGGAACGATCTCGGTGCTCATCATGTAGGTGAGGACTGCCGGAGCCAGGCCGGTGGTGTAGGAGTTGATGAGGAAGAAGAGCGGGTCATCGGATAAGAGCTGTGCGCACAGCTTTACCAGCGGATGGATCGCGTCCTCGATTTTCCAGATCTCGCCTTTCGGACCGCGTCCGTAGGATGGAGGATCCATGATGATGGCATCGTAATGGTTGCCGCGGCGGATCTCGCGTTCTACAAATTTTACACAGTCATCTACCAGCCAGCGGATGGGTGCGTCACTTAAGCCGGAGGATGCGGCATTCTCTTTTGCCCAGCCGACCATGCCCTTGGAGGCATCTACATGAGTCACGGAAGCGCCTGCCCTGGCAGCGGCCAGGGTTGCTCCGCCGGTGTAGGCGAACAGATTCAGTACCTTAACCGGACGTCCTGCATTGCGGATCTTGTCACCGAACCAGTCCCAGTTGGCAGCCTGCTCCGGGAACAGTCCGGTGTGCTTGAAGCTGAATGGCTTTAAGTTGAAGGTAAGGCCTTTATAGCCGATGGTCCACTGCTCTGGAAGATCAAAGAATTCCCATTCGCCGCCGCCTTTGGCACTGCGATGATAGTGTCCGTTCATGTGCTTCCAGCCTCTGTGGGTCTTTGGGGTATCCCAGATGACCTGTGGGTCCGGGCGCACTAAAAGGTATTCGCCCCATCTTTCCAGTTTTTCTCCTTTTGAACAGTCAATGACCTGATAATCTTTCCAGCCATCTGCTAACCACATATATTTTTCCACCTTTCGTAGTTGGTTATCACATTTTTGTTTGTTGCTTCGGGATTTTTCCCGGAATCGTTGGTTTTCCTGCGAAAGCGGCAGGAACTCCTAACAATTATAGCAGTAAAACGTTGTGGTGTCCATGAAATTAGTGCCCCCTGAAATTTACTTTTTGGCAAAGCTATAGTATAGTAGAAATCAGAGAAAACAGACGGTTCTGAAGAAATCGGAGATTTGTCCGGCAGAAGCGGAAACCGGTCAGACTAGAAGAAAGACAAGGTGGACGAGAGTTATGAAGAAATATGATTATGTACTGGTTGGAAGCGGACTTTATGCAGGTGTCTGGGCGTACGAGGCAAAGAAACGTGGAAAAACCTGTCTGGTTGTGGAAAAACGCGATCATATCGGCGGAAATGTGTATTGCGAGGATGTAGAGGGGATTCATGTGCATCGTTACGGAGCACACATCTTCCATACCAGCGACCGTCAGGTGTGGGATTATGTAAATAATCTGGCTGAATTCAACCGCTACACCAACAGCCCGGTAGCCAATTACAAGGGCGAGATGTACAATATGCCGTTTAATATGAATACCTTCAGCAAGATGTGGGGCATCAGCACTCCGGCAGAGGCAAAGGCGATCATAGAGGAGCAGAAGAAAGCAGTGACCGGTGAGCCGGGAAACCTGGAGGAGCAGGCCATCAGTCTGGTAGGAACCGATATCTACCAGAAGCTGGTAAAGGGCTACACCGAGAAGCAGTGGGGACGTGACTGTAAAGATCTTCCGGCATTTATCATCCGCAGGCTCCCGGTACGTTTTACCTATGACAATAATTATTTTAACGATCTGTACCAGGGCATCCCGATCGGTGGCTATAATGTGATCATTGACAAGCTGTTTGAAGGCTGTGACATTGAAACTGGCGTGGATTATCTGGAGCACAGGGAACATTATGATGCGCTGGGTGAGACTGTGGTATACACGGGAACCATTGATGCCTATTATCAGTATCAGTTTGGCAAGCTGGAGTATCGCAGCCTGCGATTTGAGTCCGAGGTACTGGAGGAGGAGAATCATCAGGGTGTGGCTGTGGTTAACTATACAGATCGGGAAACTCCGTATACCCGTGTGATCGAACACAAGCATTTTGAGTTTGGTACCCAGCCGAAGACCGTTATCACCAGAGAGTACCCGGCCGACTGGAAAGAGGGCATGGAAGCTTATTATCCGGTGAACGATGAAAAGAACCAGGCGCTGTACCAGCAGTATGCGGCATTGGCTGAGAATGAGAATCACGTGATTTTTGGCGGTCGGCTGGCAGAGTATAAGTATTATGACATGGATAAGGTGATCGCATCTGCGCTGAAGCGCACGGCGGAATGCATGGGGGAATAGTATGAACCGGGAATGTATGAATGTGGTTTACGCCTCGAATGACGGATATGCCAGGCATCTGGGAACATCCCTCTATTCTCTGCTGGATAAGAACCGGGATTTTGCGGAGATTGCTGTCTATGTGCTGACCCTGGGGCTTTCGGAGGAAAATCAGGAGAGGCTTCGGGAAATCGCAGAGTATTTTGGGCGAAGACTGTTTTTTTTAAACCTGGATGATCTGCGGGAGCGCATAGGCTATGAAGTGGACACAGGCGGCTTTGACATCAGTATCATGCTGCGTCTCTTTATGGGGGATATGCTGCCGGAAACCGTGGAGCGGGTGTTATACCTGGACTGCGATACGGTGGTGCTTCAGTCTTTGAAACATCTGTGGAAAGAGAATCTGGAGGGAAGCATTGTGGGGGCGGTGATGGAACCCACGATTTATGAGACAGTGAAGGAATCCATTGATCTGGGGGAAGAGGATCCCTATTATAATTCAGGGGTTCTTCTGGTCGATCTGAAGCAGTGGCGGGAGCAGGAGATCCAGAAAAAGCTTCTGGAGTTCTGGAAGAGCAGGGGCGGAAAATTGTTTGCCAGTGATCAGGATGTGATCAACGGTACGCTGAAAGGACAGATTCATACCCTGATGCCGCGTTACAACTTCTTTACGAATTACCGGTATTTTTCCTACCGGGAGCTGATGCATCTGGGAAAGACCTACAAGGCCGTGACACCGCGGGAGCTGCAGATTGCAAAGAAGCATCCGTCTATCATCCACTATATGGGAGATGAGAGACCCTGGATTGCCGGCAATCTGAATCATTACCGCAGGGCTTATGAACTGTATCTGGCAAAGACCCCTTGGGCGGGAGCCGAGAAGGAACACGGAAAACGCACCTATATGCTGGCATACCACATGCTGGATTATGCAACGGCCATCTGCCCGCCGGTACGCCGTATGGTGAGCCGGAAGCTGGGCATGAAGCTGGTGGAACGGAGGAAGAAATCATGATAACAGTTTTGATGGCAACGTATCAGGGAAGGCAGTATCTTGAGCAGCAGCTAGACACGATCCTGGCTCAGACTGTGCCGGTAAAGATCCTGATCTCCGATGATGGCTCTGATGACGGAACCCGGGAAATGCTGGAAAATTATGCCGGATGGTATCCGGAGCAGGTGGTTCTGCATCACAGAACAGAGCATCCAGGTGGTGCGGCAGGAAACTTTTTCTGGCTGATGCAGGAAGCCCTGAAGGATGAGAAAAATGAATATATCCTGTTCAGTGACCAGGATGATGTCTGGGAGAATGATAAGGTCAGCGTGATGCTGCACCGGATGAAGGTGCTGGAAAAGGGACTGGGCAGACAATGCCCGATCCTGCTGTATTCCGATATGGAAGTGGTGGACGAAGAGCTTTATGAGATCAGTCCCAGCTTTGCGGCGTATACCCATCAGGACCCGGACCGCAGCAGCTTTGCGGAGCTTCTGGTGGAAAATCAGGTGACAGGCGGAGCCTCCATGATCAACCGGGCGCTGCTTATGCGCTGCGCGAAGGCACCGGAGGTTTGCTGCATGCATGACTGGTGGATCGCCCTGACCGCATCCTGTTTTGGTATCATCGAATTCATGCCGAGGGCACTGTCCAAATACCGCCAGCACGGAAATAATGTGCTGGGCGCAAAGGATGCAGGCAGCTTTGGAGAAATGAAAGCACGACTGGGACGCGGCAAAGAGGTAGAACAGAATTACCGCCGGATGTTAAACCAGGGCATTGCTTTCGGCCGCCGGTTCTGGAAGGACATGGACAAGGTACAGCGCATGACGCTGCGGGCATTCCTGGCGTTGCCGTACCAGTCAGCAGCAGGGCGGCTGAAGAATATCCGTTACAATCACTTCTATAAAAACTCCGTATTACAGACGCTGGCTATGTGCATGACAATCCCGAGGGCGGAGAAGATGCGGCAGCCGAAATGTGAGCAGGCTGTGGGACAGGAGCAGGAAGCATGAGTATGCAACTGAGCTGTGTGATTCTGAATTACAACGATGCGGAAACTACCGAAAAACTGGTGAAGCAGATTGCGGATTACGATGTATTGCACCAGATTATTGTAGTGGACAATGCCTCCACGGATGATTCCCTGGAGCGGTTGAGAAAACTGGAGTTTGATGCAAATGCAAGTCAATCCTGCAAAGTCCGTGTGATTTCCGCCGACCACAACGGCGGCTACGGCTCTGGCAACAACCTCGGTGTCCGCTGCGGCGCGGAACAGGGTGCAACCCATGTTCTGATCGCGAATCCGGATGTGGTATTTTCGGAGCAGTCCCTAAAAGCCATGCTGGCAGTTTTTGCCCGTCATCCGGAGGTGGGAATCGTGACCACCCGGATCCGTGACGCGCGGTTTCCGAATCTGAAAAACGGCTGGCCGCTGCGCAGCTTCATGCGGGAACTTTTGAGCATGGGTCCGGTGAGCCGCCGCCTGTTAGGAAAGACGTTTGACTACCCGGATTCCTGTTTTGCAGGCCGGAGTGCCGTATATGTGGGTGCCGTGCACGGTTCCATGCTGATGGTGGATACAGAAAAATTTCTGGAAGCTGGAGGCTATGATGAGGGAATCTTCCTCTACGAGGAAGAGCAGGTGTTGGGCCGCCGGATTCAGAATGCCGGTTACCGCAGCGTGCTTTTATTAAACCAGCACTATGATCACGAACATTCCACTTCCATCAGCAAATCTTTCTCCGATGCCATGAAACGTCAGCGGCTGCGGGAGAAGAGCACCCTTTACTACATGAGACACTATCTGCATATCAGTCCGCTCCAGGAGCAGATCGCGAAGCTCTGGTTTGCCGGGATCCGGATGGAAATGCAGGTGGCGAAGCTTGTGGGAATAAAAATTTAAAGAATAACTAATAGAGTCCGAAGGTTCGGTCAGACCATACAGAATAAGCAGATGCTGTGAAATTTTGTACTTCATTCGCTCCGCCGCCTATTGCCAGACCTGCGAGCAAAACTCGCGTGCTCTGCACGCTCAGACAATGCTCTCCGGTCTGGCGCTATGCTCGCTCATGAATCTGCGAACGCGTCACTGGCGCGTTCTTGATATGCAATGCAAGAAAATTCCAACGCATCTGCTTATTCTGTATAGTCTGACCGAACCTTCTACTGTATTGGTTATTCTACGATAATAATAAACGCAGCCAGAACGTTGCTGACGAAAGCCTGTAAATCCGGCTTTTATCTGATAGTAGCGTTCTGGCTGTGTTTTCTTTTTATGGAAGAGTTAATATGGGCTGCAGTTACTTTTTTGTAGTGGAGTCAATACAGCAGGAAGTGAATGAGACCGCTTTCCGGGATTTTCAGCATATCAGGTGTTTGCATCTTGAACACACGTGTACGAATGCAGCGGATGTAGTCCGATGCAGGCGAACGCGTGTTGTGAGAGCAAGCAAACAACGATATGTGAAAATAGAGGAAGGCGGTCTCATTCTCTTCCGGACCTTTATTAGTTCCGTCTAATTGCTATTTGGAAATCAGGCAATTAACCGAAGTATCTCTTTAACAGGCCCTCAAATGCCTTGCCGTGTCTTGCCTCGTCTCTTGCCATTTCATGAACGGTATCATGGATTGCGTCGAGATTTGCTGCTTTTGCGCGCTTAGCCAGGTCAAATTTACCCTCGGTTGCACCGTGCTCTGCGGCAACTCTCATCTCCAGGTTCTTCTTGGTGGAGTCGGTAACAACCTCACCTAACAGCTCTGCAAACTTTGCAGCGTGCTCAGCCTCTTCGTAAGCTGCCTTCTCCCAGTAAAGGCCGATCTCCGGATAGCCCTCTCTGTGAGCAACTCTTGCCATAGCCAGGTACATACCTACCTCGGAGCACTCACCCTCGAAGTTTGCTCTTAAATCTGCCAGGATATCTTCGCTGACGCCCTGAGCAACGCCTACAACGTGCTCTGCAGCCCATACCATTTCGCCTTCCTGCTCTTTAAACTTGGAAGCAGGTGCCTTACATACCGGGCAGAATTCCGGTGCAGCGTCTCCCTCGTAAACATAACCACATACTGTACAAACCCATTTCTTCATGACTTTTCTCCTTTACATGTGAATATTTGATATGGTTTTGGCCCGGATACCGGTACTGACCTGCCGGTATCTGTCCGTGATGCTCTGTGTAACCTGTGTGATACTTAATGGCCTTCCTTCTGAAAGCAGTTCGCGCAGCGTCCGAAAAAGAAGACAGTGTGGTCTTCAATCTGGTCTGCGGTACAGCTCTGTGCTTTCTGGTCGATGTCGGCAAGCGGTTCCATGGGAAGGTCTGTGACAGCACCGCAGCTTCTGCATACAAAGTGGTAATGCAGGCTGGTATCTGCGTCAAAGTGGTCCTTTCCATCTCCAAAGGCGAGCTTCTGTGCCTCTCCCAGTTCTACAAGAAGGTTTAAGTTTCGGTAAACCGTACCGAGACTGATGTTTGGGAACTCCTCGCGAATGCTTGCGTATACGGCGTCTGCGGTTGGATGATCCTTGCGGCTCATAAGACTTGCTTTGATGGATTCCCTCTGACGACTGTATTTTAATGTCTTCATGGCAGCTCCTTTTCATCAATAAATAATAGTAATAATTACTATAATTGAATTATAGCAAATGCGGAGCAGGATGTCAATCCTTTTCTCCGCATTTGCTATAAAAATTTTATATCATTTTCTTTGCCGTTTGTATGAATTCTTTGGTAGCCTGTGACATATAATGACCCTTGTGGTAACCGATGGCCAGAACGCCGTGAGCCTTTGGATGATCCAGGGAATAGAAGTTTAACGGACCCTGTCCGTTTTTCAGTTCCTCGATCTCAGCCTGTCCGGAGATGAACATGCGTGGATAGAAGGTGATGCCCATGCCTTTTTCAGCCAGGGCCAGCACCGTCTGGATATTCTCGGTTTCCAGCACGATATTCGGCGTGATCTGTGCTTCTTCGAACATTTCGTCTGCGATAGTACGGACGCGGTTTCCCTTGTTGATCAGAAGAAATGGGCAGCCGGCCAGAAGCTTTAAGTCCGTGTGTTCTGAAAGCTGTTGTTTTATCTCCTTTAAGCGGCCCGGGAACGCATGCTCCAGCACAATGTCAGGAACAGCCAGCAGGATTTCCTCTTCACAGATTGGTACGGTTTCGACATTTTCTACTTTAAAGGGAAGCATGTCAATGATCAGGTCAATATTTCCGTGGAGCAGGTCATTTGCCAGCTCGGAGGAATTGCCCTCCACCAGCTTCAGGTCGATATTCGGAAAGCGGTCCTTAAAGACCGGCAGGATTTCCGGCAGGATGACGCGACCTCTGGTGTGGGAAAGCCCCAGGGTGAGCTGACCCACAGAGAAGTCCTTGATATCGGAAAGCTCGCGGTAGGTCTCGTCCCGCAGCTCCAGCATTTGTCTGGCCTTAGCCTTTAGTGCCTGACCGGCATAGGTCAGGGTCAGGGGCGTAGTGCGGTTGAAGAGGATGACATCGAATTCTTTTTCCATATTAGAGATATGGTTGCTTAAGGATTGCTGGGAAATGAACAGCTTTTTGGCAGCCTTGGTAAAGTTCAGCTCCTCGGCGGCTACCAGAAAATATTCCAGGTTTAAAAAGTTAATCATGTGCCTGACCTCCCAGATAGAGTGTTTTACGTAAATACGGGATATACTCCGCAGCTTTTTCAATGGAGGTGTTTACGACCAGCTCCTCCGGGAAGCCAATCTCATCAAAAAGTGCCTGTGCGCGGGTGTGATTTCCAACGTCGGCATCGCTGTGCGCGTCACTGTCCATAATGACAGACACCTTGTACCTGCGGCACAATTCCAGCATCGTGATATAATTCTCTCTTGCATTTAAACGATGGCATTCCGGGTGCAGGGAGCTGGAATTGACCTCCAGAAGCACATGGTGCTCTTTTGCGGCGCAGACCAGGGTTTCGTAGTCAATGGGGAAGCGGCCATCATCCGGATGACCGATGATCTGGACCGCCGGATTTTTCATGGCGCCGAGATAGGCAGCTGTGTTCTGTGCTGTGGTCCCGCTGTCATAGCAGGGTTCATGGATGCTGGCAACTGCATAGTCTAAGCCGGCAAGATAGCGCGGCTCAAGGTCGACATTGCCTTTGTAGTCGATGATATTCAGCTCACAGCCAAGCATCAGCTTTACTCCGAACTGTTCCCGGGGAACAACCCTGAAATTGATGAAATAAAACGGATGGCAGGCGCCGGGAATGCGGGGGGCATGCTCGGTTATGCCAAGGAGCCTTACTCCCTTTTCGGAAGCGGAACGGATCATCTCCTGCATGGTGTTGTAGGCGTGACCGCTCATGATCGTATGGGTATGAAGATCTAAAATATCGTGGATCATAGTCATTTCTCCTGATAAAAATATCGTGTACAAACTAATAGAATTATAACACGCTTTCCGGCCAAAAACCAGAAAACTATAGCAAATCTATAGCAAATTCGCAGGAAATATGGTAAAGTTATTATTATGGAATCGTTCCATGCCGGAACGGGAAAAGGAGTAAACATTATGAGTGAAGTAAAAGAAACAATGGAAGATTTTGCCAGCGAGCTGGAAGCATCTTATAAGGAATATGACGCACGCCGCAATAACGCATATCAGGATCAGGAAGGTCCGGATGCTGAGAAGTGGGCAGAGCTTGCACAGCAGATGGAAGACAAGACCGTTTTAAAGGTAAAGGTAAAAGAGGCAGTTAAGGGCGGTCTGGTAGCCTATGTTGATGATATCCAGGGCTTTATCCCTGCATCCCAGGCAGCAGATCATTACATCGAGAAGCTGGAGGATCTGGTCGGCCAGCATCTGGAGGTAGTTCCGATCACCGTTGACATGGAGAAGAAGAGACTGGTTCTCTCCGCAAGAGCCGTCCTTCAGGAGAAGAAGGCTGCTGAGCGTGCTGAGAAGCTGGCCGCTGTTGAGGTTGGCTCTGTTGTGAATGGTACGGTAGACAGCTTAAAGGATTACGGCGCATTCGTAAATCTGGAAAATGGTTTAAGCGGACTCCTGCATGTATCCCAGATCAGCAATCAGCGTATCAAGCATCCGGGCGTTGTATTAAAAGAGGGCCAGAACGTGACGGTAAAGATCACCGGCGTCAAAGACGGTAAGATCAGCCTCAGCATGAAGGCACTGACCGCAGAGGGTGAACCGGAAGAGCCGGTTGAGAAATTTGAGTACAAAGAGACCGGTGAAGCAACCACCGGACTGGGAGCACTGCTGAAGGGCCTGAAGTTCTAAAAATTTTCATCCGGCTGAAGTGCATCAATCGTTACTGTATATGGTAATCAAAGGAGGGATAGATATTGGTATATATCCCAAATGCCTACAGTCAGCTGGATCAGTGGAATTCTGTGATGTTTCTGTATGAATCAGCACTGAAGGCAATCAATACAAAAATCGAGATCTTAAACGAAGAGTTCATTCACATGTATGGGCATACGCCCATTGAACACATCAAATCCAGGGTGAAGACCCCGGACAGCATCGTCAAGAAAATGAAGCGCAATGGCTATGAGGTGACCATCGAAAACATGGTAGAAAAGCTCAGCGACATTGCAGGCATCCGCATCATCTGTTCCTTTAACCAGGATATTTACCAGATTGCGGATATGATCGCACGCCAGAAGGATGTTACAGTCCTCTATGTGAAGGACTATATCCGTAAGCCAAAGCCAAATGGCTATAAGAGCTATCATATGGTGGTGACCATTCCCATTTATCTGACGGAGGGTCCGGTAGAAACCAAGGTGGAGATCCAGATCCGAACTATTGCGCAGGATTTCTGGGCCAGCCTGGAGCATAAGATCTATTACAAGTTTGAAGGAAGCGGTCCGGACTCTCTGCAGGCTGAACTGAAGGCATGCGCCGATATGGTAGATATGCTGGACGCAAAGATGTTTTCTTTGAATCAGTCAATCTTGGAGACCCGAAGGGCTCAGGAGGATGAACTGGAACCGAAAGAGTAATTTATGAAGATACTGACAAAAGATACCTGGCAGATTATACGGCAAAACTGGAAAAATATTCTTTTGTTCGAACTTTTATACCGTGGAATCACGACACCGGTTTATATGCGGCTTGTCAGCCGCGGGATCCGGCTGGCGTTGCGGGCAGCGGGGTACAGCTATCTGACACCGGCTAATATCGGAAATTTTCTGATACAGCCGGTAACGCTGCTTGCCTTTGCAGCAGCGGCGTTTGTCGGGATCCTGATCCTGTCACTGGAGACAGCCGGACTGGTTACGGCATTTCAGGGGTCAGCCTATTATCAGAAGCTGACCCCTTTGCATATCCTCTGGGGCGGTCTTCAGAAAATGAAGGATGAGATGGAAAAACGTAACTGGCAGCTGCCGCTGTTTCTGGCAGCCCAGTATCTGCTGATCCATCTGCCCTTTATCCTGAGAACCATAGTCCGTTATAAACCGGCCAATTTCATTTTTCAGGAATTGAAGAAACAGCCGGTGGCAGTGACCTTTCTGATCATCCTGCTGATCTTCGGGATTCTGGCAGTGATCCCACGGTCACTGACCGTGTATGGCTGCATGATCGAACAGAAGCATTTCCACAGCGGCGTGGTGCGCAGCTGGCAGATGACCCATAAACGTAAATGGAGGATTGCTTCTCTTGCCATGTTCTGGGAACTGGCGGTTATCCTGCTGGCTTCGGCTGTTTATGCAGTTTCGGTGTGCGTGGCGGCGGTCTGTGTGGTATATTTTTCCAGACAAAGCCTGGCAATGGCCGTGCTGCTTTCAGCGGCGGACCGTCTGGAGACCGGCATCATTTATCTGGCCTCCATGCTGGCATTTGTGATGGTATTTGCTGCGCTTTCCGTGGCGTATTACCAGTACGGGAACCGCAGATTTCATGCAGATCGCTGGGATTTCGGTTACCCGGCCAGGGGAAGCATAAACCGCAAGACGATGGCAATGGTGCTGGCAGCGCTGCTCAGTGTTGGACTGTTTTATATTTATGACCTGGTCCGCAATGGTTCCGAGCTTTCAGAGGAGCTTCTGATCGAGACTGAGATCACGGCACACCGCGGCAGCTCCGTGACTGCGCCGGAAAACACGATCCCGGCCATTGAGAAGGCCATGGAAGAGATGGCGGACAGTGTTGAGATCGATGTTCAGATGACTTCTGACGGTGTGATCGTACTGGGGCATGATGCCAGCCTAAAGCGGGTAGCAGGAGTAAACCGTTCCATTGCATCCATGACCTTTGCACAACTGGAACAGCTGGATGTGGGCTCCTGGTTTTCCAAAAGCTATGAGGGAACGCGGATCCCGGCTCTCAGCGAGGTGTTGGAACTATGCAGCCAGAAGATCGGTTTAAATATCGAGATCAAATACGTTGGAAAAAACAGTGAACTGCCGGAGAAGACTGCAGAGATGATCAAGGCCTATGGAATGGAGAATCAGTGTGTGGTAACTTCCACAAACCTTCCGTACCTGAGGCGGGTCAAAGCGGTTCTGCCGGAGGTGCGTACCGGATATATCATATCTGCGGCTTACGGAAATTTTTATTCCAGCGAGGATGTGGATTTCATCAGTATCCGCTCCGGCTTTGTGACGTCTGCGCTGATGCAGAATGCTCATGAACAGGGTAAAGCTGTCTATGCCTGGACCGTGAACAGCAAAAGTGAGCTGGAGCGGCTGACACTTCTCGGAGTAGATGGTATCATCACCGACCGGCCGGTCCTGGCCCGGGAGATCGTTTACCGTGAGGAGGCAACGGAGTCGCTGTTTGAATATCTGAAGCTGGTGCTTCGATAAAAATAAGAGAGTTACAGGAGATACAACCATGCGTGTAGTTTTACAGAGAGTGACACAGGCCAGTGTCAAAGTAGACGGTGAGGTCATCGGAGCCATCGGCAATGGTTTTCTGATCCTGCTTGGCGTTTCAGATGAAGATAATGAGACCGTGGCAGACAAGATGGCAGACAAGATCTGCAAGCTGCGGATCTTTGCGGATGAGAACGGAAAGACCAATCTGTCTCTGACGGATGTGGGCGGGGAACTTCTGGTGGTGAGCCAGTTTACTCTGTACGCAGACTGTCATAAGGGCAACCGGCCGAGCTTTGTCAGGGCGGGAGCACCGGATAAGGCGAACAGGATTTATGAATACTTTGTAGAGCGCTGTAAGCAGTACGTTCCGAAAGTGGAGCATGGAAGCTTTGGCGCAGATATGAAGGTAGAGCTGTTTAATGACGGACCGTTTACCCTGGTGCTGAATGCCGATGAGAACGGAATCGTTTCATAGTCAGATACAATAGAAAAAGGGCGTTCTGCCGGAAGCCGGCATGAGCGCAGAAGGAGAATAAGCATGAGTGAGAAGGAGAAAACAGCAGGCAGACTGCTGGAAGAGCAGCTGACATTTTGCTTTCCGCATATCGGGAAGGAAGCCCCTGGACAGATCGAAGAGGCGGCTGCATTCTGTGAGGGATACAAGGCATTTTTAAATGAAGGAAAAACAGAGCGGGAGTGCGTGGAGGCGGCTGTAAAGCGCCTGGAGGCAGCTGGCTACACAGCAGTCGATTTTACAAAACAGTATCAGCCGGGCGATAAGGTATATTTTGTGAACCGGAAGAAAGCCATCATCATGACCACCTTCGGCCAGAAGCCGCTGAAGGAGGGCGTGCGCATCAACGGCGCGCACATCGACTCCCCGCGCCTGGATTTAAAACCGAATCCGGTTTATGAAAAAAACGATATAGCATACTTTAAGACCCACTATTACGGCGGCATCCGCAAATACCAGTGGGGTACCACACCGCTTGCCATGCACGGTGTAGTCATTAAGAAAAACGGGGAAAGTGTAAAGATTTCCATCGGCGAACAGGATGGTGATCCGGTATTCTGTGTCAGCGACCTTCTTCCGCATCTGGCTGCAAAGCAGAATGAGAGAAAGCTGAGTGATGGATTAAAGGGCGAGGAGCTGAATGTCATCATCGGTTCTGTTCCGTTTGTGGATGATAGTGTAAAAGAACCGGTGAAGCTGATGGCGTTAAAGCTGCTGCACGAGAAATACGGTATTACCGAGGCAGATTTTTACCGTGCAGAGATCGAGATGGTTCCGGCACAAAAGGCAGTGGATGTCGGACTGGACCGCAGTATGATCGGCGCTTACGGGCAGGATGACCGCATCTGTGCCTATACCGCCATGATGGCTGAGATACAGGCAAAAACTCCGGAATACACCACCGTGACGGCTCTGGTAGATAAAGAAGAGATCGGTTCCGAGGGCAACACCGGTATGAATTCGGATTTCTTAAAGCATTATCTGGAGCGTCTGGCCCAGATGCAGGGTGCGGATGTCAAGGATCTGTGCCAGCATACACTGTGCCTTTCCTCTGATGTAAACGCAGCCTATGATCCAACCTTCGGGGATGTGTTTGAGGCAAACAACTCCTGCTACATCAATAAAGGCTGCGTACTGACCAAATACACCGGTGCCCGCGGCAAATCTGCGTCCAACGATGCAAGCGCAGAGACCATGGCGAAGGTGATCGGAATTATGGAGGAGAATGGCGTGTACTGGCAGGCAGGTGAGCTTGGTGCGGTAGACCAGGGCGGCGGTGGAACCATTGCCAAGTATGTAGCGCATATGGACATCGATGTAGTAGATCTTGGTGTGCCGATTCTTTCCATGCATGCTCCGTTTGAGCTTTCCTCCAAGCTGGATGTGTACAATACATACAAAGCCTTCTGTGCATTTTACAAATAATGAACGAGACCTGAAAAATTTATGAAATTGTCGTGAAATGCTTTTTTTAACGGCCACAATATGCTATAACATATAGAAATATAGAAAGGCAAAATGAGGAAGATATTATGAAAAAATATGTGAGACTGACCCTTTGCTGCGCGGCAGCCGTAATGCTGGCATCAGGATGCGGCAAAAAGTCAGATACAGTTGAGGAGACCACCACCGCTGCAAGTGAGACCCAGGCAGAGATCACCGATAAAGGGGAAGTGACAAACCTTGGCCAGTACAAAGGTGTTGAGGTTACCAAGCAGGATACCACGGTGACAGAGGCGGATCTTGACCAGCGGATCGCAAGCATTCTGAAGGCGAATCCGGAGGTGACCGAGATTACAGACCGTCCGGCCCAGAAGGGTGACACGGTCAATATTGACTATGTTGGCATGAAGGATGGTGAGGCTTTTGATGGCGGCACCGCAGAGGGCTATGATCTGGAGCTTGGTTCTGGCGTGTTCATTGACGGATTTGAGGATGGACTGATCGGAGCAAATACAGGCGAGGAGCGCAGTCTGAACCTGACCTTCCCGGAGGACTATGCCAATGCAGATCTTGCCGGACAGGCCGTTGTGTTTGATGTAACCGTAAACAAGATTGAGGAGAAGAAAAACGCGGTATTAGATGACGCATTTGTACAGCGCGTTTCTGATTTCTCTACGGTAGACGAGTTTAAGGCAGACACCATGGAAACTCTTCAGAAGGAGAAGGAGCAGAGCGCGGCACAGCAGGTTGAGGATGACGCATTTGCGGCAGCTATGGACAACTCCGAATACAGCTTAAATGAGGCTGCAGTGGAGCAGCAGTATAACAACCAGGTAAGCTATTATGAGAATATGTTCTCCTCTTATGGCTTCACCATGGAAAGCTACGCGGAGATGATGGGTCAGACAGAGGATGAATTCAAGGCAACCTTACATACTGCAGCGGAAAATGCCATTAAACAGCAGCTTCTGATCGCTGCGGTAGCAGAAAAAGAGGGATTTACCGTGGATGACGCAGATCGTGAGAGCCTTGCAGAGCGCTATGGTACTGACGTAAAGACTCTGCAGGACACTTATGGCGCTGACATGGTAGATGAGACTGCTATGATCTACAAAGTAGTTGAATTCATCGGCAAAAATGCCGTTGTAAAATAAATACAGAATCCAAACATAAAATACCAGAAAATATAAGGGGGATATCCAGATGCAGCTCTTAAAGGACAGAATTCGGAAGGATGGAAAGATCAAAGCAGGAAACGTATTAAAGGTAGACAGTTTTTTGAACCACCAGATGGACACCGATCTTTTTGTGGAGATCGGTAAGGAGTTCAAACGCCGCTTCGCCGACTGTGAGATCAACAAGATCCTTACGATCGAGGCATCCGGGATCGGTATTGCCTGTGTCGTGGCACAGCAGTTCCATGTGCCGGTTGTATTTGCAAAGAAAACCCAGACCAAAAATATTGCAGGTGATGTTTATACCAGCAAGGTAGAGTCCTATACTCATGGACGTGTTTATGACATCATCGTCTCCAAAGAGTTCCTTGGAAAGGGTGATAAGGTTCTTCTGATCGATGATTTCCTGGCAAACGGAAAGGCGCTGGAGGGACTGGCAGCTGTGGTTGAGGAGTCTGGAGCAGAGCTGGTAGGCGCAGGCATCGTGATCGAGAAAGGCTTCCAGGTAGGCGGAGACATCATTCGTTCAAAGGGAATCCGTCTGGAATCTCTGGCAATTGTAGAGAGCATGGATGAGAAGAACGGAACCATCGTCTTCCGTGGAGATGAAGCGTGAGTAAAAGAAAAGCCCTGTTTTTTGACATTGACGGTACGCTGCTCAGCGAGGTGACAAAAACGGTCCCGGAAAGCGCAAAGAAGGCTCTTTCCCTGGCTCGTTCTCTGGGGCATCTGGTATTTATCAACACTGGGCGCTCATACGGAGAGATTGGACAGGTCCGCCATATTGCGGAGGTTGACGGCTGGCTCTGCGGCTGCGGCACCTATGTGGAATCTGAGGGAAAGACCCTGTTAAATCGGCTGATGTCGGTGCAGCAGGTGCAGCGGATCGCCCGCCTTGCAGTAGACTGCGACGCAGATATTTTCCTGGAGGGTCCGGGGGTGTGCTACTACTGCAGCCAGTCCGGGCGTATGCCCTTTGGCCAGCAGCTGCGGAAAAATTTCGGAAATACCATTGAATGGCTGGATCCGGAAGCAGTATGCGGCGAAATCAACAAGTTCTGTATTCTGACAGACTCACAGAGTGACCGCGCCGGGCTGTTCCGGGACCTGGATCTGGACATCGCGGTGATCGACCGTGGCGAGGGCTTTTATGAGTGTGTTCCGGAAGGATTTACCAAGGCAACGGCCATTGATGTGGTGCTGGAGACCTACGGACTGACTCTGGAGGATGCCTATGTCTTCGGAGACAGTACTAATGATATTGCCATGTTTGAGCATGTACCGAATGCGGTACTCATGGGAAAACACAGCCCGGAGCTGGAGCCCTATGCCAGTTTCCTGACAAAAAACGTAGAGCAGGATGGCATCTGGTATGCCATGGAGAAGCTAGGATTATTGAGTGAGGAAGTATAAATGAATAACAACACATTGCGGATCGGAACAAGAAAGAGCCGGCTGGCAATGGTTCAGACGGAAATTGTGCGGGAAGTGATTCTGGCACATTTTCCATTTTTAGAGATCGAAATCGTGCCCATGAGCACAAAGGGCGATAAAATTCTGGACCGTTCCCTGACCAGCTTTGGCGGAAAGGGTGTATTTACCAAGGAACTGGAGGACGCGCTTTTAAAGGGCGAGATTGATCTGGCTGTTCACAGTGCAAAAGATATGCCGATGGAATTTCCGAAGGGTCTGACAGTGGGGGCGGTTCTCTCCCGCGAAGATGCGTCGGATGTGATGGTGACAACAGACGGGACGCCGGTCAGGGACATGATACCGGGCAGTGTGATCGGGACCAGTTCTCTGCGCCGCCAGATCCAGATCCGGCAGATGAATCCACAGGTGAAGGTAAAGCTTCTTCGCGGAAATGTGCAGACACGGCTCGAAAAATTGAAGAGTGGACAGTATGATGGAATTCTGCTGGCTGCGGCAGGGCTGAACCGGCTGGGGATTGGTGGAGAAAATCTGGCTTCCGGGGCAGGTTCGGAGCGGTCCGGGAAGCTGTGCATGGCGGAAGCGCAGACAGAAGCTGCAGATCCCCTGTATTTTGAACATCTGCCGATGCAGCAGTTTGTTCCGGCGGCCGGTCAGGGCATTCTGGCAGTGGAAATCCGTCAGGGCGAGCTGACCGAGATCATGCGGGCAATTCATTCTGTGGAAACTGAGGCGGAACTGACTGCGGAGCGGGAATTTCTGACTATTCTTGGCGGAGGCTGCAACGCACCGTGCGGAGCACACTGCAGGCTGGATGAGGCAGAAAACAAGCTTTCCATGCATGTGATGTATGCAAGGGACGGTGTGCATCCGGAGTACCGGAGTGAAGCGGTGCTACTGGATGGCAGCTTGAAGGATTTGCCGGAACAGCAGCGGAAATGGGAGCAGGCGCAGACTGCTGCTACAGGAGCAACCTGTGCAGAAAGTACGGAATCTGTGCGAATGACACTGCTTACAGATGCGAAGAAGCTGGCCCGCGACCTGGCAGTTCTGGTGCGCTGCAAACCGGTCTATCTGGTGGGCGCGGGTCCGGGAGACACAGGACTCTTTACAGAGAAAGGACTGGACTGTGTGCGCCGGGCGGACGTGATCGTCTACGATAACCTGATCTCCGGTTCAATTCTGAATGAAGCCCGGCTGGATGCGGAGCTGATCTACGCGGGGAAGCGCTCCGGAAGCCACCATATGAAGCAGGAGGAAATCTCAGCCCTTCTGGTGAAGAAAGCCCTGGAAGGATACTCAGTGGTGCGCTTAAAAGGCGGCGATCCGTTTATTTTCGGGCGCGGCGGAGAGGAAGCGCTGGAATTGTCGAAAATGGATATCCCCTTTGAGATTGTGCCTGGAGTTTCTTCCTCCTACAGTGTTCCGGCCTATGCCGGAATTCCGGTGACCCACCGGGGAATGGCCTCCTCTTTCCATGTGATCACCGGTCATGAGGATGGCAATAAGACAAGTTCCGCGCTGGATTACCAGACCCTTGCAAAGGAAGAGGGAACGCTGGTCTTTCTAATGGGACTGAAAAACCTGGACAAGATTGCAGACAACCTTATTGCAAACGGAAAGGATCCGAAGACTCCGGCGGCGGTGCTGGAGCGGGGAACGACTGCGGCGCAGAGAAGTGTAAGGGCGGATCTGGCGCATATCGCGGAGGCGGCAGAGAAAGCAGGACTCAGAACCCCGGCCATTTCCGTGATTGGTCCGGTGGTGGAATTAAAGGATACCCTGTCCTGGTTTGGGCGGGGTGTACTGTCCGGAAGACGGATTATGGTTACGGGCACCAGGGCTTTTGCACGGGAGATGGAGGAAGCTTTCCAGCCGCTGGGAGCAGAGCTGGTGGCTTTAAGTCTGATAGAGGTACGTCCGCTTTGGAATGAACGGATTGCTGAGACGCTAAGGCAGCTTGGCAATTACCAGTGGATCGTATTTACCAGCGGAAACGGTGTGGAGCTGTTCTTCGCCTTACTCCGGGAACAGGGCATCGATCTACGTCGGCTGATGCAGGTGAAGTTTGCCGTAATTGGGCGGAAAACAGCAGAGATTCTGCTACGGCATGGCTTCCGGAGTGATTTTGTGCCGGAGCAGTTTTCCGGGGCAGATCTGGCAGCAGAATGGATCCCGACCTTAAAATCGTATGAGAAGGTGGCATTATTCCGGGCAGAAAACGGATCCCATGTGTTAACGGAGGCGCTGGCAACGGCCGGAATTCCCTATGATGATATTGGACTTTATGAGACCTGGACCGATCTGCGCCGCCAGGAAGAGTTAAACCGTGTGATCAGTGAAGTGGATTATGTGACGGTGGCCAGCAGCTCTGCAGCCCAGGCGCTGGCGGCGATGCTGGAGCCGGAACAGCGGAAGAAACTGACTGCAAAGCTCATTTCCATAGGTCCGTCCACCACAAAGACCATGGAGAAGCTTGGCCTGCCGGTGTATGCGGATGCCGTGGAGTACACAGCGGAAGGTATGGCGTCAGTAATCCGGGCAGATGTGGAGGAAATGCTTTGAACTTTCCCTTGTTTATAAACTTGAAGGATAAAAAGGTACTGATCGTGGGCGCCGGAGCCATTGCGGCCCGACGCGCCACGGTGCTTACGGAATTTGGCGCAGAGGTGATGGTGGTGGCACCGGCGGCAGGAGACAGCGTGCGGGAACTCGCAGAAGCAGGCCGCCTTGTTTGGAAACGTCACGCATTTTGTGAGCAGGATCTGGAAGCCTTGAACCGGTCCTTCCTTGTCATCGCAGCCACCAGTGATCGGGCGGTGAACGACCACATTGTACAGCTCTGCCATGAGCGGCATATCCCGGTCAATCACGCCGGAGACCAGACTCAGTGCGATTTCCAGTTCCCGGCCATTGTGCGGAACGATCCGGTGGTGATTGGTGTGAATGCCGGAGGAAAAGACCATGGGCTGGTAAAGCGTGTGGCAGCAGAACTGCGGGAGTGGATGGCATGACGATCAAGGATCTGGCCAGAAACGTGTGATCGCGGCGGCGGTCCTTGGTCTTAAAGGTCAGGGCATCCAGATCGCAAATCCGGAGTCCGCATTTCTGGAAATGGACACCGTGAAACGGGTTGTGTTTCATGGCGCGGAAACATTTTTCGGCGGCTATTTCCTTGGGATTCCGGCAGTTGCGGTTGGCACAATGCTTCTGATCGTGGTATCGCTTGCGACAGGCGGAAAAGCACAGGAAAACGTAGGGGGAGATTTTTTTGAGTGATACATAAAAAGACCTTAGCGTTCACAAATCAGTGAATGGTAAGGTCCTTTTGGGTTTTGAGAACCGTTTTAAGAAGATTGAGATGTCTGCAAATAAGTTTCGGCAACTTTTTGAAAATGTAGAAACAGCGGATAGTATACATTGATAATATCTCTGAATTTCTCGGAAGCAAAACTTCCGTCATAGTCATGTGCAAGCTGATTTCGGGTTTTCAGCATCTGCATCCAGGTGTCATCGTCGATCAGACGGTTGGTGAATGCCTGCTGCAGAGTCTCTCTCGGAGAACCGGTGGCAAAATCCAGAATTCCCATATTTTTCACCAGAATATCTTTCATGACTTTCCAGGCAATGTCGAAGGTGAGACTGAAATTAAGAACGGTTCCCTCCAGAACAAAATCAGCGGACGGATCAGCATATCGGCTTTTTTCCAAATTTTTTAAGCTTTTGCAGAATGTGTTGTAGCGATTAATAGATTTGTTTTCCATATTTTCTGATATCCTCCAATAAATACTCGTTGTGGATGCTGTCGAAATCAAAAATATCGATTTTACGAAGGGTATCGATGCTTTCCAGATCTTTCTCCAGTTTTAGAATATCGCTGCAGCCATAAACAACGAAGTCAATGTCGCTGGTAGGAGTGGCGGTTCCGGTGGCAAAGGAACCAAAAAGATCCAGGCGGGTAACGTGATTGCGCCTGCAAATAGCGGAAACTTTTTCGATTAATTCCGGAATAGGCATAACATTCATAATTCAAACTCCCTTCAGATTCCCTGGAACTCATTATAAAAGATTCTGTTCGAGATTACAACACATTGCTGGGCAGGTATGCCTAAAATGCACCGGTGATCCGCAGTGAACACCACACCAGGAGCAATGCCATAACAGCATTCATCAGCTTATAGTAGTTGCTGTAAAATTGCTTCAGCACATTTCCTGCAAATGCCCAGATTAGGTTTCCGAGTGCGCCAAGGATCATCAGATAAACGGCAAAGAAAAAGAGCATGTGGATTCTGGATTCGTAAGGAAGGATGTAAGCGGAAAACATGGTAAGTCCGTAAATGATGATCTTCACATTGACCAGCTGCAGGATAAAACCCATAAGCCAGGTTGGCTTTTTCTCCTGGACCTGGTCGGATGGAGGACGCCGCTTTAAAGTCTGCCAGGCCAGATACAAAATATAGGCTGCTCCGAGATACTTCATGACAGGCTGGATTCCTGGGATCACTGTGCCGAGTGTACTGCAGAAAAACCCGGAAAGACACATCAGCGTGAGGGAACCGCTCCAGATGCCGGTCATAAAGCTCAGGTTGCCGGACACCCCGTACTTGCTTGCCGTGGAAAGCAACAGGATATTGTTGGGGCCCGGTGACCACACGGTGAGAATGGCGGAAATGGTCATCTCGATCAGGACAGACAGCGGCATGAATGATTCCCCCTTTTTTCTCGAAACTCTATAAATTCTGTAATAGCTTCATATTTTCATGATTACTGCAAATGTTTCTTCTCTTCATACTGTTTTAATAATTCCAGTGCTTCCTTTGACATCGGATATAGCACCGCAATATTAAACAGCGTCATCAGTCCGATCCCGACATCGCCCAGATCCCAGACAACCGTGTACTGCTCAAGGCCACCGATAAACAGCATGATAAGAGCCAGCACCTTGTAGGCAGTCTGGTAACACCAGCGGTTTCCAAAGAGGTATGCCACGTTGGAACGGGCGTAGAAGAGAATGCCGATGAAGGTGGAGAAGCTGAACAAAGCCAGGGTCACTGCAATAAAAATGACACCGGCATATCCCAGGTGGTACTGCATGGCGGTCTGCAGGAGATCCATGCCGGCAAGGCCGCCTGTCAGCTCTTCCGGAACCAGCAGCATGATCATGGCAGTGCAGCTGCAGATTACAAGGGTGTCAATCAGAACGCCAAGCGACTGGGTCAGACCGGTATGGACCGGATCTTTGCTCTGGGCGGCGGCAGCCGCGCAGGGAGCGGAGCCGGAACCAGCTTCATTGGAAAACAGGCCGCGTTTGACTCCGTTCATAAGAACAGCTCCAAAACTGCCGGATACCGCCTGACGCATGCCGAAGGCCTCTGAAAAGATACGGCTGAATACGGACGGAAGCTTTGGCAGATTGACCAGGATGATGAACAATGTAAGCAGGAAAAAACCAACCGCCATGATCGGAACCATAATATCCAGAACTTTTATGGTTGCGTTTTTCCGAAGCACAATGACTGCAGCCAGTAATACCAGAAGGATCGTGGTGACGATGGGCGGAATCCGGAATGCGTTGGCAAAAGCAGAGCTTACGGAATTGCTGATTACCTGGCTGATGCCGCACCAGCAGATCAGGCCGGAGATGGCAAACAGGGAGGCAGTCAGGGAATGTCTGAGGGTTTTTCCGGTTTTTGCTTCGACAAAATGGTGAATGTAGTAAGCCGGTCCTCCGTGATAGCCGCCGTAAAGAGGGTCCGGTTCTTTGTATTTTTGTGCCAGAGCAGCTTCTACAAAGGCAGTAGAAGCACCGAGAAGGGCAGTCACCCACATCCAGAATACGGCACCGGCACCCCCCAGGGAAACTGCAGCTACGACGCCTACCAGATTTCCCATGCCAACACGGGTGGCAGTGGAGATGATGAGCGTCTGAAATGAGGACAGGCTGTCCGGCGTTTCTTTTTTCTCTTTCAGGGCTTTCATCATGTCAGAGAACAGGCGAACCGGAAGCAGCCGGGTACGGATGGTAAAGTAGACTCCGGCCGGGATGAGCAGCAGAAGCATCAGGGAGATGCCCACAGAGCTTCCCATGACCGGAAGGGTAAACAGATCACCCCACAAAAAGGTATAAACGGTTTCAATGAGCTTTGTAATCAATGGTAAAAATCCTTTCTGAATCATGTTTTGGCAGCTGCGCAGGGAGGCGCAGCTGCTGCAATGCCTCTATTATATAATTTGTAGCGCAGTTTGTAAATCCGGAAGTCATTCTTGTTTTTTTTCAGGATGACCTTTATAATGATTCTGAAATGTTGGAACAAACAGGAAAGAGAGAATTTACGATATGAACAGCATGCAGATTCCTGCCCATGTGGAGCAGATCATTCATACGTTAAACAGCCACGGCTACGAGGCCTTTGCAGTAGGCGGCTGTGTGCGTGACACCCTGCTTGGACGCAAACCCGGTGACTGGGATATTACTACTTCTGCAAGGCCGGAGCAGGTAAAGGCATTGTTCCGCCGAACCATCGACACCGGCATTCAGCACGGCACAGTAACTATCATGATGGACCGCACCGGTTATGAGGTGACGACATATCGCATTGACGGTGAGTATGAGGATGGACGTCATCCAAAGCAGGTGGAATTTACTTCAGATCTTCTGGAAGACCTGCGCCGCAGGGATTTTACCATCAATGCCATGGCCTACAGTCATGCGACCGGGATCGTGGATGCCTTTGACGGTGTGGCAGATTTAAAAGCCCGCCGTATCCGCTGTGTGGGCAATGCCATGGAGCGCTTTACGGAGGATGCGCTGCGCATTTTACGTGCTATCCGTTTTTCCGCGCAGCTTGATTTTGAGATTGAGAAAGAAACCTTTGAAGCAATTTCCGTGATCGCACCGAATCTGGCAAAGGTGAGCAAGGAGCGCATCCAGATGGAGCTTACAAAGCTTCTCTGCTCTGAGCATCCGGAAAAGATCCGCGAAGTCTATGAGACCGGCATCAGTACTTATGTGTCACCGGCCTTTGCCGCGTTGGACTGGCAGAATGCCCGGGTATCTGCAGCGCTGCCGAAAGAAAAATATGTGCGCTGGGCAGCCTTTCTTCGCTGTGGAAACAGTCCGGAAAACGCAGTGCGGGTACTTCGGGATTTAAAGCTGGACAATGAAACGGTCTCCAGGGTAAAGACCCTGGTGACCTGGGCAGATGTAACTCCTGCGGCCGATGAAGCTGAGGTACGCCGTATGATGAGCTGCATGGAGCCGGAGGTCTGGGACAGTCTGATGGAGTTAAATGGCTATGGAACGGAAATTCGTGCTCTGGTTGCCCTGATCCGCGGGCGCGGCGACTGCTTAAGCTTAAAAGAGCTTGCCGTAAAGGGCCAGGATCTCATTGCTACCGGGGTGAAGCCGGGCAAGGAGATGGGTACCATGCTGCATGAGTTGTTAGAGCATGTGCTTGAGGTGCCGAAGGATAATGAGAAGGAGACGTTGCTGAAGCTTCTTGCAGATATGCACAGATAGGAAATTTATGGCAGAAACGTATAATCCCTGAAATCTTTTCATAGGTTGGAGAGTAACAGTTGCGGCGCCGGACCGCCGCGCATGAAGTGGAGGGGTGAGCGTGAATGACAGCTATCTGGAGGTCTTAAAGCAGTACGAGGGAGAGGTGACAGGTGTCCGGCGCGGACGGGGTGCATGGATCTGTGAGTACCCGGACGGGCCCCGGCTTTTAAAAGAGTACCGGGGAACAGTAAAGCGCCTTGAATTTGAGGACGCGGTGCTGGGACAGCTGGAACAGCAGGGGCTCTGCAGGACAGACCGTTATGTGAGAAATCTGGAAGATGGTCTGGTGACAGCAGGGCTGGATGGAGTAAAATACATTCTGAAGCGCTGGTTTTTGGAGCGTGAATGCAGCCTTAGGGACCGGCGCGAGATCCTTTTTTGTGCCAGACAGATCGCGCAGCTTCACCGGGGACTGCAGGAAATTCCCTGGCAGGAGGAATGGAACTTAGGATCTACGGTTGTACCGGCTTTGTCGGAGGAGATGGCGCGCCACAGCCGGGAGATGAGGCGGGTGAGAAATTTTATCCGGGGAAAACGCAGGAAAACAGAATTTGAGTTACAGGTCATGCAGAGCTTTGATGCGTATTACGCCCAGGCTCTGGAGGCAGAAAAGGGGCTGGAGCCGCTGGATCAGAATCAGGCGGGAAACCGGCTCTTTTTGTGTCACGGGGATTTAGACCAGCATCATATTTTACCAGGAGATCAGGAGGCAGTGTTCATTGAATTCAGCCAGATGCATCTGGGACATCAGGTGAGCGATCTGTACCGGTTTATGCGGAAGGTTATGGAGAAGCATGGCTGGGATGAATATCTGGGATGCTCTATGCTGGATGCTTATGATGCCATGCTTCCCATGAGCCGCAATGACCGGCGCTGCCTGTATTTTCTGTTTTTATACCCGGAGAAATACTGGAAGCAGTTAAACTATTATTACAATGCCAACAAGGCCTGGATCCCGGAGAAAAATATGGAAAAATTAAAGACGCTGGAGTCGCAAAGGGAGGCAAGAAGGAGATTTCTGTCGAGAATAAAATAGGTACCACAGACAGGTTCATCTTCCTTTTTTTCCCGCACTGCGGTATAATTAAAACAGTTTTAAATATGAGGGAGCACAGGAGGAATGTGTTTTTATGAAAGACTACATGAAGATTTACCGGGAATGGCTGTCCAATCCGTATTTCGATGAGGATACCAAGGCAGAGCTGAAGGCGATTGAGCATGATGAAAACGAGATTAAAGAACGTTTTTATATGGATCTGGAGTTCGGTACCGCAGGACTGCGCGGTATTATCGGCGCCGGTATTAACCGCATGAACATCTATGTGGTACGCCGCGCGACCCAGGGTCTCGCAAACTACATCATCAGGCAGGGCGGCAGTAAGAAGGGCGTTGCTATCGCCTACGATTCCAGACACATGTCTCCGGAGTTCGCTGATGAGGCAGCACGCACCCTGGCAGCAAACGGTATCAAGGCTTATAAGTTTGAGTCCCTGCGTCCGACTCCGGAGCTCTCCTTTGCAGTGCGCGAGTTAGGCTGCATTGCCGGCATTAACGTAACCGCAAGCCACAACCCGCCGGAGTATAACGGCTATAAGGTATACTGGGAGGACGGCGCTCAGTTTACTCCGCCGCATGACAAGGGTGTAACGGAAGAGGTTCTGGCCATTGAGGATCTGTCCACCGTGAAGACCATGAGCGCAGAGGATGCTATGGCGGCCGGTCTTTATGAAGTGATCGGCAAAGAAATTGATGACAAATACATCGCTCATGTAAAAGCACAGGTTGTAAACCAGGATGCCATCGACAAGATGCAGAAAGACATCACCATCGTTTACACCCCGCTCCATGGAACCGGTAACATCCCGGTACGCAGAGTGCTGAAGGAAATCGGCTTTGAGAATGTATATGTTGTACCGGAGCAGGAGCTTCCGGATGGCGATTTCCCGACCGTAAGCTATCCGAACCCGGAGGCAGCAGAGGCGTTTGCCCTCGGCTTAAAGCTGGCTGAGGAGAAGAACGCAGACCTGGTTCTGGCAACCGACCCGGATGCAGACCGTCTTGGCGTTTATGTAAAAGATACCAGATCTGGCAAGTACATTTCCCTGACCGGTAACATGTCCGGTTCCCTGCTGTGTGAGTATGTCCTGAGCCAGAAGGCAGCCAAGAATGCAATCCCGGCAGACGGCGAAGTGGTGAAATCCATCGTCAGCACCAACCTGATCGATGCAGTGGCAGCTTCCTACAACTGCAAGCTGGTAGAGTGCCTGACCGGATTTAAGTGGATTGGCCAGCAGATCTTAAAAGAGGAGCGCACCGGTGTTGGTCATTATATGTTCGGTATGGAAGAGAGCTACGGCTGCCTGATCGGCACCTATGCCCGCGATAAAGACGCGGTTTCCGCAACCGTTGCCCTGTGCGAGGCTGCAGCATACTACAAGACCAGAAACATGACCCTGTGGGATGCAATGGTAGCAATGTATGAGAAATACGGCTACTACAAGGATGCAGTCAAGTCCATCGGACTGTCCGGCATTGAGGGTCTGGCAAAGATCCAGTCCATCATGGAGCATTTCCGTAACAACACTCCGGAAGGTTTCGGCGAGTATAAGGTACTTTCCGCAAGAGACTACAAGAACGACACTATCCGCGACATGGCTACCGGTGAGGTAACCCCGACCGGCTTGCCGTCCTCCAATGTGCTCTATTACGACATGAACGACAACGCATGGCTTTGCATCCGTCCGTCCGGCACCGAGCCGAAGATCAAGTTCTACTACGGAATTAAGGGAACTTCCTTAGAGGACGCAGACGCGAAGTCCGAGGCACTTGGAAAAGCATTGATGGCAGAAGTGGACAAGCTGCTGTAAATTAAGAATACGTGATACAGAAAAATCCCCCGTGAACTGCCAGGCAGCTCACGGGGGATTTTTTTGTGCTTTTACAGGAAATTTACTGATTCTGGAATTTTGCCAGGATCCGTGCGGTTTCTGCATTGATCATATCCTGGGTTACGTTCGGGTCACTCGGATCCCAGGTCTGCTCAAACGGAATCTCTGCTGCAATGGTCGGACGCTCAAACGGGCCTGCAACGGAAGAATTGTAAACCTGTACGGTAGTTCCCAGTGCACAGTGGTCATAAACCCATTTTGCGTCACCGCTCACCAGTCGGATGCAGCCTGCGGAACGGGCGATACCCATGTTGTTGTAGGTGCTTGCCCATACAGTCATCGGGTTTGCGGCATCGTAGATGATGGAGTGGATCAGAATCGGAAGTCCTGCACCGAGACGGGTTGCATACTGGGTGTATACATCATGGATCATCAGTCTCCAACGGTATTTTTCCGGAGTCTTGAAGGTGCCGACCGGGGTATCATCACCAACGGAGGTCAAGAAGGATTTTACCGGGATGATGTAGCCGTTTCCGCCATCCTGTGCGTAAATGGTCATGCAGTTCATTTCCTTGTTGATCTTGATGAGATACGGACCATCGCTGCCAAGCAGGGATTCGACATCGCTCCACATCCGGCCGTCTTCTCCGAAGTAGTATTTCAGGCCGTCGATGTACTGCCAACCGGTTACCGGAACGGAGTCCTTAAAGTAGTAGCGGTCACTGCCAAGCCAGCCCCAGCCGGTGTAGCTGTCGCCGTTGCCGTGGATATAGCGCATCTGGCCGTCTACATACTGGATGCCATCTGCATGGGCAGATTTTAAGGTGTTGGAGGTGTCAAGGCCGCTGGCGGTATTTTTGGCGAAATAAGCAAGACGGAAACCGGTCAGGTAAAGTCCGGTGTTCATGGTACCTACGGTCTCGCCGTTTTTACCCCATCCGGTCTGGGTGCCGTCGCTTAACAGGGCAGAATAGTAAATGTCATACTGGTCATTCACCGGGCCTGCGAAGCGGTACTGGATGGCCTCAACCGGATGCCAGGCATTGCCGTCAAAGAACGTCTGCTGACCGTTTAATGCCCAGCCGGTCCAGCCGGTGGAGGAGTTATAAGCGCGGTACAGCACGTTTCCGAAGATATTTTCCAGAAAGGTGGAAATGGAAGAAAACGGCACGCCGTCGGTTGAGATCTGCTGGTCGTTGACAAAGGCGCCGGACCAGTTATGGCTGTCATTTAAGAGAACTGTAGTCTGCAGGCGCGGCTGACGCAGAGGAACGGAAAGGGGGCCGGTGTGGCTGGCTTCTGCTTCAGCCTCAGCGGCAGCCTGCTCAGATTCCAGCTGGTTTGCCTGATCCTCGGTCAGGGCATTGTCCTGGCCGCTCGTAACGTCCTGGGAAGCTTCGGAAGCCGGGGCGGATTCCGGTGCGGTGGTCTGCACGTTCTCTGCCTGGGATGCGCCTGAAGTTTCCGTGGTGGTGGAACCGGGAGCTTCCGTGGAGAATGTGTGGCCGTCAGAAGTGGTTTCTGTGGAAGCTGCAGTGCTTCCCGGACCGACAGCTCCCGGACCGGTCACCGCGGTCTTTTTGGTAGTGTCAATGACGCCGCTGGTTGCTGCGGTGGCATCTGTTGCCGCAAGGGCGCTGGTAACAGATCCGGCCATCATTATGCCAGCCATCAGCAGTGCGAATCCTGCTTTTGTATGTTTACGCATGGTTAAAAAACCTCCTGAAAATAATAAATATACCATTCATTGTTAATCTATCATAAATAGGGTGAAAAGACCATATCTGATTTACAATTTATTGGCAATCATGTAAAATAAAAGGGATTAGCAATAAAAATGTAAGGGAATTGTCACAGAGTTGGGAAGAAAAGGAAAAAACAGGATCATGATGGTGCACGAAGAAAAAAAGGATATGGAAAATAAAAGGAGGGAACCTGGTTTTGAAGCAGAGTGCAAAGGCTCCGGCATTATGGTCAGTGTCTGCTGTATCACATACAATCAGGTCTCCTATATCCGGGACGCGCTGGAGGGCTTTGTAAACCAGCAGACAGATTTTGCCTATGAGGTCCTGATCCACGATGATGCGTCCTCAGATGGAACGGCAGAGATCATCCGTGAGTACGCAGAACGGTATCCGGACCGGATATTCCCAATCCTGCAAACGGAAAACCAGTACTCAAAGGGACTGACCAACGTCAGCGGAACCTTCAATTTTCCGCGTGCCAGAGGAAAGTATATTGCCATGTGTGAAGGGGACGACTACTGGACCGATATGCACAAGCTTCAGAAACAGGTGGATTACCTGGAAGCGAATCCGGGCTGTTCTCTTTGTTTCCACAGCGCAAAGATCGAGGTGCAGGGAAAGGCACTGACGGAGCATGCCATGCGTCCCTATAAGGGCAGCCGCATGATCTCTCCGGAGGAGATCATTGACAAGACCTCCGGATATCCCACGGCATCCCTGATGTTTTACCGGGAAATGGTAGCGGAGCTGCCGGAATTTTATAACAACGCACCCATCGCGGATATTCCGCTGCAGCTGCTTTCTGCAAACCGCGGCTGGGCCTGGTACATGGATGAACCCATGTGTGTGTACCGCCTGGGCGGTGCGGCTTCCTGGACTACTCTCATGAAGCAGGGGGATTACGAGAAAAAGCAGCAGGATTATGCGGAGGCCATGACGGCAATGTATCATGGCTTTGATGCTTTCAGCGGAGGCCGGTTCCACAACACGGTGGAGCATGCCATCCGGCGGCTTCTGTTCCTGACCCGGGTGAACACCAAACATTATGAAACTGTATTAAATAAGGAAAACCGGGAATTTTACCGGGAACTGAATGCAAGGACAAGGTTTTTTATCCGGTTTGAGACTTCGGCACCAAAACTGTATGGGTGGCTGCAGAAGCAGTTTCACCAGAAATAAAATCGAAAGAGATCATTATGAGTAACGAAACAGGAATGAAAAATAAAGTGGCAAGCGGACTGTTCTGGAAGCTTCTCGAAAACGGAGGAGCCCAGGGCATCCAGTTTGTGATCGCGATTCTTTTAGCCAGGCTGTTAACTCCGGCGGAGTACGGTGTGGTGGGGATCATCATGATCTTTATCACCATTGCAAATGTATTTGTCCAGAGCGGTTTTTCCACGGCTCTGGTGCAGAAAAAGCAGGCTGACGAGGTGGATTTCTCATCGGTCTGCTATTTTGAACTTGCGGCATCGGTTGTATTTTATGCGTTGCTGTATCTGGCGGCGCCGGCTATCGCGGAGTTTTACGCAATCCCGGTATTAAAGCCCATTGTGCGGGTACTGGGTATCGTGCTGTTTCCGGGGGCAGTCATCTCAGTGCAGACGGCCTATGTGTCCCGGAACATGGAGTTTCGGGGACTCTTTTTTTCCACCCTGGCTGCTTCTGCCATTTCCGGCGTCATCAGTATTTTCATGGCATATCGGGGATTTGGTGTGTGGGCTATGGTATGGCAGCAGATTAGCTACTACATCAGTCTGATGGTCGTGCTGTTCCTTACGGTTTCCTGGAAGCCGGGCCTGTGCTTCGGCTTTGACCGGATCCGGACCATGTTTGCCTTTGGATGGAAGCTTCTCTGCGCTTCCTTGTTAGATACGGTATTTAATAATCTGTATGGACTTTTGATCGGAAAGATATATAATGAAGAGTTGTTGGGCAGCTACAACCGCGGAGAACAGTTTCCAAAGCTGATCGCCACCAACCTGGGGGCGGCCATTCAGGCGGTGCTGCTTCCGGCTTTTTCTGCCTGTCAGGATGACAGGGATAAGGTGCGGGATATGGTGCGCCGGGCCATCCGCTTAAGTTCCTTTGCGGTGATCCCGATGCTCATGGGACTGTTTGCGGTGGCGGATACGCTGGTACTTGCCCTTCTGGGAGAAAAATGGCTGATCTGTGTACCATTTTTGCGGATCATGTGTGTTTCCTACTGCTTCTGGCCGATTCATATTACGAATCTGCAGGCCATCAACGCAGTGGGACGCAGCGATATCTTTTTAAAGCTGGAGCTGGTGAAGAAGGCTTTGAGTATTCTGGCCCTGGTCATCGGCATGCAGTTCAATGTGTTTATCATGGTGTGCATCAAGGCATTTCAGGATTTCGTGTGCACCTTTGTCAATGCGGCGCCGAACAAAAAGCTGCTTGGCTATGACATTGCCCACCAGTGGATGGATGTGGCCCCTCCGGCTGCATTATCTGTTGTGATGTGCGGAGCTGTCATGGTCTTTGGCACGTGGCTTCCGCCTATGTCGGTATGGCTGAAGCTGGTACTGCAGATCGTTTGTGGGGCCTTTGTATACATTGTGCTGGCGGAAGCCTTCCGCCTGGAAAGCTTCTGCTTTCTGGCAGGCATGGTAAAGGAGAGGCTGAAAAAATGATGGAGAATGAGGTTATGAAAAAAACAGTGATCGTTACGGCTATCGGGTCGTTTTCTGCCCAGAACGTGATTTCTGCCTGCCACAAGGCAGGTATGCGGGTTGTGGGCTGCGATATATACCCGGCTGAGTGGGTGGTAAACTCCCGGGATGTGGATGTATTTTACAGGGCCCCCTACGCCACCGGCCGGGAACAGTATCGGAATTTTCTGAAAGAGCTTTGTAAAAAAGAACAGGCCAGCGTGCTGATGCCGCTGACTGATGTGGAAATTGACGTGATCCAGCAGTGGAGGACAGAGCTGGCGGAGGATTTCAAAATGCTGGACGCAGAGGTCTGGCTTTCCGATGCTTCTGCTGTCAGCCTTTGCCGGAATAAGGAGAAGATGGAAGTGTTCCTGCGGGAGCGGAAGCTCTGCCGGACCATTCCGGGTGTGCGGCTGGCAGAGCTTGAAACCATGTTGTGTTCCTATCCGCTGGTGGCCAAGCCCTTTGACGGGCGGAGCAGCCAGGGCCTCCGGATCCTGGAATCCAGAGAGGATCTGGAATTCCTGCTGCATACCTGTAGCGAGGAGCAGAAACAGCAGTATCTGGTGCAGCCGAAGATCGACGGACATGTTATCACTGTGGATGTGGTGAGAAATCCGGAAACCGGACAGATATCCTGCCTGCCGAGGCGGGAGCTTCTGCGCACCTTAAACGGTGCGGGAACCTCAGTCTGCGTATTCCGAAACGGACTGCTGGAGCAGCAATGCCGGGATATTGCGGAAGCGGTGGGTATCCGGGGCTGTGTAAATATGGAATTTATCGAGGCAGATCAGGAAAAGAACGAGTATTATTTCCTGGAATGCAATCCGCGGTTTGCGGGCGGTGTGGCATTTTCCGGCGCTGCAGGCTACGATATGGCAGATGCCCATATACGCTGCTTTACCGGAGAAAAACTGGATGAGCTGTCCGTGACCGGCGAGCAGTACATTGCAAGACGGTACGCGGAGTATTCCATGAACAGCCAGGATAAAGCAGCTGGCGCAGGGCAGACGGACAGCCCGTGCAATGCCACAAGTCAGGCGAAGGGAGAGAATGACAGATGATAAAACGACATGAAGAGCCGGTTATGGTGACCCGTTCATCACTGCCGCCTCTGGAAGAATATGTGGAAATGTTAAAGCCCATCTGGGACAGCGCCTGGCTGACCAACATGGGCGAATACCATGAAACCTTAAAGGAAAAACTGAAAGCATACTTAAAAACGCCGAATCTGGAGCTGTTTGTCAACGGCCATATGGCGCTGGAGCTGACGCTGCAGGCCATGAAGCTGACCGGTGAGGTTATCACGACTCCCTTCAGCTTTGCCTCCACCACCCACGCTATCGTGCGAAACGGCCTGACTCCGGTATTCTGTGATATCAATGAGGAAGACTATACCATCGACGTGGACAAACTGGAAAGCCTCATCACGGAGAAGACCTCCGCAATTGTTCCAGTCCATGTATATGGAAATCCCTGCGATGTAAAGCGCATTCAGGAGATTGCGGACCGTCATGGCTTAAAGGTCATTTATGACGCAGCCCACACCTTTGGTGAGGAGCTTGATGGCGTTGGTATCGGTGAGTTTGGCGATGCCTCCATGTTCAGCTTCCATGCCACCAAGGTATTTCACAGCATCGAGGGCGGCGCGGTGGCATTTCATGACCCGGAATTAAAGGATCTGCTGTATCAGCTCAAAAACTTCGGCATTACCGGTTATGAGCAGGTGGAGTATGTGGGTGCCAACGGAAAGATGAATGAGTTCCAGGCGGCCATGGGCCTCTGCAACCTGCGCCATGTGGACGCGGACATTGCTAAGAGAAAAGTTCTGACAGAGCGTTACCGGGAGCGCCTGGGCGGCGTGGAAGGCATCCGTCTCTGCAAAGAAAAGGCTGGCGTGCGTTACAATTATGCTTACATGCCGGTGGTGTTTGAGGGCTACGGCGCAGACCGGGACGAGATCTTTGCGGCGCTGAAGGAGTACAACATCTTTGCTCGCAAGTATTTCTATCCGTGCATCAACGATTACGCATGTTACCGGGAACAGTTCTCTTCGGATGACACACCGGTGGCAAAGCGGATCGCCTCTGAGGTGCTGACACTGCCGTTATACCCGGATCTTTCCCTGGAAACAGTGGACGAGATCTGCGATATCATACTGAAATGTGGAGAAAAGTCGAAATGAACAAGGTGCTGATCGTGATTCCCGCCTATAATGAGGAAGCGAATATCGAGAATGTGGTACGGGAGCTGGAGGATAAGTATCCGCAGTTTGATTATATTGTGGTCAATGACGGCTCCAGAGACCGGACAGCAGCCATTTGCCGGGAAAACGGTTTCAACCTGCTGGATCTTCCGGTGAATCTGGGCCTTGCAGGCTGCTTTCAGGCAGGAATGAAATACGCTTACCATAAAGGATATGAATATGCCATCCAGTTTGATGGTGACGGGCAGCACCGGCCGGAGTTCATTGAGCCTATGATGGAAAAGATGAAAGAGGGCTATGAAATTGTCATCGGAAGCCGGTTTGTGAATGCGAAGAAGGACTGGTCCATGCGTATGCTGGGAAGCCGTCTGATTGAAATGGCCATCCGCCTGACAACGGGCGTGACAGTCAACGATCCGACCTCCGGCATGCGGATGTTCGATCGGGAGATGATCAAAGAATTTGCCCTGAACTTAAACTACGGACCGGAGCCGGATACCGTGTCTTACCTGTTAAAGCAGGGAGCAAGGGTGGCCGAGATTCCGGTGCACATCGCGGAGCGGGCTGGTGGCGAGAGCTATTTAAAGCCGATGGTGGCTGTGCGGTATATGGCTCGGATGCTTCTGTCGATTTTGCTGATCCAGAATTTCCGGAACAGTTCAGCCATGCGCCGTGACAGAAGCAGCCAGAGAATATAAACGTAACGGAGTACAATCACTATGAAACACTGGACGCACCTTCTTATGAAGACAGGGATGAGCCTGGAAAAAGAGAATATGATCTGGAATATGACAGGAAGCTTCTTCTATGCCTTTGCCAGCATGGTGCTTTCCTTTCTGGTATTGCGCATTGCGGGGGAGGAGCAGGGAGGAATCTTTTCCTTCGGGTTCAGTACCGTAGGGCAGCAGATGTTTCTTCTGGCCTACTTTGGAATCCGTCCGTTCCACATCACGGATGGGACAAACCAGTACCGGTTCGGGGATTACCTGCATCACCGGTATGTGACCTGCACCCTGGCACTGCTTCTCGGAGTCGGATATCTGGCGTGTATCGGTTATTCCTGGCAGAAGGCGCAGATCATTTTCCTGCTGATCGTCTACAAGGTGATCGACGGTTTTGCTGATGTGTATGAGTCGGAATTTCAGCGTCAGGGTTGCCTGTACCTGACCGGACGCTCCAATACATTCCGTACGATTTTGTCGGTGGGGGTATTTCTGGCCACGCTGGTTTCGGGGGCAGGACTGTTTGCCGCCTGCGCGGCAGCGGTTCTAGGACAGATTGCCGGTGTAGTACTGTTTGACATTGTGGTTTTAAGAGAACTGAAGCGGGTGGATTACGGATGGAGCGCAAAGCAGGGCGTTTCCTTAACGGCATCGTCTATTCTTTTGTTTGTATCGGTGTTTTTGGATTTTTATATTTTTTCCGCTGCAAAATATGCCATAGATGCCCATCTGGGCGATGCGGCCAGCGGCTATTTCAATGTGATCTTCATGCCGACCTCCGTCATAAATCTGGCGGCGGGCTTTGTTATCCGCCCGTTTCTGACGTATCTGACGGACTGCTGGAATGAACACCGGTTTTCTGATTTTAAAAAGAAGCTTCTTACCATCATGGCGGTGATCGGAGGCCTGACGGTGCTGGCGGTGGGAGGGACCGTGGTGTTTGGCAGACCGGTCCTGGCACTTTTAGAGTGGCTGCTTGGCAAATCCTACAGCGGAACGCTGACGGCGCTGTGGCCGGCATTTATTATGATCGTGCTGGGCGGCGGCTTTTATGCAGTGCTGAATTTATATTATTATGTATTGGTGATCCTGCGCAGGCAGAAGCTGATTTTTGGCATTTACGCAGTGCTGACTGTGCTTGCGGCCATTCTGGCACCGAGGCTTACGGTGGCGCTTGGAATCTTCGGCGCAGCGTTTGCCTATCTCATTTTGATGATCGTGATGGCAGCAGGCTTTGTGGGCGGTGCCTGGTTTGAGATACAAAAAGAAATACGGGAGGTGCGTCATGACAGTTGATGTTTTGATTCCGGTGTATAAGCCGGACCGGCGGTTTGCGAGACTGCTTCAGATGCTCAGGAAGCAGACTGTGGTACCGAACCGGATCATCATTATGAATACAGAAAAATCTTATTGGAACGCGGACGGATACCGGAATATCCCCGGTATGGAGGTCCATCATCTGACGAAGGAAGAGTTTGATCATGGCGGTACACGTAATCTGGCGGCGTGGTATTCCGAATCGGATATCATGATATTCATGACGGATGATGCAGTCCCACAGGATGAGCATCTGATCGAGAACCTGCTGAGGGGGCTGGAACAGAAGGGACCGGAGGGTGAGACCGTGGCGGTAGCTTATGCAAAGCAGCTTCCCGCAAAGGACTGCCGCACGATCGAGCGTTATACCCGCGCCTTTAACTACCCGGATAAGCCCATGGTCAAGACGAAAAAGAATCTGGAAACCATGGGGATCAAGACGTACTTTGCTTCCAATGTCTGCTGTGCGTACCGCAAGGACATTTTCCGGAAGCTGGAGGGCTTTGTGAACAGCACACTTTTTAATGAAGACATGATCTACGCGGCAACGGCCATGGATGCAGGTTACGCGGTGGCCTATGTGCCGGAGGCAAAGGTGGTCCATTCCCATAACCTGACACCCATGCAGCAGTTTCACAGGAACTTTGATCTGGCAGTATCCCAGGCAGAGCACCCGGAGATTTTTGCGGAGCTGAAATCTGAGGGCGAGGGCATCCGCCTGGTGAAGCAGACGGCAAAATATCTGCTGGCGCATTTCCGGGGCTTTCTGATCCCGGAGCTTGTGGTCAGCAGCGGCTGCAAATATCTCGGCTATAAGCTGGGAAAACAGTATGAGAAGCTTCCCAGGAAGATGATCCTCTGGTGCAGCATGAGTCCGCTTTACTGGGAAAAGAAATGGAGAAGAAAATCATGATGACCATAACCCTGCGAATTGCGCTGATCCTGGTGTCCCTTGGCACCTTTGCCATGATCATGCGCAAGATACGCCAGTCCCGGATGCAGATCGAGAGCGCGATCTTCTGGATCGTGCTGGCCCTGGTGCTGGTGGTATACAGCGTATTTCCGAAGGTGGCCGATGCCTGCGCCAGTCTTCTGGGAATCTACGCAACAACCAACTTTTTATTTTTGTTTGCGATCTTTGTGCTGATTTTAAAGGTGTTCTTTATGAGCATCCATATCTCCCAGCTGGAAAGCAAGATCAAGGAACTGGTACAGGCCATGGCGCTTGAGGAGAAAAAATATGAAGAAGAGAAGCACTAGCCTGATTGCCGGGATCATGTGCCTGGCGGCTGCTGCGGCCTGGCACAGCCTGGATGTGCGCGCCGGGATCCATGAGACCGGTGCCTCCTGGCAGATGGGGCGGTATCTGCTGCTGATCGTGCTGGTTCTGGTACTGACCACGGTCTGCGGCTATTTCCTGCTTGAAAAGGCTGTCCCCTGCTCTCTGCCGAAGCTGGCAGTGCTTATGACGGGCGGTCTTGGCATCCTTTATCTCTTTGTTCTGCCGCCGCTTACGGCGCCGGATGAGATCAGCCACTATGTCAGCGCTTACCGGCTTTCTTCACAGATGACCGGGCAGCCCCAGCGGGACCGGTATGGCCGGGTGCTCTTGCGGGCGCAGGATGCCTGGATAGAAGACCTGAACGGGGATTTTGTGTATGAGCCGGATGAGGACGGCAATCTGCAGGTGACGGCTGAGAGCCGGGAACAGGCAGCGAAGCTGGGCGAAACGCTGGAGGAGTCCACCTACGAGCTGCTTCACAGCCTGGGCCTGAACGGGCAGTACGCTCCGGAGCGCACCGCAGAGATTGAGGCGCTGGGATCCTATGTCAGCTCCACCTACCCGCCGGTTACCACCACGCCTCTTGCCTATGTGCCTCAGGCCATCGGCATCAGCCTGGCAAGACTTCTGGGCCTGAACACCGTCAGCCTGCTTTATTTCGGACGATTCTGCAACCTGCTCTTCTTTGTGGCCATGCTGTATTGGTCCATGAAGCGGATCCCTTTCGGAAAGGAAGTGCTTTTCGGTGTAGCCGTGCTTCCCATGAGCCTGCATCTGGCGGCATCCTTTTCTTACGATGTGATGATCCTGTCCTGCATGTTTTTGCTGACGGCAGTCTGTCTGGATCTGGCCTATGAAAGAGCACAGGTCCGGGCGTGGGATATTGTGCTGTTAGCAGTCCTGGCTGCTGTGGCCGGCCCCTGCAAGATGGTCTACGCACCGATGCTGGGCCTGTGCCTTTTGATCCCTATGCAGAAATTCGGCAAGGTGCGAAACTGGTTTATCAGTGCCTTTGCAGTGGGAATAGCCTGGGGCATGGCCATGTATCTGGTAAACAGCCAGGTGATTGCCACCTACGCAGCCGCTACGGAGGCTGACAGCTACGTGGCCTGGGCCGGGGAGACAGGCTTTAGCATGAGCCTTCTCATCCATGATCCTGTGCTGCTGGTGCGGATGTTTTACCAGACACTGCTCTGGAATGCCAAGGACATGCATATCACCATGATCGGAGGCTGGCTTGGCAATCTGGATCAGGTGCTGGATGTGCCGTACCTGGCGGTCTGGACGTTTACCCTGTGTCTGACCGGCCTGGCTTTAAAAATCCCGGGAGAGCAGCTTCGCATGAGCGGGCGTCACAGAGTCTGGACCGGATTTTTATGTGCGGCCTGCGCTGGTCTTACCATGCTGTCTATGCTGATTGCCTGGACACCGGTCAGCTCCCGGGTGATCCTGGGTGTTCAGGGGCGGTATTTCCTGCCATTTCTGCCAGTGCTTTTATTGGCGCTGAAAAATCAGACAGTGGTTTTGACAAAGGATAAAAACCGTAGTATATTGTATCTGATGTGCTGTCTGAACGGTTACGCCCTGGTGCGCCTGTTCAGCATCGTGTGCATCCGGCTTTAAATTTTATATGAAGGAAAAGTGAGGAAGAAAACAATGGGAAAGATCAAAGTGACATCCTGCGACATAGAGGGACTTTATGTGATCGAGCCAACCGTATTCAAGGATGAGCGCGGTTACTTTGTAGAGACTTACAACCAGAATGATTTCAAAGAGGCTGGCCTGAACATGGTATTTGTACAGGACAACCAGTCCATGTCTGTAAAGGGCGTACTGCGCGGCCTGCATTTCCAGAAGCAGTATCCGCAGGGCAAGCTGGTGCGTGCCATCCGCGGTGCGGTATTTGATGTGGCAGTAGACCTGCGCGCAGACTCCAAAACCTACGGCAAATGGTTCGGCGTAGAGCTGACTGCAGAGAATAAGAAACAGTTCTATATTCCGGAAGGCTTCGCCCATGGCTTTCTGGTCCTGTCTGATGAGGCTGAGTTTGCCTATAAGTGTACCGATTTCTATCATCCGGGCGATGAGGGCGGCCTGGCTTATAATGATCCGGAGATCGGCATTGACTGGCCGTTTGAGGAAGGCGTAGAGCTGATCATCTCCGAGAAAGACAAAAAGTGGAGTGGTCTGAAGGACACCTTCAAATTTAATGAGGAAAATTAACGTATGAATTATGTAATTTCTCTGATGAAAGAAATCGTCAGGAAACGAAAACTCATCTGGGATCTGGCAAAGGCAGATTTTCGAAAACGCTTCGTGGGCTCCTATTTCGGCATGGTCTGGATGCTGGTCCAGCCTATCGTTACGGTACTGATTTATTTCTTCATCTTCCAGGTGGGATTTAAGAGTGTGCCGCCGGTTCCGGGTGTCCCTTACGTGTTGTGGCTGATCCCGGGCATTGTACCGTGGTTTTTCTACAGTGAGGCATTAAACTGTGTGACCGGATGTCTGCAAGAGTACAGTTATCTGGTCAAGAAGGTTGTATTCCAGGTAGAGATCCTGCCCATCATCAAGCTGATCTCCTGCATGCTGGTGCATGCGTTTTTCGCCGGGATCATGCTGGCCGTGTTTTTGTGCTACGGACGTTTTCCCATGGCAACCTGGATCCAGATCCTGTATTACAGCTTTGCGGCTGCCATGCTGGCGCTGGCCTTTGGATATCTGACCTCTGCCATCAATGTCTTTTTTAAGGATATGGCGCAGATCGTTAGCATCTGCCTGCAGTTTGGCATGTGGCTGACTCCGATCATGTACCAGGAGACCATGTTTGCTGACAAGGCACCATGGTTTGTGACAATCCTGAAACTGAATCCGTTCTACTATGTGGTGGCAGGTTACCGGGACAGCATGCTGACCGGAAACTGGTTCTGGGAGCGGCCAAAGCTTGGCATCTACTTCTGGGTGGTGACTCTGGTGATCGGACTTCTGGGACTTCGGGTGTTTAAGCGGCTGCGCCCGCATTTTTCCGATGTATTGTAACAGGCGGATGAATCTGGTGTCCGGTTTTCGGACTGCAGACTGATAAAATGTGTGACAGACGAGGGGGAATCATATGACCGAGTTAGAATTTCGCAACAAAGTCACATGGTTCTCTTTTGCACTCAGTCTGCTGGTGATCTGGGTTCATTCCTACAACGCGGAGCTGTTTCTGGGATATCAGGCAGCCACCGGTATGGTCTATGTGCTGGAACACCGGATCGGAGACTGGCTCGGGCAGATTGCGGTGCCGGGCTTTTTCATGATCTCCGGTTACCGGTTTTACCGGGATTTTGACTGGGGAAAACTGAGAGGAAAATGGCAGCGACGTATTAAGAGTCTGCTGGTCCCCTATATCGTGTGGAATTTTCTGTATTACCTCAGCTATGTCATTGCCAGCCGTATTCCTGCGGTGGGGGATGTGGTAGGAAAGGGTGTTGTGGAATTTTCGCTTACGGCTGTGGTGGATGCCGTGGTGGCCCACACCTATAACAATGTATTCTGGTATTTATACCAGCTTCTGTGGCTTGTGCTGCTGGCCCCGGTGCTTTATCCGCTGTTAAAGCGGGTGTGGAGCGGCCTTTTGCTTCTGCTGTTTTTCTGGATCCTTGTGCAGGTAAAGCCAGATGGCTTTCCGGTGAATCCGGATGCGATGATCTATTATGGAAGCGGAGCCATGCTTGCGCTTTACTGCCGGGATACGGTGGAGGGCGCGGGAAATGGAAAACGTCTTGCAGCCGGGCTTTTCAGTCTCCTGGCAGCAGCGGCGATTTATTATATCGGGCTCTGGCGGGCCTGTGTTCCATCCTTTGTCCTTTGCCGGTTATGTGCGGTGACGGGATTCTGGCTGGTGCTTCCGGGCAAGTCTCTTCCGGAGGCAAAGGATTTTATGAAGCATAGCTTTTTCCTGTATGCGGTGCATTTTGCCCTTGTACGGCTGATCAACAAGGGAGCGGCCATGCTGATGGGCGGCGCAGTGCCGGAATGGTACGGTCCGTTTGGCCTGTTTCTGGTAATGCCGCTTCTGGTTCTTCTGATCAGCACAGTGATGGAAAAAACTCTGCGGCGGTATATGCCGGGACTTTGGAAGCTGCTGACCGGAGACCGCTGATGCAGGAAGTGTGTCAGCTGCAGAAAAAACAGCAAAAAGGTGAAAAGAAAAAGCGGGGGAGTCTGACAGAAAATAAAAGGAGAGGGATAATGATCAAAAATATCGTGTTTGATATGGGGAAGGTCCTTATTTATTATGAGTCTATGCGGGCCTGCCGTCATTTTATAGACAATGAGGCTGACCAGAAGGCCGTCTGTGCGGCGGTGTTTGATTCGCCGGAGTGGGTCCTGTTAGATATGGGCGTGATTTCCGAAGAAGAGGGCTTCAGAAAAATGTGCGCCCGGTTGCCGGAGCGTCTTCATGAGGCAGCAAAGCAGTGCTTTGACAACTGGGACAAATACTGCATGTGGAAAAATGAAGAGATGGAAGCGCTGGTGCGGGAATTAAAGGCAAAGGGCTATGGCCTTTATGTCTGTTCCAACGCATCTATCCGCCTTCCATCCTGTTATAAGGCAGTCATTCCAGCAGTGGAATGCTTTGACGGACTGCTCTTTTCTGCGGAAGTGAAATGCATAAAGCCGCAGAAGGAGATGTATGAGCATTTCTTCAGACGGTTTGGATTAAAGCCGGAGGAGTGCTACTTTATTGATGACCTGCCGATGAATATTGAAGGGGCGAGAGCCTGCGGCATGGACGGTCACTGCTTCGCGGATGGAAGCGTAGAGAACTTAAGAAAGGATTTAGAGAAGGTATTATCATGAGCAAGGCAAATTTAAACTTTGACGAGACCAACAGAGAGCTGCTTGCGTTTCTGGATCACAGCCCGAGTGCGTTCCACGCAACCGCGAATATGTGCGAGATGCTAAAGGAGGCCGGCTGCACCCGCCTGTATGAGGGGGAGAAATGGAAGCTGGAGGCCGGCCGCGGCTACTATGTCACCAGAAATGATTCTGCCCTGATCGCGTTTTTCATTCCGAAAAAAGATTTTACCGGTTTTCAGATCATGGCAAGCCACAGTGATTCTCCGGTCTTCAAGATCAAAGCCAATGCAGAGATCGAGGTGGAGAACCAGTATGTAAAGCTGAATGTGGAGAAATACGGCGGCATGATCTGCTCCACCTGGCTGGACCGTCCGCTTTCCGTAGCAGGCCGTGTGATCGTGCGCACCGCTGACGGCATCGCCACCAGGCTGGTAAATGCAGACCGTGATCTCATGATCATCCCGAATCTGGCTATCCACATGAACCGTCAGGTGAACGATGGATATGCGTTCAACCCGCAGAAGGATATGCTCCCGCTGTTCTGTGAGGCAGCAGAAAAGCAGGTGAAGGGCTGCTTTACCGAGCTGATCGCAAAAGAGGCCGGTGTGAAGGCTGAGGATATTCTGGATACCGACTTATTCTTATATAACCGCATGAGAGGTACCCTGCTGGGCGCGGATGGTGAGTTTCTGGCAAGCCCGCACTTAGACGATCTGCAGTGCGCATTCTCTTCCCTGAAGGGATTTTTAGCAGCAGAGCCGAAGGACAGCGTAGCTGTTCACTGTGTATACGATAACGAGGAAGTTGGCAGCGGAACCAAGCAGGGCGCAGAATCCACCTTCTTAAAGGATGTCCTGCACCGCATCAATACCGGTATGGGACGCATGGAGGAGGAATATCTGACCGCGCTGGCATCCAGCTTCATGGTATCCGCAGACAATGCCCATGCCATCCATCCGAACCAGCCGGACAAGGCTGACCCGACTAGCCGCCCGTATTTAAACCAGGGCATTGTCATTAAGTACAGCGCAAACCAGAAGTACTGCACCGATGCCGTATCCGCAGCGGTATTCAAGACCATCTGCGAGAAGGCAGAGGTTCCGTACCAGGTATTTTTAAACCGCTCTGACATTCTGGGCGGCTCCACCCTGGGAAATATTTCCGGTACCCAGGTAGCGCTGAACACGGTAGATATCGGCCTGCCGCAGCTGGCCATGCATTCCAGCTATGAGACAGCAGGAAGCCGTGACACCGCATATCTTATTGAGGCCGCAAAGGTGCTCTTCTCCGGAAGCTTTGCCGGAAAGGGTGACGGCAGTTACAAAATTGGTTAATCAAAAAATTCATATATCAACAAAGGAGCTTCTATCATGACAAAGATCAGAACAAGATATGCACCGAGCCCGACCGGCCGTATGCATGTAGGTAACTTAAGAACCGCGCTGTACGCATACCTCATCGCGAAGCATGAGGGCGGCGATTTCCTTCTGCGTATTGAGGATACCGACCAGGAACGCTATGTAGAGGGCGCTACCGAGATTATCTACCGTACCCTGGAGGAGACCGGACTCGTTCACGATGAAGGCCCGGACAAGGACGGAGGCTGCGGCCCGTATGTACAGAGTGAACGCCAGAAAGCCGGCATTTACCTGGAATACGCAAAGAAGCTGGTAGAAAAAGGTGAGGCCTATTACTGCTTCTGTACCCAGGAGCGTTTAAACTCCTTAAAGAAGACCGTCAACGGAGAAGAAATCATGACCTATGACAAGCACTGCCTCCATTTAAGCAAGGAAGAGGTAGAGGCAAACCTGGCAGCAGGCATGCCGTATGTCATCCGTCAGAATAACCCGACTGAGGGAACTACTACCTTCCATGATGAGATTTACGGAGACATCACCGTAGACAACTCTGAGCTGGATGATATGGTTCTGATCAAGTCCGACGGCTACCCGACCTACAACTTTGCAAACGTAGTGGATGACCATTTAATGGGTATTACTCATGTCGTGCGCGGAAACGAGTATCTGTCTTCCTCTCCGAAGTATAACCGTCTGTACGATGCCTTCGGCTGGGAAATCCCGGTTTATGTACACTGCCCGCTGATTACCGATGAGTTCCACAAGAAGCTCTCCAAGAGAAGCGGACATTCCTCCTTCGAGGATCTGATCGACCAGGGCTTTGTATCCGAGGCAGTTGTCAACTATGTGGCACTGCTGGGCTGGTCCCCGACCGATAACCAGGAGATTTTCTCTTTAGAGGAGCTGGTAAAGGCATTTGACTACCATAATATCAGCAAGTCTCCGGCTGTATTCGATATCACCAAGTTAAAATGGATGAACGGCGAGTACTTAAAAGCTATGGATGCAGACCGCTTCTATGAGCTGGCAGAGCCGTACTTAAAGGCTGCCATCACCAAAGAACTGGATCTGAAGAAGATCGCAGGCATGGTCAAGACCCGTATCGAGATCTTCCCGGACATTGCTGCACAGGTAGATTTCTTCCAGGAGCTGCCGGAATATGATGTGGCAATGTACACCCATAAGAAGATGAAGACCAATTCCGAGAATTCCCTTGAGGTATTAAAAGATGTGCTGCCGATCCTCGAAGCCCAGGAGGACTTCACCAACGACGCTCTTTACGCTGCGTTATCTGCTTATGTATCTGAGAAAGGTTACAAGACCGGTTTTGTAATGTGGCCGATCCGTACCGCAGTATCCGGAAAGCAGATGACTCCGGCCGGCGCGACCGAGATCATGGAAGTACTTGGAAAGGATGAGTCTCTGGCGCGTATCCGCAAGGGTATTGAGCTGCTCGGAGCAGTGAACGCATAAGAAAGGAACCGCATACATGGCGTTTCATGAGGCACAGCTGCAGGCAATCCATCATCGGGAAGGCCCGATGATGGTGCTGGCAGGACCGGGATCAGGCAAAACGACCGTTATTACCCACAGGGTGAAGTATCTGGTGGAGCAGTGCGGAGTGGAGCCGGGCAGCATCCTGGTGATTACATTTACAAAAGCCGCTGCGCAGGAAATGAGGCAGCGATTTGAAAAGCTGATGGAGGGGCGCAGGCTCCCCGTCAGCTTTGGTACGTTTCACGCGGTATTTTTTTCTATTTTAAAGCGTGCCTACCGCTATGACGCATCTAACATTGCCCGGGAAGAGCAGCGCACCCGGATCATCCGGGAACTGGTGGATAAACTCCGGATGGATGTGGAGGACGAGGCAGAATTTACGTCCCAGATCCTCACCGAGATCAGCCTGGTAAAGGGCGAGATGATGAATCTGGACTACTATTATTCCAAAAACTGTTCGGAGGAGCTGTTTAAGAAGCTGTACCAGGGCTATGAGAAGGCCATGATGGACAAAGGGCTTCTGGATTTTGACGATATGCTGGTACTCTGCTATGAGCTGTTTACCCAGCGAAAGGACATTCTGGCGGCGTGGCAGAACAAGTACCGGTATATTCTGATCGATGAATTTCAGGACATCAACCGGGTACAATATGAGATAGTCCGGATGTTGGCAGCGCCCGGGAATAATCTGTTTATTGTGGGCGATGATGACCAGTCCATCTACCGGTTCCGGGGCGCAAAGCCGGAGATCATGCTGGGCTTTGAGAAGGATTATCCCCAGGCCAGGAGGACACTTCTGGGGATAAACTATCGCTCTACTTCAAACATTGTGGATGACGCCGGAAAACTGATCCGGCATAACAAGACCAGGTTTGACAAGGAAATCCGGGCTGCGAGAGGTGCGGGAAAGCCGGTGGTTACCGCTGGCTTTGCCGATGCCCAGGCGGAGACCCGCAAGATCGTGAAGGAAATCCAGGATTATGTACAGATGGGATATCCATATTCGGATATTGCGGTGCTCTACCGCACCAATCTGGAACCGCGGCTTCTCATGGAGCGGCTGATGGAATACAACATTCCGTTTCAGATGCGGGATGCCCTGCCAAACATTTACGAGCACTGGATCACCCAGGATCTTCTGACCTACATCCGCATGGCGGCAGATCCGCTGGCGGAACAGCACCAGGCAAAGCGGGCCGATGCCCTGCGCATCATCAACCGGCCGAAGCGTTACATCAGCCGGGAAGCGCTGGACGGAGCCGTCATTTCCTGGGACAGTGTGAAATCCTGGTACAGGGCGAAGGACTGGATGGTGGAGCGGATCGAGGATCTGGAGTATGATCTGAAAATCTTAAAGAAGTTGGCGCCGGTGGCGGCAGTGAATTATATCCGCAAGGCCATCGGCTATGATGAATATCTGACAGATTATGCGGAATACCGGCGCATGAAGCCGGAAGAGCTGTTTGAACTGGCAGACCAGATCCAGGAGAGCGCATCCGGCTATAAGACTATGGAGGCCTGGCTTCTCCACATGGAGGAGTACGGCGAGCAGCTAAAGCAGCAGGCCCAGAACCTGGGCGAACGGGATTTGAACTGTGTGGCACTCATGACGATGCACAGCTCCAAGGGCCTGGAGTTTCCGGTGGTCTACATCATGGACGCCAATGAGCGGGTAACGCCCCATCATAAGGCCGTGCTGGTGGCAGACTTAGAGGAGGAACGCCGCATGTTTTATGTGGCCATGACCCGGGCCAAAGACCGTCTCCATGTCTATTACACGAAGGAACGGTACGGAAAGCCCCAGGAGAGGTCAAGATTCATTGATGAATACCTGTATCCCGATGGCGCACCGCCCGGGGAGTTCAGGCCTGGGCCGCAGCAGAATGGAGCTGCGGGAAGCTATAACAGAAAGGCGGTGCGGTGATGGAGAAAAACAGACAGGGTCTGCTTCACATTTATTGCGGTGACGGCAAGGGAAAAACCTCCGCAGCCGTGGGAATGGCGGTCCGTGCAGCAGGCTGTGGCATGAAAGTCCTGGTGATACGTTTTCTGAAGACCGAAAACTCCGGGGAAGTGGAAGTGCTCCGAAGCATTCCCGGCATTACCGTAACCCCCTGTGACCGTACCTTCGGCTTCGTGTTTCGCATGACCGAAGAACAGAAGCAGGAAGCCGCCCTCTATTATCAGAGCCGGTTTGAGGCTGCGGCAAAAGAAGCTGTGCAGGGACAGTATGACCTGCTGATCCTGGATGAGATTCTGGCCTCCTGCAATTACGGTATGGTGCGGGAAACGTCGGTTGTGGAATTTCTGAAGAACAGGCCTGAAAAGCTGGAGGTTGTGCTGACCGGGCGGAATCCGTCAGAGACATTTCTGGAACTGGCAGACTATGTATCTGAAATCCATATGCGCAGGCACCCCTATGAGAAAGGAATTCCGGCCCGCAGGGGAATCGAATTTTAGTTATTGCTTTTGCGTCAGCTATCTGATAAAGTGGAGAGGTAATATGTTTACCAGACGAAACCATTGAAAACCAATTTTAAAAGTGAGGTACATTTTTATGGCAAAGAACCAGAACGAAGAGATGGATTTAGAGCAGGAGGAGATGACTGTTACCCTGACCTTAGATGACGGCAGCGAGGTAGAGTGCGTTGTGCTCACCATCTTTGAGGCAGGCGACCGTGACTATATCGCACTGCTCCCGACCGAGGGTGCAGAGGCAGACGAGGGCGAGGTATACTTATATCGCTACGAGGAAGACGCAGACGGCAATCCGAGCCTGGACAACATTGAGGACGATGACGAGTACGAGGTAGTTGCAGACGCATTCGATGAGCTTCTGGACGACCAGGAGTTTGACGAGATCGTAGGAGAAGACGACCTGGATTAAAAATTTGCTTCATAAAACCAAATAAGGTCCGAAGTTCCGGGGCAGTCATACAGGACCGCAGACACTGAGTGGAATTTTTTACTTCGTGCGCTCCGCCGCCTATTGTCAACCCTGCGACCCAAACTCGTGCGCTTTGCGCACTCAGACAAGGGTCTCCGGGTTGACGCTATGCTCGCGCACGAAGAAAATTCCAATGTGTCTGCTTGTTCTGCATGACAGCCCCGGAACTTCTGTTTTACTGGCTATTCTACAATAATAAACGCAGCAAGAACGTTGCTGACGAAAGCCTGTAAATCCTGCTTTTATCTAATCGTAGCGTTCGAGCTACGTTTTCTTTTTATGGCAGAGTTAATATAGGCTGTAACTACTATTTTTTGTAGCGGAGCCAATACAGCAGGAAGTGAATGAGACCGCTTTCCGGGATTTTCAGCATATCAGGTGTTTGCATCTTGAACACACGTGTACGAATGCAGCGGATGTAGTCCGATGCAGGCGAACGCGTGTTGTGAGAGCAAGCAAACAACGATATGTGAAAATAAAGGAAAGCGGTCTCATTCACTTCCGGACCTTTATTAGTTCCGTCTTATAATTGCAATATGCCTATTTTATTGCGTGATATGTTTCATAAATTTTATCCAGGTCATAGTTTGGTGACATCGGAACTGCGATCTGACAGATTGCTTTTACGAAATTTGGATCCATTTCCAGAATATCCGCGATCTGTTCCGGTGTGTAATTTTTTTGCATTTTTGCAAGAATCAATTGAATAAAAGCCTTGGTCTTTCCTTCGCTTTTGCCACGCTCGTGCCCCATATTCCAGTACTGCTCCTGAAGCATTTTGTAGTTTTTTTCTTCGTCATATTCATAGATACTCATTTTCAC
>NZ_QUIV01000007.1:118945-162039 GCF_003480315.1 Clostridium sp. AM33-3 | reverse complement strand
GAAGGCGGTCTCTTTCACTTCCGGACCTTTATTCAGCTTTGTAACTCAAATTTTTATTTACGCAAAAAAGAAGCCTGCTGCCAGACTTCTTTTTAACGACCCGGATGGGGTTCGAACCCACGACCTCCGCCGTGACAGGGCGGCGCTCTAACCAGCTGAGCCACCAGGCCATCTTATAAATTGTATGTATTGCTCATGCAATAACAACATTATATAAGATGACCGACTTCCTGTCAAGCGGATTTTTTATTTTTACAGGCAAATGTTACGCCAGATTCGTATATCCCATCAGATACTTGTCCACTTCCTTTGCCACATCGCGGCCTTCGTGAATGGCCCATACCACCAGGGACTGTCCCCGGTGCATATCTCCTGCGGTGAAGACTTTCTCAACATTGGTGGCATATTTTCCGGCTTCGGTTGCTACGTTAGTACGGGCATTCAGTTCTACGCCGAATGCGTCTGCAACGTAACTCTGGGCACCTAAAAATCCTGCCGCGATCAGCACCAGATCTGCCGGCACCTCCTTCTCGGAGCCTTCCACCGGCACCATGGACATACGTCCGGTCTCCGGGTTCTTCTCTGCCTTCAGGCTGACAAGGATTGCTTTTACCAGCTTGCCGCTCTCATCCTTCACAAACTCTTTCACAGTAGTCTGGTAGATGCGCGGGTCATGACCAAACACGGCAATGGCCTCTTCCTGGCCGTAGTCAGTCTTTAAGATACGCGGCCACTCCGGCCAGCTGTTGTTCTCCGTGCGCTTTTCCGGAAGTTTCGGCATCATCTCCAGCTGGGTCACGGATGCACAGCCATGGCGGATGGCTGTGCCGACACAGTCGTTTCCGGTATCGCCGCCGCCGATGACAATGACATGCTTATCCTTTGCGGAAATGTAATTGCCGTCCTCCAGGTTAGAATTTAACAGGCTCTTTGTGGTGGATTTTAAGAAGTCTACCGCAAAGTAAATACCCTCTGCGTCCCGGCCCGGCACATTGATGTCCCGGGGATTGGATGCGCCGCAGGCCAGCACTACGCTGTCAAATTCCTTTAAAAGCTTCGCTGCCTTGTAGTTCTTTCCGACATTGGCGCCGGTCACAAAGGTCACGCCCTCTTCCTTCATCACGTTGATTTTGCGGTCAATGATCTGCTTTTCCAGCTTCATATTCGGGATACCGTACATCAGAAGACCGCCCACGCGGTCCTCCCGCTCAAACACGGTCACATTGTGTCCGCGCTTATTTAACTGGTCTGCCGCAGCCAGGCCGGAGGGGCCGGAGCCGATGACTGCGATCTTTTTATCGGTACGCAGATGCGGCGGTTTTGGCCCTGCCGCTCCTGTCTCGTAGGCTTTTTCAATGATGGCATGCTCGTTTTCCTTGATACTGACCGGATCTCCGTTCAGGCCGCAGGTGCAGGCTGCCTCACAGGGAGCCGGACACACACGACTGGTAAACTCCGGAAAGCTGTTGGTCTTTTTCAGGCGGTTATAAGCCTGACCCCAGTTTCCGGTGTACACCAGGTCATTCCACTCCGGAACCAGGTTGTGGAGCGGACAGCCGGATACCATGCCGTTCATCATCATGCCGGACTGGCAGAAGGGGACTCCGCACTCCATACAGCGTGCGCCCTGCTTTCTCTGCTGTGCCTCCGTCAAAGGAGTGTGGAACTCATTGAAGTTTTTGATGCGCTCCAGTGGTGCAGCCGCCTTGCCGTTTACTCTGTCATATTCCAAAAATCCTGTTGGCTTTCCCATCTTCTCTCCTCCTTACTTTCTCTGATTTGCGTAGAATGCCTCAATCTGCGCCTGCTCACTGCTCAGGCCCTTCTCCTCCATCTGCACGATGGTGTTCATCATGCGGCGGTAGTCATGAGGCATAACCTTCTTGAATTTCGGCAGGTACTCGCCAAAGTGATCCAGAATCTCTTTTCCTCTTGCGGAGTTGGTGTAAGTCACATGCTCCTGGATCATTTCTTTTAATTCCTGGACATCGTACTTGTTGGTTACCTCTTCCAGGGAAACCAGTTCCTTGTTCAGGCGCTTGTAGAAATCACGGTTTTCATCCAGCACATAAGCAATACCGCCGCTCATGCCGGCTGCGAAGTTCTTTCCTGTGGTGCCAAGGACTACGACACGGCCGCCGGTCATGTACTCACATCCGTGATCGCCCACGCCCTCGACAACTGCCGTTGCGCCGGAGTTGCGGACACAGAAACGCTCACCGGCTACGCCGTTGATGTAAGCCTTGCCGCTGGTAGCGCCGTAAAGTGCAACGTTACCGATAACAATATTTTCCTCTGCCTTAAAGTTTACAGCCTTCGGCGGATATACGATCAGCTTGCCGCCGGATAAGCCTTTTCCGAAGTAGTCATTGCTGTCACCTACCAGCTCCAGGGTCAGTCCCTTCGGGATGAAGGCGCCAAAGCTCTGGCCGCCGCTTCCGTTACACTGGATGGTGAAGGTATCCTCCGGCAGGCCGTCCGGATACTGTCTGGTGATTTCGGATCCGAAAATGGTTCCCAGGGTACGGTCTACGTTGGAGACATCCACCTGCAGGCTCTTCTTCTGTCCCTTGTTCAGGGCGGTCTTTAACTGCTTTAAGAATACCTGCTCGTCGATGGTCTGATCCAGCTTGAAATCGTATTCCAGTTTATCGCGGTAACCGCAAAAATGCATGCCCTCGTAGGGATTTCCAAGGATATTGCTTAAATCCACTTTATTCGCACGCTCAGACGGAATGTGCTCTTTCTTCTTTAATAAATCGGTACGGCCAACCAGCTCATCCACGGTGCGGACACCCAGTTTTGCCATGTACTCACGCAGCTCCTGTGCTACGAAATGCATAAAGTTTACCACGTACTCCGGTTTGCCCTTGAAGCGTTTTCTCAGCTCCGGGTTCTGAGTCGCGATGCCCACCGGACAGGTATCCAGGTTGCAGACACGCATCATGACGCAGCCCATGGTTACCAGCGGAGCGGTTGCGAAACCGAACTCCTCGGCACCCAGAATGCAGGCAATAGCCACATCACGTCCGGTCATCAGCTTACCGTCAGTCTCCAGAATGACTTTGTCGCGCAGGCCGTTCATGATCAGGGTCTGGTGCGCCTCAGCCACGCCAAGCTCCCACGGAAGTCCCGCATTGTAGATGGAGTTTCTCGGAGCAGCACCGGTACCGCCGTCAAAGCCGGATATCAGGATAACCTGTGCACCTGCCTTTGCAACACCGGCGGCTACGGTTCCCACACCGGCCTCAGATACCAGCTTTACAGAGATCCTTGCTCTGGTGTTGGAATTCTTTAAGTCATAAATTAACTGTGCCAGATCCTCAATGGAATAGATATCGTGGTGCGGCGGCGGGGAGATCAGGCCGACACCGGTTGTTGAATGACGGGTCTTAGCCACCCACGGATATACCTTTCCGCCCGGAAGCTGTCCACCCTCACCAGGCTTCGCGCCCTGGGCCATCTTGATCTGGATTTCCTGGGCGCTGACCAGATAACGGGAAGTAACGCCAAATCGTCCGGATGCCACCTGCTTGATAGCGGAACAGCGGTTGTTGTTTTTTGATCCCGGAACCAGACGTTCCAGGCTCTCACCACCCTCACCGGTATTGGACTTGCCGCCCAGACGGTTCATGGCAATGGCCAGAGTCTCATGGGCTTCCTGGGAAATGGAGCCGTAAGACATCGCGCCGGTCTTAAAACGTTTCACGATGGAGTCCACACTCTCGACCTCATCGATCGGGATACCTCCGTTTTCATCGAAGTTAAAGTCAATGAGACTTCGCAGGTTAATGGTCTGTTCTTCCTCGTTCAGCGCATGGCTGTACTCTTTGAAGATTTCATAATTTCCGGTCCATGCCGCCTGCTGGAGCAGATGGATGGTACGCGGATTGTACAGGTGTTCTTCCTGACCAGAGCGCTCCTTGTGGCTTCCCACGCTCTCCAGGGTCAGATCTACATCCAGGCCCAACGGGTCAAATGCGGTGGAATGCAGCACATCCACATCATTAGCGATATCTTCCAGGGTGATACCGCCCACACGGCTGACCGTGTTGGTAAAGTACTTGTCGATGACCTCTTTAGAGATGCCAATAGCCTCAAAGATCTGCGCGCCCTGGTAGGACTGGATGGTGGAAATACCCATCTTGGACGCGATCTTGACAATGCCGTGAAGGACTGCGGAATTGTAGTCATTTACGGCTGCATAATAGTCCTTATCTAACATCTTGGACTCGATCAGGTAGTGAACAGACTCCTGAGCCAGATACGGGTTGATGGCGCTGGCACCAAAGCCCAGCAAAGTTGCGAAGTGATGTACCTCTCTCGGCTCGCCGCTCTCCAGGATCAGAGCCATGGAAGTGCGCTTCTTGGTCTTTACCAGATGCTGCTGCAGGGCAGATACCGCTAACAGGGACGGAATCGGCACATGGTTTTCATCGATGTCACGGTCAGACAGGATGATGATGTTGATGCCGTCGCGGTGCGCACGGTCTACCTCCAGGAACAGGCGCTCAATCGCCTTGGCCAGGGAAGTATTCTTATAATAGGTGATCGGGATCACTTCTACCTTGAAGCCCGGTTTCTTCATATATTTAATCTTTAACAGATCGGTACAGGTCAGGATCGGATTATCTACCTTTAAGATGTGGCAGTTCTCCGGAGCCTCCTCCAGTACATTGCCCTCTTCACCGACATAAACCGTGGTAGAAGTTACGATTTCCTCACGGATCGCATCGATCGGCGGATTGGTTACCTGTGCAAAGAGCTGTTTGAAGTAGTTAAACAGCGGCTGATGCTTCTTGGACAGCACGGCCAGCGGACTGTCCGCACCCATAGCGGAAACGGCCTCTGCACCATTTAATGCCATCGGAAGGATCATCGTCTTATACTGCTCGTAGGTATAGCCGTAGGTCTTCTGCATCTGCGCACGCTGTTTTTTAGTCAGCTCCGGCACGCCCTTGTTCGGAATCGGAAGATCTTTTAAGTCTACCATCTGGGCATCCAGCCACTCACCATACGGCTGGCGGGACGCATAACGGAGCTTTAATTCCTCATCTCCTACCAGTTCGCCCTTCACAGTATCGATGAGGAGCATCTTGCCCGGTCTTAAGCGCTCTTTCTTAATGACATGGGACTGGTCGATATCGATCGCGCCAACCTCGGAAGCCAGGATCACCTGGTCGTCATCAGTAATGTAGTAACGAGACGGACGCAGGCCGTTGCGGTCAAGAACCGCACCCATTACATCACCATCACTGAATACAATGGAGGCCGGGCCATCCCATGGTTCCATCATGGTTGCGTAGTAACGGTAGAAGTCCTTGACCTCCTGCGGCATGAACCGGTCATGCTGCCACGGAGCCGGGATCAGGATCATAACCGCCATCGGAAGCTCCATGCCGCTCATGACCATAAATTCCAGCGCGTTATCTAACATGGCAGAGTCAGAGCCCTCCTGGCTGATGATCGGAAGAACCTTGTACATGTCAGACTTGAAGAACTTTGTTTCCATGTTCTCCTCGCGAGCCATCATCTTATCCACGTTGCCGCGGATAGTGTTGATCTCACCGTTGTGGACAATAATGCGGTTCGGATGGGCACGCATCCAGCTCGGGTTGGTATTGGTGCTGAAACGGGAATGTACGGTTGCAATAGCGGACTCATAATCCGGATCCTGCAGATCCTCAAAGAACTGACGCAGCTCTTTGACCAGGAACATACCCTTGTATACAATTGTGCGGCTGCTCATGGATACCACATAAGTGTCGTCATTGCTCTGCTCGAATACGCGGCGTGCCACATAGAGGCGACGGTCAAAATCCAGTCCCTTTTCCACCTCTGCCGGCTTTCCGATAAAGCCCTGCATGATGTAAGGCATTTTCTCTACAGCCTTATCACCGATCTTCTCCGGATGAGTCGGAAGGGTTCTCCAGCCAAGGAACTTCAGTCCCTCCTTCTTTACAATCACCTCCAGCATTTTCTTTGCCTGGTTTCTTGCAAGTTCATCCTGGGGGAAGAAGAACATGCCGACACCGTATTCACGGGCCTCGCCAAGCTCAATGCCAAGCGGCTTTGTTACCTTCTGGAAGAATTTGTGGGAAATCTGAAGCATGATGCCGACACCATCTCCGGTCTTTCCTTCCGCGTCCTTGCCGGCGCGGTGTTCCAGGTTTTCTACAATATGAAGTGCCTGCTCCACGGTACGGTGGCTCGGGATACCCTTGATATTGGCTACAGCACCGATACCACAGTTGTCATGCTCAAAGCTCGGATCATAAAGGCCCGGAGCCTTTGCTGTAGGAGCAGAGTTTTTTGGGGAGTTGGTTAAGGTTCTCTGATCGCTGTCCATAAATCATTTCCTTTCCTGTTTTGTAATGGGGAAATCAGCGGATGCGCCTTTTGGCGCTTTCTCAATCTGCAGAGCAAATGAAAAGAGGGCGCGAAAATCCATTTCGAATTTTCGCACCCTCGCGATTTCCTTGTGTAATCTTCCTGCATAATACTACATATTTTCTCATTTGTAAATCCTTTTTTTATTTTAAATTGTCAGATTATTTGTCTATTTATATCTTTTGATTGCTATTATCAGTATTTTATTGCATTCTCAGAAATAAAAAAGGTATCTTCCAGAATTTTCTTCCAAAAGATACCTTTTTCTATTCAAATATGTTCACTTGCATTTGTTCAAAGAAGACTTACATTTCTCCAAGACCGCTCTCGATTGCTTTGCTCACAGTCTCCATAGCGGCTGCCTCATCCTCACCGTCACAGATCAGGGTAATCTCGGTACCGGACTTGATGCCTGCTGCCATTACGTTTAATACGCTCTTTGCAATGATTCTCTTCTCACCACACTCGATGATAACGTCACATTTGAATTTCATGGCAGTCTGGGATAAAACTCCTGCCGGTCTTAAGTGTAATCCGGACGGATTTACAACGGTTAAATTCTTACTAAGCATAGTTCACGTCTCCTTTAGAATTAATATCAACCTTAATAAATTTTATTACAAATCACGACAAGTGTCAAGGTTCTTCCCTAAGTTCCTGTTCTCTTTTTGAGAACACGCAGCCGCAGTAATTCTGCCGGTAAAGTCCATATTCCGCAGATAATTCCACGGAACGCCTGTAACCGTTTTTCTTCTTGAAATCCGATGGCAGGTGCTCTACCTTGTAGATTTGAGAGAGTTCCTCTCCGATCTCATTGAGTTTGCCGGCATTCTTAAGCGGACTGATAGTAAGAGTCGTGGCAAAATAATCAAAACCGCCCTCCGCCGCCATTTTGGCAGCCGCTTCCAGACGCAGTCGGTAACACCGAAAACAGCGTTCTCCACCCTCCGGAACTGTCTCAAGTCCCCTGCTTACTGCGTAAAAGCGTTCCGGCTCATAAGCACCGACTACAAGCGTAATGGGATGCTTTGCAGGCAGCTCCCGGATCAGATGCTGCTGCTCTGCGGCACGCTTTTCGTATTCCTCAGCCGGAGAAATATTGGGATTATAATAAAATACAGTGATCTCAAAATAATCTGACAGGTATTCCAGCACATAGCTGCTGCAGGGAGCGCAGCAACTATGCAACAAGAGCCGGGGAACCCGACTCTTGTTTTCATTTTCTTTTATGACTGCTTCCAGCTCACGCTGATAATTTCTGCGGTTCATAACAGCTCCTTTTACAGGAAATCACGGATCCGTTTGCTTCTGACCGGATTGCGCAGTTTTCTCAGTGCCTTCGCTTCAATCTGGCGAATACGCTCACGGGTTACATTGAAGGACTTTCCAACCTCCTCCAGTGTGCGCGGATGGCCATCCTCCAGGCCGAATCGCATCACGATAACCTGACGCTCACGATCCTTTAAATCTCCAAGAAGCGCGTCGATGTGCTCCCGCAGCATCACGTTCTCCACATTGCCCTCCGGTGTCACAGCATTGCTGTCTGCAACAAAATCTCCCAGATTGGAATCATCTTCCTCACCGATCGGTGTTTCCAGCGATGCAGGTTCTCTGGCGATCTGCATGATCTCCATAACCTTATCCTCAGACATCTCCAAAGCATCTGCCAGCTCCGCAACAGACGGCTCATAGCCCAGTTCCAGAGTCAGCTTACGCTGCATCTTGGACATCTTGTTGATGGTCTCTACCATATGCACCGGCACACGGATCGTACGGGCCTGATCCGCAAGCGCACGGGTTACAGACTGCCTGATCCACCAAGTCGCATATGTACTCAGTTTATATCCCTTTGTATAATCAAACTTCTCTACACCCTTGATCAGACCAAGATTGCCCTCCTGGACCAGATCAAGGAAGCTCATGCCGCGGCCGGTATAGCGCTTTGCAATACTTACTACCAGACGCAGGTTTGCCTCGATCAGTCGCTCTTTTGCATATTCATCGCCCTCTGCCTTACGCTTTGCAAGCGTCAGCTCTTCCTCGGTGGTAAGCAGCGGTACGGTTCCGATTTCCTTTAAGTACATGCGGACCGGATCCTCAGTTCCGATTCCCTCAAGCAGATCAACCGCATCCAGCTCAATATCATCGGAATCCTTCATGAAGCTGTCGTCCATGTCTACATCATCGTCATCGAGAAGCAGACTGTCATCTGCAAGGGCAGCATCATCAATAACAGGGACTACATCAATATTTTTTTCCTCGAGGAAGCTGTAAATCTGCTCCATCTGCTCAGGACCAAGGTTTTCCCCTTTAAAAAAGTCATTGATCTCGGTGATGTCCAATGCATTATGCTTTGTTTTGGCAACTTCTACCAGCTTTTTCAGCTTATCTAAAAAATTGTCTTTTTCCACAGTAACATCCTTTCAGTTGAAGGTTTACGAAAGCCTACACAACTAACCATTATATAATACCCAGCGGCAGATTTCAACAATTATTTTCATTATTCTCTGTTTTTACGGCAGGTATCTTCTCATTATACAGCATATTTTCGTTCCTTTCCCGGTTCCGGGCAGAGAATCTCAATCTGCCGCGGCAGATTCCGGATGGACACTGCTGTTTTGCTTCCTCCGAATTCTCCGTCCAGCACCCAGTCTACCGGCTCCTGTGCCTCAATATGCAGCTCACTGGCTTTGAATTTATAGATGAGATCACTTGTTTCCTCCTCCCGCATCAAGAGCCCCGTCACAATACTGCTGAACTCCAGTGGTGTTTTCGGCATACGGATCAGAAGCACCTCAAACAGACCATCACTCAGCGATACATTCTGATTGATCAGTCCTTTAAACCCACCCACACTGACGGTGTTGGTCACCATGCCATAGATAAACTCTCCTTCTATGGTTTCTGCCGGAGAGGTAACCTTCATGACGTAGGATTTGATAGAAGCAAGGCTCTTTACGCCCTCCAGAATATACGCCTGATGTCCAAGCAGATTTTTCTTATCCTGCGGCGTCATGTAGGACACCTCCGTGAAGGCTCCAAAGCCCGCCACGTAAGCAAAATAGCTGTCCTCACAGAACCTGCCGATATCGACAGCACGGGGAATGCCATTTACCGCATTCAGGGCTGCCGGCATCATCTGTTTTGGAAGTTTCAGGCTGGACGCAAAATCGTTGGTAGAGCCGGCCGGGATATAGCCCAAGGCAACAGGCTTTGTCAGCTCCATCATGCCGGAAATGACCTCATTCAGGGTTCCGTCTCCGCCGCTGCACACGATCAGATCTTTCTTTCCGCCATATTTTAAGACAGCATCTCTGGCATCCAGGGATTTCTGCGTCACGTGCACCTGGATCTGGTATCCGGCACCTGTGTAGGCATCCAGAATATCCAGAAGCTTTAAGCGGATCTTCTCCCTTCCGGATCTCGGATTAATGATCAGAAGCATTTGTTTTTTCTTTGCCATATAATACCGTCTGCCTCCTTCTCATTCTTTTTCATTATCGTCATTCTATCATCTTTGTATACCTGCCAAACGCATTCGGCAGTGCGTAAATCGTTTTCAGCTCTTCTTTTGCAGCAGCAATGTAGGACTTCGGGATTTCATGCCTCAGCCGTACCCGGTAGCCGGTCATATGCCATTCTACATGGGAAAAGACATGCTTTGCCGGGCCGATTGGCTCCAGCTCCACAATCTCTCCCGGATCCAGGCCAAAGGCCTCCGGCACCTCCTCCGGCGCAAGATGGCCTTCGCGGTTTGGAAGCTCATAAAGAGATGCCAGAAGCCCGCTGTCAGCCCGTTTATTCAGGCCCACCCGGCTGCCGCATTCCAGAATACAGACCGTTTTATCTTCCAGGCGGCGTTTTTTCGGTGGGGTTTTGACCGGGATCTCACCGATCAGTTTCTGCCGCTTTGCAAGGCAGATGGACTCCAGCGGACATTCTGCACAATGGGGCTGCCCGTTCGGCACACAGACAATGGCACCGATTTCAATGAGACCCTGGTTAAAATGGCTGGCCCGGTTTTTGGGCATTGTCTCCCGCAGATGAGTCTCCATCCACTTTTTTGTGGATGCCTTCAAAATATCCTCCCGGCTGGCTGTGACCCTTGAAATAACCCGGAGCACATTTCCGTCTACAGCGGGCACCGGATGACCGAAGGCGATGGAAGAAACGGCTCCGGCTGTATAGCTGCCGATCCCCGGAAGCTTTAAGAGCTCCTCATACTGCTCCGGCATCTTCCCGCCATATTCTTCCATAATGACTCCTGCTGCCTTTTTTAAATTGCGCGCCCGGTTATAATAGCCGAGGCCCTCCCAGAGTTTCATCAGCCGGTCATCCTCTACAGATGCCAGCGAAGCCACGTCCGGCAGCGCCTCAAGAAACCGCTCAAAATAAGGTTTTACCGCTTCAACCCTGGTCTGCTGCAGCATGATCTCCGAGATCCAGACCCGGTAGCCTTCCGGATTCTCCCTCCAGGGAAGGATCCGGGCATGCTCCTCGTACCAGGCAAGCAGCGGACCGTTCATGGCCCGCAGTCTGGCATCCAGATCTAATATCCCGTCCTCACGCTCTGAAACCTTCAAGCGGTCATACAGCTGTTTTGCATCATACATATCCATAAATTCCTCTTACTGACACCTCTCCGGAATTGATCTCCCGGATGCTGCCGTCAGGCAGTTCCACGATCAGCTCTCCCGCGTCATTGATTCCGTGGGAGATTCCGGTGTAATCACCCCCCGGCGCCAGCACCTTAACTTCCCGCTCCGCATTGACCAGCTTCTGATTATAGAGTTCCTTCAGAAGGCTCATATCCAGTGTTTCGCGGTACCTTCCATAATATTCCTCAAAAGCGCACATCACACCGTTGATCACAGCCGCCCGGCAAACCGGATGGCCCAGCTCCAGTGCCAGGGATGTAGCCGTAGCGCGGATTTCCTCCGGAAAATCCGTGGTATTGGCATTGATGCCGATTCCCACCACCACATAACGGATGGCATCCTCCTCCGTGCTCATCTCCGTCAGGATTCCGCAGACTTTTTTGCCGTTCACCACAATATCATTCGGCCATTTGATCAGTCCATCAAGGCCGGTGACCTCTTTCACGGAATTCTGTACAGCCATAGCTGCAAGAAGCGTCAGCATGGAGGCATGCTCCGGCGCAAACTCCGGGCGAAGCAGGAAACTGTACCAGATCCCACTCCCCTTTGGAGAGTCCCATCTGCGCCCCCGTCTGCCCTTTCCGGCTGTCTGGTTTTCTGCCACCACCAGGGTGCCTTCCGGCGCGCCCTGCTCTGCCATACGGCGTACTTCATTGTTGGTGGAATCAATCTCTTCTAAAAACTTTACATTCTGTCCCAGCCACTGAGATGTTAATACGGCACGGATTTCTGCTTCATTTAAAATATCCGCACTGTCATGCAGACGATAGCCACGGTTGCGCACTGCCTCGATCTCATAGCCCTCCGCTTCCAGCTGGCGGATCACCTTCCACACCGCGGTGCGGGATACCCCGAGACGCTCACAGAGCTCCTGCCCGGAAACATAACCGTCTGTCTGTTTTAAGCATTTTAAAATTTCGTTTTTCAAACTTTACCTCCAGATGCTGATGGCACTTAACACACCCAGTATCGTCAGGATCACTGCCAGCAGGCACTGGACCGCTCCCCCCGCCTGCTTCTTTTTATCGTGTCCGCTCATTTTTAACCGGAATCCGCCGACTATACCGTTCAGCAGGGCTGCCAGCCAGAAAATCACGGGGAACAGAATACTGTTCCCTTCCGGATCCAAAAACGCCAGAATGGCGCAGATAACAACAAGAATGCCAATCACGATATGCAGCAGGTCCAGAATCAGCGCCGCACTGCGCGGATTGCGTTTTTTCTCCTGCCCAGCCATAAATTACACTCCAAGCGTTGCCATCATAACTGCTTTGATGGTGTGCATACGGTTTTCTGCCTCCTCAAAGACCTTGGACTGCTCAGACTCAAACACCTCATCGGTTACTTCCATGTCAGTAATGCCGAAACGCTTACCCATCTCAGCACCGATCTTTGTCTTTAAGTCATGGAAGGACGGCAGGCAGTGTAAGAAGATTGCCTTCTCACCTGCATTCTTCATAACAGCAGAGGTAACCTTATACGGAGTCAGGTCGCGGATACGCTCCTCCCATACCTCGTCCGGCTCACCCATGGATACCCATACGTCGGTACAGATAACATCAGCGTCCCTGGTTGCCTCCTCCACATTCTCAGTCAGGGTAATGGTTGCACCGGATTCTTTTGCGTACTCCTCACACTGTGCTACCAGCTCCGGATTCGGGAAATATTTCTTTGGTGCGCATGCTACAAAGTGGAGTCCCAGCTTGGAGCAGACAATCATCAGGGAATTGCCCATGTTGTAGCGGGCATCACCCATGTACACAAACTTAACGCCCTTTAAACGGCCAAGCTGTTCACGGACTGTCAGCATATCTGCCAGCATCTGGGTCGGATGATACTCGTTGGTCAGACCGTTCCATACCGGAACACCTGCATATTTTGCAAGCTCTTCCACAATTTCCTGTCCAAAGCCGCGGTACTCGATACCATCGTAGATACGGCCAAGTACGCGTGCGGTATCCGCGATGCTCTCCTTCTTGCCGATCTGGGAGCCTGACGGATCCAGGTAGGTGGTGCCCATGCCCATATCATGCGCTGCAACCTCAAAGGAGCATCTGGTGCGGGTGCTGGTCTTCTCAAAGATCAGGGCCACGTTTTTGCCTCTATAGTTATCAACCGGAATGCCTTCTTGTTTCTTACGCTTCACCTCTGCGGAAAGATCCAGGAGATACAGGATTTCCTCCGGAGTGTAGTCCTTCAGTGTCAGAAAATGTCTTCCTCTTAAGTTCATAATTGTCTCTCCTCTGTATAAAAATTTTTATTGCTTTCCATCCTGATTCTTCGCGATCTCAGCCACGGATGTCACCAGACCTGCCATGCCCTGGATATCAGACGGAATGATAATCTTGGTGGCCTTGCCGTCTGCTGCTGCCGCAAATGCCTCCAGGCTCTTAAGCTGAAGCACGGCAGCATCTGCACCTGCCTCCTTTAAGAAGCGGATACCATCTGCCTTTGCCTGCTGTACTTTTAAGATTGCCTCAGCCTCACCTTCTGCCTCGCGGATCCGGCGCTCTTTCTCTGCCTCCGCATGAAGGATCGCTGCCTGTTTGTCTGCCTCTGCATCTAGGATCGCGGATTCTTTCTTACCTTCCGCAACCAGAATCGTGGATTTCTTCTCACCCTCTGCTCTAAGAATCGCTTCACGGCGCTCACGCTCTGCCTTCATCTGCTTCTCCATGGCATCCTGGATGGCCGCCGGCGGGATGATGTTTTTCAGTTCTACACGGTTTACCTTAATGCCCCAGGGGTCAGTCGCCACATCCAGGGAAGCCCGCATCTTGGTATTGATGGTCTCACGGGAAGTTAAGGTCTGGTCTAATTCCAGGTCACCGATGATATTTCTCAGAGTGGTTGCCGTCAGATTTTCAATCGCCATGATCGGATTTACCACACCGTAGGCGTAAAGCTTCGGATCTGTGATCTGAAAAAACACAACGGTATCGATCCGCATGGTAACATTGTCTTTGGTGATGACCGGCTGTGGGTCAAAATCAACTACCTGCTCCTTTAAGCTTACCTTTTTTGCCACGCGGTCCACAAACGGAACCAGAAAATGCACACCGACCGACCAGGTGTCCAGGTAGGCTCCCAGACGCTCCACAACCAGTGCCTGAGCCTGTGGTACAATGCGGATACAGGATGCCAGCACCGCTAAAATCACGATCAGTAACGGAAAAATAAACAGAAAACCCATTATGCCTCCTCCTTTTCATCACTCACAATCAGTTTCACACCCTGGATCGCACGGATCCGGACTCTGGTTCCCTCCGGGTACACCTCACTGTCTTTTTCTGCCCGTGCGGTCCACTCCTGGCCCTGCACCATAACGGCACCGGTCTCTTTTGTGTTGTCGATCTCTGCCGTTACTCCTGCATCTTTTCCGATCAGGCTCTCTGCATTTGTCTTCACCGTAGAGGTATTGACATACTTGATAGCCAGCGGGCGGGTCAGAAACAGCAGGAGGAAGGAGATCACAACAAATACCAGAAGCTGTACTGCTACCGCTGCGCCTAAGAGGGCTGCCACAAAGGCAATGACTGCGCCACCCGCAAACCAGATCGTGGTCAGGGCTGTAGTCATGATCTCGATCCCCACCAGCACTACAAAAGCGATAAGCCAGTAAATTGCTGCCATAACAACTCCCCCTTTCTTATTTTCCTGTATGGTTTCTGCGCTGTCTTGCCGCCTCAAACATAAGGACTGAGGCTGCCACAGCTGCATTTAACGATTCCACGCGGCCCTCCATGGGAATGCGGATGTAGGTGTCTGCCATAGCCGCGGTTTCCTCCGTAAGTCCGTTGCCCTCATTTCCGATGAGAAATGCCGCAGGACCGGTATAATCCTCCTGGTCATAGGCATGTTTCCCCTGCAAATGAGCCGCGAACAGGCGGATCTTTTTCTTTTTCAGTTCTTCCAGCGTTTCATGCAGATTCTCCACATAGACGAACGGCATACGGAGCACGGAGCCCATGGTGGAACGGATCACCTTGGGATTGTAGATATCCGCGGTGTTCGCATCCATCACGATGCCGGTCACACCGGCGCCCTCGCCCGCGCGCAGGATCGTTCCGAGATTGCCCGGATCCTGAATGGTTTCCAGCACCATGAGAAGTGCCGGTTTTTCCTGCAGGTCCTCTGCCTGTGCAGACTTCCGGCTGCCGCCGGCCACATCCTCCAGAGTATAATGATACTGTTTTACCAGCGCCAGGATCCCCTGTGGTGTCTGAGTGTCAGACAGGTTTTTAAATACTTCATCGGTTACCAGTTCTATATGCTTCACACCTTCCCGGAGTGCTTTGCCTTCCTTCGTTTTGCTGAAGCTTTCGGACAGATACAGGGTGTGAATACGGTCTTTGGGAATTTCCGAACACATGCGGAGTCCTTCCGCCACGAACAGATCTTCCTCTCGCCTGGTTTTTGCTTTCTTCACCAGAGCATTCACAAATTTCACCTGCTTGTTGGTTGTACTGCTGATCACGTTTTATACTCTCCTTATGTTTAATGGATGTTTTCGAGATCCTCCATCCAGATTCTTCTTGCCGCATCGCTCGGCATGCGCAGATCTCCTCTCGGGGATACAGCCACAGAACCGACCTTCGGGCCATCCGGCAGACAGGAACGCTTAAACTGCTGGGCAAAAAAGCGGCGGTAAAATACATTCAGCCACTTGAGTATCGTCTCTCTGTCATATTCTCCCTCAAATGCCTGCAGGGCCATCCGGTAAATTCTGGAAGGCCGGAAGCCAAAACGGAGCACATAGTAGAGGAAGAAATCGTGAAGCTCATACGGTCCCACCAGATCTTCTGTCTTCTGGGAAATGACGCCATTCTCCGGCGGAAGCAGTTCCGGGCTTACCGGAGTATCCAGCACATCCAGAAGAACTGCCTTCAGTGCTTCCTCGCCACAGGCGTCCGCATAATAGCGCACCAGATGACGGACCAGTGTCTTCGGCACAGAAACATTTACGCCGTACATGGACATGTGGTCACCGTTATAGGTAGCCCAGCCGAGAGCCAGCTCTGACATGTCACCGGTGCCGATTACCATACCGCCCACCTGGTTGGCGATATCCATCAGGATCTGGGTGCGCTCTCTGGCCTGTCCGTTCTCGTAGGTCACATCGTGGACAGAAATGTCGTGGCCGATGTCCTCAAAATGACGGGTCACCGACGCCTTGATATCGATCTCCTTTAAAGATGCCCCAAGCTTTTCTGTCATCTGGCAGGCATTCTGGTAGGTACGATCTGTCGTGCCGAAGCATGGCATGGTGATGGCATGAATCTGGTTTCTCGGAATATCCAGCATATCAAAGGCCCTCGCCGCCACAAGAAGTGCCAGGGTGGAATCCAGTCCTCCGGAAATGCCGAGAACCACATGGCTGCAGCCTGTGTGCTCCAGGCGTTTTTTTAAGCCCATGGCCTGAATCGTGAAGATTTCCTCACACCGGCGGCTCCGTTCCGCTTCATTGTGCGGTACAAACGGACGGTTATCGATATAGCGGAGAAGCTTTTCTGAAGTTTTTTCAGAAGAAGCCAGCGAAAAACAGATGGTCTGATAACCGCTTCGGTCTGCTGCCGGGTACGTGGTGGTACGGCGGCGCTCCGCATTCAGACGCTCCAGGTCCATATCTGCCATGACTGTCTCCGGGACGAACCGGGAGGACTCTGCCAGGCGGGTTCCGTTTTCCGCAATGATATTGTGGCCGCCAAATACCAGATCCTGGGTAGACTCACCCTCTCCGGCGTTGGCATACACATAACCGCAGATGAGGCGCGCAGACTGGCCGCAGATCAGTTCCCGGCGGTAGGAATCTTTTCCGACCACCTCATCACTTGCGGAACAGTTCACAATAACGGTTGCGCCGGCCAGCGCATGGCGGATACTTGGCGGGCACGGTACCCACACATCCTCACAGATCTCGGCTGCCACCGTAAGCTTCGGATTCTCCTTACAGGTAAACAGCAGGTTGGTTCCCATAGGAACCTGGGTGTCCAGCCAGTCTGTCAGGACCGGTATCTCCATACCAGGTGTAAAATGCCGCAGTTCATAAAACTCTGAATAGTTCGGCATATTGGTCTTTGTCACCAGGCCAAGGAGTTCTCCATCACAGATGGCTGCTGCCACATTGTAAAGCTTTCCCTCATGCTCCCAGGGAAGTCCGGCAAACAAAAGCATTTTCCGTTCCTTTGTGAAATCCACAAGATTCTTTAATTCTTCTTTTACCTGTTCCAGCAGGATCTCCTGCTGGAACAGATCGTTACAGGTATATCCGGAAAGGCACAGCTCCGGGAAGACCAGAAGCTCTGCTCCTTTCTTTTCATATTCTTCTATGATCCGGCAGATGGTCTCTCGGTTATGAACCGGGTCTGCAACCTTGATCTTAGGTGTAGCTGCCGCTGTGCGGATAAAGCCGTCTCTCATATCAGTTTCCTCCTGACGGAATGTGCACATATCAGATTTCATACTGAATCAGTGCATACTATTGCAGACAGTATATCATATCCTGCATCAAAAATAAAGCATGAGAAAAAGCCGTTTCCATTTACATTCATGACTTTTTCCTGTACAATATCCTGTGAGGAGGGATAACCATGAGAGTATCAACCAAGGGACGCTATGCACTGCGCATGATGATCGAGTTTGGCCTGAATCCGGACCAGTGTACCAAGATCAGCCAGGTGGCCGCACGCCAGGGCATTTCCGATAAATATCTGGAACAGATCGTTTCACTTCTTCACAAAGCCGGCTATGTCCGGAGTATCCGCGGCGCACAGGGCGGCTATATGCTTACCAGAAAGCCGGAGGAATATACAGTCGGCATGATCCTGCGCGCTGCCGAAGGAAGCCTTGCTCCGGTCTCCTGCCTGGATGAAGACATCAACCACTGTGAACATGCCGGCCGCTGCACCACATTAACAATCTGGCAGCAGTTAAAAGATGCCATCGACAACGTGGTAGATAACACAACCCTCGCCGATCTGATCGAGGAGCAGAAAAACATGCCGGACGCAAACCTCATGTAGACTTCATGATTATGCATAATTTAAGACAGGATATACACGGAAATCCTTCCTTTCCGCGCATATCCTGTCTTTATTTTTATCAGAATCCCATCCTGTCTTTTACGATCTGAGGAACCTCTCCTTTTCTGAAAAAGCTGCTGTATGTATTTTCCATATCATCTTCCTGTTCTGCTTTTCCTGTTTTATCCGATACCGTTACTGCTACCGTAAGATCATCCTTCTCGTACATGGGATCATAGTAGAGCAGCCGCTCATTGCGTGTGATATCGCCAAGGGCTTTGATCTCTTCCGGATCCGTAAACGTAACCATCTGGTAAGAATCTGAATTTGGCGCATAACCGCTCACGGTCACCGAAACAATCTTATCTGAAAGTGGTTCATCCTTCACAGAAACACCATACTGCCCAAGCAGCCGGATGGTCCTGACAAAGGACGGATACACCGGATAAAAATCCTGATCCCGCACATCTGCACCGTAATAGTAATTCCGGCTGCTCACAGTGTCAAGATCCGGGTTATTCCACCATGCAATCGCCTTTTCATCGGTCTCTGTGGTAAAGCGGATCAGCCCTACAGGCATCTCCTCCTTCATTTGCTCCAGGGTCATGGCAGAAAACTCCTGCCGATATGCAGAAAACACTTCATTCCGCTCCTCGGCTGTGAGATTCTTCAGGCTCTGGTCTCCCTTGGAACGGCTCTGGCGGTAACGCACGTTAACAAAGGTATCTGCATCTGCCGCAAGAAGCGGATATGCTGCTTTCTGGTATTCCTCATCCTGAGAGAGCTTCTTGATCAGCTCATAGCTCTTTGTCATGTTGATGCTGTAATTGCGGATGACCCTGCGTCCGCTCTTTAAGGTATAGGTAACGGTTGCCGTGGTATAGCGCGCGGTTTCACTCTCATCAGATGTCTCTGCCGGAGCTGCCGTCACCTCAGCCATTTCATAGGCCACTGCGTTTTCTCCTGTCCCACGCTGATCCCACTCGTTCTTGCGGAGACGGTTCTCCTCAATACCGGCTGCGGCAATATTCAGAATGGTATTCACATCGGTGCTTTTCATATGCTGCGCCATATAGATTTCCGATGGCATGAACTCATAGCTATAAAGCACCCGCTGTCCATATATTTCCTGATCTTCCACTAATCTTCCATAGGAAACCCAGTCATTTAGCCTGCCAATATCCACAGATGCATACGCAACCTTATCTGCAGACGGAAGGTAGGTGTCATATCCGAATACATCGAACCGGAATGAAAACAGAATTGCCAGTGCCGCAAGGGTGCTGAAGGCAAGCTGCTCCTTATGGGAAAACAGTTTTCTAAAGTCAAAATGATAAATGCTTTCGATCACACAGTGCGAAATCAGGCTTCCGCAGACCGCACCAAAAACCATCCAGCCGTTGGAGTGCTGCAGGGACCAGAAAAAATCCCCTATGCCAAGACCTGCCACCACCGTGATGAGCACTCGGATGACCGGCTGGCTCACTGCAAAGGCCATAGCCTTTCCTGCCGCCTCCGACGGGCGCTTTTTGTAAAGGAAGACTGCTGCCGCTATCAGGATCAGCGACACGATCAGCGCTACAGCCGCCACCATAACCACCGGCTTCTGATCTGCGTAGAGCGATACCGTATGAGCATACTCCATGACCGGGGAAATTCGGATCAGATTTTCAAACACAGAATCGTCACCCGGATAATAATAGGACAGAAAAAAGCTTTCAAAAAAGGATTCAAACAGGCTGGCTGCGATCGGCATATAAAACATCAGCACCATGCTGCCAAAAAAGCCGATCACAAGATGACCGGTCATCAGGGACGCGATCACCACGGTTGTGTAACAAAGGATGTAGTAGATCATGTGCAGTATATAGGCACTTACAGCTGTTGTGCACAGAGCATCCGTGCTCACACCGTTTGCCGCGCACACGATCACAGAAGCAGCAAGTGCAAGTGCGTACGGAATGGCCGGCATCAGGATGCCGTCTGCATAGTGGACCAGGAACAGGGTCTCCCGCCGTACCGGTATGCTATGATAAAAATCCACACGCTTTCCGGAGGTTAAATAGTAGAAGCTGCTGAGTCCGCAGACCAGAGAAACCACCACTACGAAAAAGACTGCCACACCGTTTTCAAAAGAGATCCATCTTATGGACTGTTCCGAGAACCAGTGGAAGGCTTCCGCAGCTGTGTTCCAGTCCCGGTAAGCCTTTCCTGCCATAAAAGCCAGAAAAACCGGATAAGCGAAAAAGCTTGCCAGAGTAATGAGGGCCGGCGCCCAGAGGCGGTTTTTCCAGTCCTCCCGCATCAGCTTAAAAAATAAGTTTTTTGACGTCATAACCGACTACCTCCGTTTCACTGATAAAAATCTCCTCTAAGGACAGCGGAATAGTTTCATAAAATACCGGATCCGCCTGCTGCATAACAAATTCCACCTGATTTAAACTGCCTCGTACCGTAAGGGTCAGAAGCTTTCCGCGCCGCTCCGTCTTCAAAATGTCAAGACCGGTAATATGCTCCGGCTGCATGCCCTCTTTTAGTACGCACTGAACCTTGTGGAGATTCATCTTCATCTCATCCAGGTCACGGCTTAAGAGAATACCACCCTTGTGCAGAAGGCCGACATGATCGCAGATGTCTTCCAGCTCCCGCAGATTGTGGGATGCAATGATGGGGGTCAGCTTCCGTTCTTCCATGTCATTCGCAAAAATGCTCTTGACCGCCTGGCGCATAACCGGGTCCAGGCCATCAAAGGTCTCATCGCAGAACAGATACTCTGTCCCTGCGCAGATACCGCACAGGATGGAAACCTGCTTTTTCATGCCCTTGGAAAAGGTATTGATCTTGCGGTTTTTCTGAAGTCCGAAGCTCTTTAACAGAGAGTCAAAGCGTTTTTCGTCAAACTCCGGATAAACAATACGGTAATAGTTCATCATATCCCCCGGTGTCGCATTGCCGAAGAAATACTGGTCGTCGGAAATATAGAAAAATTTCCGTTTTGCCGCCTCATTTTCATATACATCCATTCCGTCTATCGTGATGCTTCCCTCGTCCGGCTTCAGCACACCTGCCGCCATCCGCAAAAACGTACTCTTTCCGGCTCCGTTGGTTCCAATGAGACCAAAGACGCTGCCTTCCCGGATCTGCGCATTGATATGATCCACCGCAAGGATATCGTCAAATTTTTTTGTGAGATTGGTTGCCTCTATCATACTGTTTTCTCTCCTCCAAACTGTTCCTCCGCCATGCGGACGAATGCTGTTTTGTCCATACCAAGACTTTTTGCCTCCACCGCAAGACCTGCTACCTTCTCTTCCAGCTCCCGGCGTTTCTGCTCCCGGAGTCTGCTGATGCTTCCCACAAAGCTTCCCCGTCCCTTGACTGAATAGATGAAGCCATTCCGTTCCAGTTCCGCATAAGCCCGCTGTATGGTGTTGGGGTTGATGGACAATTCCGTTGCCAGAGATCGGACAGAAGGCATCTGGCCGTCCTCTTCCAGAACACCGAGGATCATCAGCTCCTTTAAACGGTCTGCCACCTGTTCATAAATCGGTCGGCTGTCTTTATAGTCCAGATGAATCATGTCCCTGATGCGTCTCCTTCCTGTATAAGTGTATTAATTATCTTAATACACTTATATCATGTTTTCCCCTGTAATGCAACCATATCTCACAAAAGTTTCCATATTTAAGATTTTCGTCAGAATTTCATTTTAGTTTTTGCACCCTTTTGGACATTTTTCTGACAGAATCTTTATCAGCTCTGCTGCCTCCACCGGCTTTGCGATATAGCCGTTCATTCCAGCCTGCTCACACTGGTGAATGCTGTCGGCAGAAGACTGGGCTGTCATAGCAAGAATCGTGACCGTCCCTGCATCCGGATGCTCCAGCGCACGGATTCTTCTAGTTGCCTCCAGGCCGTCCATGACCGGCATCATAACATCCATCAGAATCACATCAAAACTTCCTGTTTCGGATTCCGCAAATTTCTGAACTGCCTCGGCTCCATTCCATGATTTTTCCGTTTTCGCCCCTGCTTCCGTCAGATAAAATTCGGCAATTTCCATATTAATTTCGTTGTCCTCCACCACCAGGATCTTCATTCCGGCTGCATCAGTCTCTGCCGTCTGCTCCCTCTTCCGATTGCTGCAAGCCGTATCATCGAGAAGAAAAGGAAGCTGAAATGTGAAGGTCGTTCCCTCTCCCGGCACGCTTTCCACCTGAATAGAACCATTCATACTTTCGATCAGGCCCTTGACAATCGACATGCCAAGACCGCTTCCCTTGTACTGGGTTCTGGCGTCTGCCTGTTCCTGTGTAAAGGGCTGAAACAGCTTATTTTTTACAAATTCTTTCTGCATGCCAATGCCGGTGTCCGTAATCCCAAACTCATAAAAAGCCTGCTTTCCATCGCAGGAAAGCTCCTTCGCATAGGTATCAATCCTTCCGCCCGGCTTATTGTATTTGATTGCATTGCTCAGAAGATTGATCATGATCTGGCGCAGATGCAGCGGGTTTCCGGTCAGATCTGTATGCCGGATTCCTTCCCTGTGCCGGTAATGCCGGATTCCGGTTTCCGCCAGCTGGGCTTCCACCAGAGAGGAAGTCTCGGTCATGAGCTGTTCCAGATCAAAGGCTTCCATCCTTCCTTTTTCCTGTGTTGTCTCAATGCGCCCCATGTCCAGCACATCATTGACCAGCTCCAGCAGATGTCTGGTGGACAGCTGGATCTTTCCAAGACATTCCTCGACCCGTTCCCGGTCATCCATGTTCCGTCGGATGATCTCCAGCATACCCATCACGCCATTGATCGGTGTCTTGATATCATGGCTCATACGGTTTAAGAACTCCGTTTTTGCCTTACTTGCCAGGTCTGCCTCCTCGTAGGCCACCTTCAGGCGCTCCTTTTCCTTCTGCTCCTTCTCATGGAAAACAGATGTATTTTTAAAGAGGATAATCCCGTGCACCACGGTCATCTCCCGTCCCACTTTTTCATCGTACAGTGTATCCTGCGACATCAGCACTGTCTTCTGCAGCCACTCCGGTTTCCCGTTCGCTCCGTTTTCCTGATACTCCACCGTAACCTGCTTAGCGCCATTCTGAAAACGCTCCAGAAGTTTTTCCGAAGAATCCACAATGCGGTAATTCTCCATGGTATCCTCTGTGACCAGCACAATTCTGGATGCACAATATTCGTTGTAAGAGCAGGGTGCCTGCTGCGAAATCCTAAATTTATTGCTGCCGGACGGAAAAAAGATTTTTTCCAGACGATCATGTGTTAAGTCCACCGTATAGACCGCCTCAGCCGCATCCACCAGAGCATCCACATAATTTCCATTTTCCAGAATGGACTGCTTCATCTGCTCATAATACCGGGTCAGCTGGACCTTCTCATTGGCTGACACCTGATTTTTGTCATGGAACGGCTCAAAACCAAAGATAAAATGATGCAGCCGTCCATCTTCCGTATTGTTTAAGAAAAGCAACGTCATGCGGCCTCTGCGCACCTTTTCGCCGTCCGTATACTGATACGGAAAGTCCAGCTTTTTCCGCGTACTGGTCAGCACCTGGTTCAGCGCCTCCGGCTGCAGCTTCCGGCGCAATGGTCCGCGTTCCGCTCCCTGGGCCAGTTCCTGCACGATCTGCTCCACTGCACCGGAGTAGCTGCCGTCTTCCGCCAGAAAAAACTCGGAATCTGCACGCAGCACCCGGTACTGGTCGAGCAATGCATCGCAGTACAGGCAGTCCGAAAACGAATAGCCCTGCTGTTTGACTGTATCCAGCAGCCGGATATTTTCATTCTGCTTTTCCGCCGCTTCCAGCATCTTGGCGCGGTTCTTATCGACATACATATTCTTATCGGCCTGCCGGAACAGATCCCGCATGCTGCAGGATTCAAAATCCGATGAAATCGCATAACCAGCCGCATAGCTGATGGGCATCTCCGGATGATCGGCAGAATACTCCGCTGTCTGGCTCCGTACCTGGGAAAGGCAGGCTTCCACCGCCTCCCGCTCCAGTCCGCGGATCACGGCCAGAAACTCATCCCCTCCGTCGCGTCCTACAAAATGCTCCGCCGGCATAGCCCCGCGCAGCTGCACCGCAAAGGAACGGATATATTCGTCTCCCTTCTCATGGCCGAGATTATTATTGATGATACGCAGATTGTTTAAATCAAACACACAGACTGCAACCGTTTCCCCATCTTCCAGAAATGTATCATTGTCCAGAATTTCCTCACACTTATTTTTATTCGGAAGCCCCGTGGCCTCATCCAGATAAACCTTTTTCTGCAGAATGCGGTTCTGGGCCGCATAGCGCAGTGCCTTAAATATTTCCATGGCAATCAGGATCAGAAGTCCTGCGATATCCGCGAAGACCACCTGCTCAAGCTGATTCAGTGCCGTTGCCTTTCTCTGGGAATAGGCCTCCGCAAGTCCGGTAGCCTCATCACAGATCCGGAAGAACTGCTCACTCTTTTCAATGATCTGCGTGTTTTCATAGCCATTTTCCCGAACAAGCTGTATTTCCACTTTCAGGGTTTCAAAATAATCCTCCAGCTCCTGCATCTTATCCTGGAATGCGGAATCATCCAGACGGACCAGGTTTAGATCATCACTTCCATAGCGGAGTCCGATTATGATCGACTCCACCTCCTCAAGCATCTCATCCTGCGGACTTTGCATGTTTTCCAGCTTGACTATGCGCTGCGTCGTGCCGCGCACCAGACCGGCGTAGTTTACCACCCTTGCTGTCCCCTGAATTTTCCCCACCAGAGACATGATACAGAAAAATAATACGATCAGCACTGTAGTCAGAACCGTCATGCACGCACGGCTTACATAAGTCAGTTTTTTTGCAGCGTTCTTTTTCATAGTTTTTGTCTACTCCATTCGTTTTAATTCAGGCAATACCGTGCAGAGCATGGTGATAAAGCACAGGCTGCCGCCGATCACATTTGAGACCGGTTCTGCCAGAAATACACCAGCAGTTCCCATATGCAGCGCATATGGCATGAAATAAGTCAGCGGAACCACAATAAACACCTTTCGAAGCAATGAGAAAAAGATCGCATAGGCCTTTTTGTTCAGTGATTTAAACGTGGTCTGTCCCATATACTGCAGATCCATGAAAATAAATGCCGCAAAATATTGTTTCAGGGCCGGAACCGCGTCCTGCAGCAGAAGGGCATCAGAACTGAACACCCGGATCAGCGCTCCAGGTGCCAGAATGATAACGCTCCACATTACCGCTGTATAGCCCAGGATCAGAAGTCCCATCACCACGCCCGCTTTCCGCACCCGGGCCGGACGGCGCGCTCCATAATTGTAGCTTAAAATCGGAGAAGATCCGTCATTGATCGCTGAAATCGGAGTTTCCACCAGCTGGCGCACACTGGATACAATAGTCATGACTGAAATATAAATATCACCACCTGTAGCAGAAAGCACATGGTTGCAGCAGATCGTCACCAGACTGTTGGTCAGTTGCATGATAAAACCCGCCGTACCGAGACTGACGATCTCTTTCGCGTAACTGACGGATCCTGCAAGTTCCGTCCTGCGCAGGAAGCGCACCTTCAGCTCCGCTTTTCCGGAAAGAAAATGCAGTACAAAGGCCGCTGACAAAAACTGGGAAATAACCGTTGCGATAGCTGCTCCACGCACACCAAAGCCCAGAACAAAGATAAACAGCGGATCCAGAACCAGGTTGGCCGCCGCACCGATCGCAACGGAAAGCATGCCGGTCAGGGAATAGCCCTGGGCATTGATAAATGGATTCATACCCACCGCGATCATAGAGGGCAGCGTACCGATCAGATAAAGCATCATATACGGACAGGCATATGCCAGTGCTCCCTCTGACGCTCCGAATAATATCAGGATCGGCCGGATCAGCAGCATGCCAACTACCATCAGGATCACTCCTGTCAGGCAGAGCATGGAAAATGACGTATTCATAATATCATTCGCTGCCCGTGTTTCCTTTTTCCCCCTGTAAATAGAAAACAGCGGTGCGCCTCCGCTTCCGTACAGATTCGAAAATGCCGTGATGATCACGATCAGTGGAAAGCAGAGTCCCACTGCTCCCAGCGCTGCTGTTCCCACTTTGGGGATACGTGCAATATAAATGCGGTCCACAATGTTGTAGAGCAGATTTAAAATCTGCGCCACCAGCATAGGAACCGCAGCTCCGAGGATATTTCCGGTCACTGTACCATGTTCAAAATCAAGTTGTTTCATGTCTCTTTCGTCCTTTTCTTTATTCCTGATTTAGAGTATAGCATGGTCCTGGCTTCGTGAAAAGTGTCCTCGCTGGTATCCGGTAAAATCACGGCCGCCTTCGTTCACTCCGGCAGACTGTCCCGCACGCACAGTGCCCCATACCCCACCATCGGATTCGGATACTCCGAAATCCCCGGAAGTTTCTTTGCTCCTCTTCTCAGATATGCTTTTACCTTCTCCCCATACAAAAACGGATCATTTCCGTTTACAATCCCCCACTGCATGAGAAGCGCTGCTGCTCCGGAAGCCACCGGTGTTGCGAAAGAGGTTCCGGTAACAGACTGGTATCCGCCGTTTGCTGCCGGAGCCATGATATTTACGCCTGGCGCGGCAAGATCCGGCTTTATCTGGTTCGTCAGGCGGGTAAATCCCCGGCCGGAAAAATCCGCATAGGAATGATACCTGCTGTTATAGGCTCCAATGGTAATCACCTTAGAGGCTGTGGACGGAATCGTCAAGGTGGTATCCGGCGTCGGCCGCAGAAAACGGGTCGACGTATTCAAAATTCCGGCAGACGGAAGCCAGAAATCGTACCGGCCGCTTATCAGACTGACCGGACTTAAATAAAAGCTCCAGATTCCTTCCTCCACATAACTGCCCTCATCCGGGATAAAATCAAAATACAGCTCCTGGGCTGTGCTGTAGGGCCCCGGTTCCCCGTAATACAGGAGAATCTGTGTTTTGCGGTAACGGAATCTGGCAGTGCCGGGTTCCTCTGAAAATGGACCAAACATCTCCCCGGATGGCGCCTGAAGACTAACCGTAAACTGATCACTGTAGGATTTCCAGAGCTGGATACTGAAGCTGCTTTCATAGGGAGATACTGTAAACTCCACGTTCTCCGTTCTTCGCATCTGCAGCGTCCCGGAGGTATGACCGCTTGATGCTCCCTCATTTCCGGTCCCCACCAGAATCGTTGTTCTGCCATAGTTTCCAATATCATCCAGAAAGGTTTCCAGCAGACTGGTCCCGTCATGTGAGCCGTAGGTATTTCCAAAGCTGATGTTGATGACCAGAGGAAGAAAACGCTCTGCCGCGAAGGAAACTGCATAATTGACTGCCCTCATAAGCTCTGTGGTCCTCGGAAAGCTCTCCGGGCGGGCGGTGCCAAGCTTCACCACCAAAAGCTCACTCTCGCAGGCGATGCCGCGGTACATGCCGGATGCGGTGCTGACTGAAAAAGCGGTGCTCCGTTCGCCGCCAGCAGCAGTCTTTCCAACTGTATTCCCTCTGCTGTCTCCCACCGCAATCCCCGCCACTGCCGTCCCGTGTCCGCTCGCATCCACAGATGGCACAATGTTCCGGGCTGCCTCCCGGCTGCCCTCCTCCAGCGCGCGATTGATCTCACCTTCCGTATAAATCCGATTCTGCGTCTGGTCCCATAGCTCAAGAATCCGGGTTGTGCCATCTTCCTTCCGGAATACCTCATGAAAATAATCAATCCCGGAATCGACAATGGCTACAAGCACTCCTTTTCCGCTCAAATATGGCGATGCCTCCTGCAGCAGATTCACACAAGAGGCTGTCTTTGCCTGGTCAACGGCAAAGAACAGCCTCTTTGGTTTTTCAATGTATTCAATTTGCGGAAGTGCGCTGATGTACGGGATCAGGCTTTCCTTCACGGTCAGGATCGCGTACTCGTTACGCATCTCCTCCACCGCAGCGCCAAGCTCCCGTGCCGCATCCAGGCTCCCGGAGTATTTTACGATCAGCTCCCAGGTTTGTTCTTCCGGGTTATAGCCGGTCTCCAGCTCCGCAGAGCGGCTCCGTTCTTTAGCAGTGGTGTCCAGGGAAAGGTTTAAGAGATTTTCCAGTTTCTGATTCACAGACATCGTTCTACCTGCTTCTGCTTCCCATTGATATCTCAATATACTTTATACTCTCTTACTCGTCAGCTGTTCCCTGATTTTTATACTGCATACAGCCTCCTGTACTTCTCCTCCAGATATTCCACATAATATTTGGGGTTAAAATCCTCCCCGGTCATATCCTTTAAAATTTCCCGGCTGTCCTTCATCTTTCCGTAGCGGTGTACATGCTTTCTCAAATACTCCCGGATCACATCCAGCTTTCCTTCCTCCAGCAGACGGTCAAAATCCATCTCCTTTTTCATCTGGAAGAGCATCTGCGCACCAAAGGCACTGCCTAACGCGTAGGACGGGAAGTAGCCGAAGGACCCCTGGGCCCAGTGGATGTCCTGAAGCACGCCCTGCGCGTCAGTTTCCGGGCGGATTCCCAGGTATTCCTCATATTTGTCAGCCCAGAGCTTTGGAAGCTCATTCACATCCAGGTCTTCCTCAATCAGCCTTTTCTCCAGTTCATAGCGCACCAGCACATGAAGGCTGTAGGTCAGCTCATCTGCCTCGGTGCGGATCAAACCGGGCTGTACCTTGTTGATAGCGCGGACAAACATTTCTCTTCCAACGCCTTTTAGCTGCTCCGGGAAAAGCTCCTTCAGTTTTCCGTATACCGGGATCCAGAACGCCTCGCTGCGGCCAATGATATTCTCAAAAAACCGGGACTGGGACTCATGCATGCCCATAGAGGTTCCCTGTCCGGCCGGAGTCTGGCTTAACCGGTCATCAATTCCAAATTCATAAATGGCATGGCCACTCTCGTGGATCACGGAAAATGCGGAGGAATCCACTCTGGATTTGTAATGAGTGGTAATGCGCACATCCCGGTTATGCAGGTTCGTGGTAAACGGATGGGCACTGACCGCAAGGACTCCACTGGAAAAATCAAAGCCCACATACTTTGCCAGATATTCTGCCAGCTGCCGCTGCTTCTCCTCAGAATAGTCTCCATCCAGAAAATCATCCTGAATGCGGACAGAGCTTTCCATCACCTGCTTTAACAGCGGCACGATATGCCTTTTTAACATGTTGAAAAATTCATCCAGCTTCTCCATGGTAAAGCCCGGTTCAAAGGAATCCAGCATCACATCGTAAAGCCTCTGGCCATCCTTCTGGCGATAGGACGCAAACTTTTTCTGGTACTCAATGATTTCTTTTAAAACCGGGGCGAAGGAAGCAAAATCATTTTCCTGACGCGCCTTTGTCCAGATACGCGTAGATTTCGATGTCAGTTCCTGATACGCCCGGTACTCCTCCGGCGGAATGCAGGACACCTCCTCGATGGTGCGCTTTGCGGCCTTCAGAATGGCGTAGCGGATGCCTTCTTCCGTAAGTTCCCCGTCCGGGGTCTCCAGTGCAGGTTTTTCTGCTCTGTTTTGCGTTCCATCCGGCGCAATACCTTCTGTTTCCGTCAGTTCCTGCAGGCACTTGTCCACAAGTTCCTTCACCCGGTCACTCATCATAATGCGCTGGTAAGACGAAGACAATACGCCCTGCATCCGTGCCGTGCGGCTTCCCGCCTTCTCCGGAGCCAGTGTCTCCTCATCCCACTCAAAGAGGATCAACGCCGTCTCGTAGGCCTGGGCTTCTTCCAGATACTGCATCAGTTCTTCATAATCAGATTGTTTCTTTTCTGTATTCATGTGGTCCTCCTGACCGCAGGAAACGCAAGGTCCTGCTGAATCGCTTTTATTTCCAGCCACCGTTGACAGCCTTACTATGCCCCATTCTCTTCTGACACATCCACCAGACAGAATGGAAGCCTGCATTCTTATCCCCGGTAACGATCCAATGCCGCAAAAATCTCCTGAATTCTCGGCTTTGCCAGCCCGCAGGGCACATAGGAGCCCGTCAGACCGTCCCAGCCCTTTGTCTCCATCCGCTTTTGCAATTCCGCCGCAAGCTGCCGCAGAGTCTTTCGTCCGTCGGCCAGCTGCTCCAGAGCGTAACGGGTCAAATAGGCCAGAGCAGAGGTCTGTTCAAAATCCGCCATCTGCTCCACATAGCGCAGATCCACCGTCTCCCGGTCGATGGAGAAGGAATCACGGCCGAAGGTTTTCACTTTAGCATTTTCAGATTTTCCCGCTGCATACACTTTTGCAAATGACGGAACTGCAAAGCCCGGTGCCTGCGTTTCTGGTGCCTGATGCTCTTTACAAAGTGCTTTCACCCGCTCCGTAATTTCCACCGGCTTATAGCAGTCCATCTGAATGATATGGTCCGCAATGTAGAAGAAAGCTCCGGAGCTTCCTGCTACCAGGATCGTGGACACGCCGGCTTTCTCATACAGATCTCCTGCCCGCTCCAGAAATGGCGTGATCGGCTCTTTCTCCCGGCTGATGACCTGCTGCATGAAATCATCCCGCACCATAAAGTTAGTGGCGGAGGTATCTTCATCAATCAAAAACAGCCGGCTTCCAGCCTCAATGCCTTCCAACACGCCCGCCGCCTGGGAAGTGCTTCCGCTGGCGTCCGGCGTGGAAAAGCTTTTCGTGTTCTTGCCGTTTGGCAGGTCATTGATGAACATGGAGATATCGGTATTCCGGATGGAACGGCCTTCCTCGGCCCGCAGTTTCACCGCGGTCTCATCCGCCAGGACAAATTCCCGTCCGTCTCCTGCAACGTGGTCGTACACGCCCATCTGCAGCGCGGAAAGCAGCGTCGATTTTCCATGATAGCCGCCGCCCACGATCAGCGTGATGCCTGCAGGAACCGCCATGCCACGAATCTCTCCGTGATGGGGCAGAACAAAGCTCTGCTCCATCGTCTTCGGGGAAATAAAGGGAATACTGTCCTTCATAGGCTGGTCAGAAACACCGCTTTTTCTCGGCAGAATAGAGCCGTTTGCCACAAAGGCCACTACATTTCGCTCCCGCATCCGACGACGCAGCTCAGTCTGGTCTTCAGCCAGCCATACCGCTGCCTGCAAAGACTTTCGGTCCAGATTTTTTGCGAAGAAGCTCTTTTCCGCTGCTTTTGGCAGAAAATCAAAGAGGATCTTTTCCAGTCCACCCGCGTCAATGGTTCTTCCAAAGGCCGGAAAGCCCACATGAAAGCGCACAGTAATGGTGTCGCGGCTGATCTCACAGGCGCTTCGCTCCAAAACCTCCTGCCCACACCGGCTGATGGAGATCAGACCACTCTTGCCGGAGCCCTTTGCCCGAAAGCTGAACCGCTCTGTCTGGGAGAAAAACAGTCTCGTCAGATGATCCTGCAGTGCAATGCGCTTACAATCCTGATCCCGCAATTCTTCCGGAAAGCCTGACTGCTTCCAGGAAATTTCCAGATGCAGCGCGGATGGGGATGCAAACGGATCCCCCTGCACATGGTCGATCACCAGCACATAGGTTCCGAATCGGTACTCCCCTGCCAGGGACCTGTAGGACGGATAGCTTTTATGATCAATGGCACGCAGCATCGTGCGCAGTTCATTCGATGATTTCATGGCATATCTCCTTATACACGTTTGCCGGACATCTGTGCAGATGTCATTCTCTATAATGTTTCCGCGATCTTTCTCGCTACATACACACCACTTGCGGATGCGTGGGACAGGGAATGGGTCACGCCGCTGCCATCACCAATAATGTAAAGGCCTTTATGGCGGCTCTCCAGATTCTCGTCTACATCTACTTCCATGTTGTAGAATTTGACCTCCACGCCGTACAGCAGGGTATCGTCATTGGCAGTACCAGGCGCGATCTTATCCAGGGCGTAGATCATTTCAATAATGCCGTCCAGAATACGTTTCGGCAACACCAGGCTTAAGTCGCCCGGAGTTGCGGAAAGAGTCGGCATGAACATGTTTTCCTCGATACGTTTCTGGGTGCTTCGTCTTCCGCGTACCAGATCACCGAAACGCTGTACGATGACACCGCCGCCCAGCATGTTGGAAAGACGGGCGATGCTCTCACCGTAGCCGTTACTGTCCTTAAACGGTTCAGAGAAATGCTTGGACACCAGCAGCGCGAAGTTAGTGCACTCTGTCTGTTTGGCCGGATCCTCATAGCTGTGGCCATTTACGGTCACGATGCCGTTGGTATTCTCATTTACCACGATGCCGCGCGGGTTCATACAGAAAGTACGCACATTATCCTCAAACTTCTCGGTGCGGTATACGATCTTACTCTCGTAAAGCTCATCCGTCAGATGGGAGAACAGTACCGCCGGAAGCTCCACGCGAACGCCCAGATCCACACGGTTGGACTTGGTCGGAATCTCAAGCTCCTTACAGATCTTCTCCATCCATTTGCTTCCGCTTCTTCCTACGGAAACAATACATTTCTCACAGTCATAGGAGGTCTCCCCCACCCATACCCGGTAGGTTCCGTCCTCGAGGCTCTCAATATGGGTAACCGGAGATTCAAAGTAGAAATCCACCAGTTCCTTTAACTCATCATAAAGCTGTCCCAGCACAACCAGATTGATATCGGTTCCCAGATGACGCACGGATGCATCTAACAGCTTCAGGCGGTTCTGGATGCAGACCTTCTTTAAACTGGTTCCTGCGGTAGAGTACATCCTGGTACCTTCACCTCCGTGAGCCATGTTGATCTCATCCACGTATTCCATAAGCTCAGTAGCTGCCTTTTTGCCAATGTATTCGTACAGAGTGCCGCCAAAATCATTGGTAATGTTGTATTTACCATCGGAGAATGCGCCCGCTCCGCCGAATCCGCTCATAATGGAGCAGGATTTACATTTGATGCAGGCTTTGATCTTATCACCGTCAATCGGGCAGTGACGCTTCTTTAAGGTGTAGCCGGAATCAAAAACCGCGATTTTTTTGCCGCCGCACTTCTTTGTAAGCTCATACGCAGAGTAAATACCCCCCGGGCCTGCGCCCACAATAATCACATCATACTTCATGCACTCAAAACTCCTTCTCTTTTTTATTCCCATTTTTAACACCGGGCATAAAAACAGAGAATCCACTGGATTCCCTGTTCTTACATACTGTTTCAGTTGCTCTGCAAAATCTTAAAAATACTTCTTGCTGCCCCAGAGGTTCGCTTTTTTTAAATCCCGGTACTCGTTGTAGGCCTTTTCCAGAATCTGCTTCTCATTCGAGAACTTCAGAAGGTGGTATGCCTCATAAAACTTGTAATAACCGGAATCCACAAAATGCTCTTCCCGTTGTGGTTTACTGTAATAGCTGTCCGCCATCATCAGATACCAGTGTACGTCTTTTTCCACCATATCCTGCGGCGTATTGAAGGAATAGGAGCTCTTTCCGATATATTTAATAATGGAAGCGCTCACGCCGGTCTCTTCTTTTACTTCCCGAAGAGCCGTTTCTTTGTACTCCTCCCCTGCTTCTACAGTTCCCTTTGGAAGGACCCAGCCCTCGTATTTGTTCTTGTAATTCTTATAAAGGACCAGGATCTTGCCGCGAAATATAACCACACCTCCACAGCTCGTTGCTTCTATCATTGCAATTCCTCCTGTTGTACCGTGCAATAAGCACAGCTTTGGTGTGTCACACAGACTGGTTTAAGTATACCTCTATTTCGGGTAAGTTGCAAGTTTCTTATTCTGTTACTTCCATAAACTTTATTTGTGCAGTTCTTTAAAGATTTTCTCCGGAGTAATCGGCAGCTCCCGGATCTGCACGCCGGTGGCATTTGCCACGGCCGCTGCAATTGCAGGAGACGGCGTATTGATGACAACCTCACCGATGGATTTAACACCAAACGGACCGGTCGGCTCGTAGCTGCTTTCAAATTCAACCCGGATATTTCCCACATCCACGCGGGTCGGAAGCTTGTACTGCATGAAGGAATTCTCATACACCTGGCCCTTTTCGGAACGGGTCACATCCTCAAACATTGCCATGCCGATGCCCTGTCCAAGACCTCCCTCCGTCTGTACCCGGGCAATTGCCGGGTTGATCGGGGTTCCGCAGTCTACCACAGCCACATAGTTGACCAGCTCAAAATCACAGGTTTCCTGATCCATCTCAATCTCAGCCATACCAACCATGAACGGAGGCGGAGATACCGGTGAGGAATGGCTTTCGGTCACCTCAAGGGCCTTCCCGTTATTTGCCATGGCGCGGTTTCCGATATCCTTTAAGCTGATGGAAGCCGAACCGTCCTTTGCAAATACCTGCTCACCGTCAAAATCCACCTCTTCCGGTGTCTTCTCCAGATACTCCGCTCCCTTCTCGGTGATCAGGCGGATCATGGAGTTGGATGCCTTCACGGCAGCCATACCGGTTAAGTAAGCGGTACTGGACGCATAGGAACCGGAATCATACGGAGAAACATCTGTATCCACACCATGGGACACAATGTTTTCCAGATCACAGCCCAGCACGTCTGCCGCGATCTGGGCCAGCGTGGTGTCACAGCCGGTACCCATATCTGACGCACCGATCATCATGGTATAAAAGCCGTCATCGTTCAGCTTTAAGGTAATGGAGCCCACATCCACACCGGAAATGGAGGAGCCCTGCATGCACATGGCAACGCCTACCGAACGGACTTTTCCGTTACCCATGTCGCGGCACGGATATTTTTCATCCCAGTGCATCAGCTCCTTTGCTCTTGCCATGCAGCGGTCCAGAGCACAGCTGTTGGCGGTTTCGCCGTAGTAAGCCGGCATCAGATCGCCCTCGTGTACCATATTTTTCTCACGGATCACGGTCGGATCCATCTGAAGTTCCCGTGCCAGCTCGTTGACTGCGGACTCCAGCGCAAACACACCCTGGGTCGCGCCATAACCGCGGTACGCACCTGCTGACATGGTATTCGTATAAACAACATCATAGCAGAACCGGTAAGCCTTCGGCGTGGAATAAATCGGAATAGACTTATGGCCGGACAGACCTACGGTAGTCGGGCCATGCTCACCGAATGCTCCGGTATTGGACAATGTATACAGATCAATGGCCTGAAAAATTCCATTTTCATCCGCACCCAGGCGCACATGTACCTCCATCTCGTGACGCGGGGAAGAAGCGATCTGGGATTCATAGCGGGTGTAGACCAGCTTGGCCGGTTTTCCTGTCTTCCAGGTTACCAGCGCCGGGTAAACCTCCGTAACCACCGTCTGCTTTGCACCAAATCCGCCGCCGATCCTCGGCTTGAGCACACGGACCTTAGACTTCGGGATATCCAGCGCGTGAGCTACGATACGGCGCACATGGAACGGGATCTGCGTGGAGGATGTCACGTTTAAACGTCCATAAGCGTCCATGGAGGTAAAGGTCCGGAAGGTCTCCATCATTGCCTGCTGATTCGCTTTCACATGATACGTGCGGTCAATAACATGGGCACAGTCTGCCAGGATCGCATCCACATCACCATTGCTGTCCTGTGCAGAGGCACAGAGGTTGCGTTTATTGTCGGCGCCAACCGGGCACAGACTCTTCCAGCTGTCCTCCGGATGTACCAGGATCGGGTTATCTTTAGCGGTGTGGAAGTCGAGCACCGGCTCCAGCACCTGGTACTTTACTTTGATAAGACGCAGAGCCTTATCTACAGCTTCTTCCGTCTCACCGGCCACAATTGCCACTGCATCACCCACAAAACGGACTCTCTGGTCCAGGATCAGGCGGTCATACGGGCTTGGCTCCGGGTAGGTCTGGCCCGCCATGGTAAAACGCTTCTGGGAACAGTCCTGATACGTCAGGATCGTCTCAATCCCCTCTACCTTTAATGCTCTGGAAAGGTCGATCTCCTCAATCAGCGCATGTGCATGAGGGCTGCGCAGAAGCTTCACGATAAGACAATCCTTCGGAGCGATATCATCGGTGTAAAGCGGTTTTCCGGCGAGGAGTGCCTTTGCGTCTTTCTTGATCACAGACATGCCTACATATCTATTCTTCGCTTCCATGGTTTACGCCTCCTTCTTCCGGTTTAAATATTTTTCCAGGGCGCGGAGCTGGCCGGCGTATCCGGTACACCGGCAGAGATTTCCTGCCAGATACTCACACACCTCTTCCATAGTCGGTTTTACCAGTTCCCGTTCCATAGCCAGTACATTCATAATGAGACCAGGACTGCAGAAGCCGCACTGGTCTGCGCCTTCTCTTGCCAGAAAATCAGCAAATTCCTCTGACTCTTTCTGAAGGCCCTCCAGAGTTGTAACCTCATGTCCGTCGGCTCTGGCCGCAAGAACAGAGCAGGAAAGCACCGGCTTTCCATCCAGCCATACCGTGCAGAGTCCGCAGTTTGAAGTTTCGCAGCCACGCTTTACACTGTAGCAGCCCTTTTCCCGGACCAGATCCAGAAGCAGGGTATCTGCCTTGATCTCAGCTTCGATTTTTTTTCCGTTTAATATCAGTCTGATCTTCATGCTATGCCTCCTCCCCACTTAACTGCTCCATGAGCCTTCTCACATAAATTTCCGCCAGAGACTTCCGGTAATCCGCGCTGCCCCGCAGGTTGTCTCCAAATGAGAACATGCTGACTGCTTCCTCTGCCTGCGCGGAAAGCTCACATCCGGTCTGGACCGGACGTGTTACCAGTGCCGCCTTAGACGGTCTCGCGCCAACGGAAATATACCACATGTCATCCTTCTTTGCCGCTGCGACGGCAATCAGCGGAAAATCTGTTTTGGAACGTCGCTGGCTGACATAGGCTGCTTTTCTGCCATCCTTTTTGATGATGACGCGCACCAGAATATCCCGGCTGTACTTCATCTTCGCAAATTCTTCCAGAGATACGGTTCCGCCCTTGTAAAGCTCTACATAGCTGTCCAGAACCATCATGCAGGTAAGAATATCAGAAAAGCCGAATCGGCCGAAAACACTGCCTCCCACAGTCGCGCCGTTGCGGAACTGAGTTCCGACGATCCAGCGGGTGCACTCACGAAACGCGCCGTCAAAGTACTGATTTAAGCCTTTATGAAGCTCTAATTGCCGCAGGCTGCACATACAGCCAATTCTGAATTCATCTTCTGTCTCCTCGATCTGATCCAGACCCAGACCACTTAAGTCAATCACCGTATTCCGGTTCCCGCTGCTCATTTTCAGCCACATCATACCGCCTACCAGAACGTTGCTTCTCTTCTGGTTCAGCTCATATGCCTGTTCCAGGCTTTCCGCCTTCACATACTCCTTTGCATGAAACATGCGATTCCTCCTTTGTCACTCCTAAAAACTTTGTGTAGCGTTATATCACCATTTTCATCTTGAAAAATAGGTATCAAAAATACTTTTTGCGATCGGTGCAGCCACATGACCACCCGATCCGGCCTCCTCCACCAGTACCGTGACTACCAGTTTCGGATCTTCTGCCGGGGCAAACCCGGTAAACCACGCATGCGTTTCTTTTCCGGTCTCAAACTCCGCAGATCCAGTCTTTCCGGCTACGGAATAGGCATCGGTACGGACGCCGGAACCGGTTCCATCCGTCACAACGCTCCGCATAAACATAGAGAGCGTGGAAGCCTCCTGCGCAGTCATGAGATTTCCGTAAGCGGAAGGCAGATATTTCTTTACTTCTTCTCCCGCCGCAGATTCCACGTGATCGATCAGATATGGTTTCATCAGCGTACCGCCATTCGCTATGGCCGCTGTGATCATAGCGTTGTGCAGCGGTGTCATCTGGGTGTTTCCCTGGCCGATAGCGGTCTGCAGCCGTTCCCAGTCTGAAGCCCCGGGTCCCATGGCATAGGAGCTCTTGCTATATGCCAGAGACACCGGAAGATCTTTATTAAACAACAATTCTCCGCAGGTATTCTGCATCTGCCCAAGATCCATGGTAAGACCGAGGCTTGCAAAAGCGCCATTGCAGGAATTCGCAAATGCCTGCAAAAGCGACTGATGGCCGTGGGCATTTCCATGATAACAGGAAATCCTGTAATCTCCGGCCTCATAGCTGCCGTCACAGTCAAAGGTAAAACCCTCCCAGGTATCCGGATGCTCCCGGATATATTCCAGAAGCGTCACGATCTTAAAGGTTGATCCCGGCGGATACACCCCCTGTGCAGCACGATTGAGAAGCTGTGCCTCAGTATTGTCCCCGGAGATCAGGCTCTCCCACTGGCTGCTCAACTGATTCGGGTCAAAGCCCGGCTTGGAAACCATGGCGAGGATCTTGCCTGTATCCGGCTCCATCACCACGACAGCGCCCCTGCGGTCGCCCAGCGCGTCGGAAGCCGCCTGCTGCAGCCCCACATCCAGCGTAGTCACCACCTGGTCTCCCAGATTTTTCACATCGGATAACTCGTTGACGGCCTGCTCTACCAGATTCATGTGGGAACTTAACAGATAAAAGTTCGCCAGAGATTCCAGGCCGGTCTTGCCCTGGTCGGAATAGCCCACCACATGGGCAAACAGGCTTCCATACGGGTATTCCCGCACCTCTGTCCCATCTTCTGCCACATTGGTCTTCGCCAGTACCGTGCCGTCATTGCTTAAAATCTCTCCGCGGATGATCCGGTCAGAAAAGCTGTCCAGACGCGCATTATAGGAATTGTTGATGACCGTCTCACTCTGCACCTGCAGAAAATAGCCGAAATAGCCCATCAGACCAACAAACAGGCCTACCATAATATAGGTCACAAACAAAATACTCTTATCAGTCGATGTCTTTTTCATAGTCCTCCTCATCATTCTGCTTCAGAATGTACAGGCCCTGGATCACTCCGAAAATAATAAATGTACTCAAAACAGAACTGCCTCCGTAGCTGACAAGCGGCAGAGTCACACCGGTAGACGGAATGAATTTGGTCACACCGCCCACAGTTAAAAACACCTGCACCGCATAGACCATGGCAAGACCAAAGGCGATCAGTTTATAAAACAATGCCTGCATACGCGCTGCCAGGAGCACAAACTGTAAGAAACAGCCCAGGCAGATGAGCAGCACGCAGAGAGCAAATATCCCACCAAGCTCCTCGGAAATTGCCGCGAATACAAAGTCCTTTTCCACAACCGGGATTTTATAAGGCATACCCTGATACAGGCCCATGCCGAACCATCCGCCCGTGCCGATGGCAAAGAGGGACTGGGTAATCTGGTAACCGCGGTTATCAATGTCCGCCCATGGATTTTTCCAGGCTGCCACACGGGTGCGCACATGGGCAAAGAGTTGATATGCCACCACCGACGCGCCGCTGCCGCAAAGCAGGCCGGAAAACAGATACAGATAACTTCCGGTTGCCACAAACAGCATGGTCAGGTACGTCAGAAAAAAGATCAGCGCGCTTCCCAGATCCTTGGAAAGCACCAGCACCAGCACATAAGCCGCCGCCATCACCGTGGTTTCTATAATTGTCTTAAACTCGGTGTCCCGGTAAAACATGCAGGCTGTAAAGAACACAAACAGGATTTTTACAAACTCCGACGGCTGAAACGCGATGCCCGCAATGTTCACGGAAAGCTGCGCGCCGAAGCTGTTGTTGCCGATGATACATACCACGATCAGCAGCGCCAGACCGGCAAAACCGTATACCCACGGAATGCTCGCCAGCTGCCACACCCGCTCCAGAATGAACGGGATAATCCAGGTGATCAGAGCCGATATGGCAACAATCACAAACTGGCGGAGGGCCTTGTCAAAATCCAGACGGGTCAGGATCACAAAGCCGATGCACAAAAGCATGCACATATTGTTGACCAGAAGCCTGGACCGCAGTGGATAAAACACCTTATAAAGTCCCAGATAAACTGCCAGGAATACTACCTGTGCCAGATAAAACAGGATTACCCTCTCGTCCTCTGATTTTAAGAACAGCACCGCATACGCCACAAAATGCAGCAGGAACATGGCCACATTCTGCCGGACACAGACTCTTCCCTGCTGCCAGGGATCCCGAAACCGGAAATAACTGAAATTCCAGTAGGTATAAGCAGCGATCAGCAGGATCAGCAGGTATTTCGATACTTCAATGACAATATTTACCATATATATTTATTCTACGCCTCTCTTGAAATGGCCGCGTGTAAAATCTTTGAACGGATCCCTGGTTTCTTCCCCGTGAAGGAACTGATCCGCAAAGGCATCCAGCACTGCTTTCATCTGCTCCGGTGTCTCCAGCGTGAACGCAAGACGCAGCGCCCCAGGAGCCAGCCGTTGGATCAGCTTCTCCTGTCCGAGCAGGGACAGAGGACTTGGATTGTAGATGGTGTTATAGCAGAACCGGCAGTGATTCTTCACTGGAAGATCTTTTCCGGTGCGGTCCTTCATCTTTAAGACCTCCGGCTGTTTCGTACAGCCCTTTGTAGTCCTTACGATGCACTGGGCCGACACCATAGCCGGAAGATAACCGTACACATAAAGTTCCATCTCCTCACAGCCCAGTGTCTCCAGCTCCCGGCTGTTTAACTCCAGCGGAAGGGTCATGCGGGAAATTCCAAGGTCTTCCATCTGCTCTCTTGCCAGATGGTTCAGAACATAAAGGTTCGCGTCAGATACCAGAGGAATATCCCCCAGTCCGTTTTCTCTTAAAAACGTGATCTCATCCAGGGATTTTACCACAAGCTCATCAAAGCCGGCCTCTTTCAGCGCATCTATATGTTTGCGGAAATAAGTCTCCGCCTCCGTGCGGAAGATATGCGGCAGCATCAGGCTGCACTGCTTTGCGTTGTCATGGCATGCCTGTACCGCTGCCTTCCAGGTCTCCGGACCAAAGCCGCAGGAATCCAGGTAGATGCGGGTGACATCCGAGTGGGCAATGGCGGTGGGTAAGAGGCAAGGTTCCTCGATGGAAATGTGAAGACCACAGGAGCCTGCTTCCACACTGCCAGTCTCGCTCTGCTGCTCAGACCGCTCATTTTCGCCTTCATCCTGGCTTTCTACCGTTCCTTCTGTACGTCTGAATGGCTGCAGCAGCTTCTCTTCCATCTGCTCCAGTGCCTCCCGGCGCAGCTCATTGAGCGCCTGAACCGGCACAAAACAGTTTCCTTCGATCTCTGCTGTCAGGTTTTCAAAATAGAACGGGGTATTTCCGGTCTTGTTTAACTGCTTTAACAGCTTTTCCTCTCCCATGGGCTGATTCTGGGCCGTCTGAACCTCTGCGCCAGTCACCTCCGCATACGGGTTCTGAGCTGCTGCTTCCTCCAGAAGACGCCCCGGCTCACTGCACCAGAGGGAAAGCTTCAGCGGTTCGCCTTCCTTTACCACTACATGGCCGGATAACGGCTCCTGCTTTTTCTTTTCCACATATTCCCGGTCCAGACGGTCAAACAACGCCTGATTTCCTTCCCGGAATGCCGGTTTTTCTTTTAATGCCACCATCTCGCGGCCATTATGCCGGACATAGTAACCATCCGTAAAGCCGCCGCGGTCAAAGAGATCCAGGAGCATCCTGCGGTCTGCCGGATCTACCTTATAACCGTCCCGTCCATGCTCCAGATAATAATCCACATATTTGCGATAAATACTCACAACACCGGCAGTGTAACGTGGACTCTTCATGCGGCCCTCAATCTTTAAGGAATAGACACCGGATTCAATGATATCCGGGAGAATATCCAGGGTGCAGAGGTCTTTCAGGCTTAAGACATAGCGGTCATCCCCCACCGCTGCTTTCTGCTGTGCATACGGCTTTCCCTTCATCCGGGCATTTCTGTCCTGCATGTCCGGACTGTGCTTTCCTTTGTTCTTTTTTCCTGTGTTCTGATTTCTGGCATTCTGTTTTCCGGTTTCGTATATGCTTTCCGTCAGTTTCGCATAACTCTGCTTTGCCGCACTCTGAACCGGCTTTCCGGCTGCTGTCAGCACATCATAAGGAAGTCTGCAGGGCTGTGCGCAACGTCCGCGGTTACCGCTGCGGCCGCCGATCAGGCTGCTAAGCAGACACTGCCCGGAGTAGCAGTAACACAATGCGCCATGCACAAAGCTCTCAATTTCCACATCCACATGGTCGCGGATCTCTGCGATCTCCTGGAGAGATAACTCTCTCGCTGTTACCACGCGGGTCGCTCCCATCTCCTTTAAGCTCTGGGCACTGCGCCATCCTGTCACAGTCATCTGGGTGCTCGCATGAATCGGAAGATCCGGAAAATGCTCCCGGATGAACTTCCACACACCAAGATCCTGCACGATCACCGCATCCAGCCCCCGCTCATAGTATGGCTTTAAAAAGTCATAAAGCTGGTCCAGTTCCTCTTCCTTCACCAGCGTATTGACTGTCATATAAAGACGACAGCCATGCAGATGCACATAATCGATTGCTTCCAAGAACCTGTCTTCCTCCGGATTGTCTGCATAAGCCCGGGCTCCGAACCGGCTGCCACCCATATATATCGCATCGGCACCAGCCTGAACCGCTGCCATCATGCTTTCCATTGACCCGGCCGGAGCCAGGATTTCTACACGTGAATTCAAATTCTCCTCCTCATATTAAAGTGAGTCATTTCGCTGGATCCGCTTCTCTGCAAATCAGGATCAAAACGGTCAAATGACCGTTTTGGTTTCAGGCCAAAAGAAAGGGAGTTCCGATTGTCTTTCAACACCCTTCACCCCCATATTGTATTACTTAACGGATAAAATGCCTGTTCGGATGCGTTGCTGCAGCAAGAGCTGCCTTGAACGCTGCCTGTTTTGCCATTTCATCAGCCTTTTTCTGTTCTTCCGGCGTTTTTACTGTCTTTGGCAGAATGGATGCAACCAGCTCCTTCACAGCAGTCACCTCAGCCGCTGCGGATTCTGCATCCTGCTCCTCAACCACTTCGGCTGCTTCCATGGTTTCCACGGCCACTGCTGCCTCTTTCTCCGGCCGGGTCTGCCGTACCTCAGGCTGAATCTGTTCTGCTGACTGTTTCAACCTTTCCAGTTCCTGCCACGCCTGCTCTGCATCCTGTTTTGCCTGAAGCAGTTCCCGGTTGAGACGCTCATTTTCCTCGCGTGCTTCCTTCAGATCACTCTCAGCCCTTGTCGCTGTCTCGTATGCTTCCTCTAGCTCCTGCTTTGCGGTTTCTGTTTCGCTTCTC
>NZ_QUIV01000007.1:0-118935 GCF_003480315.1 Clostridium sp. AM33-3 | reverse complement strand
AGCTCCTGCTTTGCGGTTTCTGTTTCGCTTCTCGCCTGTGTAAGCTCCTGCTTTACGGTTTCTGCTTCGCTTCTTGCCTGTGTAAGCTCCTGCTTTACGGTTTCTGCTTCGCTTCTTGCCTGTGTAAGCTCCTGCTTTGCAGTTTCTGTTTCGCTTCTCGCCTGTCCAAGTTCCTGAAGCGAAGTTGCATTTTTTAAATGAGCCTGCTTCAGTTCCTGTTCAGCTGCATCCTGCTCAGAATGCAGCTGTGCCAGCTTCCGGCGCACTTCCTCCAGTTCCTGTTTCAGCTGCTCTGCCTCTGCTGCTTTCGTTTCCAGGTTCTGCTTCGCCGTCTCAGTCTCTGCTTTCATGGCTTCCAGCTCGCTTCCGGTTTGGGCTGAATTTTCCTGTACCCGGACAATCTGCTGTCTCAGTGTTTCTGCTTCTGTCCGTGCATTTTCCAGATCCGCTCTCAGGCTTTCCTCTTCTGCCTGTGCATTTTCCAGATCCGCTCTCAGGCTTTCTGCTTCTGCCTGTGCAGCAGTAAGCGCTGTCCTCGTATTTTCTGTCTCTGCAACAGCCTCGTTCTTCTCTGAGGAGATCTGCTCTATTTCAACAGAAAACCGTTCTTTCTCTGCAGCCAGTTTCCGGCTCACAGACTCATTCTCTGCTTTTGCGGCTACAAGTTCCTGCTGCACGGTCTCATTTTCCGACTTTGCGGCTGCAAGCTCCTGCTGCACGGTCTCATTTTCTGACTTTGCGGCTGCAAGCTCCTGTCTCGCGTTCTCATTTTCTGACTTTGCGGCTGCAAGCTCCTGTCTCGCGTTCTCGCAACAGTTTTTCAGCGATTCGATTTCCTGAGATGCATTCTCCAGCTTTTCCTTCGCCGCTTCCAGTTCCTCCCGGTCTTTGAGCGGAGCAGCCTTGGCCACTTCCAGTTCTCTGGATTGTGCCTCATACTTCATCTGGGTGGTGATCAGCTCATGTTTTAAGCTGTATGCGTCTTTTTCCAGTTCCTCTTTCTGCTGTTTCAGGTCATCTGCACGCATCTGCTCCTTGAAATAGTCATCAGAAAGATTGAGCTGAATGGTCAGATTCTGATATTCCGGACTCTGTCTGGAAAAACCATCCAGCTTGCGGACTTCGCCAATCTTCTCATTCAGATAAGCAGCAACCTGTCTTAAATACGCTTCATCTTCCGTACCGCCCAATGTAAAAACGGTTCCATCTATAAAAACTTCCGTATAATTTTTCTGTTCCATGAAATTTCCTTATAAATAATATAATTTTAATACTGTATACATTTTAACATATTCCTACCATCTCAACAAGAGTGTTTCCCACAGTTTCTCATTTTGTGTTTCCGGAAAAATATGCTAAAATCCACAAATCCGGAGAACTCTGCTTTCTATCATCGTGCATCAATTCTCCGGATTTTTATTTTTTGATTCTTTTGTTTTTAAATGGATTGCCCGTCACAGGGAATATCCAGATGCCGGTAAGCCAACGGCGTTGCCACCCTTCCGCGCGGGGTGCGGTTTAGGAAGCCATTCATCAGAAGATACGGTTCATACACATCCTCCAGCGTTCCGGCATCTTCTCCGAGCGCCGCTGCCAGGGTTTCCAGACCAACCGGGCCGCCGCCAAATTTCTCGATCATCATGAGAAGAATGCTCCGGTCGTTATTATCAAGGCCGACCTTGTCCACATCCAGAATGTCCAGCGCAAAATCCGCCACCTCTTTGGTAATGACTCCGTCATACTTCACCTGCGCAAAATCCCGCACCCGTTTGAGTAATCGGTTTGCCAGGCGCGGGGTACCTCTTGAACGCCTTGCGATCTCTGCCGCGCCCTCCGGCTCAATGCCGACACCAAGCACCTCTGCAGACCGCTCTACAATGATCTGCAGCTCCTTCGGCGTATAAAACTCCAGCTTCTGGACCACGCCAAAACGGTCACGCAATGGAGCCGTCAGAAGCCCCGCTCTGGTCGTTGCTCCAACCAGGGTAAAATGCGGCAAATCCAGGCGGATGGAACGGGCCGATGATTCCTTACCCAGCATGATGTCAATGGCAAAATCCTCCATAGCCGGGTAAAGCACCTCCTCCACCTGACGGTTCAGGCGATGAATCTCGTCCACAAACAGAACATCGCCCTCCTGCAGATTATTCAGAATTGCCGCCATCTCTCCCGGCTTTTCAATCGCCGGACCGGAGGTCACCTTCATGTGTACGCCCATCTCGTTTGCAATAATGCCGGAAAGCGTTGTCTTTCCCAGTCCCGGCGGACCATAAAACAGCACATGATCCAGCGACTCTCCACGCGCTTTCGCTGCGTCTATGTATACCTTTAAATTATTCTTGATCTTTTCCTGACCGATGTACTCGGCTAACATCTGAGGTCGGAGATTTGGTTCAATAACCTTGTCCTCTTCCGTCACCTCAGTGGTAATGATCCGTCGTTCCATTTTTTACTCCAATTATCTTCTATATCAGAATGCCAGAAATTTCAGTGATGCCTTGAGCACCGCTTCCGAATTCATGTCCTCCGTGATGGTTACCTGCCGCACAGCCTTTGTGGCTTCTGTTGGGGAATAGCCCAGGGCAACCAGTGCTTCGATAGCTTCTTTTCCTGCGCCATCCACGCTGGAAGCTGCCGCCGTAACCGCCACCTCCGTCTGACCGCCCGCGAACTGCAGCGGCAGTACCTCGTCCATGCTGATCTTGTCTTTCAGATCCAGGATCACGCGCTTGGCTGTCTTCGGACCGATTCCCGGCGCTTTGGCGATGGCCTTGGAATCTTCCGCTATGATGGCCATGCGAAGATCATCCGGGCTGAGGGAAGAAAGAATTCCCAGAGCCGCCTTGGGGCCAATGCCGGTTACACCGAGAAGCTGGTTAAACATCTTTAAATCCTGACGGCTGAAAAAGCCGTACAGCGTCATGGAATCTTCCTTCACCTGAAAGGAGGTGTAAACCTTGATCTGCTCACCCACATGCGGAAGCCGGTCCAGCACCGACAGCGGAACATGAATGTTCCAGCCAATGCCCCCCGACTCCACAACAATGGTATCTTCCCAGTATTCTTCCAACGTTCCTTTTATATATGAAAACAAATTTCTGTCCTGACCTTTCCTGATTTATGTGCGTTTTCCTGTGCTTTTCATTCTAACATAGCAAAGTGCAGGATGCAAGCCGAATATCGAACAGGTATTCGGTCATCTTGACAAGAAATCGTATTCAATTAGAAGCTTCCAGTACCCTTTTTGGCTGGTCCCAATTCGTTGCACAATATCCTGACGCTTCATTTTATTAAGGTAATACTTCACACGATCTACTTTCCATCCCAATTTAGCAGCTATTTCTTTCTGTGTAATATCTGACTGTTCTTTAATCAAATTTAGAATTTCTTTGTCTGCATTTGTTAACTTACATCTATCGACGTTTGAGATGCCTTGGGTAGTGTCTTGGGTAGTACCTTGGGTAGTATCTTGGGTAGTTTCTATTTTTCCTGTATTGCGATATAGATTGATACGGAATCCAATCTCCATATCACAAAACTCTGGCTCTCGTAAACCATATTCCCGCATTGCCTCCATCAGTTTAGGAATGCCGCTTCCCCATGCCTCAATTAGATTCATATAGGAAAAAGCATGTGCAAGTGCTCGATTACGAATCTTTGAATATCCCTCTTTCATCTTATCGAGTGTTACTCCCGGCATAAGACCACCTGGCGATGTAATTTCCAACCTATCATCGTAAATTGCCACCTGAATATGGGAACTTTGCAAAAAGCTGCAATTCATTACTGCATTAATAATAAGTTCTCGAATGCTATCTGGTGGCAACTCGTAAATATCTTTGCGGTAAATTCCTTCCAGTTTTGCCCCAAGATGGATATTTCGTAACACAAATTGGAACGCATCATCAATCTGTTTCCACAATGGACCTCCATATTCGCGTTTGTCCACAAAAACAGCGCGAGTCTTTCCCTTGAACATTCCACATTGAATCTGCGAAAGAAAATCATCCTTACCAAGTAAAAATACATACCCATTTGTTGGATGAATACTACCGTCTTCCGCTTCTGCCAACAGTCCCCAGCTCAACAGTACATTTTTCGTGACATCACGGATTGCCCCTTTTTGTGTCTTTGATTTGCTGTTTGCAATGGCAACTTCTTTCATCTGCAGGCACGTTTCTTCAATTTCTTTCTCTGTCACTGTCAGGTCTTTTCGAATAACCTTATCGTAAGAACGTCCTTCGTCTTCATAATACATTTCCGCAGTCAGATCTCGGTCAGCCGGTCGGGAAGTTCCGGAAACTCGAATATAAGTACCGTCTTTGATTCCTAATGATTTGATGTAATAAGGTCGTTGCTTACCTGCACTAATTTCAGCAACAATGATCGTTTTATCATTGATCGTCTGCAAATAAACATCTGGAATCACAACTGGCTCACAGCTATCGGAAATTGCCGTAGTTATGGCATCAATCTCCGAAAAAATAATTTCTTTTCGAATACCAACTACTTCACGGGTATCATCGTCAACACCAAACACGATACGACCGCCCTCTCCGTTTGAGAAAGCAACCACCGTTTTCATGTATTTTAAACTGTCCTTTGGTCTCTGAACCTTGAACTCAACATTTTTAGACTCGCCAGCTAAAATTTCTTCTATGGTCAATAAAATCACCTCTTTCCAATTTTATTATAATATTCTTCTTTGTTCTTATAATATTCTTACTCTCAATCAATATCTCTCAAATAATTTTTGATTTGCTATCATAGCATCAACAACAAAGATTCATGAATCCCCTAACATAATCCGAATCAGATTTTTGTTTAACATCAACGTTCGGTTCCATGGATTTAAGATGATTCCTTCGATTTCGTTCACGGTCAGCGCAGTCCGGAAAATCTGCTCCAGATCAGCAAGAAACGTAGACTTCACCTGATCTGCGCCGCGCAGTTCTTCCCCGAAGCCGGTAAATGCCACCCACCATGCCTTTCCGTCCGCAGTCTGCATCGCCTGAATCTGCATAGGGGTTGCCGGATCTGCCATCATCTGCCGCATACGATTCTGATCCTGCGGCATGTCCACAGCCAGAATAACCTGTCCATGCTCCCGCATCCGGCGGCGGATCACCGTTAATGCATGAGCAAGCAATGCTTCGTTCGGTTCCTGCTGCAGCGCGGCAATGGCTTCCTCAATTTTTTCATTTCCAATCAGTCCCTCGTCCTTTGAAGTATACTCTATCGCATGCTCTATCGTATGTTCTGTCATCTTTTCTATTCTTTCCATATCGGTTGTCCTGCTTTCTTTTCCCATCGAGACCTGCATTTTGCAGCAGCCCCCTTTTTTCATTTTATGTCGTAACTGTTCAGTACCTTCACAGTCACGAGCAAAAATCCATTGAAAATTGCCTTCGGCAATGGGATTTTTGCTTTCTAGCCCATGTTTTCGTACGGTCAGCGCAGCAAGTGCGCAGACCTACTGAATAGTTACTTTATGTCATCAGACACGCGTGCAGCTTCCGTAACTTTTTTAGCTCAGACTGTAATCTCAATCTGGTTCTGCTCAATGACAACAATGCAGCTTTCGTAGTAGCCGTCTCCCGTTGTTCTTGGTTCGCTGATCACATTGTAACCATCATTCTTTAACCGTGCCGTAATTTTCTCCACATTTTCCCTGCTTCCAACACTGAACGCAACATGGGCATATCCTGTCCGGAATAATTCTTTCGGCAAATCAGACATTCCAGGCCTGCTCATGATTTCCAGCCTCGCACCATCCTCAAAGGAAAGAAAATACGAACGAAACCCTGTCCGCACATTACAATATCCATCGTTTGATTGTGCACCCAGATATTTCACAAAAAAATCCCGCGCTTTTTCCAGATGATTTACATATAACGCAATATGCTCGATTTTCACAAAAATTCCTCCATTCCTTCTAGATAATGATTCCATCCAGATGATCACATTCATGCTGAATGATCTGGGCTGTCCATCCGCTGAACTTCTGGTGCTGTTTCTTAAAGTTCATATCTTCATATTCTACTTCGATTTCCTCATAGCGGGTTGTTTTTCGAGCACCAATCAGGGAAAGACACCCCTCTTCCGTCTCAAATGCGCCAGTTTTCTTCACAATGACCGGATTGAACATTGCGACATTCATAAAACCCATATTCACCGCAATAATATTTTTCCGCACTCCGATCATATTCGCAGCCATACCTACGCACTCTGCCTCATGGGCTTTTAAGGTATCCAAAAGATCCAGTGCCGCCTGACGGTCCGCCAAAGTTGCCGGGAGTGATTGTTGCTTTAAGAACGCGATGTCTCGCATGATTGGTTTTACCATAACAATATTTCCTCATCTGTATATTTTTAATTGTAACGGTTCAGCAGTTCACAATCATTCCACATCTCTATATGTTCTATCATTGTTCATCTGCAGCCCCTTCACCAGTGTTTCCATTTTTATTTTGTTTCGTTTATTCCATATTTTTTGTTGCCAGCATGAACAACCTGTTTACATTCTCATCATAATATTATGCCAAAATCAGGTCAGATTTGCCAGCGACCGCATCACCAAATCAATATCCTGGTTTTCCAGTTCCTGAAGAGCTAAAAACAAAGGAAGATAAAGCCGTACGTACATTGTCCACGCTGAAATCAGAGCCCATATGAATCCAGGTAGAAAACATATCTTTGTAGGCAATAAAATAGCCCAGACTCTGCTGTGATGCTTCCACGATCTCCGGGTCATCTTCATTCACATATTCCACAATATCTTCCGGCGCATAGTCTCGTTTTAAAAGCCACTGCTCCTGTTTATCAGAAAGATATTTATAGAAAATAAAACCCAAAATGTAGTCTTTATATTCGTTCGCTTCGATTTTGGAACGCATTTTATTTGCAGACTCCCATATTTTCGCCGCAAGCTGCTGTTTGTTCACGTTAGTATCCTCCAATGCTTAAGTTCATAACTGCTTCTATTATAAACGGAGTTCTTAATTGCCGCTACTACTTTTCTTCAGTGTAAGTCAGCTTCTCCTCCTCGAAAATTTTTAATATTAATTTCAAAAACTTTTTATTTTTAACTATTTTTTAATTTCATTTTAAAAATATTGTTTTTCTTCTGATTTTGGCTATAATAAAATTAGAAATTCTATTTCAGGAGGTGCTCTATGTCCGAACTTATCAACCGCCCGGAATATCTGAATCAGCTGATTCAAAATAAAGATGTTGATCTAGTCAAAATTGTTACCGGTATCCGCAGATGCGGAAAATCCTCTTTACTGGATCTTTTTCATCAGCATTTGCTTAATCATGGCATAGCAGATTCTAACATCATTCATATGAATCTGGAATCTTTGCGCTATCGAGACCTTAAGGATTATCTGGTTTTTTATGACTATGTCAGCGAACGTATTGCAAAAAGTGGGAAAACCTACCTCATTTTTGATGAACTTCAGGTTATTGAACACTGGGAAAAGGCAATCGAATCTTTTCGTCTGGATTTTGATGTGGATATTTATATCACTGGTTCCAATGCTTACCTGCTTTCTACCGAATTTTCCACCCTGCTGTCAGGACGGTATGTTGAAATCCATATGCTGCCTTTATCATTTAAAGAATTTCTGGATTTCTACGAATTTGCGCCTGACATCTCGATAGAAGAAAAATTCCAGAAATACCTGCAGTTTGGAGGGATGCCCATTCTTCGGGAATATCGTTTCAATGAAGCAAGAAGCATACAGGCCCTGGAAGGAATCTACTCCACGGTCATCCTGCGCGACATTCTTCAGCGAAACACGCAATCCAATCAGGGATTGCTTCACAAGCTCATGCTGTTTCTGTGCTCCAATATTGGCAGTATCACTTCTCCTAGCAGCATTGGAAATGTGTTATCAAATGAAGGTAATATTGAGGGAAAAGGGAAAAAGATTGCCAGCCAGACGGTTGAAAAATATATTTCCATGCTCCGCAGTGCTTTTATTTTCTATTCCGTAGAGCGTTACGATGTAAAAGGGAAACAACTGCTGAAAACTTTGGGAAAAAATTATATCATAGATCTTGGCTTCCGTAATATGCTGCTCGGCTATCGTGATGCCGATCGAGGTCATATCATTGAAAATATTGTTTTTCTTGAACTAATTCGCCGGGATTATCATGTATACATTGGAAAATTCAAGGAAACCGAAATTGATTTTGTAGCAGAAAAGCCAAATGATAAACTTTATATACAGGTTACGGAAAGCATGCTTTCCCCGGAGACACGTGAACGTGAATTACGCCCATTGCAGATGATTCCTGATAACTATGAAAAGATTGTTCTGTCCATGGATCGAAACTATATTACTTCTTATGATGGGATCAAATCTCTGAATCTGATTGACTGGCTCTTGGCCTGACACATACTACTCGTAAAATCCTAAAATTTAGAAAACAAAAACAGGCTGCAAGCACCATTTTCAAATAGCTTGCAGCCTGTTAGTTCATTCCATCTATTTCATCAACGGGATCTGATACTTTACCTTCCGGTAAATCTTCCATCCCAGCACGGCCGGGATTCCGATGACCATAGCCAGGGTAGATACTCCTCCGATGATTGCATAAATAATTAAAATCAATACTGTCAGCATGTTTCCTTCCCCTTTCTGTTTGTCCTGCTCATAAATTACAGGAAATATGGTTTGTGCAGCGCATGGGCTGTAACAAAAATATTTCCTCTCGTATTTTATACAAGGTGCCAACAGAAAGAAAGTGTTTTGCCTCACCCTTAACGGGTTCTGTATGAAGTGCTAACAGGTTCTTTACGGGACAGAGGATTTTTTTATTTTTTCTCTACATGGAAATCCATCCAAACGCATTTGCCACGGAACTGATCAGAATAATGACCGCAAATACCGGACACAGGTACTGGACCATGATCTGGAAGATTCTCTTTCTGTGGAACTTGCCTTCCCCGTGAAGTACCTCTTCCTCAATCCGTTTCATGCCTATGACTCTGGATACCAGAAGACAGGTGGCAATGGCCGCGATAGGCATCATGACGGAGTTTGTCAGGAAATCGAAGAAATCCAGAAACTGCATTCCGATGATGGTAACATTGGCTAACGGACCATAGCCCAGGCAGGAAAGGCTTCCCAGCACCAGCATGATGCCGCCGATCATGACGGTTGCTTTTTTACGGCTCCAGCCAAGTTCATCCTCGAACGTGGAAACTGCGCTCTCGGTCAGGGCAATGGAGCTTGTAATCGCCGCAAACAGCACTAACAGGAAAAACATGATTCCGGCAATGGTTCCGAAGCCCATGCTTGCGAATACCTTCGGAATGGTAATGAACATCAGTGCCGGTCCTGCCTGCAGGGTATCCGGATCTCCGCCGGTAAATGCAAAGACTGCCGGAATGATCATCAGGCCGGCCATGATGGCGATAGCGGTATCAAATATCTCCACGTTTCCGGTGGATGCCTCAATGGATACGTCCTTCTTCATATAAGAACCAAAGGTGATCAGGATACCCATGGCAATGGACAGGGAGTAGAACATCTGTCCCATGGCTGCCACCACCGTCATCCAGGAAAAGTTCTCCATGTTCGGAACCAGGAAATAGCGGATTCCGGCACCGGCTCCCGGTCTGGTCATGGAATAGCCTGCAATGATGACAGACAGCACGATCAGGATCGGCATCATAAATTTAGATACACGCTCGATGCCGTTTCTCACACCTGCATAAATGATAAACAGAGTAAAGAAGGCAAATGCAATAAAGCAGATTTCTGTTGCTGCTCCGTTGGAAATAAAGGCGGAAAAGTTGCCGTCCTCTGCAAGCTGTGCGCCGTGTCCGGTCAGGTATCCAAACAGATACCGGATCACCCAGCCACCGATCACGGAGTAATACGGCACGATCAGGATCGGGATCACTGCGTTGATCCAGCCTCCAAAGGAAAACCAGCCAGATTTTCCAAAGGTATGATAAGCTCCTACCGGGCTTTTTTTCGTCATGCGGCCGATGGATGTCTCCGCTACGATCATGGTGTAGCCGAATGTCAAAGCAAGAAGAATGTAGATCAGCAGAAAAATTCCGCCGCCGTATTTTGCTGCCAGATACGGGAAACGCCAGATATTTCCCAGTCCTACCGAAGCACCTGCCGCGGAAAGCACGAACCCGAGCTTGCCGGAAAAGCTGCTTCGTTTTTTATGATTTTTGCTCATAAAGTCCTCCAGTTAATTAAATTAAGTTTTTAAGCGCCATCTGGCAATTATAGCATAACAAAACCCCTGCTTCAAGCAGGGGTTTTGCAAAATAAAACATAATTTTTCTTCACATCTTAAGTGATGCGCATTAAGACACCTGATCCTTCAGAAGCTCCTCCACCGTCAGATAGCTCTTTTCATATCCCAGTGCCTCACAAAGCTGCATCACATAGGGCTTCTGCAGACGGGCCTTCTTCAGGGCTTCTTCCTGCGCGAACACTTCCTTTGCGGTTCCGTCTGCCAGCACCTGGCCGTGAGCCATGATGATGACACGCTCAAAGTTCTCTGCCACAAAATCCATATCGTGGAGAATGGCAATAACCAGCTTGCCGCGCTCCGAGAGACTGCGGATGATTCCTCCGATGATCTGCCGTCCCTTCCAGTCCTGGGCAATGGTCGGCTCATCCAGGATCAGCACATCGGTGTCCATGGCCAGCACACTGGCAATGGCAGTCATCTTCCGCTCATAAAGCTCCAAGTCGTAAGGATTTTCTTTCTCTTTCCCGGTCAGTCCGGTCAGCTTCAGAGCACGCTCTGCTTCTTTCTTTGCGCGCTCCGCATCCATGCCGATGTTTAACGGCCCGAACAGGATCTCATCCATAACGTTATACTTGAAGATCTGGTCATCCGGGTTCTGGAATACATAGCCCACATTTCCGGCCAGCATGGCTACCGTCTTGCCGGAGATGTCCTCGCCATGAAAATAAATGGAACCGGAGACCGGTTTTAACAGGCCCTTTAAAAGCTTGACCAGCGTGGTCTTTCCCGCACCGTTCTGGCCGATGATGGCAGTCGGGCGTTTGTCCAGCTTCATGTTCAGGTTCTTTAATACCGGAACATCTGCCAGGTAGGAGAAATCCAGCTTTTCAATGCAAAACTGCTCATCACTGGAACCGGCTGACTCGGCCGGTCCGCCAGCCTGCGCCGCTTCCGTTCCTGTCACTTTCTGCGCGCGTTCCCCGCCATCTGCACACGCCGGTGCCCTCAGCCGTTTCTCCCTCAGCACCCCGGCCGCCTCTTCCACGGTTACCGGGTAGGTTCCGTCTGCCAAGGTCACGCCCTCTGCCTTGCAGATACGGGTGAAGGCCGGTGCCTGGATTCCATAATTGTTTAAGTCCGGCATGGAAAATACCTTCTGCGGCGTATCGAACGCGATCTGTTTTCCTTTATGCAGAAGCAGAATGCGGTCACAGTAGGCTGCCAGCTTCTCAATCTTCTGCTCGATCATCAGAATGGTGATGCCGGAGCCAGTCAGAGTTTCTACAGCCTTAAAGACCTCATCGCTTCCCTCCGGATCCAGCTGGGAGGTCGGCTCATCCAGGATCATCACATCCGGGCGCATGACCAGCACACTGGCGATCGCCACGCGCTGCATCTGGCCGCCGGACAGATCAAAGGGATTGCGGTCCCGGTACTGCCAGATATCCAGAAGCTTTAAGGCTTCCTCCACCCTGTTTTTCATCTCTTCTGCAGGCACGCCCAGATTCTGCATGCCAAAGGCCACTTCCTCATATACGTTATCCTTCGCGCCGGAAAGCTGGTTAAAGGGATTCTGGAACACCAGTCCCACATGACCGCAGAGCTGTGCCACCGGAGTCCTGCCTGCCTCAATGCCATCTACCATGACCGTTCCGCCGTAAGCTCCCTTATAAAACTGCGGCACCAGTCCCATAAGAGCCTGGCTTAACGTGCTCTTTCCAGCCCCGTTTTCCCCGATGATGCCGATAAACTCTCCCTTTTTCACCGAAAAGTCCAGTCCATCCAGCGCCAGCTCCTTCGCATGAGGATAACGGTAACGTAAATTTTCAACGGTTATTACAGACATTCTACAATCCTCCATACCACAGCTGCCAGAATACAGATACCGAAAAGGATGGTAGCCTCACGGTCTCCTTTGTGGCGCGTTCTCTCTGTCAGCCAGGTTTTCTTCTTTCCTGCGCCAAACCCGCGCACCTCCAGGGCAATGGCCCGTTCTCTGGTATTGATCAGGGAGCTCATGACCACCGGGGAGATCAGAGGCAGAAATGCCTTCGCCCGGGTTCTTAAGTTTCCTTCTGTTTCAAGGCCTCGGCTGCGCTGCGCATCCATAATGGTGTTCATGGTTCCCATCATCTGCGGGATGATCTGGAATACAGAAGTTACAATATAGCCGAACCGCGGAGAAAAGCCCCGTTTTTCCAGCTCATCCACAAACTCGGAGGGCTTCGTGGAAAGCACAAATACCGCAAAGGACAGCAGCATGTTTAAGATATTAAGACCAATATGGAGGGCATAAACTATGCCCTCCCGGTAAAACTTCAGCCCGCCGATCTGAAACAGCACATTCGCATTTTTCTGATTGAACAATCCGTGGATCAGGAAAATGGTGAGCAGGATCGTAAAGGAAAACGCGATCAGCGGAACGGTCTTTTTTAAGATTTTGCCGCTGGCCAGCACAAGAAGACTGACCGCGATAAACACGCCGAACATCCACAGCCGGCCGGAAATCAACGGAATGCTGATAGCGGCGGCTATGTACATCAATTTGGTGAAGGGATGTACCCTGGTCAGGTAAGTCCCGTTATCTACAAAAAGACTGATACTTTTCATATTCTGTTACATTTCCTTTTCTTGATTAGTCCAGAGTCTCGATCTCGGAATTTGCCTCGTACAGTGTGGTCAGCTTATTCGGAAGACCCTTTAAGATAAAGAATACCACGATCAGCGTGATCAGCTTGTCCGGTACATCCACGACAACCTCATCCAGCAGGGAGCCCAGGAATACCGGCATATTGGCTGCCTGGGTTGCTGCGAATACCGCATCGCCCCATACATTACCGGTAGTGCCGCCCCAGAACAGAACGTTTAACGGAGTGGAAATAACCACAGCCGCAAGGCCTGCCACGCAGGCAGTGATGATAGCCTTCGGGAAGGTTTTCATAAAGCCCAGACGTGCCATGATTCCTACTGCCGCACCAATTCCAAGGCTGGTCAGCGCATAAATTAATGTAATGTTATCGCCTGCGGAAAATCCGTAGATCAGGTTGTTAGCCGCGCCACAGATTGCTCCAATGATCGGGCCGCCAAGGCATCCGCCGATACAGGTTCCGATGGAATCCAGCCACAGAGGAAGCTTTAACACGCTGGCAAACAGCTTTCCAAGATAGTTGATGCCGATGCAGGCCGGGATCAGCACGATCACAGCCGCATCAAATTTGGTTTTAAATAAGTTATTCATAACTCACACACCCTTTCCCTTTAAATTGTTTTGTTTTCCAGCTTCGTCAGTGCCTCAAACGCTGTCAGGATCTCATGCTCCTCGCCCTGAACCGTCAGGGCCTCACCGTCTGCATAACGTCCGATGTTCTCAGCCACATTGCTCTTGCAGGCCGCCACCACATTTAAGATGGATGCCGTCTTCATGCCACGGATCCTCCCAACCACAAATAGTGCCGCAGTTTCCATGTCAGACGCCAGCACGCCTTTTTTTGCCCAGTCTGCATAAATCGATGGGTTGTCATCCCGATACAGACAGTCATGGCTTCTTGCAATACCGGTATGGAACCGGTAACCAGCCTCCCTTGCACTCTCCTCGCAAGCAGTAAGCAGCCTGTGATCTGCAATAGCCGGATAACTGAGCGGCGCATAGCCGAGGGACGTTCCCTCATCCCGCACAGCTGCTTCTACCATGACCAGGTCTCCGACTCCGGCCTCCGGCTGCAGCGCGCCGCAGCTTCCGATCCGCACAGCTGCTTCTACACCGGTCTTTCGCAGTTCTTCCACTGCAATTGCCATGGACGGACCACCCATTCCGGTGGACATGACCAGAACCGGCACACCGTTCCAGAGACCACTGTAGCTTTTATATTCCCGGTTGAAGGCTAACAGCTTTGCATCTTTCAAATAGCCTGCTGCCCGCTCTGCCCGGGCCGGATCTCCCGGCAGCACCGCATAACGGATCCCAAGATTTTCCGGAAGCCGGATATGCGGCATTTTACTTTCTCCCAATGTTATAACCTCCTTCCCAATCGTATGACGTTTCATACCCTGTATACCCGCCACCAGATTTTTGCTGCGATTCATGCAAATAAATGTACACAAATTTGCGAATTTAACAGCAATTTACGATAAAGATAACATTATCCTTATGTAAAGTCAATGAAATGGAGGAATCCGGCACCAGTTTGTTAATAAATTAACATATCATTCTGCTTGTAATATCCTGCGCAGAAAACTATACTGAGACTAAAAAGGAGGAGTTTAGAATGGAACAAAACAATTCAGCTGACCTGCTTCTGGTTATCGATATGCAGAACGTTTATACAAAAGGACAGGAATGGGCCTGCGAAGGCGTAGAAGCAGCCTCTGCCTCCATTCTCCGTCTGTTAAACAGCCGGATGCCGGAGCAGGTCATCTTCACCCGGTATCTGGCCGCAGAACACCCGGAAGGTGTCTGGAAGGAATATAATGAAATGAACGCGGCAGTCAACGCTGATGCATGGCTTAATGAAATGATGCCGGAATTTCTGCCCTGGGTAAAAACACACCCGGTATACACAAAAAGCGTCTATTCCTCGTTCGCTGTTCCTGAGGTTGTGAAAGCCGCAAAAAAAGCCCGCCGTCTTGTGATTTCCGGTGTCGTGGCAGAATGCTGCGTGCTCTCTACCGTACTGTCCGCCATTGACGCTGGCTGTAAGGTCATTTACCTGACCGATGCCGTGGCAGGACTCAGCGAAGCTTCCAGAACGGAAACAGAAAAGATCGTTTCCTATTTTGCTCCGCTCCACACCGAGCTCATGACCACCGAAGAATATCTGACACACAGCAAACCGCTGTTATGAAAGGAAGGATTTCCATGACACAGACTTTTCGCACCCGGGTGGAAAACATCTGCATCCTGATCTTATTTTGTTTGTCCCTCGGCATGTTCGCCCTCAGTTTTCTGCACCGGCTTCCCGCAGAAGCCGTCCTGCTGATTTCCACCGAAATGGACTGGATGGTCCAGCGTGCCTCTGCCGTTGTTCTACTCTGTCTCTGCTCACAGCTTCGAAAACGGAAGCACGCAGCCCTGACCATCACCCTGATGCTGCTTTTTCTTGATTTTATCAGCTGTATTCCTCATCTGCCGGACGTTTTCCACGCCGCATGCATGATCTCCGATGTTGTCTTTTTTGCCGTTTTCTTCGGTTTCCGCTCTGACTTCTGCTGCCCGGCATCAAAAAAAGACCGCAAACGCGGCCTGCTTCTCCTGCTGCCCAGCTTTCTCGGAGTGACCGCAAACGCCGTGATCAGCTACCACTATTTAACGCCTGTTCTCGGCAGTGGGCGCCATACTCTGCTTAACAGCTTTAAAGAAAGCCTTGACATCCTGTTCGGAAGCGGAAGCTCCATCCCGGTCTCCCACGGTGCGCATATGCTGGAGCTTATGATGTTCTGGTTCAGCTGGGGCTGTATCCTGGCTGCTCTGCTGTATGCGGTCCGCCCGTGGCTGGCACCTTCCTCCCGCCGAGAATCCGACCTGCAGCATGCACGTACCCTTTTAAACCTGTACAGCCAGAACTGCTGCTCCTACCTGGCGCTCGAAGAGGATAAGCAGCTCTACTTCGGACGGAATGTAGACGGAGTGATCCCTTACGGCGTGGCAGGTGATACCATCATCGTCAACGGCGATCCGGTCTGCGCAGATGCAGACTTTCCTGCTCTGCTTTCTGAATTTAAAGATTTCTGCGTCCGAAGCGCCCACAAGGTCTTTTTCTTAAGCGTGACAGAGCACTTTCTGGAAGAATACAGACGCCAGGGCTTCGGCTATGTCAAATGCGGCGAGGAAGCGCGTTTCTCCCTGGCGGATTATGAGATCAGCGGCAAAAAAGGTGCCAAGATGCGCATGAACATCAACCATGCCAAAAAGGCCGGTGTGACCATTGCCGAATACAAACCGCTCCTGCAGCGTGACCCGGACATCGAGTCTGCCTTTGACCGTGTCACAAATGAATGGCTCGGTCAGAAAAAAAGCTCCCTGCTGGCCTTCACGATGGGCAAGGCCGGACTGGAAAACCCGATGGACAAACGCTATTTCTATGCAAAAAATGCCGAAGGAACCATCGTGGCCTTCATCGCTTTTGTTCCGTTTCTCGGAAAAGACGGCTACATGGCCGATGTTACCCGCCACGGCTGCAATGCTCCAGGCGGTGTCATGGAAACCATCATTTACGAAGCCTTTCAGACCTTCCGCTCGGAGGGCGTCCACTATGGAAGCCTTGGCGTAGCACCTCTGGCCGGTCTGGATGATGAAAAAGCCAGTCTTGTGGAACGACTGCTGCGATTTGTATACAACAACCTGAACGACTGCTATGGCTTTAAGGATCTGTACCGCGCCAAGGAAAAATACAGTCCGACACAATGGCTTCCTGCTTACTATGTTTACCTTCCGAAGCATCCGACTCCGGATATGTTTTACGCAGTGGTAAAGATCCAGAACCCGGACGGGATCCGCGAGGGCGTTCAGTCTTTCCTGAAGGGAAAAATACATCATGAAAAGCACATATCTTGATACTTCCGAGGCACATCTCTACTATGAGGTTGTCGGCCACGGAACACCGGTCCTGATGCTCCATGGAAACAGCCAGTCCCATCATGTATTCCACTCCTATAAGCGGAATCTGCAGAAAAGCTATCAGGTGATCCTGATGGACAGCCGCGGGCACGGACGTTCCATGACAGCTCGGCAGTCTTTCACGATCCACGACATGGCCTGTGACGCTGCCGCCCTGCTTGACCACCTTGGCATCGCTAAGGCCATCCTTCTGGGCTTCAGTGACGGGGCCAACATTGCGCTGGAGTTTGCCTGCTGCTTTCCAGAGCGCACCCTGGCTGTCATTTCCGCCAGCGGAAACGCTCTTTCCTACGGCTTACGGTTTCCGGTACGACTTGCCGCACAGTTCACCGGATGTGCCCTTTCATTCCTGAAAAACAGGCTGCCGGACAGCCCCCTGCGCCTGCAGCTGACGAAACGCCTGCAGCTCAACACCCTCTTAACGGACTCCCCGCATCTTTCTGCCAGACGCCTGCAGCATATCCAGGCACCGGTCCTGATCCTTGCCGGAACCCGGGATCTCATAAAGACCTCCCACACCCGCTGGATGGCAGAGCAGATCCCAAACAGCCAGCTCAGACTCATTGAAGGAGGCACGCACAAGGTCCTGTTTTTGCGGGAGCAGCAATGCACGAGCTATATTCTTGATTTTCTTCGGCGGAATCATCTGTAAAATCTGTGGTTTCTTATAAAACAAAATAAGAGCTATCTGACTTTCTCGTCATCAGATAGCTCTTTCAACAAATATCCCGAAGTTTCACTTAATAACCTCTCTTTCTTTATATTCTTTTTTCAAAGTGCTATGGGCCTCTGCCTTTCATTGGAATCTCCCTCCTTCGATTACATCTATGTAAACTCGTTAAGAGATTTTTTGTGGTAAGATTTAGTAACCCATTGGACCGTCCTCCGTTTTCTGAAGCTTTTCTTTTCGTTGCTTCTTTGTTTTTGTTGTCTTCATTGTACAATATTAAATACAATTTGTCAAGCGTTATTTCTAATTATTTTTACTTTTTTCTTGTATATTCTGAATATAAAGTTTAAATTGTTTATTTTATTTCACTTTTTCCTTGCTGTCTGTATCGTTTATACAGAGCTTGTGCATAACCCGGACATTCCTGCACTCTGCGTGTACTGTCCCAGTAATGCTGCTGCTTTTCCTGATACATCAGGCGTTCTGCACCGTGAAGCAGCCTGTCTGCAGCGGTGGTTCCGTCATTCCACAGATACCCAAAGGCAGCCAGCCCCTGTTCCTCCTGTTTCAGACGTTCCTTCAGAAGCTGAGCCTGTCTGATAAAGACCTCTTCCTGCACTTTAGGACAGATTATGACAAATTCATCTCCGCTGATCCGGTAAAGCTGGTCTTTTGCGAAATACTCCATGCTCACCTCTGCCAGATGCCGGAGTGCCTGATCGCCGTATTCATGGCCGTAGGTATCGTTTAAGTATTTCAGCCCGTTCAAATCGGCAAATGCAACTCCAACCGGCACCGGATGCTCAAGAAGCTGATTCAGCATGCGGATGTAAGAGGTGTTGTTTTGGATCCCGGTCAGCTGATCCTGATAGCTTAAACGAAGCAAATACTCCTGAAGTTTCTTTTTCCTGATTTCCGAAGCAAGAACACGGGCAATCACTGAAAAAAGCTCCCGATCCGGATCCAACGCGCCGGAATGCTCCACCTGCAATTTTCCGTACAGATTCTCTTCAAAAATAACAGGAGCAGAGAAACTGCCTGCTTCCTGCCGTCCGTCCGTATCCGGCTCACCGCACTCATAAAAGCAGACCTTTTCTGCCGCATAATACTGCCGCAGCAGCTCCAGCACCTGCGGCAATGCTTCCCGGTAATCCGCAGCCAGTGCCAGTAATTCTATACATTTGCTTTTTGTGCAGGCCGCCTGCAAAAGCGCAGACTGATCCGCCTGATTTTCGTGATTCATTTCTTAACCCCCTGTGTTTTAATACCAGTAAAAATAACGTTTTTTGTTTTTTATCCTGTAATTAAGCCCATTATAGCATCTATAGATATAATCAGCAATCTTTATAGATGTAATTTTTTCAGAATAAATTTGTTATCCTATCTCTATATCTAAAGGGAGTAACATCATGGACATCGGAACAAGAATCAGCTATTTCAGAAATGCAAAACAGTACAGCGTCAACCGGCTTGCAACCCTTGCCGGTATCTCCCAGAGCTACCTTCGGGACGTGGAGCTGGGAAAAAAGAACCCCACAGTCGAGGTTCTTTCTTATATATGTGATGCCCTGGATTTGTCTCTCCGGGATTTTTTCGATGACACACTGGAATCCCGTTTCTGCCAGGATCCGCTGCTGGCCCGGATCTACCAGATGAGCCCGGAGCAGCGAAACGCACTTCTTCAATTTTTGAACTCCATGGAACACTGACAGATCCCTGAATCTGTCTTATCTTTCTCCGTTCCGGACTACATGCAACGCAACGCCGGTATCCTTTATCTTCTGCTCCATGTCTGTATCAAGTCCTCCATCCGTGATAATCTGATCCACATCACACAATGCACACAGCTTTACCAGACTTGCTCTTCCAAACTTGCTGGAGTCTGCCAGGACTACCGTCCGGTCCGCGATCTGACACATCTGCTTTTGTACCCTTGCTTCACTCGGTCCCTGATCCGTCAGTCCGACAGACGGATGGACACCGCTGACTGACATAAACAAAATATCCAGATGAAGACTCTCAAGCATCTGGGAAAAATCATTTCCAAGAGATAATTCCTTTTTATCCAGTATTCCTCCAATCAGAATAACGGTAAACTCCGGTCGCTCCGATAAAACCAGCGCATTCTGGATGGAATTTGTCACTACCGTAAGATGCTCAAACCTGCGCACCAGCTCCTTCGCCATGATCATGCTTGTACTTCCGTAGTCCAGACCCACAGCCTGGTATTCCCGGACCAGTCCCGCCGCATACGCAGCTATGGCTGCTTTTTCTTCCATACAGCTGGAATTTCTGGTTTTCAGTGATATATACTGTCCGTTCTGTGCCGACATCCGGCTTATCGGTACGGCTCCGCCATGCACCCGTTTTAATTTTCCCGATTGTTCCAGTGCATCCAGATCTTTCCGGACCGTTTCAGACGATACTTTCATCTCCCGCACCAGGTCTGCACTATGTACAATACCATGTTCCTCCAGTAAATCTAAAATTGTTTTATAACGCTGCTGTGCCAGCATAACTATTTCCTCCTGTTTTGCATTCCGCCCCATATCCGCACAGTCTGCGCCGTTCATGCGCATACCTGCCGGATCATGTCCGTATTTCATTATAACGTATTTCTGTGCTATATCCTAGCATCTATTTACATTCCCAATTATATCAGTATTTTCCCTTCTTTTCACCGTGAAATCCAACAAAACGCAACTTATATTTTTGGATATTTCGTTGATTTTATGTGTTTTATTGCGTTTTATATTGATTTCGCAACCAAATACAGATATACTAAAGACCGAATCCAAGAAATACGTCTCAAACGCATTTCTGATATGCCTGGCAACGAATCACAAACTGCAGTCTGTCTACAAGAAGGAGAAAATGATTATGAGTAATGAAATGAAACAAAAAGCTGTAAAAGCAGTTCCAAACCGCTGGTTTGTCTTCTGCATCCTGACACTTTCCGGAGGCATTGCGTTTAAGCTTTCTTCTATGAAAGACATGTTCTATGTTCCCATGCAGCAATTTATGGGACTCACGAACACCCAGATCGGCGGCGCTTTAAGCGCTTATGGAATTGTGCAGACCATTGGCCTGATCTTTGGTATCTATATCTGCGATATGTTCAGCAAAAAATATATGATCGGCGGCTCCCTGATCGGTCTTGGCGCAATCGGCGTTTATCTTTCTACATTTCCTGGTTACTGGGGATTTCTGATCGCGTTCGGCGCAATGGCCATTCTCGGCGAGGTAACCTACTGGCCGGTTCTATTAAAAGCAATCCGTCTTCTTGGCGATGAAAAGACACAGGGACGCATGTTTGGCTTTCTGGAAATGGGGCGCGGCATTATTGATGTCATTGTTGCTTCAAGCGCACTGGCTATTTTCAAGGCTATGGGTGAAGGAGCTCCTGCATTACGGGGAGGACTTCTCTTCTTATCCGCAGTTACCGCTTGTGCCGGAGTTCTCTGTCTCATTTTTGTACCCAACGATGAAAAACGCACCGGCGAAAACGGGAAGGAGCAGAACCGTGCCCAGGCTGCATTCGGCGGTATGATCCAGGCATTGAAAAATATCGATATCTGGGCTGTTGCTCTGAACGGTTTCGTTGTATACTGCATTTACTGCGGACTGACTTACTTTATTCCATTTTTGAATCAGATCTACATGCTGCCGGCTACCGCAGTCGGCATGTACGGCATCATCAATCAGTATGGACTGAAAATGGTCGGCGGACCGATCGGCGGTTTTATGTCTGATAAAGTACATAAATCTGCCGCAAAACACATCCGCGTAGGTTTTCTTGTATGTGCTGTCGCAATGGCAGCGTTCCTGATGGTCCCTCACGAAATGCTTGGCCAGAACGGCAACTGGATTCTTGGCGCAGCCTGCACCCTGGGCTTTGGATCTATTGTATTTACCATGCGCGCAGTCTTCTTCGCTCCGATGGATGAGGTGAAAGTACCCGCAGAAATTACCGGTGCTGCCATGAGCCTCGCTTCCCTAGTCATCTACCTTCCGAACGCATTTGCATATGTTATGTACGGAAGCTTTCTTGACCGCTACCCGGGCATGACCGGTTTCCGCATTGTTTTCAGCGTCATGATCGGATGGGCCGTGATCGGACTTTTCGTTTCCACATTTCTGATCCACCGCATCAAAAAACACCAGATTTCCAGTACAGACAAATCATAACAGGAGGATTTTTCATATGATAAAACTCGGACTTGATACCGAAAGTCTCCATCTCTGGTTTCAGAACAAACGCATGGATATTTTCGGATTTATAGAAAAAGCTCATGAACTGGGCTTTGACGGTGTCATGATCAACATTTTAAAAGATTATAATCTGGACCCGGAATGGGGAACTCTGATGAGCAATGACCCCGCACACTTAAAAAGAGTACGGGACCTTCTGGAATCCTATCATATGTACGCAGAGCTTGCCACAAAAGGAATTACGAAGGAACATCTCCTGAAAGTCCTTGATGTCGCGGAAGCTCTAGGTGCGGATATCATCCGCACCTACATTCCGATCACCTTAAATCCACTCGCCTCACGTGCTACCGGCGGAGAAGGAAAATATGATCAGGCAAAAGTACGCGGCGATTTTGATCCTGCTGTTTTCGATGAAGCAGCCATGTCCCTGCGTCAGATCATTCCGGAATTAAAAAAGCGCCGGATCCGTCTGGCTCTGGAAAACCACGAATATGAGACATCTGACGAGCTTGCAGCCGTTATGAAAAGACTGGATACTCCCTGGATCGGCCTGCATTTTGATTTCGGCAACTCTATGATGGCCTGGGAGGATCCGGCTCAGGCAGCCATGAAAATGGCTCCGTATACCATTACCACTCATTTTAAGGATCATATCGTAATTCCATGCCCGGAAGATCCTTACGGATATGTGGTATGCGGAATTCCTGTCGGCAAAGGAAATATGGATTTAAAGGATCTGCTTCAGATCATTCTGGACCACTCTTCCATCACCCGCCTGAATCTGGAAATGTGTTATCCATACTGCGCACAGTTTAAGCGCAGTCCCGGTACTGGCGGCGTTTTCCGCGTAGGAGAAGGCTGTTTCAAAGTAGAAGCACCTCTCTTTGATCCGGAGACCGTAAAACCCGGAGATTACTACTATCCGCAGGAGATTTCGGAAGAGCTTCTGGAAGAATGCCTGAAGCTCCAGATGGAGGGCGTTAAACAGAGCGCGGCTTATACCAGAAAGCTGTGTGAAGAATACCGCAATCAGTAACAACAACAGAGAGGGGAATGGAGCATGCTGATTCTGACACCACTATTAAACAGAGTAAATCAAATCATCTGGGGAAACTGGCTCTTATTTGTTCTCCTTGGAATCGGACTATTGTATACCGTTCTCAGCGGTTTTGTCCAGATACGTCATTTTCCTTATATCATCAGGAAAACACTTCTGGAGCCATGGAAAACCAAACGACATGCTTCCAGCGATTCCAACTCAATTTCATCCTTTCAGGCTCTGTGCACCGCCGTAGCTTCCTGTGTCGGCAGCGGCAATATCGTAGGAGTCTCTACCGCAGTTCTCGCCGGATGCCTCGGGGCTATTTTCTGGATGTGGGTTGCAGCTTTTGTCGGTATGGCAACCAAATATGGAGAAATCATCCTCGGCCTTCTTTACCGGGTAAAAAATGAGGATGGCACTTATTCCGGCGGCCCCATGTACTATATCCGTGATGGTCTCCATGCTCCCATTCTCGCTTCCCTGTGTGCATTTTTCATGGTGATCCAGATTATCGGAGGAAACTTTATCCAATCCAATACCATCAGCAGCGTCATGAAAAATCATTTGCATATTCCAGAAGGAATCACCGGCGTGATTCTGGTCATTTTAATTTTTACAATTTCCGCAGGAGGGCTGAAACGCCTCGCGCGCATCACACAGAAGCTGGTTCCAGCCATGGCACTGCTCTATGTAGTCAGCGGGCTGGTCATTATCCTGCTGCATATCACAAGTCTTCCTGACGTGATCCTTAACATTGTCACCGGAGCCTTTGGACTTCGCCCGGTGCTCGCAGGTACAGCCGGAAGCATGATCATTGCAATGCAGAAAGGGATTGCGCGTGGTCTCTATTCCAACGAAGCCGGCGAAGGATCCGCGCCAGTCATCCATTCTGCGGCAAATGTACAGCATCCTGTGGAACAAGGCATCACCGGCGTAACAGAAGTATTTTTAGACACATTCGTCATCTGCACCATCTCCGGCCTGGTACTTGGCGTAACCGACGTTCTGGATTCCGGTCTGCCCGGAAGCATTCTGATGATACACGCTTTTTCCACAGTGTGGGATCCTCTGAAATATCTGGTCATCATCAGCCTGCTTTTATTCTGCACCACCACTCTGATGAGTCAGTGGTACTTCGGTTTTGTTGGCCTAAATTATCTGTTCGGTCACCGGATCGCGGAAAAATTCAGATATTTTTTCCCGCTGTTCTGCATGATCGGATCTATTACCGCCATAGACATCGTCTGGACCATTCAGGATATTGCCCTGGGCCTGCTCACCATTCCGAACCTAATCGCACTGGTCCTGCTGAGTCCACAGGTCAAAAAATGCTCCGAAGAATTCTGGAACAGGCATATATCCTCATAGCATAAAAGAGGCCACTGATTTTCATCAGCCGCCTCTTTTTCTATAAAAATATTGCTCTACCGGACAGAAAAGCTCTTTTCCTCTTTGTCCAAAGGAAGCTCCTCTGTATCCATCCACTCAATGGTAATGAACTGGTTATGGTTTAATCCCATCAGCAGCTTATTGATCATATACTCGCTTCCCTGGATTTCCAGAAGAACGGTTCCATCATACTCATTGCGCACCCAGCCGGTCAGCCCCAGGGACTGTGCAAGGTATTTTGCGGTATAGCGGAAGCCCACGCCCTGCACGCGGCCACGGAAAATAATGCGTTTTCTTACATCTGCCATAGCACCCTCCTACAAAGAATACTCTTTCAGCTGTTCTCTTCTCTCCAGGTAATCCGGACAATACTTCTCCACCTCCGCCCAGAATGCTCTGGAATGGTTCATATGGCGCCTGTGGGCCAGTTCGTGTATCACCACATAGTCCAGCAGCTCATCCGGCAGAAATGCCAGCTGGTAATTGAAATTAACATTCCCCTTCGCGCTGCAGCTGCCCCAGCGAGTCTTCTGGTTCTTTACGGTAACATAACCGACTGTCACACCCATTGCCTCACAGTAGTGCCGCACCCGCTTTCCGATCTTTAACTGGATTTTCATCCGGTCCGTTTTGCTTAAAAGCTCCGGCGGCGGTGCCGGTGTGCTCTTCCGTTTCTCCTCACGCTCTGCCATGACCTCTGTTTTCTCCAGGATCCAGCTTCGGTGATTTTCCACAAAGGCCTTCAGCTCCCGGTCGGAAACGCGGGTCGGAATCCGGGCCAGAACCGTATTGGCATCCCGCACTTCCAGGCCAAGGCTTTTTCTGGCGGAGCGGATGACCGAAATTCGGATTTCTCCCCGGCCATCCGCTTTCTTTATGCTCCATTCTGTTATCATAATTTTATTTCCGGAATGCTGCTATCAGAGCCTCTGCATCCTCATAATTCTGTGCCTTCAGCTCATTTACAAACCAGTCATCAATTCCGTCTACGGCCGTCTTGAAGGAATCAATATCCAGGTCCTCGTGAGAAGTGATGGTCACGCCGTTCTTTTCAGTCCAGCGCTTCATGATCTCCTCGTCACCGGCACGGTTGATCTCACGCTCGTAGCGGGTAGCCAGCGCGCCGCACTCGTCAATAACCGCCTGCTGCTCCGGTGTCAGATCATCGTAAATCTTCTGGTTGATGCAGAAGAACAGGCAGTCATAGTTTGCATTCCATAAGGAACAGTATGGCTGTACCTCCTGTACGCTTGCGGCATCGATGGCCGGAAGCGGATTCTCCTGGCCTTCCACCGTCTTCTGCTGCAGTGCGGTGTAGGTCTCAGACCAGTTCATATTGGTGGCATCTGCGCCCCAGCGCTTATAGCACTCCATAAGCAGGTTGCTTCCCGCTACACGGATCTTCAGGTTTTTCATGTCCTCAACAGACCTGATCTCGCGGACACTGTTAGTCAGTTCACGGAAACCATTCTCCGCGATACCCATGCAGTGCAGGCCATACTCGCTTAAAATGTCTTTTAACATCTCACCGGCCTCACCGTCTAACATGGCGTCCGCATCCTCAACAGAATCAAACAGATATGGCAGGGATACCACGTTAAAGCGCGGGTCAAATGCAGAGTAGATCAGGTTACTGTGCATGGAGATCTGAACCGGATCCCCATCGATCAGAGCCTGGATGCCCTCGGACTGGTTACCGTTGGTCAGCTGGTCTGCCGCGTATACGTTGACCTTGATCTTTCCGCCGGTGGCTTTTTCAACGAGCTCACCGAACTTGCGGCCGCCCTCGGCCCAGGTACTGGTCTCGGTTGTGGAGCAGGTAAAGTTCCAGGTCTGCTCTTTCCATCCAAGATCACTGTGGTCCTCTACGGAATCTGCACCGATGCTGCTGTCCGATTTCTCGGTGAAGACTGCGATCAGGTCTGCTGCATCTTTGTAGCCCTGATTCTCCAGCTCTTTCTGATACCACTCAGCTACGCCGGAAACAGCATTTTGGAAGGAATCTACATCCATATCCTCGTATCTGGTAATGGTCACTCCATTGTCATTCTGCCAGCGGTCCATGATCTCCTCATCACCGGCACGGTTGATGTAACGCTCATAATCAACCGCTTTCTGGCCTGCCTCATCGACCACAGCCTGCTGCTCCGGTGTCAGAGCATCATAAATCTTCTGGTTAATGCAGAAGAACAGACAGTCATAATTTGCGTTCCATAAAGAACAGTAAGGCTGTACCTCCTGAACGCTTGCCGCGTCGATTGCCGGAAGCGGATTTTCCTGTCCGTCTACGGTCTTTTGCTGCAGCGCGGTGTAGGTCTCGGACCAGTTCATATTCGTGGCATCTGCGCCCCATCTCTTATAGCACTCCATGAGCAGATTGCTTCCTGCAACACGGACCTTTAAGTTTTTCATATCATCCACGGATCTGATCTCGCGGACGCTGTTGGTCAGCTGGCGGAAGCCGTTCTCTGCAATACCCATGCAGTGCAGGTCATACTCGGCTAAGATGTCTTTTAACATATCACCGGCTCTGCCGTCTAACATGGCGTCAGCCTCCTCTACGGAGCTGAAAAGGTATGGCAGGGATACCACGTTGAAGCGTGGGTCAAACGCAGAGTAGATCAGGTTACTGTGCATGGAGATCTGAACCGGATCGCCATTCATCAGCGCCTGGATTCCCTCGGACTGGTTTCCGTTAGTCAGCTGGTCTGCTGCATATACATTGACCTTGATCTTGCCGCCGGTTGCCTTTTCCATAAGCTCGCCGAATTTGCGTCCACCCTCAGCCCAGGTACTGGTCTCAGTGGTGGAACAGGTGAAGTTCCAGGTCTGCTCTTTCCAGTCTAAATTACTGTAATCGCCAATCTCGTTAAAGTCAGCCGGACCGCTGTCCTTTTCACTATCTGCCTGACCGTCAGAGGAAGCCGCAACGGTTCCGCTGTAGGAGCCCTCTCCTGCCAGTGCCTTCGGAAGAAAGGTGGAAATAGACGGTACATAGGTGATCAGCAGCAGAACGATAACAGAGGCCACGATCATCGGCATAACGGCACGGGAAATCTTCGGAATGTCCACCTCCATGCCTTTTTTGAGTTTTACGGAAATCGCAACAAACAGGTTTACGCCGACCGGCGGAGTTACCTGACCGATGGCCAGGTTCACGGTTGCCACGATACCGAACGCTACCACATCGTAACCCAGGGCCTTACATACCGGCAGCATGATCGGGATGAAGATGTACATTGCAGAGTTTGCATCGATAAAGCAGCCTGCGATCAGGAAGATCACATTCACGATCAGAAGGAAGGTGAACTGGTTGTGGGCAATGCTTCCCAGTAAATCGGATGCCGCCTGGGCGATACCGAATTTGGTGCATACAAAGGAGAACAGAGAGGCGCTTGCTACAATGAGCATGATACCGCCGGTGGTCTTTCCGGACTCCACGAGAAGCCCACGCAGATCCTTAAAGCTTACTTCCCTGTAAATAAAGATACCGACAAACAGACCATATACAACGGATACGGCTGCTGCCTCGGTCGGGGTAAAGATACCGCCGTAAATGCCGCCCAGGATGATGACGGGCATTAACAGTCCCCAGAACGCGTCCTTGAATGCCTCCCAGCGCTCTTTTCCGCTGGCGCGCTTCTGGCTGGACTGGATGTTGTTCTTGCGGGCCTCGATCATAACCACGATGACTAAAGCCACACCCATTAAAATACCCGGAACGATTCCTGCGGTAAACATATCCGCAATCGAAACCCCGGTGATGGATGCGTAAACAACGAATGCGATACTTGGCGGGATGACAATGGCGATGGAGCTTGCCGTTGCCATTAAGGCCGCGGAGAACGGTGCGGAGAAGCCGCCCTGCTCGATCATGGCCGGGATCAGGACTGCCCCCAGCGCTGCCACGGTAGCCGGACCGGAACCGGAGATCGCGCCAAAGAAGCAGGCTACGATTACACACACGATGGCGATGCCGCCTCTTCTGTGTCCGACACAGGTATTAACGAACCTGATCAGGCGCTTGGAGATGCCTGCCTTTGCCATGATGTTGCCGGACAGTACAAAAAACGGAATGGCAAGCAGCAGAAACTTGCTGATGCCGGAATACATGTTGGTTGCCACGATCGTTAAGGATGTGCCGGAATAGAGAATCGCACATACGGAAGAAAGACCGAGACAGATTCCAATCGGAATACCCATGATCAGGAAAATAAAAAAGGAAACAAATAATACTGCACTGATCATTTGTCATTGTCCTCCTTTCCACAGCTGTCAAGATAAAACTCAATAAAATGCAGGATCATGCAGGCTGCGCCGATCGGCACAAAGGACCAGAAGATCCACTCCGGCCAGTTCAGCACGAAGGTACGCTTGCCGTTCTGCATCTGGGTGATGACCTTATCCAGGCCATATTTAAACAGTACTGCGGTGAAGGCTACGGAAAGAATGGTGCTGAAAAGCAAAAACACTTTTCTTACCTGCGCCGGAAGACGGTCTGTCAGAATGGTCAGATTAACCAGCTCGCCATCCCGGCATGCTAACGCTGCCGCAAGCAGCGTGATCAGTACAAACACTGCAACCACCAGTTCCTCGGTAAAAGACCAGGACTGATGAATGACTTTTCGTGAAAATACATTTCCCACCGTCAGGACGAGAATCAGTACCGTTGCGATTTCCAGCACCAGCTTTTCCAGTCCTGCGAGGGCATTCATGAGTTTTTTATAGGTTTTCATATACCCTTTAACCCCTTTCCCTGTTGTGTGATACCTCATAAAAGGGCAGAATCCCCCTGTTATGATTTTTGAATACAACCTGTTTTTTGTTTCGGAATTGTTGGCATACAAAGAACCTGCTGTCGGCAGTCACTCGATGTATAGAAGTAAGATGTTCAGACATTCCGATGCGAAGGACCTGCTGTCGGCAGTCGCCCCCGCGCATCGAAGGCTTTCTGATAACTTATTAAGGAAAAAAAGGTCCGCCCCACGCAGGGACGGACCTTCCTCTTCTTTTTGAAACCACCCTGTTTCCTGTAAGAAACAGATACAAACATGTGTACCGGTATCTTGCTCATTATTACTTTTTCTCATTAAAGTATTAACGGGATAATGATACACTATTTTAAAACCATCGTCAATTCTAAATTTTCAAAACTAGTTAAATCCAAAGAACTTCTGGCTGATCTTGTAGCCGGCAATGGATACGGTGCGGCCGCTCTTGCCAGGAAGATTCATGCTCTGTCCCAAAAAGCCCCAGCGCAGGCGCATATACAGAGCCAGATCCTGCTCCCGCAGATCTTCCCATATCTGCTTTTTCTTTTCCATGTTCTCATCGGTGCCGGATTTGATGGCCAGGATGGAGCAGATGGTCATCATGATTTCCAGGTAGCGCACCATGTAATGGCGGAGCTTGTAGCTCGTGATCTTTGCGCTGTGATAGTATCCGAGCATCAGACGGGTCACTAAAAGCTGCTGGTCAATACGGCCGATCATGACCTGCTCATTCACAGACTGATCCTGTCTGCCGATGAAATAGCGGTAAAAGTTTACATCCAGGTAGTAGAAGGTCTTCACGTACGGCAGCGGCTGGAATACGAAAATATTATCTACATAGAAGGTGTGCTTCGGCAGTTCCAGACCACACTCCTTCAGCATCTGGGTACGGTAGATCACAGAATGCATGAGAATGTACTGGCCCAGCATGAACACCTTCACATCCTTCCAGGTGCAAAGCTGGCGCTTTGGCAGAGCCGTGCGGTACTGCATGACGCGTTTGTGCTTTGCGCCCTGCTTCTCGTATACGAAATTAGTGATCAGCATATCCAGTGTCTGCTCACCCATAACGAAGCTGCGCAGGGTCTCCAGGACCTCTTTGTACGCCTCTGCGTTGACCCAGTCATCACTGTCTACAACTTTAAAATAAATACCGGTTGCTGCCCGCAGTCCTGCGTTTACGGCCTCACCATGACCGCCGTTCTCCTGATGGATTGCACGGCAGATACCCGGATAGCGTGCCTCGTACTCGTCCGCGATCTGGGCAGTGTTGTCCTTGACAGAGCCGTCATCTACGATCAGGATCTCCACCTCATCTCCGCCCGGAAGCAGGGACTCAATGCAGTTTCTCATGTAGGCTTCTGAATTATAACAGGGAATTGCAATGGATAATAATTTCATGATTTAGAAAAAACCTCCTTGGTTTTATATAACGCTGCAGCTGCCAAAGCTGTACCCGCTGCTGCAAAAAAGGTGACACCTGGCAGATTGAAAACCGCTGCATGACCGGCCATCAGCTCAGTCATGCAGATAGCCGCCCCATTGGCTCCCGCATGCAGGCATACCGCCGGAAGCAGAGAGCCGCTCCATTCACATACCAGCTCCAGACACAGGGCCAGAAGAAACGCGTAGATCCCCTGGCTTAAGTTTCCGTGGTACAGGCCAAACAGCAATGCACCCAGAAAAGCTGCCGTGCGCGCTCTCATATGGGTTCTCAGTTCTGTGCGGATCAGACCGCGAAACAGAAGCTCTTCGGTCAGAGGCGCAAGCAGAACCGTCACCAGAACCCGGACCGTCATAGAGGCTCCGTATACGGCCTCCCGCGTGCTGCTCCAGCCATCAGAGAGCATCAGGGCCTTAAGGAGCACATTCAGACAGAGACAGGCACCACTGCCAGCCACAGCTGCGAAAAAGCAGCCGGCCGGCAAATGCCTGGGACACTGCATCGGTTTCATATCCATGCTCCGTTTTTTCCGGTATGCAGCATACAGAAACGGTAGCGCCAGAAGCGCTCCGCCCCCAGTCACAGCCATGGCATCCTGTGTACCAAATAAAGAACATGCCAGGCCGGCAGCCTCCGTGCAAAGTTCATAAAAGAGGAGCGGTCCAAGCAGCCAAAAAGCTGTCCGGAGCGCCTTATTGTCTTTGTTTTCCATATGGTATTTCCATAAATATTCTCTCTATTTTCACATCAGCATTGATTCTGATATAACTCTCTCACTATACCATAAACTGGTTGCAATTTTCAAGCAGAAACACTATAATGAACGCAAACACTGTTGCTCAAACAGTATTATCCCAAATTCACAAACAGAAAGGATTTGATCATATGGCAAAGAAAAGAATTGTTATGGCGCTTGGTCACGATGCCCTGGGCACCAATCTCCCGGAGCAGAAAAAGGCTGTAGCTGCCACCTCAAAATTAATTGCAGATTTCATCCAGAACGGCTGGCAGGTTGCTGTTGTCCACAGCAACGCACCTCAGGTCGGCATGATCCACACGGCTATGAATGAGCTTTGCTCCAACCATGAGGACGAGGGCTACACCCCGGCTCCCATGTCCGTCTGCTCTGCTATGAGTCAGGGCTATATCGGCTATGATCTTCAGAACGGCATCCGTTCTGCCCTGTTAAAGCGAGGGATCTACAAACCAGTCTCCACTGTTCTTACTCAGGTTATGGTAGACCCGTATGATGAATCCTTTTACAATCCGGTAAAAAAGATCGGCCGTTACATGACCAGAGCGCAGGCAGATGCCGAAGAAGCAAAGGGCAATTACGTGACAGAGGTTTCCGGCAAGGGCTGGCAGCGTATTGTTTCCGCTCCGAAGCCGGTCGGCATTGTAGAGATCGATACCATCCGTACCCTTATGGATGCTGACCAGATCGTCATTTCCTGCGGCGGCGGCGGTATTCCGGTCATGGAGCAGGGCTGCGAGCTGCGCGGTGCCAGTGCCGTCATCGAGAAGGATCTGGTAAGCGGCCTTCTCGCAAAAGAGATCGATGCCGATGTTCTCATGATCCTGACCGACGTGGAGCAGGTTTCCTTAAACTATGGCAAGGCAGACGAGACTCCGCTTTCCCACATGAGCGTGGAAGAAGCAGAAAAATATGCTGAGGAAGGCCAGTTCGGCACCTCATCCATGCTGCCGAAGATTGACGCGGCCCTTTCCTTCCTGAAGGCAGGCAAAAACCGCAGTGCCATCATCACCACCATGGCAAAGGCTGAGGACGCTGTCAACGGCAAAGCCGGCACTACCATCGAATAAATATGTCTTACAAAAAAGGAGCTTTGCAGGTTCATCCCGCAAAGCTCCTTTTTTGTATTCCATTTAAAACATTTTTTAGCCAAACTGAACAACATCCTTGATCGGCTCAGCCGGCACAACTTCCTCTGCGTAAAGCACCGGACCCTCACCGTTGTAATCCTGCCAGTATTCAATCTCAACACGCGCACGCACGGTCACCCACTGCCTGGTTTCCAGATTACGCGCATCCTTGGATTTACAGATATATCCAAGGAAGGTCATATCCTCTGCGCAGCAGGTCATAGCCATACGTCCCGGAACAAAATAGTTTTTCGGGAAATTTGAGGATTTCATGACCATCGCGGTAAATTCCACCACCTTGCCCTTATAACGCTCCGGCTTGTCCATGCAGTCAATGTACCAGATACCGTATGCTTCCGGGCTGATCTTGATCACATCTGCCTTCATATCATAAGGAAGATCTTCCTCAGAGATCTCATCAATCTCACCGTTTTCATCCTCAAATACAATGTCACACTGGGTGTTCATGGATTTGAGCATACGCTTATAGCGTTCCAGATCCTCGATACCATCGCACCGGTTGCAGATGATAAGCTCTGAGTTCTTTACCATGGCATTTAACAGTGACTTCATGTTCTTCACATACAGCTCAAACGTAGACATGTCAATGATGGTAATCTGCTGGTAAATAGTCCAGTCCTTCGGAAGCTTTAAATCGTCCTGGTTCCACATGCCGTTCCACTCGATCAGCACACGCTCCGGCTGATGCAGAAGCTCCAGCTCTGTTAAACGCTCCGGCGTGATCTCATCCAGGCTGTCTACATACACAACCGAGGTCTTTGTGTCTTTTAAGAGCGCGTCATCGTACTCCGTGTCCCCCTCCTCACATACGATCAGAAGGGTCTTGCCCTCAGTCCGGAAATAATCCTGCTCCATGGTGAAGGATAAAAATTCGGTCTTTCCTGCCTCTAAAAATCCATTGATCAGAAATACCGGCGTTACTTCATCGTCAATCATTGGTCCCATATTCTGTACCTGTCCTTATTCGTTTCTGCCAAAAGCTTTCTTTAATTCATCTTCTTTTAAGTTTGCTCCGATGACACATACCTTACCGGTATAATCCGGTGCTCCGGTGCGGATCTCGTACTGCTCCGGAACCATATCGAAGTAGTACCACTCGCCCTCTTTCTCACCCGGAAGCATGCCCTTGGCACGAAGAATATCTCCGTACTCATTGCCGTAAGCCAGCTCTTCCAGGATCGCAGTCAGCTGATCCTTGTTCACTGCGTCAATAGTCTCAAGACCCCAGCTTGAGAACACCTCATCTGCATGATGATGGTGATGCTCATGGTCATGGCAGCCACAGCTACACTCATCATCGTGGTCGTGATGATGCTCGTGGTCGTGATCCTCGCAGCCGCACGCATCGTCATGATCGTGGTGATGATGATGCTCCTCATGGTCGTGATGGTGGTGCTCATGGTCGTGATCCTCGCAGCCGCATTCGCCATCGTGATCGTGGTGATGATGATGCTCATGCTCCTCATGATCATGGTCTTCATGGTCATGATCCTCACAGCCGCAGCTGCAATGTCCGTCATGGTCATGATGATGATGGTGCGCATGCTCCTCCTTCACCTGGGCCAGCAGCTCTTCCATCATGGTATCCGGCTTCTCGATGAGCTCTAAAAGCTGTGCTCCGGTCAGCTGGTCGATCGGGGTAGTCACGATACTTGCGTCCTTGTTGTGCTCACGTAAGAGATCCACGTCTGCCAGCACCTTCCTGGAATCAGCCACATCGGTACGGCTCATTACGATAGTACCTGCATTCTCGATCTGATTGTTAAAGAACTCACCGAAGTTCTTCATATACATTTTACACTTGGTGGCGTCTACGATGGTGACCGCGCTGTTTAATTTTACATCCAGATTCTTTGCCACGTCGCGGACGGCATTCATAACGTCAGACAGCTTGCCTACGCCGGAAGGCTCAATGATCACTCGCTCTGGTTTGTACTTGGTCAGTACTTCCTCCAGAGATTTACCGAAATCACCTACTAAAGAGCAGCAGATACAGCCGGAGTTCATCTCACGGATCTCGATACCGGAATCCTTTAAGAAACCGCCGTCGATACCAATCTGGCCAAACTCGTTCTCAATGAGGACAACCTGCTCCCCCTTGATAGCTTCCTGTAAAAGTTTCTTAATAAATGTAGTTTTTCCTGCTCCTAAAAAGCCGGAGATAATATCAATCTTTGTCATGATGATCCCTTCTTTTCTTTCATAATCCTTAATGCTGTTTCCAAAGCGGCTGTTAGCAGCCGCTACCGTTTTCCATTCTGTCACAAAATACGCAGAATGTCAATATGCCGGGCAGTTCATGCCCGGCATACTCTTTGCTCTATTTACTTTTTGACATGTAGGTACTGATCCCGTCGACCACTTCCTGATCCAGAATGTGCTCCATACGGCAGGCATTTTCCTCAGCCATTTCTTCCGAAACGCCGGTTACTTCCTGTAGAAAAGCAGTCAGGAGAAGGTGACGCGCGTAGATGGATTTCGCCTTGGCAAGGCCCTCCTCTGTAAGCTGGATGTCACCGCCCTGTTCCATGGAAATGAATCCCTGATCCCGCAGCAGGCCCATAGCTCTGCTGACGCTCGGCTTACTGAAATTCAGTGCGCGCGCCACATCGATGGAACGGACAACTCCTTTCTTTTCCTTGATCATCAGTATTGTTTCCAGATAGTTTTCCCCTGATTCATGCATACAACAACAACCTCCTGTCCCAGTAAGGGAATTACTACTATCATAAACGATATTCCCAGGCAAGTCCAGTCTTTTTCTAAAGTTGTCTGAAGTGCTTCTAAGGAAAGATTCTCAACTACAGCTTGTCTTTATTCCGGAAGCAGGTTCTGCATGCTCTTTAAACTGATCAGCAGGGTAGAGGTATTGTGCAGGAGGGCAGAGGTTGCCGGTGTGAGCACTCCCAGAACGCCCAGAGCGATCAGTCCGGCATTGAAGCCGACGATCGTGCGGTAATTCCAATGGATACGCTGCATCAGATGATTACTGATCAGCTTTAAGGTTACCACCTCGTACAGATTGTCTGCGCCTATGGTCACATCCGCGATCTCTCTGGCCAGCTCTGCGCCGTCACTGATGGCAATGCCCACGTTCGCGGCAGAAAGCGCCGGGGAATCGTTAATACCGTCACCGATCATGATGACCTTACGCCCCGCAGCCTTTTCTTTTTCCACAAAGCTTGCCTTATCCTCCGGCAGCACCTCCGAATAATACTCGTCTACACCGGCCATGGCCGCAATGGCTTTGGCAGTACGCTCACTGTCTCCGGTCATCATGACAACCTTGCTGATGCCCGCCTCTTTTAAGGAAGCAATGACATCGCGGGCTTCCTCACGCAGCGGATCCTGGATGCAGATGACAGCAGCCAGTTCACCGTCGATGGCCAGATACAGATGCGAGTATTCCGGCGCAAGAGCATCGAATGCTTCCTGTCTGCCTTTCGGAACGGTACATTTTTCATCCTCAAAAACGAAATGCGCACTGCCGATAATAGCCTTTTTATCTCCCATCTTATCTTCCAGTGTGGTGGAAATGCCGTGTGCAACAATATACTCTACCTTGCTGTGCAGTTCCTCATGAACGAGATGCTTCTTCTTTGCCGCATCAACCACAGCCTTTGCCATGGAGTGCGGGAAATGCTCTTCCAGACATGCCGCGATGCGCAGAAGCTCATCACCTGTCATATTGTTAAAGGAAACCACATCGACCACAGTCGGCTGTGCCTTGGTCAGAGTACCGGTCTTATCAAAGACGATCGTGTCGGCCTCTGCCATTGCCTCCAGATACTTGCCGCCCTTCACCGTAATGTCGTACATATTGGCCTCGCGGATCGCGGACAGTACCGAGATCGGCATAGCCAGCTTCAGGGCACAGGAGAAGTCTACCATCAGGATCGAAAGTGCCTTGGTTGTGTTTCTGGTGATCAGCCAGGTCAGGCCGGTGCCAAACAGACTGTAGGGAACCAGGGTATCTGCCAGATGCTCTGCCTTACCCTCCAGGGAAGATTTCAGTTTTTCAGATTCCTCGATCATGGTCACGATCTTATCAAATTTGCTGGAGCCTCCGGTCTCTTTGACACGGATGGTGATTTCTCCCTCTTCCACTACAGTACCTGCATAAACCGTGGCACCCTTCGTTTTTTCAGCCGGAACGGACTCACCGGTTAAGGAGGCCTGATTAACCATAGCTTCGCCGTCTGCCACCTCGCCGTCAAACGGGATCACATTGCCCATATGAATGCGTACCAGATCCGATTTCTGAATTGTCGTGGTCGGAACCAGGACCTCCTGTCCGTCACTTACCAGCCATACCTTGGTGATATTTAAGGACATGCTGCGCGCCAGGTCACCCACCGACTTCTTGTGGGTCCATTCCTCCAGGATCTCGCCGATGCCAAGCAGGAACATGACAGAGCCGGCTGTGTCAAAATCACTTCTTATAATAGAAACACCAATGGCGGTTGCATCCAGGACCGGAACCTCGATCTTTCTGGCTGCCAGCGTACAGATTCCCTTCCAGATATATTTTACAGATTTCACAGAAGTAATGACTGCACGGACGCCTGCAGGTAAAAACAGGTTATTTCCCACACGCATGATGACACGGGTCATCAGCTTTTCCCAGTATTCGCTGTTTAGGGCACGGCCGGAATTCTGGATATAAGACTCCGGAACTTCTGCCTTTTCGTAGGAAAATGTCTGCAGATCACGGACAACCGTTTCCCGGTCACCATCGTAATGAATCACAATTTCACTCAGACGCTCCCGCACTTTTACGGAAATGGAGTATGGTTTTGCGTTAAAATAATACTGCAGGATGTCTGCCTGCTCAATGCTCATGCGGCCCTGCAGGATCTGAACACGGATTCTTCCGCGGATCTCATGTTTGATCACAAATTTCATAGTGTATTCCTCTTTTCGTGTAACTGCTCAGTACCTTCACAGTCACGAGCAAAAATCCATGAAAATTGCCTGCGGCAATGGGATTTTTGCCTGCCATCCTATGTTTTCTTACGGTCAGCGCAGTAAATGCGCAGACCTACTGAATAGTTACCTTTTCGTTACTATTTTCGTAACGTTCTCTGTCAGTAATCAATGCGCCAGCAGCGCATTAAGCCATTTCCGGCAATGAAAAAGGATGCAGAGCATGATCGTGCATCCTTTTCCTGCTTTGTTTCCAAAACAGAGCGCATGCTTTTTCTTACAGTTGTCTCTGCTTGGTAAATGGTTTGAAATTACTCAGCGTCTGCTGCCTCTGGTGCGTTCTCAACATCCTCTGCTGCCTCATCAGCGAAGGCCGCAGCCTCAGCCTTTGCCGCACGCTCCTCGTTGATCTGCTGAGCCTCTGCCAGGATATCCTCTGCGTTAGCCTGTACGCTTGCTGCTACGTTCAGAACGCATGTTTTTGCACGAAGGACAGCTGCTGTGCAGTTGGTGTAAACCTTCTTGGCATCTTCACTTGCAAGGATCTTAACACCTGCAGTACCGAACAGAACGCCTGCTGCGAACACTCCGGATTTCTTGATATCTAATGCTTTTAAAATCTTTAACATAACTGGATTCCTCCTCATAAGTATTTTTATTTTTTGTTTAACGCGTATTGTAACGCATCGAATTCTAATTTTCAAGAGTTTTATTGATAAAATTTCTTAATAAAGGCAGAAAGGGGGCGTTAATGATAATTTTTCTCATTAACGCTCCTTTTCTTTTTCCTTTCATGCAAACGCCATTTGCTCTCCCATATCGTAATCAATGCGGTACATGTTTTTTCTCTGGATCAGACCTGCCTCCTCCAGCGTTTTTACCATACGGTAAACGGTAGCCATACCGATACTTGGGTCACGCTTTGCTGCTTTGTAATAAATCTCCTTGCAGCAGCTGCACTCATCCTGCAGGATCACATCGATCAGAAGCTTTCTCTGGCTGGTAATCCGGCAGCCATTCTTTTTCAATTCAGAAATAATAAATCCTTTTTTTGCCTCAGCTGACATAAAATACCTCCTTTGGGTCGTTTTTGGTTAGTTTTTGCTAACTCCTGTTTTTTCAGAAAGGGCAGCGGTACTGCCCTTCTGAAATCAGTTATTTTCTTTCGAATCCGGGGCGGAAGGATGGCAGCCTGTACAGCCCGCACAGCCGGCGCAGCCTCCGGTACATCCGCCCGACTTTTTCTGATCGTGATGCTTTTTAAGCACATAAAAACAGTATCCGGCGATGACAGCCACTACAACAATATCTGCTAACACTTCGTTTCCCTTCTTTCAAGACAGCTCCGGCCGGTGAAAACCGGAGCTGCAAAATTCAATTTCAAAATGGATTTCACATGCAGATTGCTTATGAGGCAGCCTGCACAGATCTCTTGGCGTAGGTTTTCTGATCTTTGTACGGATCCGGACGGAACAGCATGAACAGCATAAACAGCAGTACTGCGAATGCGATCACGGTCCAGGCACCGAAGGTACCATACAGTAAGAAGGAACCGATCTGGTAAATGACCAGGGTTACAGCGTAAGCAAATACGTTCTGGAATACAATTGCGAACCAGAACCACTTACGACTCTGCATCTCTTTTGCCATGGTAGAAATCGCTGCCAGACACGGAGAATCAAGCAGGTTGAACAAAAGGAAGCTGAATCCTGCCAGAGCAGTCGGGAACCACATGCCAACGCCTGCAGCAACGGTATCTGCATCCTCGACATCACCTGCAACGTTTGCAAGTACACCCATGGTAGAAACGATACCCTCTTTTGCGCTGAATCCGGAGATTGCAGCTGCAACCGGCTGCCACTCGCCCCATCCAAGCGGTGCGAACAGCGGAGCGATAGCACCGCCGACGATAGCCATAAGGCTGTCTGCGGAATCCTCAACCATACCAAATGCGCCATCCTGAACACCGAAGGTGCTTAAGATCCACATCACTACGCAGGCCAGGAACAGAACTGTACCTGCCTTGATGAAGAAGCCCTTCAGTCTCTCCCATACATGCAGAAGCACAGTTCTTGCAGACGGGATGTGGTACTGCGGCAGCTCCATAACGAACGGAGCCGGCTTGCCGGAGAACGGCTTGGTCTTCTTTAACATGATCGCTGCAACTAATACTGCAACGATACCTACAAAGTACATGAGCGGGGTGATAAAGCCGGCAATGTCCCAGCCGGTTACATAACCAGCCATAACACCGCCCATAAGAGCGATAACCGGAAGCTTCGCACCGCACGGAACAAAGGTAGCGGTCATAATGGTAAGGCGTCTGTCATTATCCTGCTCGATGGTCTTGGAGGCCATGATTCCAGGAATACCGCAACCGGATGAAATCAGCAGCGGGATGAAGCTCTTACCGGACAGTCCGAAGTGACGGAATACACGGTCCATGACGAAGGCGATACGTACCATGTAGCCGCAGTCCTCAAGGACGGACAGGAATAAAAACAGGATTGCCATCTGCGGCATAAATCCGAGGACTGCACCCAGGCCGCCGATGACACCGTCAACAGCAAGGCTGATGATGAAATCACTTGCACCTGCATTGGTGAGGAAGTTGGTAGCAACCTCCTGAATGGCACCTACGAAAGTATCATTGGTCCAGTCGGTAACAAAGGTACCAACCGTCGTTACGGATATGTAATAAACAACCCACATGATCGCGATGAAGATCGGGATACCAAGGATACGGTTGGTTACGATCTGGTCGATCTTATCGGATGCAGTCATCTTGTCTTTGCCCTTCTTTACAGAAGAGGAAACGACTTTCTGGATGAATTTGTAACGCTCGTCGGTTACGATACTCTCCATATCATCATCATGCTTTTCTTCAAGTTCTTTTCTTACGGACTCTACAACGCTTGCTGCAGATGCCGGAAGTGCCACGCTCTCAACAACCTTGCTGTCGTTCTCAAGGAATTTTACAGCGTACCATCTCTTTTTGTCAGCAGAAATGCTCTCCGGAAGGACCTCGGCAACCGCTGCGACTGCCTTCTCCAATTCTTCTGAGAAGATTTCTTTCGGCAGATCCGCTTCCTTTTTACGGGCAACCTCAACAGCCTTGTCGATCAGTTTGTCAAGACCGGTCTGCTTTAATGCGGAAGTCTCAACAACCGGGCAGTTCATTAACATGGACAGGCGTGCAACATCAATTTTCATGCCGCGCTTCTCCAGAAGGTCAGTCATGTTCAATGCGATGACTACCGGAACGCCAGTCTCAATGAGCTGAGTAGTTAAGTATAAGTTACGCTCGATATTGGTGGAATCCACAAGGTCCACGATGACATCCGGGTTCTCTTTCAGCACGTAGTCACGGCTGACAACCTCCTCCAGTGTATATGGAGACATGGAGTAAATACCCGGAAGGTCGGTCACGATCACATCCTCATGTTTTCCTTTTGTCTTTAATTTGCCTTCTTTTTTCTCTACCGTAACACCCGGCCAGTTACCTACATACTGGTTTGCACCGGTGAGGGCATTGAACATGGTTGTTTTACCACAGTTCGGGTTTCCGGCAAGTGCAATTTTAATTGCCATTTTTTCCTCGCTCTCTTTCCTTGTTGTTGTCATATGATGTGGTTAAATTATTTTACCTCTACGCACTGAGCATCGTCTTTTCTGACAGAAAGCTCATAGCCTCTGACGGTAATTTCAACCGGGTCTCCAAGAGGAGCAACTTTTCTGATGTAAAGCTCGCTTCCTTTCGTGATACCCATGTCCATAATACGACGCTTGTAAGCACCATCACCACTGATCTTGGTTACCACAACAGTACTTCCAACTTCTGCATCACCTAAAGTCATCGTCTTATTCTCCTTTCCCAAAAATCACTGTCATCTGCCTTATTTATGCGCCACAGCAAAACGACAGATAAATCTCAATTGTATATAGTTACGCACTCACGGGAAGCTTACGCTACCATGATGTGACGAGCCATATCCTGATTAATTGCAACTCTAGAATCTTTGATGTTCACGATCACGTTGCCTCCGATCGCGGAAATAACTGTTACCTCAGATCCAACCACAAATCCGAGATTTGCCAGAAAACGCTTGGTTTCATCGTTTCCTCCGACTCTCTGGATCTTGCTTGCCTGGCCAACCGGCGCCATAGTAAGTGGCATCATCATTCATCTTCTTTCTTTATCTTTTTTCTTAATATGTATGTCTGTAATCTCATATGTCAGCGCACAGTGACAAACAATTAGTGCCCGCTAACTTGAGATTAGTATAGGCTAACCCAAGTTAGCCGTCAATAACTTTCTCGCAATTTTTGAAATTTTGTTAGGTATTGCTAACTGCATATTCTCTTATTGAGAAAAATTTATTCATAATACAAACAAAACAGGACCGAAAAATCCGCTCTGGATTTTTCGGTCCTGTTTTGTTTGTATTATTTTTACTTTTTTGTCACCCGCATCAGCACGCTCTGTACCACGCTGAACACGATAAATGCAGCCAGATTTACCAGCACCACGCTGGCTCCGGCCGGGGTGGAACACCCGTAAGAGAAGACAATGCCGAACAGGAAGCACACAACCGCCAGCACACCGGAGCAGATCACCACACCGCGGAAGCTTTTAAATATCCGCATGGAGGTCAGCGCCGGGAAGATAATGAGGCTGGAGATCAGCATGGCTCCCATCATCCGCATGCCGAGAACAATAGTGACTGCCGTCAGCACGGCAATCAGCACGTTGTAAAGCTCTACATTCACACCGGTAGCCTTTGCGAAATTCTCATCAAAGGTAACCGCAAACAGCTTGTTGTAACAGAACACAAACAAACACAGTACAATGATGGACAGCACAGCACTTAAGATCACGTCCTCCCGGCTCATAGCCAGGATACTTCCGAACATATAGCTGCTGACATCCGTGGTCATACCGGTTGTCAGAGATGTAACGATAATTCCGACAGCCAGGGAGCTTGCTGAGATCATGGCAATAGCCGCATCACTTTTGACTTTTCCATGCTCGGTAATACGGAGCAGGAAAAACGCTGCCAGCACCACCAGCGGGATGGAAACCTTCAGCGGCGACCAGCCGGCCGCAACAGCAATAGAGAGTGCACCAAAAGATACATGGGAGAGTCCGTCTCCGATCATGGAATAGCGCTTTAGTACCAGGCTTACCCCCAGAAGGGCACAGCATAAAGACACCAGGATGCCTCCCACCAGGGCGCGTACCACAAAGGGATAGGAAAGCATTTCAGAGATCATACTCATACCTCGTCACCTCCCAGAAATTCTTTTCCGGCCACGCTCTGTCTGTATGCTTCTGCGGTTCCGCAGAATACAACCCTGCGGTGCAGATGCAGGATCTTGTTGGCCTGGCTGATCACATTGCCGATATCGTGGGATACCATGATGATGGTGATCCCGTCTTCTTTGTTAAGCTTCTTAATTAAATGGTAAAAATCCTGGATCGCGGATGGATCCAGTCCGGTGATCGGTTCATCCAGGATCAGAAGCTGTTCGGTGGCGCAGAGTGCCCGCGCGATCAGAACGCGCTGCTGCTGTCCGCCGGAGAGTTCCCGGTAGCATTTCTGCTTCAGATGCTCAATCCCCAGTCGTTCCAGATTGTGGGCTGCCAGCTTCCGTTCTGCCCGGGAATAAAACGGACGGTTTCCACGGCGGCTCAGGGTTCCGGACAGCACAACCTCCTGTACCGTAGCCGGAAAATCCTTCTGGGCTGCAGTCTGCTGGGGAAGATAGCCGATGCCGCCGCGCTTTAATTCATCTGCCACGCTGAGACTTCCCCCAGTCGGCTTTAACAGGCCGAGCATTCCTTTGATCAGGGTACTTTTTCCTGAACCATTCTCTCCCACCACGCAGAGGTAATCTCCCGGATATATTTCCAGGTTCAGATCTATGACTGCATCGTGGTTTTCGTATCCAAAATCAGTGTGTTCGCATTTGATAATCGGATTCATCAGTCGATTCCTTTTCGTAAATTCTCAATATTCTGGCGCATCAGTCCCGCATAGGTAATACCTGCGTCAAACTGCGCCCGGGTTACATTGTGACAGGAATGTAAGAGCAGAGGCTCTGCCCCAGTCTCCTCTCCGATAATCTCGGCAACCCGGTGGCTGCTCAGCTCCAGGTAATAAACCGCCGGGATCTGCTCTTCCTTCACTTTATCGATCAGATAGGCAATGGTCTTCGCGCTTGGCTCTGTATCAGAGCTGCAGCCGGAAAAGGCTGCCCGGTAGTCCAGCTGATACTCATCTGCCAGATAGCGGAACGGGAATTTATCCCCCATGACAATCATGTTCCGCTTACGGTTTGCGGAAACCTCGCGAAAGCCTGCGTCAATCTCTTCCAGTTCTTTTTTATAATTTTCTGCCCCCTGATGATATGTGTCCGCATGGGCCGGATCTGCCTCGGCCAGTGTGTCACCGATCACATCCACGAGTTTCATGGCATTGACAGGGGAAGTCCAGATATGCTCGTCGTACTCGATCTCTTCCTCATGACCGTCATGATCCACGTAATCGTGGTCATCCGCTTCATGCGCATGGGCTGCGTGCTCCTCCGGTGTCTCTCCGCTGTGGTCATAATCATCCGCTTCGTGCGCATAGGCCGCGTGCTCCTCTGGCCTTTCATTACTGTGATCGTGATCATCTGCCGCATGGACATGGGCGTGATCATGGTCATGATCTGCATCCTCCATGCCTTCCACGATTTCCTCTTCCACCGTATCCACATAATCCATCATGGTGACAATGGTCATGTTGGTGGTATCCAGGGCTGCCAGAGTCTCATCCAGCCAGTGCTCCATGGTGCCGCCATTGCTGATAAGGATATCGGCATGCTGAATGGTGCGGATGTCAGCCGGGGTCGGCTCAAAGGAATGGCTGTCCATGCCGGCGGGGATGACCATCTGCAGGTCCACCTGGTCTCCGGCAATCTGCCGCACAAAATCATAATAGGGGAACAGGGTCACTGCCACCTTCAGCTTTCCGGCTGCTTCCGGAGAGGCATCAAAAGCCCCCTGGCTTTCCTCCGTCTGCGCGCAGCCGCCGAGAAGCAGGGATATGCCAAGAAATGCCGCCGCAAACCCTGTGTTTAATCTGCTTATTCTCATGTTCATTTCTTTCTGTTGCTATGACATTGCAAGTAACATTCAAACAGCTTCAGTCATCATGCATCTGACTGAAGCTGTCCATTTGGTTGCATAGTTAGTTTTAGTATATCACATCTTTTTTATTATGAAAAGATTCATTCTTTACAGATTTTATCAATCTACTGCCTCGTCCTTTGCCGAAACCGTCCAGGAAAAATTCCGGCTCCCCTGTACTCGTCACCTTCTATGCAGAAAATATGTCTTTCAAATGGATTAACTTTTTTATTCTATGAAAATAACAATTTAAGGGAATAGCACGAAAGGGTCCGAAGTTCCGGGGAGGGCCTACAGAACCGCAGATGCGGTGGAATTTTGTACTTCATTCGCTCCGCTAGAGATAAAAAACCACGCAAGCACAAGATATTGGTTTAAACCTCTTACGATTGCTTGCCATAGGATACCTGAAAAAACGGACACATCAAGGTTATAACAAGCGCTCACGCGACCTTGACGTGTCCGTTTTCTCCAGGTATGGGCTAATCAAGCAATCCAAAGAGGCTCTGCCGGCACGTAACTGCTGCCTTGGTCAGTATCCTTACGGTTGCACGGTTTTAATTATCGTAACGGAGCCAATAAGGTAGAAGTTCCGGAAACCGCGTACAGAATAAGCAGAAACATTGGAATTTGCTTTGTGAGCGAGCATAGCGTCAGATCGGAGACCCTTGTTTGAGCACGCAGCGCGTGCGAGTTTGGGTCGCGGGTCTGACAATAGGCGGCGCAGTGAACAAAGCGCAAAATTCCACCGTTTCTGCGTTTCTGTACGCGGTTTCCGGAACTTCGGACCTTTTAGTGGTTCCGTCTCAATATTTTTATTTTGCCAGAGCTGCACCCAATGCCTTGCATGCTGCTACTGCATCATCATCCGGAGTCAGGTTTGCGATCACACCCTCACCGTTTACTACGGTTGCGCCTGCCTCGGTCATGCGGTCTGCCCATTTGCGCATCCACTCGCCATCGCCCCAGTCATAGGAACCAAAGAGGCCAACGGTCTTACCTGCGCAGATTCCCTCCACTGCAGTTACGAAATCATCCATCTCTGCATCCAGCTCCTCATCGCCCATAGCGGAAGCGCCCAGTGCAAAGCTCTCTGCATCCTTTAACATAGAAACATCTGCTGTGGATACCTCCATCACATTTGCTTTTCCGCCTGCCTCTTCTACACCTGCGCCTACAGCCTCAGCCATAGCCTGTGTGTTTCCGGTGCTGCTCCAGTAAATTACGTTTACTTCTTTCATGTTCGTGTTCTCCTTTCTATTTCCGGGTTATTTCTGCCTCACGATACTGCCACATGGGACAATGTCCGTCCGCACATAATTTCTTTTAAGGCCTGCTCCTTTACCCGATCATAAAGATCAAAAATTCTCTCTGCTTCTTTGGGATTCTGGTATACTTTCCAGTAACGGGAAGTCAGGCTGTTTTCCCCACGGTTGTCAATAAATCCCTGTACATCACCCACCGGATATCCGAGCAGAACACCCAGCTCATGAGGAAACTCTTTTGAAATTCCGGCATAAAGCCGGTATCTTCTTCTCAGACGCACCAGAACCGATGCCACTTCAAAACTCTCATAGCCACAGCCGCGTAAAAATTCGCGCACTTCCCGGTTTTTCAAATGCCGTTCCAGCTGCTCATAGCGGTAAAGGAATAACACTTCCTTTTCAGCATCTGCATAAAGCGGAATGCAGATAATTCTGCTCTTCTTTAAATATGCCCGAATCTTGCGCCATCCGCCCGGTTTCATGGTGATCAGGTTGGAAATCTTCACCCCTTTTAATACCGGTGCGCACTGTGTCACAACACGGAAACCAAATTTTTCTTCCGGTGTACAATTGTTAAGAAAATGAAGCATGGTCTCTGCTGACATACGCCGTCCCTCCTGTGGAATCCCTTCAGGTTACCCATTGCTAACCCGATGCATCTATGTTAGCATATGCTAACCAATAAGTCAATCAGATCACTTGAAAGAAATTCTCAATAATATTCTATTGAGAAAATTTTGCTGTCCGGAGCTCATTTTTTGAGATATATTTACTCATTATTACATTTTCATTACATTCGTTGATTTTCTGCAAATCTCCTGTTACCATGTTCCACAGAGGTAATCAAGCATGAATAAAAGCAAATATCTCATCGGAGATGTGGCAAATCTTATGGGCATAAGCCGGGATACACTCCGCCACTACGAAAAACGAGGTCTGCTCACCGCAAGAAAAGCCGCCAACGGCTACCGCTACTATACAGAAGCTGATATTTCCAGATTCATCAGCATCCTTTATCAGCGAAAAATGGATATCGGACTGGATGACATTGCCACACTGTGGGACGAGCACGGCTCCGTGGATTCCCCGAAACGACTGAGCGACATCATCCGGCAGCGCCTGAATGAAGAGGAAGAAGCCATTCGAAATCATAAACGTACCATTGCACGCCTGAGGATGAGCCAGAAGGACTGTGAAAATATTCAGAAGTATACCGGAAAGATCATGCAATGTACCATGCCGCCTTCCTACATCATTGATCCGGCAGTGGACTTTCATGATGGAATTGAGCAATGGTTTCAGTATACCAGGGAACATGCAGGCCTGGATAACTTGTACCTGTTTGATGAATACCAGATCCATGCAGAAACGAAATCTGCGTCCCTGACCCTGGACTATCAGAATTCCCAGCTGCTTCTGCATGAGGATATGGCAGAATATACCGATTATCCAATCACAGCAGATATTCCGATCACAGATTCCAAAACCCGCTATCTGTCAACCTTCTGTGCTTCCCAGGAGCGTGTTCCATCACTTTCGACTGTGCAGTTTTTGATGACCTATGCCAGACAAAACCACCTGCCGGTCTGCCCACAGCTGTTTTCAACCTTTGTCCTGCAGGGGATCCGCGATCAGAAGCAGTGCTATTATCTGCAGTTATTTCTTCCTTTATCCAGTCATTAAAAAGGACGTGCCGATTTGCGGCTCGTCCTTTCTATTATGCAGAGAGTTTTCTTTCATTATGTGATGGTTGCTGCAATATTCTCAGTTATTTTTCGCTTTTCTTCTCCATTCCTTCGTAGGTAACAATGCCCTTGCTGTCAGTGCAGTAATAACGATCATCGGCATCTTTCGCATTCTTCTTATTTTTCTGGATCTTACCGGAAGTGTTGACCAGGTATGTCTCACCATCCCACTCCACTTTCTTCAGCTTCTCATCCTTATCAGCTTCCAGGCGTTTGCCCTTCTCATAGATCACGCCATCCTCAATGCCATGATAGCCCTGTCCGCGCTCATCACCGCTCTTGCGGAAGTTGTAGGTGTAACGCTCACCATCAATATCAAGAGTCGTCGTTCCGGTCTTCATAGCGCCTGCCTTGGAGTTTCCTCCAAAGTAATAAACCTCCTCGATATCGCCATCCTCAGGCAGATCATTCTCGCTCTCGATTTCTGTGTAGGACAGAATATCCTTATCCGATACTTCCAGCTTGTAAAGACCTTCCAGCATCTTGCCGTATTCATCAAATGCATAGTAATAACCATTGATCTTCTTAATACGGCTCTTTACTACATCTCCATCCTTCTCCGCATAATACCAGCGCTCGTCACCGTCAGAGTATCCTTCCGGATCCGTCTCCTCGCCCGGCACAGTCTTGAACCAGCCAACAGACATCCAGCTGTCCTGGATCGGACTGTAGAAGCTCGGAGTTGCAACAGAAGCATTGCTGGAGGTTGCATACCAGCTGAAGCGTGCATTTCCGTATTCCTCAAAGTAATACTTGCGTCCGTTGATGGTCTTTTTCGTATCTGCCGCTTTCTTGCCGTTGGCATTGAAATAGAACCAGTACCAATCCTGGAACTCATCGTTCGTCTGATCATCATCCACCGCGTCCAGACGTTCCCACTGATGGCTTCTCATGGCACCATCGTCCGGTCCTCCCAGATAATACACGCCGGTCTGCCATGCGTCATCGCCGGTCTGACGCTCACCCTGTTCATCGATCCAGCCGTAGAGCATCTTTCCTTCCTCATCAAACGCATACTTTTTCGTTGCACCGTCTGCACGGACAATGGTCTTAAAATTCACTCTTCCGGAATCCTTCGCTTTGTAAGCTTTTCCGTCAGCACCGAAATAATACCATACGGTATCAGAATCGTCATCATCCTGCGGATCATTGTTTTCCAGTTCTCTCCACTGGTTCCGCACCATGGCACCACGCTCATTGACATAATAGTAATTGTCATTGTCCTCCACCAACTGGCTAACTGCCATCTCTCCGTCCTCGTCCAGCCAGAACCAGTCATTGCCGGATTTTTTCCAGGCTGAAGTTACCTCATCTCCGTTCCGGTCATAATAGTGCCAGATTTCATCCTCCTGTAACCAGCCGGTGGCTGCAAAAGCCATCATGGAACTTCCAAGCGTCAGCGCTGCTGCTGCACAAGGGATCAGCATTGTTTTTGTATGTTTTTTCATCTTCATTTCTCCTTTCACTCGTCGTTGTTTCTGACAATACTGACTCTACACCCTGGAACAGTTCCAGGGTCAAGTGAAGTAAGAAAACCGTAATAATCCGTAATTATTCAGAAAAAATCTTTCTATTGTTGACTATTTTTCTGCTGTAACTTATACTGACCGTATACTAAAGAGAAAGGACGGTATCTCATATGGCTTATACAGGTTTACTCCTCGCAAGTCTTGGAAGCATTCTCATCCTCGTCATTGGATGGTATATCCTTCAGGTTGTTGCATACTGGCAGATCTTCGAAAAGGCCGGTGAGCCGGGATGGAAAGCCATCATACCATGTTATAACACGTATACCCAGTACAAATTTACCTGGAACGCTAACATTTACTGGTTTGTATTATTCGGAACCGTGATCGGCGGTATGCTGAAGTCTTTTGATGGGATTTTCTCTGTTCTCGGCTCTGCCATTTTACTGGCTGTCACCATCATCAACATTGTCGCTCTGAACAAGCTGGCCAGGGCTTTCGGCCACGGCACAGGCTTTACCATCGGACTGTTCTTTTTAAATCCGATCTTCAAGCTGATCCTTGGCTTTGGCAGTGATCAATACATCGGCCCGCAGTAATCCGCACCAATCCATAACGCAAAAATGCCATCCGCACGTGTCTGACACGCAGCGAATGGCATTTTTAAGATTACCGCTGTACTCTGCCGGAGCTGTCTCCACCGGCCAGCTTTTCCACCTCAGACCGGGTCACCAGATTAAAATCACCCGGAATGGTGTGCTTCAGGGCTGCAGCCGCAGTTCCAAATTCCAGAGCCGCCTTCATATCCCTTCCATCCAGCAGACTGCAGATGAGTCCGGAGGTAAAGGCATCACCGCCACCCACACGGTCCACGATCGGCGCGATGGTGTATTTTCTGGAATGATAAAATTCCTTTGTCTTTCCATCCATGATGCAGGCAGACCAGCCATTATTGGATGCGCTGTGGCTCTCACGCAGAGAACTTGCAATATAGCGGAATCCAAAACGGTCCGCCATCTGTCCGAAAATATTCATGTAGCCGGACAGTTCCAGGTTGCCGGACATGATATCACTGCCCTCCGGCTTAAATCCAAGCACCTTCTCTGCGTCCTCCTCATTGCCGATGCAGACATCTACATACTGCATAAGGTTGGTCATGATCTCGCGGGCCTTTTCCTGAGACCAGAGCTTTTTGCGGAAATTTAAATCCACAGACACGGTAAGGCCATGTGCTTTCGCTGCCTTTAATGCCTCTTCCGTCAGCCTGGCCGCGCTGTCTGACAGTGCCGGCGTGATGCCGGTAAAATGAAACCAGTCCGCATCCGCAAAGATCGCATCAAAATCAAACAGCTCTGCCTGCGCACAGGCAATGGAAGATCCGGCACGGTCGTACACGATATTGGACGGACGCACAGATGATCCAGGCTCCAGATAATAGATGCCGAGGCGGTCACCGCTGCGGGAAATAAATGTTGTTCCTACATTGTATTTGCGAAGAGCTGCGACCGCGCAGTCACCGATCGGATTGTCCGGAATTGCGGACACAAATTCCGTGTTGTATCCATAATTGGCCAGCGATACTGCTACATTGGCCTCGCTGCCGCCGTAATTGATATCAAATTCATCTGCCTGTATAAATTTTTCATTGCCCGGGGTCGATAATCTGAGCATAATCTCCCCCATGGTCACAATTTTTGCCATATTGTTATCCTCCATCTTCCGTCAATACTCCAAAATACCTGCTTTATTTGCTGCGGGCTATCTTCACCGCTGCTGTAAACTCCTTCGCTTTGGCTGTCACTGCCGCATAATCTCCAGACTTCGCTCCCTTTGTCAGGCTGCTTCCGGTTCCAACGGCATAGGCTCCGGCCTTGATCCACTTGTCCACGTTATCTACATCCACACCGCCGGACGGCATAAATTCTCCCTGCGGAAGCGGCCCTTTAAACGTGCTGATAGCCGCCGGTCCCAGGATATTGCCCGGAAAGAGTTTGATCACATCGCAGCCTGCTTCCAGCGCAGCAATGGCTTCCGTCGGGGTCATAACACCCGGCAGCATCGGTATCCGGTAACGGTTGCAAAGTTTAATGGTGTCCAGATTCAGTCCCGGGCTCACCACATAGTTCGCTCCGGCCAAAATAACCTGTCTTGCGGTCTCTGGATCCAGCACCGTTCCCGCACCGATCACAATACGGTCATCGTTCCGGTATTTTTCTGCCATGGCAGAGATAAATTCTACCGGATTTCCCTCATCCATAGTCATGGTGATTTCAATAAAATGAATGCCCCCCGCAATGACCGCCTCAACAATTTTCTCTCCCTGTTCCGGGTTTTTCGCGCGAATCACTGCAATGAGACATTCTTCTCTCATTCTGGATAAAACCTGTTCTTTTCGCATGTCACTCTTCTCCTTCTCCTGAACGATTTTGTTACCGGATATACCCCAGCATTTCCGAAAGCTGCCTTGCTTTATTTAATACAACCTGCCCCAATTCTTCATAGTTGACGACATCCCGGTACAACGTTGAAACACTGACTGCTCCCACCAGTCCTCCATCTGCCCCAAATACCGGTGCTCCCACGCATTCTGCATGCTCCTCCATCTCACGGGCATCCAGCGCAAAGCCCTGCTCCCGCACCTGTTCAAGTTCCTGCATAAGCCGGTCCGGATCCGTGATCGTGTGCTCCGTCCGCTTCACAAACGTCATACGTTTCAAAAGCGGCTGCAGAATCTCCGGCTCACTGTAGGCCAGAATAGCCTTTCCAAGTGATGTGCAGTACATGGGAATTCGGCTTCCCACCGTGGCAGTCGTGATAATGGGATTTTCCGGTTCAAACTTGCAGATATAAACCACCTCAATATCGGATCTCACTCCGAAAAATACAGTCTTCCCGATCTCATGGGCAAACTTCTTCAGCTCCGGCTCCATGATATTCATGATATTTAAGTTGTTGGTGTAATTAATGCCGATGCGATATGCCGTGAGCCCGATGGTATACCGCTTCTTCTGCCCCCAGTTGATCTGGACCATGCCAAGTGCCTCCAGTGTGGTAACAATATCATAGGCACTGGTCTTTGGAAGCTCCAGGCGGTCACAAAGCTCATCAAGTGATACTCCCTCCGGTTTCTGGGAGATCAGCTCCAGAATCTCTATGGTCCTCTGGGTTGTACGATTTAATTTCATACGTCTGTCCACACCTTTCTGCCGCTTCATAGTCTGCCTTTTTGTGCGGAAAGTTCCGCAGTTTCATCTTGCATATAGCATCATTTTACTGAATATACAAAAATTAGTCAAGGTATTGACAGAATTGTCACATGGTTTGCCTTTTAAATTGTGTTTCTATTTGCTTCCATATAAAGCCTGATACACCTTCAAAAACTTCTCATCCCTCTCCTTTGTTGCTTCTTTTGCCCGTCCGTCGCTGTAATCGTAAAAGCCCTTTTCACTCTTGACACCGTACTCGCCTGCATCAAAATGTGCCTGCATCAACTCCGGCACTTCTTTGGAATCGCACAAGTCTTTCATCAGATAGCTGCTGATGTGGGTGAAGGTGTCCAGACCACCAAAATCTGCTACTTCCAACGGTCCAAGACAGGCGTAGCGGAATCCAAGTCCATATTTCATGACATCATCAATACCTTCCGCGCTCACGACCCCCTGCGCTACCAGATCCAGCGCCTCCCGGAGTATTGCGAACTGAAGCCTGTTTGCGGCAAATCCCGGAATATCCCGGTTTACCAGAACTGGCTTTTTCCCGATTTTCAGACTTAAATCATAAACCGTCTGCGCTACATCTTCTCTTGTCTTTTCTCCTTTGATGATTTCAATGAGTGGCACCAGATGTGGTGGATTAAACCAGTGCATCCCGATAAAACGCTCCGGCCACTTCACCGACCGGGAAAGAAGATTGATGGACATTCCCGAGGTATTTGTGGTGATCACCGCAGTATTACTGATTACTTCAGAGAGTTTTTTATAAAAATCATCCTTAATCTCCAGGTTTTCAGAGAGATTCTCTGCCACAAAATCACAGGTTTTGAAGCATTCCATAGAAGTGGTATAAGACAATGCACCAAGCAGACTGCCTGCCTTTTCTTTCGTCAGATTGCCTGTTTCCACAAGTGTTGCCACATTGCTTTCGATCCGCTCCTTCGCCAGCTCCAGCGTCTCCTGCCTGTGGTTGTACAAAACCACATCGTCAAAATACTCTGCATAAATCTGTGCCATGGAAGACCCCATGGTTCCTGCCCCGGCTATCACAATTTTCTGAATTATCATCCGCTGTCTCCTCCCTTTCTCTAATCACACCCTGGAGTCTGAATCTGTATTTTCCCCGGCTTATTTCAGCTTCTATTCTCTGATTTTTGCTCCTGCGAATATATCGATTCTATCATTGCACATAGGAAATAGCAAGTTAGCGGTTATCCTTTTCTTTTTTCCGTGATCCGCTATAATAGAACTATCGTAACTGTTCAGTAGGTCTGCGCATTTACTGCGCTGACCGTAAGAAAACATAGGCGGGTAGGCAAAAATCCCATTACCGCAGGCAATTTTTCATGGATTTTTGCTCGTGACTGTGAAGGTACTGAACAGTCACGAATTATCATGATACAGGGGGAAACTTACTATGATCGTAACCTTAAAAAGCCACACAATGACAGCCCTGATTGATTCCATCGGGGCACAACTTATTTCTCTGAAAAGCGGATCCGGCACAGAATATATCTGGCAGCGGGATCCGGCGCACTGGAAAAGCTGCTCTCCGCTCCTGTTTCCAACCGTGGGAAACTGCCGTGACGGCAAATATACGCTAAATGGCAAGATCTACACCATTCCCAAACACGGCTTCTGCCGGAACGCAGACTTTACTGTATCTGTTTTGTCCGAGCAGGAGGCTTCCTTCACCCTCACCGACTCCCCGGAAACCCGGGCCAGCTATCCGTTTGCATTTCAGCTAAAACTGACTTATACGCTGACCGGAGACGGCCTTCAGCTTCACTACACCGTAACCAATCCAGATACTAAGCCCATGTACTACCAGCTTGGTGCCCATCCCGGCTTCAACTGTCCTCTGCAGTCCGGGGAACGATTCGAAGATTACGTTCTGGAATTTGAACAGGAAGAAACCGCCGGATATCACTCCTATGACTTAAACCGCATGGAATTCAACATGAACTCCTGTACCCCGATCCTGGATCACGCAGCCGTCATCCCGCTGACCCACGAACTTTTCGCGAATGATGCCATTTTCTTTACGGATCTGCGTTCCAAAAAAGTGACACTGAAAAATCCAGCCACCGGATACGGCGTGGAAGTCTCCTACCCGGATTTTGCCACCGTTGCCTTCTGGACCGCAGCCGCCACCAAAGCACCGTTCTTATGTGTAGAACCCTGGAATGGATCGGCCATCCGCTCCGATGAAGACGATAACTTTTTGAACCGGCATTTTCTTCAGAAGTTGGAAGGCGAGGCAAGCAAGGAGTATCGGATTGAGATTAAAAAAATATCACAACAGCTATAATACAAAAAAGAATGTGCCTTGGCGCTTCCTCGCGGAGCGTTTTATATGATAGGACGCGATTTCCTATCAAGAAAAAATAGACTACGGAATATAAATAAGCAACCCATACTCCGTAGTCTACCTTTCATATAAGCCAGTTCCACATGACTTCTTCCCACCTACATCGGTGTTCCCACCTCGATCAGATTCCCATCCAGATCGTAAAATCTGACCACTTTCTGCCCCCAGCTGTGCGTCATAAGGCGGTTCACATACTGAACAGACGGATACAACCGATCTAACTTTTCCACAAAACCTTCCAGATCCGGTTCCTCAAAATAAAGCTCACAGGAATTACTCTTCTCTATAATCTCTTTACCGAGAAATCGTTTCCATATAACCTTCTGCTGCAATACCAGCCCTTCTGTCAAAATCACATTCCCATCCTGATCCAGGATCACATCCAAATGGAAGAGGTCGTGATAAAACTTCTTTGATTTTTCGATGTCTTCCACAACTATCAGTATATTTTTCAGTTTCATGATTCTCCTGCTATTTTTCAATCATATTTCGAACTGCATTGAGTTTTTGCACTTTTCAATACTAAAATCAGATTTTCCCGGATCTCTTCATTTGGAACAAACCCTTAGTTCTCATATAAACCAATACATATATTTTAATTTTATCATTGCCTCCTGGAAATAGCAAGCTCCACCGTCATTTTGCCCACAACATGCTTTGTGAATTTCATACAATTCTACCTTTGAAATTTTGTTAATTTTTATGCTAAAATATGAATAGTTGCTAAAAACTGTTTTTCCATTTAAAGGAGGCCGATCACACATGAACTACCAGACCGGACAATCTGTCATTTACCGCAATAAAGGTGTCTACACCATTGAATCTATTGGAAAGGTCGCATTTTTACCCGATAGTGAAAAAATTTATTACACGCTGCGCCCGGTTTTCAGATCCGGCGATGAACATATCTATGTGCCGACTGATAAAGAAGACGCGCTGCGTCATTCCCTTTCCGCCCAGGAAGCAGGCGAATATCTGAAAAAACTGAACCAGATGAAAGCCCGCCCCTGTCATTCCACCAAAACAGCACTTATCATTGCGCATTATCAGGAACTGCTCTCTTCCTCCAAGATAGAACATCACCTGCAGCTGTTAAAAGAAATTCACGAAAAAGAACTTCGCCTGATCCGTTCCGGAAAAAGACTTGGTACCACAGACAAGGATTTCCTGAGCAAAGTCGGGCGCCTGCTCTGCGAGGAATTTGCCGCAGCCCTGCAGGAATCACCGGAAAGCGCGCGAAAACAGCTAGCAGAAGCACTCGGTACACAAAACAATTCCGTTCAGATATAAAAATTGCTTCATAAAACCAAATAAGGTTCGAAGTTCCGGGGCGGTCATACAGAACCGCAGACACTGAGTGGAATTTTGTACTTCGTGCGCTCCGCCGCCTATTGCCAGACCTGCGACCCAAACTCGTGCGCTTTGCACACTCAGACAAGGGTCTCCGGTCTGGCGCTATGCTCGCGCACAAAGAAAATTCCAATGTGTCTACTTGTTCTGCATGACCGCCCCGAAACTTCTGCTGTACTGGCTATTCTACAATAATAAACATAGCCAGAACGTTGCTGACGAAAGCCTGTAAATCTGGCTTTTATCTGATAGTAGCGTTCTGGCTGTGTTTTATTTTTGTGGAAGAGTTAATATGGGCTGCAGTTACTTTTTTGTAGCGGAGCCAATACAGCAGGAAGTGAATGAGACCGCTTTCCGGGATTTTCAGCATATCAGGTGTTTGCATCTTGAACACACGTGTACGAATGCAGCGGATGTAGTCCGATGCAGGCGAACGCGTGTTGTGAGAGCAAGCAAACAACGATATGTGAAAATCCCGGAAAGCGGTCTCTTTCTCTTCCGAACTTTTATTCGTTCCGTCCTATAATTGCAATTTACAGTCTTACGATCATTGCCTCACGGCCGGCACCGGTTCCGATAAACTTAACCGGGGTCTTGGTATACTCTTCGATGAAGTTGATATATGCCTTTGCGTTCTCCGGGAGATCCTCGAAGGTCTTGCAGCCGGACAGGTCACCGAAGTTTCCGTCGAACTCTTTGTATACCGGCTTGCAGCTCTGCAGGAACTTTAAGTTGGTTGAGAAGTCCTCGGTCTGCACGCCGTTGCAATCGTATGCTACGCAGACTTTGATCTTGTCAAATTTGCCGATGGTGTCTAAGTGGTTTACGGAAATTCCGGTCAGGCCATTCAGACGCTTTGCGTATTTCAAGGTTACGAGATCCAGCCAGCCGCAGCGTCTCGGTCTGCCGCTTACAGTACCGTACTCATGACCAAGATCACGGATGCGGTCGCCGGTCTCATCTAACAGCTCGGTTACGAACGGGCCCTCGCCGACACGGCTGGAATAAGCTTTAATAATACCGTATACATTACCGATATCAGATGCGCTTAAACCGGTACCGGTGATGATTCCGCCGATGGTCGGGTTAGAAGAGGTTACATACGGGTAGGAACCAAAGTCGATATCAAGCAGGGTTGCCTGAGCACCTTCTACAATGACTCTCTTATCCTCCTCCAGTGCCTTGTGCAGATAGGTTACGGTATCGCACACATACGGCTTTAACTGCTCTGCGTACTCACAGTAGGTCTTGTATACATCCTCAAAGTTCAGTTTTTCGTCGATGGTGGTGTCTTCCGGATCGTAGAACTTTAAGAGTGCTTTTCTGGACTCGACCAGCTCCTCGAGATGGCTCTTGAAATTATCTGCATACAGATCCTCGACTCTTAAGCCAGCACGCTCGTACTTATCACAGTAGGTAGGTCCGATACCTCTGCAGGTGGTGCCGATCTTGGATGCCTTTCTTGCTTTCTCTAATGCGCGGTCCAGCATCGGATGGTACGGCAGGATCACATGGGTCTTATCACTGATTTTTAAATGGTTGTCAATATCATAGCCGTGTGCCTTTAAGTTTTCAATTTCTCCCAACAGCACCTGCGGATTCATAACAACTCCGTTGCCGATTACGCCAATGGTATGACCGGACAGGATTCCGGACGGAATCAGACGCATTGCATATTTTACTCCGTTAGCCTCGATCGTATGACCTGCGTTATCACCGCCGGTTGCGCGGACAGCGATATCTGCATTCGCTGCAAGATAATCGATCACTTTACCCTTACCTTCGTCGCCATAAAAACATCCAATAACTACATCTACCTTTGACATAATCAGTCTCCTTCGTTATAACTGCTGCCGTAACTGTTCCTTACTTTTCCAGTTACCTGCTATCTTCAAATTCAGGCAGAGCCTTCTGCTCTGCAAACATTAACAGTATATAAGATTCCTGCACTAAAATCAATACGCAAACACAAAAAGGCAGACAGATTTTCTAATCTGCCCACCTCTTGTTATTAATGAAACTTATTGGTATTTATCAGTGCAGCGCCCTTAAACATTTATTTCAGCTGTCATGCCGAGATCTTCTTTATTTGATTCCAGGATCGGATTCACTACTTCGGTCAGGAACTCGTCTACCTGCTTCGGTGCGCGGCCCACATAGCGGGACGGCTCCATACATGCCTTCAGCTCATCCAGAGAAAGTCCGAATGCCGGATCTGCGGCAATGAGCTCTAACAGATTATTGTCCAGCCCCTTCTCCTTCACGTTTCTGCCTGCCTCCATGGAAAGCTGGCGGATACGCTCATGCAGCTCCTGACGGTCACCGCCGGCCTTTACCGCATCCATCATGATGTTCTCGGTTGCCATGAACGGCAGCTCTGCCATGAAATGCTTCTCGATAACCTTCGGATATACAACCAGGCCATCTACAACATTTAAGTACAGATCCAGGATACCGTCGATTGCCAGGAAGCCCTCCGGAATGCTCAGACGCTTATTTGCGGAGTCATCCAGAGTACGCTCAAACCACTGAGTGGAAGCCACCATCATCGGGTTCATCACGTCACTCATCACATAATTGGAAAGAGATGCAATACGCTCGCTGCGCATTGGGTTTCTCTTGTAGGCCATGGCGGAGGAACCGATCTGATTTTTCTCAAACGGCTCTTCCACTTCCTTTAAGTGCTGCAGCAGACGGATATCGTTGCTGAACTTGTGAGCACTCTGGGCAATACCTGCCAGAATATTTAACACACGGGTATCTACCTTGCGGGAGTAGGTCTGTCCGGATACCGGATAGCATGCAGAAAAGCCCATCTTCTCTGCGATCATCTGGTCTGCCTTGCGGCATTTCTCATGGTCGCCCTCAAACAGCTCTAAAAAGCTTGCCTGAGTACCGGTAGTTCCCTTGGAACCAAGCAGCTTCATGCTAGAAAGCACATGATCCAGATCCTCAAGATCCAGACAGAGCTCGTTTAACCACAGGGTTGCACGTTTGCCGACTGTCGTCGGCTGAGCCGGCTGGAAATGAGTGAACGCCAGGGTCGGCTGGTTTTTGTATTTGTCAGCAAATTTTGCCAGCTCTGCCATCACGTTGATGAGTTTTTTGCGGACCAGTCTCAAGCCTTCGGTCATGATGATCAGATCGGTGTTATCACCAACATAGCAGGAGGTTGCTCCCAGATGGATGATGCCCTTTGCCTTCGGGCACTGCTGTCCATAGGCATATACGTGGGACATGACATCATGGCGCACCAGACGCTCGCGCTCCTTTGCTACTTCATAGTTGATCTCCTCAGCATGCTCCTTTAACTCGTCAATCTGCTCCTGGGTGATCGGCAGTCCAAGCTCCTTCTCGGTCTCTGCCAGTGCGATCCACAGTTTTCTCCAGGTTTTGAATTTCTTGTCCGGGGAGAAGATATACTGCATCTCCCTGCTTGCATAGCGCTCAGACAACGGGCTTTGGTATCTGTCGTTCATAGAGAACCCTCCAATTTCGTGATTAATGATTTATTTGGTGTATTCGCCGCGGATGTCTTCCTGCGGCGGGTCTAACGGATAATCTCCGCTAAAACATGCAGTACAGATCGGAAGTCCCTCGGACAGCTCTGAAAGGCGCTCCATCTTTAAATAAGATAAGGAATCTGCCCCGATGATCTGGCGGATTTCCTCTATGGTGCGTCCGCTGGCGATCAGCTGATCTTCCGATGGAATATCTGTTCCGAAATAACACGGATGCAGAAACGGCGGTGCGCTGACCTTCACATGAACCTCCTTTGCCCCGGCATCCCGCAGCATCTTCACAATGAGATGACTGGTGGTACCACGGACAATGGAGTCATCGATCATGATGACGCGTTTTCCTGCCACTGCTTCCTTTAACACATTCAGTTTAACTTTTACCGCAGACACACGGCTGCTCTGCTTCGGCTTGATGAAGGTACGCCCCACATAAGAGTTTTTCACAAATGCAGTTCCGTACGGAATGCCGGACTCCATAGAATAGCCCAGGGCTGCTGCATTGCCGGATTCCGGCACACCAACCACGATGTCGGCATCCACTGGGGAATCAATTGCCAGGCAACGGCCTGCATGAAGGCGGGAATGGTAAACACTCACACCGTCAAACACACTGTCCGGTCTTGCGAAATAAATATATTCGAACACACATCTGGCCTGCTTCTTTGCATCCGGCAGACACATACTCTTATCGGATCTGATGCCATCCTTTGTAATGGTAACAATCTCACCCGGCTCTACATCACGAACAAACTCCGCATCGATAGTAGCCAGAGCGCAGCTCTCGGATACCAGAATGTAGGCATTCTCTTTTTTACCGATACAGAGAGGCTTAAAGCCAAACGGATCTCTGGCACCGATCATTTTACGCGGGCTCATGATGACCAGGGAGTAAGCGCCCTTGATCTTTTTCATGGCATTGGCTACTGCTTCCTCAACGGAGGATGTGCGCACACGCTCACGCGCGATATGGTACGCAATCACTTCTGAGTCAATGGTAGTCTGGAAAATAGCGCCGTTGTATTCCAGCTCTCTTCTCAATTCCGGCGCATTGACCAGGTTTCCGTTGTGGGCCAGCGCCAGGGTACCTTTTACATAATTCAGTACCAGCGGCTGCGCGTTCTCACGGGTACTGCTTCCGGCAGTGGAGTAACGCACATGTCCCACACCAATGTTTCCGTGTAACCCCTCTAAGATGTCCGGTGTGAACACCTCATTACAAAGCCCCATCCCCTTATACGCATCTACCTTCCCCTTCGGTCCCTCTGTGTCACTGACCGCAATTCCGCAGCTCTCCTGCCCCCGGTGCTGCAATGCAAACAGTCCGTAATAAATCTCGGATGCCACATCATTGCCGTCAAAATCGTACATTCCGAATACGCCACACTCCTCGTGCAGCTCATCTGGATTCAGCAAGCGTTTTTCTTCCATCGGCTTTTGTATTCCTCTCTGTGCATTTATAAGTGTTATAAATAAAAGAAGTTAATTTCAGAAGAAATTATAATACATGGGCATTTGAATTGCAATACATTTTTTTATTCTGTATTTTGTGCACAGGCAACAGGCCTGATGCGGTCTCATGGCTTCTGTATTACATCCTTCCGGTGATAAAACTGAACCTCCAGGGCTTTCCAATCCAGCCGGATACCATAAATATCCTGGTTTTTTGCAGCCTCATCCTTACCGGCAGCGCCGGATTCTCCGGTTTTCCCGGCATCGGCAACATCCTGTCTGTCCGCGACAGTCTTTGGGATCAGCTCCACCTCACAGAACTCTTCCCGGCGCATCAGGTTTAATTCCGGCCGATTCCTGTTCCAGAACATTCCTGCGCCAGTTAGAAGCTCCAAACAAAGCATTACTGCCAGACATGTCCGGAAACGCCGGATTTTCCGCACCCGCTGATACTTCCGCGCCAAACGCCGAATGCATATTTTTCTCCAACGGCTGCACGCTCGATTCCATTTTCTGATCAAAATTCCTCCTATGGAAAAGCGAAGGACACCGCCTTACGCTTAACCTAAGGCGGTGTCTTCCTGTTTGTTGCTCCACGGCATACTTGCCTTTTTGCCGGCTGCTCAGCCGATCACATCCTGCATATCATACATTCCAGGCTCTTTTCCTGCCAGAAACAGCGCAGCCTGCAGTGCTCCTTTTCCGAAGATAGCCTTGGAGTAAGCAGTATGACTGAAGGTGATTACCTCATCGGTTCCTGCAAAGATCACATCGTGGTCACCCACAATGGTGCCGCCGCGCACGGCAGAAATGCCGATTTCGTTCTCGTCACGGCGTACACGCTCTGTGCTTCTGTCATATTTGTAATGATAACGTTCATCCATAGCCTCGTTGATAGAATCAGCCAGGGCCAGTGCAGTGCCACTCGGCGCATCCAGCTTCTTGTTATGATGCTTCTCCACAATCTCGATGTCAAAGCCGGCATTTGCCAAAACCTTTGCTGCGTCCTGCACCAGCTTCATGAGGGTGTTGATACCCAGGGACATATTGGCAGAACGCAGAATTGCGGTCTTTTTACTGGTTTCCTTCACTTTCTCAATCTGCTCCGGAGAAAGTCCGGTGGTGCACAGCACTAACGGCATCTTATGCGCGCCGCAGTAGTCTAACAAATGATCCACTGCCTTTGCGGATGCAAAATCTACGATCACATCTGCCTCTGCATTGCATTCCTCTAAAGAAGCAAATACCGGATAGTCACTTAATACAACCGGATTTACATCAATTCCCGCTACAATCTCAATACCGTCCATCTCTTTGGCAAGGCCGGTGATGGTGCGTCCCATGGCGCCATTGCAGCCATGCATAATCATTTTAACCATTTGAATCAGTCCTCCCGTGCAATTTTTATTCTTTACAGAATTCCGTACTCCTGCATTGCTTTTTTCAGGCGTTCCTGATTCTGCGGCTCCATCTCAGTCAGCGGAAGTCTGAGCGGGCCGGCTTCCCTTCCCATCATGTTCAGCGCTGCTTTTACCGGAATCGGGTTAACCTCGCAGAACAGAGCATTGATTAACGGGATAGCGTCCAGCTGCATCTGACAGCTCTTCTGGATATCGCCCTTGAAGAAATTCTCACAGATTTCGTGAGTCTGTCTCGGTGCTACGTTGGACAGAACGGAAATAACGCCCTTTCCGCCCATAGCCAGCAGCGGAACGATCTGGTCATCGTTGCCGGAGTAGAGGTCTACGCAGCCGTTTGCCAGATGCATGATCTCAGCGATTGCGGAGAAGCTGCCACTTGCCTCCTTTACACCGACAATGTTCGGAACCTCACGGCAGAGCTTTACGATGGTTTCCGGCTTCATGGTGAGACCGGTACGGGTCGGAACATGGTATAACAGACACGGAATACCTACCGACTCTGCGATAGCGGTATAATGTGCGATCAGGCCATTCTGGGTTGCCTTGTTGTAGTACGGAGTTACCAGCAGCAATCCGTCTGCTCCGGCCTTCTCAGCCTCTTTTGAGAGATGGATGGCTTCTCTTGTGCAGTTAGAACCGGTACCTGCGATCACCGGGACACGCTTGTTTACTACCTTGCAGGTGAAACGGATGACATCCAGATGCTCCTCATGGCTCATGGTAGCAGACTCACCGGTAGTGCCGCATGCAATGATCGCGTCGGTACCGCCTGCGATCTGCTCCTCTAACAGTGCCTCAAGTTTCTCATAATTTACCTCTCCAGATTCTGTAAACGGGGTTACCAGTGCAACGCCTGCGCCCTCAAAAATAGCCATGATTTTTTCCTCCTTATGTGTTTGTAACGGCGTAAAAAAGGGACTGACAAATTTCAGTCAGCCCCTTAAAGTCGCTATGTGCTTTCTGCTTTAAGTAGCTCTCCATCCGGTCGGATGACAGTTACAGGATTGTTCACCCTGTACCCAGATAAATGACGTCCAGTCCGTCCTGTATCTTCGGCGCCCACCCTTTCAGGAATCATCTTCTGCTTCTGGTGCATCAGATCCTTTACTCATGCTTCGCGCAACCTCTACTTGCCTGTTTATGTATAATACTAGCATCAACCTATTTAATTGTCAAGTTTACTGCGTCTTATTTGCAGCAATCCACTGTCTCAACTTTATCTGCAATGCGGCTGAGACCTTCCGGCAGTACCTTGCCGGTCACAATGACCTGAACCTGGTCACGGCAGCTTAAGATACCCGACATTTCTTCTTCCGTCACAATATTCTGGTCCACCAGGCCAAGGGCCTCATCAAGCACCAGAAGATCGCATTCTTCTGTGGTCAGTACCTTCTTCGCATAGTTTAAACCATTGCGGATATTGATCTCTTCGTCTTTCTTTTCCGCGTCGCTCAGCTCCGCAAAATAACGGTCTGACTTTTCAAACCGGAATACTTTGAGTTCCGGCTCCATTCGCTTTAGCACTTCCAGATTTCCAGTTTTTTCACTGCCTTTCAAAAACTGGATCACGATCACGGTTTTCTGCTCTGTGAGCGCCTGAAGCGCCCTGCCAAGGGCCATCGCTGTCTTTCCTGAGCTGTCTTCGCCGCAGATGACCTCTAGTCTTCCTGTACTCATCGCTTTTGCACCTCTGTTTTTCTTAGCATTCGGGAACTTCCTGTTCACACAGACCGCTCCGTCAGAATCATTGATCTCTCTGATACAAGCGTCCTTATCCTACCACATTCCCACGCCGTTTGCAAGTAAATCTGTTACGCAGTTTCGTTTTCCGGTTCCCCCTCCTCTAGCTTGCTGATGGAAACTTCATAGGCCACACGCTTCTCACACTCTGTCTCACTGAGCTTTTTTGTGTATTCCCGGCTCTGGACACGGCCCCAGACCCGCACCCGGGTTCCAACCTCAAAGCCGGATGCAAACCGGGCATTTCTGCCCCAGGCAATACACGGAATGTAATCAGATTTGCCGTAGGGACGGTTTACGGCCAGCAAAAGATCCGCGATCTCACGGCCAAGCGGCGTTTTCCGGTACACCGGCGCTTTACAGATATAACCATCCAGAAAGATCTGGTTTGTCTTGGTGTAATCCGTAAACTTCTCCATGAAATGGATCTCGCGGACAAACACAGACAACACCAGACGGTTCTTGATGCCCTCATGGCGGTTATAGGAACGGAACTGGCCAATGGCCTCCACCGTGCAGCCAATGTAATCTTCCTTTACATCTAAAAGCCGCTCGGAAATCATCAGCGGAATGATGTCAGCCTGCTCACTCAGACGGTTCACCGCCACATTCACCAGATAAAAGCCTTCTCCGAACACTTCATGACTGAAGGTAAATCCGGAAATGATTTCCCCGATCACACTGACTTTATTGTTTTCAATCACTTTTTCTGACATAGTATTTTCTCTCCTCTTCCCATTTCATTTAGCTTTCAGCTATTATCATATTTATGGGAAAATGAGAAAATTTATTCAGTGATTCGCTCGACAAATGGCGGCAAAACGCGCACAGTAAAAAGAATGTGCCAAGGCACATTCTCGCGCCGAGGCGCGGGTGCTTCGGCAACCATCTGCCTTTGCGCCGAGTGCGCATCCTCGCGGAGCGTTTTTGTATGATAGGACGCAATTTCCTATCATACAAAAATGCCACACAACCGCCCTCTCAACAGAGAAGGAGTTGTGTGGCGAGAAATAGCCTGACTGAAAAAATCCACACCAGATTTTGGGGGATCTGGCAGTATTTATTTTTTGAAGGATGCTCTCTTACGCATAGTCGGATCCAGGATCTTCTTGCGGATACGCAGGTTCTCCGGAGTTACCTCAAGCAGCTCATCGGTATCGATGAACTCCAGGCACTGCTCCAGGCTCATGATCTTCTTCGGAACCAGCTTTAATGCCTCATCGGCACTGGAGGAACGGGTGTTGGTCAGCTTCTTGGTCTTGCAGACATTGACCTCGATATCCTCAGTCTTCGGGTTCTGGCCAATGACCATACCGGAGTAAACCTTCTCGCCCGGTCCTACAAAGAGGATGCCGCGCTCCTGTGCGTTGAACAGACCATAGGTAATGGTCTCACCGCTCTCGTAAGCGATCAGGGAACCGGTCTTGCGGTAGCTTAAGTCTCCCTTGTACGGGCCATAGCCGTCAAATATGGTGTTGATGATACCGTTACCCTTGGTATCGGTCATAAACTCACCGCGGTAACCGATCAGACCTCTGGACGGGATGGAGAACTCCAGACGGGTATAACCGCCGTTTGCCGGGCTCATGCCCTGCAGCTCGCCCTTTCTGGAGGTCAGCTTCTGGATAACTGCACCGGTAAACTCCTCCGGAACGTCCACGTAAGCCAGCTCCATCGGCTCTAACTTCTGGTTGCGCTCGTTGTATTTGTAAAGAACCTCAGCCTTGCTGACCGCAAACTCAAAGCCCTCACGGCGCATGTTCTCAATGAGGACAGACAGATGCAGCTCACCACGGCCGGAAACCTTGAAGCAGTCCGGAGACTCGGTTTCCTCAACCCGCAGGCTGACATCGGTGTTCAGCTCGCGGAACAGACGCTCTCTGATGTGGCGGGAGGTAACGAACTTACCTTCCTGTCCTGCTAACGGGCTGTCATTGACCATGAAGTTCATGGCGATAGTCGGCTCGGAAATCTTCTGGAACGGAATGGATTCCGGGTTTTCCGGGGAACAGATGGTATCACCGATATGCAGATCTGCAATGCCGGATACCGCAACGATATCACCGATGGTTGCTTCCTGGACCTCAACACGTTTTAAGCCGTCAAACTGGTACAGCTTACCGATCTTGACTCTGCGCATCTTATCCGGATCATGATGGTTTACGATCACGCAGTCCTGGTTTACCTTCAGGCTTCCGTTGTCGATCTTGCCGACACCGATACGGCCAACAAACTCGTTGTAGTCGATGGTGCTGATCAGCATCTGGGTGTCTGCGTCCGGATCTCCCTCCGGAGCCGGGATATAATTGACGATAGTCTCAAACAGCGGGCTCATATCTACTTCCGGATCGTCCAGCTCTTTCTTTGCGAAGCCGGCACGGGCAGATGCAAATACAAACGGGCAGTCTAACTGCTCGTCAGAAGCGTCCAGATCCATGAACAGTTCTAATACCTCGTCGATCACCTCAGTCGGTCTTGCCTCCGGGCGGTCGATCTTGTTGATGCAGACGATAACGGACAGATCCAGTTCCAGGGCCTTCTGCAGAACGAATTTGGTCTGCGGCATCGGACCCTCGTAAGCGTCTACGACCAGGATAACGCCGTTTACCATCTTCAGAACTCGCTCAACCTCGCCGCCGAAGTCTGCATGTCCTGGGGTGTCGATGATATTGATCTTTTTATCTTTATAAAAAACAGCGGTATTCTTGGAAAGGATGGTGATTCCGCGCTCACGCTCGATATCATTGGAGTCCATGACACGCTCTTCCACTTCCTGATTCGCACGGAATACACCGCTCTGCTTTAACAGCTCGTCTACCAGGGTCGTTTTACCGTGGTCAACGTGGGCAATGATCGCGATGTTACGGATGTCTTCTCTCTTCATTTTCATAATCGTAATCTTCCTCTTTCTTTTGGCGCAAATGCGCAGCGCACATTTGCATCAGCTTTACAAAAAAACTAAGGACTTGTTGCCAGGTCCTTAGTTCACGTCACTTATCACAATTTATAAATATAGCATTCTGTTCAACGGATTGCAAGCGTTTTTTCCGCATTGCATTGCATTTTTCTGTTTAAAATTTAAAACAGCACCAGCTCGCCACCCGCAAAGCCATAGTAGCACTCTTTTTCCCGTGTTATCACTGCCCTGCCACCCGTTTTCTCGGTAATCTGGGCCACCAGGGAGCCCTCTTTTTCCAGCGGCACCATGCAGACCACATCCACCGCATCGGTATACTGGGTGTCCAGAACCGGGATCTCCATCTGGGCGGTGATGTACTGGATCTTGCCGATGCCGTTGTAATCCGTATGGATCTTCAGCTCTGCACCCGGACATTTCTCCACAATGACGCTGTTTTTCAGCGCCTCCTGGACTGCGCCGGAATAGGCGCGGACCAGGCCTCCGGTGCCAAGAAGAGTTCCGCCAAAGTAACGTGTCACCACGACGCAGATATTCTTCACTTCCGCGCCAAGAAGCACATCCAGCATTGGACGGCCTGCAGTCTGTGCCGGTTCTCCGTCATCACTGCAGCGCTGCACCTGTCCCCGCTCGCCGATCACATAAGCAGAACAGTTATGTCTGGCATCCCAGTATTTCTTTTTCATTTCATCAATAAAGGCAACTGCCTCTTCCTCGCTCTCCACCGGTCTTGTGGTGGCAATGAAACGGGACTTTTTCTCGGTCAGTTCGCCCTCTCCGCCATCAAAAAGGATTTTATATCGTTCCATCATGGGTATACTTCCTATATAACACAAATTGACTTATTCGTTGGTTTCGTTCTTTATCTTACCAATAAAAAACGGTTCTGGCAAGAAATATTACGGTTCATGTATTTCTCGGACCTGGGTGCATCGAATGCCACAAACAGCGCTATGGTTGCATTGTAAGGGGCATTTTGATATAATGTAACGAGCACCAGAAAGCCGGAAACGTGCCTGCACGGTTACGGAAAACGGCAAAACAAGCAGGTGACTCAAATCACGTAAATTGGATTTTTATACGAAGAATTCCCACAACAAAGGAGGATTCCCATATGAATTATGGAAAAGATGCGACAGAAAAGCGTCTGCAGGCCGCAAACTCCCGAAGCGACAAATACCGCTCCCGGATTTTTCTTACCTTTATAAAGACCTGCTGCGTGCTCTGTCTGTTCTGCGTTCTGGTCATATCCAGCATCGGCATCGGTATTGTCATGGGTATCATCGACAATGCCCCGGAGCTCAATGTGGACAGCATCGTCCCCATCGGCTATGCCACAACGGTATATGACAGCACAGGCAACTTAACCGACACCCTGGTAACAGCAGGCTCAAACCGGGAAGAAGCAACCTTCGATGAGCTTCCCAAGGACCTGATCAACGCATTCGTTGCCATAGAGGACTCCCGCTTCTGGACCCACAACGGCATCGATCTGCGTTCTATTTCCCGTGCAGCAGTCGGCGTACTGACCGGTGAAAACCGCGGAGGCGGAAGCACCATCACCCAGCAGCTTATCAAGAACAACATGTTTAACGGCGGAATGGAGACAAGCTTCGGAGCCAAATTAGAAAGAAAGCTGCAGGAGCAGTACCTTGCCCTGCAGCTCACCAAATCCATGGACCGCAAGCTGATCTTAACCAACTACTTAAACACCATCAACTTAGGCAATAACGCCCTGGGTGTCAAAGTCGCAGCCCGCCGCTACTTTAATAAGGATGTTTCTGACCTGACGCTCTCTGAGTGTGCAGTCATTGCAGGCATCACCCAGAACCCATCCCGTTTAAACCCGATCAGCGGTCAGGAAGCCAACGCGGAAAAGCGCAAGGTCATCCTGCAGTACATGTTTGAACAGGGCTATATCAGCAAAGAGCAGCAGGAAGAGGCATTGGCAGATGACGTCTATGACCGTATCCAGATGGTGGATAATGTCTCCAAAGAGAACTCTACTCCGTACAGCTACTTCACCGATGAGCTGACCCAGCAGGTAAAAGATACACTGATGGAAAAGCTTGGCTACACGGAAACCCAGGCTCATAACCTGCTCTACAGCGGAGGGCTTCAGATTTACACCACCCAGGATCCGGCTCTTCAGGCCATTGTAGATGAAGAGGTCAATGATCCTTCCAACTATTCCGCTGCCCGCTACAGCCTGGAATACCGTCTTTCCGTGACTCACGCAGACGGCACTACCGAGCATTTCTCTGAAAAGAACTTAAAATCCTGGCACGCCTCCACTTTGAACGCAGGCTGGGAGGGTCTTTACAACAGCGAAGCGGAGGCAGATACAGACATTGAGGCCTATAAGGCAGCCATTCTGCAGCAGGGCGATACCATCATCGGCGAACGCTCCAGCAAGGTGCTGCAGCCACAGGTATCTTTCGTCATCATGGACCAGAAGACCGGACAGGTCAAGGCCATAAGCGGCGGCCGCGGCACCAAGACAGCAAGTCTGACCTTAAACCGTGCAACCGATACCACCAGACAGCCTGGTTCCACCTTCAAGGTCATCACGGCGTTTGCCCCGGCGCTCGATACCTGCGGTGCCACCCTGGGGAGCGTCTACTATGACGCGCCGTTCACCGTCGGGAGAAAAACGTTTAAAAACTGGTACAAGCAGGGTTATCTCGGCTACTCCAGTATCCGCGATGGTATTATCTACTCCATGAACATTGTTGCAGTTCGCACCATGATGGAAACCGTAAGCCCTCAGCTGGGTGTGGAATACGCCAAAAACTTCGGCATTACCACCCTGACCGATACCGACATGAACGCGGCTACCGCATTGGGCGGCATCACAAAAGGTGTGACCAACCTGGAGCTGACCGCGGCCTTCGCTTCCATTGCCAACGGCGGCCTTTACACCAAACCGGTATTCTTTACCAAAATCCTCGACCACGACGGAAAGCTGCTTATTGACAATGAACCGGAAACTCACCGGGTCCTGAAGGATTCCACCGCATTCCTTCTGACCGATGCCATGGAAGATTCCATGCAGGCCAACCGTATTTTTGCAAGCTCCGGTGTCAGTGTCAGCTCTACCAGCACCCGTGCAGCACTTCCAAATATGTCTGCAGCCGGCAAGAGCGGTACCACCAGCAACAATAACGATATCTGGTTTATCGGCTATACCCCTTATTACACCGCCGGCGTATGGGGCGGCTGCGATGAAAACCAGAAGCTCAGCGGCCAGAACGGCGGCACATCCTTCCACAAGGATATCTGGCGCAAGATCATGACCCGCGTTCACGAGGGCTTAAGTGATCCCGGCTTCACCGTTCCGGACAGCGTGGAGACCGCAGAGATCTGCCGCAAATCCGGTAAGCTTGCCATTCCGGGTGTCTGCTCCCACGATCCGCGCGGAAATGCGGTCTATACGGAATATTTCGCGAAAGGAACCGTCCCGACAGAAATGTGCAACACCCATGTGCTCACTACCGTATGCAGCGTCACCGGACTTCTTCCTGGTACTAACTGTCCGAAGACCTCCAGGGTACGCATTGCCCTACCTGCCGGAGAGGAAGGCGAGACCGATGATTCCAAATATGCAATGCCAACCGGTCACTGCCCCGGACACACCAGTGTGACTATTGACCCGTCTTACCTGGGGCCGGATGAAAATGATTCTGACAGTTCCAGCGGACCGGGCGTAGTTCCCGGTCTTGGTCCGGGAGGCGCCAGCATCCGACCATCTTCGGCTGTATCGAACGGCCCCGGACGGGATTAGCTTAATCTGAATAAATAATTATCAGGAGGTATTCATATGCAAAAGAAATTTGAATCCGGTACATTTCTCCCGGACAGTCTCATCTCCTGCCGCACCCTTTACAAGGCAAACGGCTTCTCCAACGATGACATGTCCCGTCCCATCATCGGTGTCTGCAATTCCTTCACGGACATTGTTCCCGGACACCGCCATTTGAAGGAACTGGCCGAACAGGTGAAATACGGTGTTTACCGCGCAGGCGGCACGCCGGTAGAGTTCGGCTGTATTGCCGTGTGCGACGGTGTCTGCACCACCCACAGCGGTGCCCGCTACTCTCTGCCATCCCGCGAGCTTGTGGCAGACAGCATTGAGACCATGGCACGGGCACACCGGCTGGACGGTCTCGTGCTCATCGGTTCCTGCGACAAAACCGTTCCTGGCATGCTGATGGCAGCTGCAAGGCTGGATATTCCTTGTATCTTCCTGGCCGGCGGCTGTATGCTGGGCGGTCAGGCCTTCGGCGGCAAGCGCAAATCGGACTCCACCTCCATCGAGGAGGCCTACGGTATGTATCAGGTTGGCAAGATTGACCACGATGTTCTGGAGGATATCACCGAGCTCTGCTGCCCGACCGTTGGCTCCTGCCAGCATATGGCAACCGCCAACTCCATGTGCTGCATGGCAGAGGCTCTTGGCCTAAGCCTGCCTGGCTCCGCTGCTATCCCGGCTGTTTACAATGACCGGATCCGTGCAGCACTTCTCTCCGGCGAGACGGCAGTCCACATGGTATTGAACGGCATCACCTCCCGGGATATCCTGACTCCGGAGGCCATTCGCAATGCCATCATGGTCCTTATGGCAACTGGAGGTTCCACCAACTGTGTTATCCACACCCTCGCCATTGCCCATGAGATTGGACTGGATTCCAAGACTGTCATGGGATGGTTTGAGGAATACGGAAACAATATCCCACTCATCTGCCGCATCAATCCGGCTTCCAAGGAATTCGACGCCGAGGATTTCTATAAAGCAGGCGGCATCCCGGAGGTTCAGCGCCAGATGAAGCCGCTTCTGTATAATGACTGCATGACCGTGACCGGCAAGACCATCGGTGAAAACGCTGTAGCCTGCCGCAGTCTCTACCCGAAGAATCCGGAGGTCATCACCTCCCTGGAGAAGCCATTCTCCACCCTGGCAGGACTTGCCATCATGCACGGCAACCTGGCTCCGGACACCGCTGTGGCAAAACCTGCTGCTGTTGCGGAGGAAGTACGCCATTTCATCGGAAAAGCCATCTGCTTCGACAGCGAGGACGCCGTCAGCGATGCCATTGCCAAACAGCTCATCAAGCCAGGCCATGTAGTGGTAGTCCGCTATGAGGGCCCAAAAGGCGCTCCGGGCATGCCGGAAATGTTCAAGCCGATGAAGCTACTCTACGGCCAGGGTTTAAACAAGTGCACCGCCCTCATCACCGATGGCCGCTTCTCCGGCACCAACAACGGCTGCTTCGTGGGCCACATTTCTCCGGAAGCCGCAGCCGGAGGCCCCATTGCCCTCATTGAGGACGGTGACGAAATCGAGATTGACATCCCGAACAAAAAGCTGGAGCTCCACGTATCCGACGAAGAACTTGCCCGCAGAAGAGCTGCTTTCCGCTATGAGCCAAAGCAGGTGGACGGATATCTGAAGCGGTATGCGCTGCACGCGAGAAGCGCAGATCAGGGCGGTGTGATTGTGGACTGATTTTCTGTATTATATAAAAGAGGCTGTCGCAAAATTTTGCGACAGCCTCTTTTTATTCCTTCATCTTCGGCTGAAACACCAGCGCCCCCAGATACCCGAACACCAGCGCCGCGGCGATCCCTGCAGAGGCGGCTGTCAGGCCACCTTTGAAGATCCCAACGAGGCCTTCCTCTCCCACGGCTTTTGCTACTCCTTTCCACAGAGTATTGCCAAAGCCGAGGAGCGGCACCCCGGCTCCGGCTCCGGCCCATTTCAGAAAAGGTTCATAAAGCCCAAGCCAGCCTAAGATATTGCCGGTCACAACCAGTGTTACCATGACCCGGCCCGGCATCATTTTTGTGCGGTCCAATAGAACCTGTACCAGGGCACAGATGATGCCGCCCACAAGAAATGCCCGGACCAGTTCCATAATTATTTCATTCATACTACTATCCATTTCTTTCACACCTCCATCCGTTCCAGTATCACCGCATGGGCGATTCCCGGGATGCTCTGACCTTCGTTGTAGCTGACAGTAGATAGTAGTGCGCCGGTGGGCACAAACAGCACCCGGCTCCACTCACCACGCATCAGCTTCGGCAGAATACGGGCACACAGCGTTACCGCAGAGCAGCCGCATCCGCTTCCTCCGGAGTGGACATCCTGCTCACCGCGGTCGTAAATTTCCAGTCCACAGTCCATGTGCTTTCCGGTAATGTCATACCCGCTACTTTTCATAAAATCCAAAAGGGCTTTCTGTCCCACTGCACCCAGATCTCCGGTGATGATGCGGTCATAGTAAGAGGCATCCACGCTAAAATCCTCAAAATTCTGCCGTATGGTGTTCCAGGCCGCCGGGGCCATGGCGGCGCCCATATTCATGGAATCTTTGGTTCCCATATCCACCAGCTTTCCGGTGGTGATGCCGGTTACGGCGACACGGGTTTTATTCTTTCCAAGCACTACCGCCCCGCACCCGGTCACAGTCCAGGTGGCGCTCTGTGCCCTCTGATTCCCGTATCCCAGCGGAAAACGGAACTGCTTCTCTGCCGTTGCGTAATGGCTGGAAGCCAGGGTCAGCACCCGGTCCGCATATCCGGCATTTACGCACATGGCCCCCAGGCCCAGCGCCTCTCCCATGGTAGAGCAGGCTCCGTAAAGGCCGAACAGCGGAATTTCCAGATCTACCGTACCGAAGGAAGTGGCAATCAGCTGTCCCAGAAGATCCCCTGCAAAGAGGTAACGCACCTCTCTCCGATGGATATTCCCCTTCTCCAGAGCCAGATCTGCCGCCTGCTTCTGCATGGCACTCTCTGCCTGTTCCCAGTTTTCCATTCCAAACATCTCATCCTGCTCGATGACATCAATCCCGCCCGATAGCGGCCCCTGCCCTTCCTTCTTTCCCGCGACCGAAGCCCAGGAGGCCACAAAAGCAGGATGCTCAAAACGCAAGCTTGCTTTTCCCACCTGCATAAAAAAACTCCTTTCCTGCGCCATTCATTCTGAACATAGTATGCGCAAAAAAGGAGTTTTTATCCGATTTCTATATATTACTCAAACTTCGCACATAAATTTTAGCTATGCACCTTGAAAACTCAATATCTGGCAGTTATTCGGTTATCAATGTTCAGCTTTATGCAGCCTGTAGCTGAGTTTTCAGCATTATCGGAAGTGCATTGATAAACGCATCCACCAATTCGCTGATTTTCTCATCTGACAACTCGGTATTTTCCATAAGCATTGTCCTAAACATTTGAAGCAGCATTTGAAATGCCTATATCCATGTGATATCAGACATCTCATCAGAAAAGTATAAAAAGAGTTCGCCAAGAGAACGATTATCGTTGGATTCCCGGCTTGCCAGTGATAACATCATATATCTGGTAAAAACAACTGCGGTATGTGCTGTCATTGCATCATAGGACAAAGAATTACACTCTTTGAGTTGTAGATTTTAATAGGCCCGTATGAGCTGCCGAAAGGCAGCTCATACGGGCCTTGTCATATATTTAAATTGTTACTTTGTAGAAAGAATCTGGCGGATGATCAGTTCCTGTGCTTCTTTCCATTCATCACTCATTCTTACGGTAAATCCATGATGGCTCTCCCGGAATCTGCGTATTGTCACGGTAACACCGGCCTCAACCAGTTTTCTTCCGTACTCTTCATTCGCAAGACAGAACGGACAATTCTGCGCATTGACAATCAGCGTTTCCGGCTGATTCTCCATCATGTCCGTAGTCGCGAATACCGGTGATACAAATGGCTGTTTTAAGAGTTCTTCGTCTCCATCCGCATAAAGCATGGAAAACGCCTGGGAGCGGTCTGACTTTCCGCTTGTATCGGTCATTGGCATATAGTTGTCATTTGCTGCATAGTCGAGCACCTGTAAGCATACTTTAAAATCCTTTGTCTGTGCGGCTTTCAGGGAGATTGCTGCTACCAGACAACCACCTGCGCTGTGTCCACCAATGGAAACCTTTTTCGGATCAGCCCCCCAGGATTCACACTGTTCAAATACCCACTTTACAACGCGGTAAGACTGTTCAAACGCAACCGGATAAGCATGATCTAAAGAGCTTGCGTAATCAATATCTACAACAATTCCATGAATCCGCGCAGCCAAGTGTTCACAATACAGATCATCATCCCCGTCCTGAAGGAAAATGAATCCGCCGCCATGCATGTTGACATGAACCGGGCATCCGTTTTTCCGGTCTTTTGCCATTGTGATATAACATTTTACCGGAACACCCACAGATGGAACTTCAACCACAACTTCTTTGCGTTCCGTATACTGTTTCCACTGTTTATAATCTTCCGGAATTACACGGCCTTCACGTCCCGTTTTTTTTCTTCCTCCGGTTCTGTCGAGAACTGCCAGCCATTTTTCTCTCTCTTCTTTTGTTAATGCCATCTTTCTCTTCCTCCTTTTATTTGCTTAACCATATACCGGGAAAAACAGATTTGTACTGAAAATCAATGTTGCAACAGCAATAATCAGATATGGAATGTTAAATTTCAACAGCTTAATCGGATCGTATTTACCAATTGCATAAACCATGGTTCCGGCAGCGCAGCCAGTTGGAAAAGCAAGCGCAAACCAGGAAGCAACATTTACAACCAGCACTACCGCCCTCGGATCCATACCACCAGCCAATGCAGTACTTGCCGCGATCGGAGTTAATACTGCCATGCTTCCGGTGTTGGATAAAAATGTTGTCATAACTACGGTTGTTATTCCAAAAACAGTTAAAACCTTAAGACCACTTGGGTTTTCCCCAAGAATATTCAATACAAAATTTCCAATTGCTTCTCCTGCACCAGAAGAGCTAAGGGCCGAAGACATAGCCAGCATGCCGGCAATCATCCATACCATATCGCTTGTCATGATTTCTACAACTTCTTCGCGTTTCATCGTCTTTGTATAGATGATCAGCAGCACACCTACAACAGAAATCATATATGCCTGATTTCCAAGTAAATCTGAAAAAAGGAATCCAATCACTACCGCAAAAAATACTGCAAATACAATAAATTCCTGAAATCCAGAGATTGATGTTTCTTCTTTCTGTGCGCTCTGGTTTGTTTTTACCGCCGAACTGTCCAACGTAGTTTTCGGTAAAAGTCTCCACGCAAATAAAGAATACACTGTTAAGGCCAATGCCGGAATGATAGCTACTTTTGTCATATCAAACATGCCAAGTGTCTGTGCCGGGTCTGTCACCATACCTTCATAGTAAGCGTTGGCCTGCATCGGCAATGCGGCACCCATTCCAACAGGGAACCGTCCGGTCCATGCACAAAGCATTGCAACAATCAGATACAGCATTCTGGACGAACACACCTCTCCATCATCATCCAGAGTCTGAACAAAAACAAACATGATCGTGAGAACTGCAACCTGTCCCATAACCTGACACAACAGTATCGTAAATCCGAACATGGCCAGCATCAGGATCAATCCGCTTTTTCCTTTCAGGTGGTTGATTCCTGCTTTTATTTTTCTGGTCACACTTGTCTTTCCAATTGCGTTTCCTACTACCATTACCGTTGCAACAAGAATGGTATTTTTATTGATGATGCCAGAAAACGCCGTCGTGAAATCCAGCACTCCGGTAAGTACCAGAATTGCAACGCTGGTCATGGCAGTTACGCCATACGTAGCTTTTTGCAGTAAAAACATGATGATCATAAAGATCAGCACGCCAACAACAATATACAGATTCATATTCTCCATCGTATCTCTCCCTCCAATATTTTCCTTTGTAATTTTTCACCACATTCACACTCTTATTTCATTTATCTGCAGATATCAAATTCCTCCTTCGCATTATTATCATGTGGTGTAAGCAGGAACTTTAGTTTTATTTTATGCTTCCAACTGACGATTGACAATCGCACGAAGCTTATATAAACTATGTATAAAAGTTATGGAAAAGGAGTCTTTATGAAATTAGAGCAACTGCCTTATATTTTAGAAATCGCTTCCTGTCAGAATCTTTCCGGTGCCGCCCAAAAACTTGGAATCTCTCAGCCCGCGCTGAGTAAATATCTTTCCAATCTGGAAGGAGAACTTGGTATGGAATTATTCCGGCGCTACCGGAAAAAGCTATATCCTACCCCTGCTGGTTTTCTTTACCTTGATATGGCACGGCGTATGCAGGAAATTCAGGAAAAAACCCTCAGCTCCATGAACCTTTTGCACACTGCCCAGACAGAGTATCTCTCCATTGGTATTTCCCCACATCGTGGTGCCGCTGAAATAGCAAAATTGTATCCACTTTTTATCCATCAGTTTCCGCAAATCAAACTGTCTATTCAGGAAGGTTATACAAACCAGCTTCGGGAATACCTGAAAAACCGGCAAGTATCCCTGATCGTCAGCACCGCCCTGAAAAATGACCGTGATCATTTCTTATTTGCCCCCATCCATCACGAAGAGCTTTTGCTCGCAGTTCCGCCATATCACCGCATGGCCGGGAAAGCTTCCGCAAATCCTGATTTCCCCGCAACTGCCAGCCTGAACCAATTTGCAGATTCCCCATTCATCATGATGACACCTGACACTTCGATTGGTCAGGTATGTGCCGAACAATTTGCCCGCTGTGATTTTTCGCCTATGATTGCATATCAGACATCCAATGTTACCATACTTTCCACTTTGATTCGTTCCGGACTCGGTATCGGAATACTTCCAAGACTTTACGCAACACAATGCCCGGATCTGCATTTCTTCCGGATTCATTCTTCCTTCCGGATCACATCCGGGATTCTCTGGAATTCCAATCACCGTTTAAGTTTTCCAGAGCGCTATCTCATCTATCTTCTTACAGAACAGTTGTCTGTAAATCCGTTATATCAGATGGATTGTGATCCCCTAATTGAAAAATTCCGTGAAGAATTTATGAATCAAGCAGATAGAAGGACAAGGACTGATTTGAAATGGATATAAAACAATTAGAATATTTGATCGACATTGCAGAATTGAAAAGTGTAACCCGGGCTGCAGAAAAAAATTTCATGTCACAGTCTACACTTTCCAGAGAAGTAAAGATTTTAGAAAAGCGAATTGGTGTGAACCTGTTTGTCTGGGATAACCGGGAAATGCGCCTGACAGAGGAAGGTATTCTTTATCTGAACGGAGCACATGCGCTTCTACAGGAATATAAAAAAGGAATGAAAGCACTGGAACGACTAAAAGCCAAACAGCAGCAAGTCATCCACTTGATCTTATCTCCAAAAGTACAGTATTTTTTCCGTTCCCATATTCAGCCTGAATTTGTCAGACAATTTCCACACACCTCATTGGAAGTTACGGTCGGATCTGTTTCTATGGCTGAAGAATATCTGGAACATGGATTCGCTGATCTCGCAATTACAGCTACCCACACACCAGAAAAGCTCCAATCAGAGGCAATACTTCTTCATCGGGAAGCTTATTTTTTGTCACTTCCGGCAAGCCATCCTGCTGTTTCTGCTATCCGAAATCAAACATTTTCCTTCCCTATGCTCGATCAGACTCCTTTTCTGCTGACGAAAGGAAACAATGTTTTTCGGAAAATGGAACAGGACGCTCTTTCCTGCAATCATTTTTTTCCTTCAATCACCTACGAGGTTGAAACACTTCATACCATCCGAAAAATGATATCAGAAGGATTAGGTGTTGGATTTCTCCCGGAAGATCTGACCAAAGACGAGCAGTTAAACCTTTGCTTTTTTCCGTTAAAACCTGCTATGCATGTCAGCACAATGCTTCTGCTTTCACGTACCAACATTCACAAAAACAGTACACTAGCACTCAGGCAATTGATTTTACAAAAATTCCTGTATTTTGAGAAATTCAATCAGCAATAATCCTGTATACTGCTCAATTACAGAATAAAAATATTGATAGCTTAAAGGGCCGTGTGAGTTGCCTTTCTCAGCTCACGCGACCCTTGTCATATTTTAAATTGTGAATTTTATGCAGCCAGCATTTCTTTTTCTTTCTTCGCTGCCTGATATCCCAGTACGCACACGGCGCCTACCAGAACCAGTCCGATCAGGTCAGTCAGGCTGCCCGGTACTAAAAGGGTCAGGCCGCCAACAATGCAGAGAATCCTCTCCCACCATTTCATATCACGGAATACAAAGCCGCTTAAGCCTGCTGCCACACCAAAAATACCAATGATGCTGCTGATGGTGATCATGACCACCTCCGGGATCGTGGTGTTGATAAACAGCATTGCCGGATTCATGGCAATGATATACGGCACAATAAAAGCGGCGATGGCAAGGCGGCTTGCGTTGAACGCGGTCTTCATCGGTCCGGCCTTCGCGATGGCTGCGCCTGCGTAGGCTGCCAGTGCCACCGGCGGTGTGATATCTGCCACAATGCCGAAGTAGAATACGAAGAAGTGTGCTGCCAGCATCTCAACGCCGATGTCCGGGCTCATAAGGATCGGAGCACAGGTTGCTGCCATAATGCAGTAGGTTGCGGTGGTCGGAACGCCCATGCCGAGCACGATACAGCAGACCATGGTAAGCAGTAACGCGATAATCATGACACCACCTGACGCAGATACGATAGCGCGCAGGAGCTTGGATGCAAGGCCGGTAGAGGTAATGCAGCCTGCCACGATACCGGCCATGGTACATGCGGAGGCAACGGTAATGGTTCCCTTACCGCCTGCTTCCAGGGCGTCAATGATCTTACCCGGAGTGATGCGGTTATCGGCATTGAACAGGCCAACCAGGATGGTAACCAGGATTGCGATAGCTGCGGAGCTCTGCATGGTGCGGGTACCGTTAGATACCAGGACCACCAGGACTACCAGTGGAGTCAGCAGATAAAGCTTCTTTACTAAATAGCTGAATTTCGGAAGGCTGTCTTTATCAAGACCCTGTAAACCCAGCTTCTTTGCTTCTAAGTGTACGGCAATGTAAATACCTGCGAAGTACAGAATAGCCGGCAGGATGGCCAGCACTGCGATACGGGAGTAGGGAACGCCGGTATACTCTGCCATCAGGAATGCTGCTGCGCCCATGATCGGCGGCATGATCTGTCCGCCGGTGGAGGCTGCTGCCTCAACAGCGCCTGCAAACTCCGGTTTATAACCGGTCCGGATCATCATCGGGATGGTCACGGAGCCGGTGGTCACGGTGTTTCCTACAGAAGAACCGGAAACCATACCGCACAGCGCAGAGGAGATGACCGCTACCTTAGCCGGACCGCCGCAGGAAGAACCTGCCACACAGTTTGCCAGATCAATGAAGAACGCCGAGATACTGGTTCTCTCCAGGAACGCGCCGAAAATGATGAATACCACAATGTACTTCTGACACACGTTGATCGGGGTGTTCATCACACCGTTGGTGGTGTAGAACAGATCATAAACGACCTTGCCAAAACGGACATTTGCAAAGGTGTAAATGAGCAGCGCGCCTACCACAAAAAGGATCGGAAGACCGACACAGCGACGGCAAAGCTCCACCAAAACCAGAATAGCCACAATTGCCAGCGCAAGCATAAACGGGTCTTTGGAAATGACGCTGTAGCTGGTCAGCAGAATCTTCTGGGCATTGGCTGCAAAGTACAGGAACGGGCCTGCGCCTGCCACCATCAGCGCCACATCATACCACGGAATGTGGTTCACACGGACATGACCTTTTTTGATCGGATAGTTTAAAAAACCGATGACGATTATCATGGCCAAGAATAAGCTTAAGCGCACCTCCGGGAGGCTCTTGTCTACCAGGGTCAGGTAGATGCAGAACAGAGAGAATGCTGCCATCAGGAAACGGATCACGGTTTTCGGCTTTCCCTCCCATACACGGACATTGGATTCCCTGTCATATTTTTTCATCACCGCATCGACATCTTCTGCGGTTCCGGTTAAGCCGTCGCCTGCCGGTGCCGTGTTCACTGCGGCTTCTGTTTTGTGTTTGTACAGAAAGCTCATAAATCAAATCCCCTTCCTATTCCATTTCAGGCGTACCTTTCCAGAAACACCCTGTTCGCTGTTCTGCTGCATGCTATTCACAGCTTCCCGCCGCACCTTCGTCCTTATTTGGTCGGTACGGTCAGACCTTTTTCAGCAAAATATTTCGCTGCGCCTGCATGGTACGGAACTGCGGTTACGGAAGCTGCAAAGTCAAGATCCAGCTCATTTTTCTTGTCATGTCCCAGGGTGTCGATGCTGTCGTAGATGCCTGCTACCACATTGTAAATATCATTTTCATCTACATCATCCTGCGCGATGATAACTGCACCGACTGCAACGGTCGTAGCGTCTTTGTCGAGTCCGTATGCATCCTTTGAGATGACATTCTTTGTGTAATAGGGAGAGGTTTCCTGGAGCTTTGCAATGTGCTCATCATCCAGCTCTACCAGATATACGTCTCTGGTTGCTGCCAGGGAGGTCACTGCAGTGGTCGGTGCACCTGCCACAATGAAAGCTGCGTCAATCTTTCCGTCCTGCATCGCCTCTACGCTGTCACCGAAGGACTGGTAGGTAGGTTTGATATCGTCAATGGTTAAATCGTATGCACCCAGGCAGTCCAGAGCGTTGAAGTAAACACCGGAACCGGAATCGCCAACGGATACGGTCTTGCCCTTTAAGTCAGCCACGGTCTTGATGTCCGGATCCAGGGTTACGATCTGTACCTGCTCCATGTAAAGCGCTGCCACAGTGGAAAAACCGTCGATCTTGGCGCCCTCGAAAAGGTTTGTGCCGTTATACGCGTATGCCATAACATCGGACTGTACAAAACCGAGCTGCGCATCGCCGGCATCCATTGCCTCAATGTTTCCTTTCGAGCCCTTTCCCACGATGGCAGTCACGGTTGTGTCAGTCAGGTCGCTGATCTGACCGGCAATGACACTTCCGAAGCCGTAGTAGGTACCCTGGTCGCCTCCAGTGGTGAAAATGAGTTCCTTGCCGCTGCCTGCCAGACCGATCTTGTCTGCCGGTGCTGCTTTGGTGTCTGCGCTGCCGGCCGCAGTGGTATCTGCAGTCTTGGTGTCAGCCGCAGCAGTAGATGCTGCGCCGGAACCGCCGCAGGCTGTGAGGGATAATGCTGCCATCATAGATGCCATAACCAGTGCCATATTCTTTTTCATAATCATGTCCTCCTCAGGTTCTCTGAAAAATACGGATACGCTTTCTTTTATTTCGTAACACTGTATTTTCTTAACTTGAGGCCCATTATAGCACAGGTTTTTCCGGATATCAAGTAAATAGTTGTATATGTCACAGTTTTTAGATTGTGGTTATTGGTATAAACCTGCCAAACAAACTGATGTGTTAAAGACGGATCGCGGCCTGATATGCCTCAGAAGTTGCCTCAAGGGCACGTCTTGCCTGATGTGCATCTCCGATCACATATACTTCTTTTCCAAGCTTTTCGATCTGACCGGCAAACGGATTGCAGCTCCGATAGCCCATAGCCAGCACAACGCTGTCATAGCCGCGTGCTTCCTGTCTGGCACCGTCTGCACCTTCATATTCCACACCATCCTTATAAAAACGGCACACCTTCGCTCCTGTGATCTGGCCGATCCGGTATTGCTCAAAATCCTTCATCAGATAGATTTTATGTTCTCTGATCACATCTGCTCCGATTTCCCCGCGCAGCTCGATCACATCGACCTCATGCTCCTGTTCTCCGAGGAGTGCCGCGATCTCACAGCCGACCATTCCTCCGCCGACAACAAGGACCTTTTTCCCCGGCGCGCACGTTCCATCCAGCACAGCGGAACCCGAGAGGATTTCCGGCTGGTCAATTCCTTCAATTGGCAGAACCAGTGGCTTTGCGCCAGTAGCAACGATCACGGCATCCGGATTTTCTTTGCGGATCAGCTCCAGGGTAACCTCCTGATCCAGAATGATCCTGACACCATCCTTTTCACAGCGGTGAATGTAGGCGCGTACCATATTGGTAATATCTCCCTTTCCAGGTGGAAAAGCAGCCAGGCGCATGTTCCCTCCGAGCACATGCCCTGCTTCAAAAAGCGTAACGCTGTGACCACGTTCTGCTGCCACAAAAGAAGCGCACAGACCGCCAACACCGCCGCCGATCACCATCACCTTCTTTGATGTTTCTGCCGTTTTCCACTGCTCGCTCTCATGGCCGAGGAACGGGTTTGTCAGACAGCACAGCGGTTTTCCCTGATACATGCTTGGGACACAGCCCTGAAGACACGCAATGCATGGGATCATGTCCTCCAGCCGTCCTTCCAGAGCTTTTTTCGGCATCTCCGGATCTGCCAGGCTCTGACGTCCAAAGGCAACCAGATCAGTCCGGCCCTCCCGCACCAGAAGTTCAGCGTACTGCGGTTCCGTAAAACGGCCTACCGTGATGACCGGAATCGTCACAGCACGCTTGATCTCTGTGACAAGGTCCGCAGAAAAGCCTCCATGGACCGCAGTCGGTGCCCACATATATTCATCACGGATATGTACTGACCGGGATACATGAAGCGCATCAACACCGTAATCCTCCAGGCAGGCTGCGATCGCGGCACTGTCATGTACGTCATTTCCGCCTAAAATCTCGTCAGAGCTGTTGATACGGGCCAGGACCGCAATCCTGTCTCCGACCCGTTCCCGGATCTTTTCGATGATCAGCCGCGGAAAACGCATCCTGTTCTCAAAGCATCCTCCAAACTCATCTACCCGCTTATTGGTCCGTGGAGAAAGGAATGAATTCACCAGATACCCATGCGCCATGTGAACTTCCACGGCATCCGCGCCGGCCTTCCAGGCTCGCTCCGCAGCATCTGCATAGCCATCGACCAGGTGATAGATTTCCTCTGTTGTCAGTGTCTGCGGGATATCTCTTCCACACTGTGTGCAGATGGATGATGCCGCCTTGATCGGCGCCCCTGCATTCTTCGCATTTCCCTCCGGCCCTGCATTCTGAAGCTGGATGGAAACCTTCGCCCCCTCCCTGTGGCAGGCCTCGATCACCTTTTGAAAGCTTTCGATCATGCTGTCATCGTAGAGACATGGCTTTCTCGGTCCGCCCTTCGCATCCGGATGGACAACGGTTGCCTCGATCGTGATCAGGCCAAAGCCTCCTTTTGCGCGTTCTGCATAATAGGCTGCAGACTGTTCACTCATCGTGCCGTCGGTATTTGCAAAGTTGTTGCCCATCGGCGGCACCACAAATCTGTTTTTCACTGTCATATTGCCAATTTCTATCGGCTGAAACATTGCTTTGAATTTCATTGTAGCTCCATTCTGTATCTTATTTTATTTGCAGTCTTATTTTTCTCCGTTCAAAAGCTCTGGCCATGCTTCTTTAAGAACCTTTACGGTATTCTCGTATGTATAGGCGGCAGCCTTCTCCACACCCTTCGCCAGGATGGCATCGGAGATCACCTCGACGCCGACCGCGAGCGGAGATACTCCGGCTTCGCGGACCATGCGGACAAAGCCTGCAGTATCCTTAGCTCCCGTGCCGGGCGCAAGCCTGTCATGCATGGATTCATCTCTTAAAACAGGCGCTGCATAAGGTCTTTCATAGGCATCATTGATCTGGATGCTTACCACCTTTTTGGCAATTTCTTTTGTCAGGATGTCATAGGGCTGATCGGCTCTTACCCAGTGCCAGCTGTCCAGAATGATCATCGCATTTTCGCAGCCGGAGGCCATCACCACCTGATACGCCTTTTTCAGATCCGGGATTCCGCTGTACGGCATCGGCTCTACTCCGATCATATATTCCCCGGCTCTCTGACAAAGCTCTTTTAACTTCTGAGTTGTCTGCTCCACCGGATAGTTTTCCATCAGACCACAGTTGATATGGCGGACACCAAACAGCTGGCACATATGAAAGCAGATCTGCTCTTTGTATTTCTGTTCGTAAGAGCGATGCTCCTCTGCCCACTGTACGATATACTCCACTTCCGTGACCTTCATATCGTATTTTTCCAGTATCGCGAGAATGTCACGGTCCTTCAGACCCTCATTTAAGGCATCCGCATAGGTCTCTGCCCGCAGGCCGATTCCTTCGTAGCCTGCTTTTTTTGCTGCCTGTACCCGCTCTTCAAAGCTGCACTGATCGCCCAGAGTCCAGGAACTGATTGTAATTGGATGCAAGTTTGACATGATATTTCCTCCTGATCTTTCAGATTGTATCTGATATTTTTCTATCAATTTCTTATTCTATTATACGTAATGCTGTTTTCAAAAACCAATGTATCTTTTTTGCCGCATTCATAGAAAGAATCTATCAATTATGCTATACTGGCTGCAGGAAGGAGTCGTTTTTTATGAATCTGTATCAGCTTCGTTACTTTGTCACCCTTGCAAAATTTCAGCATTACATGAAAGCCTCCGAGCAGCTGTGCATCACACAGCCAAGCCTGAGTCATGCCATCTCAGCGCTGGAAAAAGAGCTTGGAGTTAAGCTGTTTGAAAAAGACGGAAGAAATGTCATTCTCACAAAATGCGGAAAAAACTTTTTAAAAGACGCAGAGCATACCCTCCAGCTGCTCGACAGCAGTGTCGAGCGCCTGAAGTCATCCGCTCAGGGGAACGGGCGGCTTGATATCGGTCTGCTTCCCACTCTCGGAACTGATTTTGTTCCCCGCCTGACCCGCGGATTTCTGACAACCTGTCCGGATAAAACCATCGACTTTCATTTTTACAACGGCCTGACCGCAGATTTTCTGGAGGATTTAAAAAATCAGAAATACGATTTCACCTTTTGCTCCAGAATGGACCAGGAACCCCTTATCGACTTTATCCCTGTTGCCAGACAGGAGCTCGTGGTCATCGTTCCTCCGGATCATCCGCTTTCTGACCGGACAGAAATCCGGCTTTGTGAGACTCTGGATTATCCGCAGATCCTGTTTTCCAGGCGAAGCGGTCTGCGGCCCATGATCGATAAGCTGTTTCTTGCCTGCGGAAAACAGCCGGACTGTATCTTTGAGATTGATGAAGACCAGACCATTGCCGGCTTTGTGGCTAACGGATTTGGCATCGCAGTTGTTCCGAATATGCCGATCCTTGCCAGCATGCACCTGAAGGTCATCCACATTACAGAAGCAAACTGGGAACGCCGTTTCTATATAGCGTATCTGAAAAACCGCTACCGTACACCGCTTGCGGAGCAGTTTCTGAGCTATGTGAAAAGCCATGCTCTGATCTGAAAAAGGCGTGTAAAAAATGATTTCTCATTTTTTACACGCCCTTCTTTTTTTCTCTATAAGCTTGTATGGATCAGATTCAGGATTTCACTCAGATCCGATGCATTCATCTGCCCCGGTGCTGATGCTTTTCCCACTGCCCCGAACGTCAGTGCCGAGCCAAAGCACTCTCCGCAAAGACGGCTGATCAGCCCGGTTGCAGACATGGACATGGTAATGATCGGACGGTCTGCGTACTCTGATACCATCTCCTCGGTAGCTGAAAGCAGGGTCAGAACATCTTTTCTGCTCTGCGGCATCACCGCGATCTTTGGAATATCTGCGCCCAGCTCCTGCATTTTTCTCAGACGTCTTACGATCTCGTCCTTTTCCGGTGTTTTTTCAAAATCATGGTTGGAAGCTACCACCACAACGCCGCTCTCATGTGCTGACTCAATGATATCCCTTACCACCTCATCGCCAGTAAAGGCTTCCACGTCCACCAGATCGATCAGTCCCGTTGCAGCAGCCCTTTTATTTAACTCGGCATAAGCAGCCGGCTCAATTGCCTTTTCTCCGCCCTCGTTGGCGGTCCGGAAGGTAAAAAGGACCGGGGTATTTCCAAGCACCTGGCGCAGTTCTGTCATCACGGCTTCTACCTGTGCAAAATCAAAGACACCCTCGAACCAGTCAACCCGCCACTCAACGACATCCTTCTTTACGCTTTCAAAGGATTTTGCTGCTGCCAGAATCTCATCCCTTGTTGTACCGACGATCGGCACACAGATTTTCGGAATGCCCTCTCCGATCCGCACGCCGCGGACTTCTACCCAGCTATTCGTTTCCGTATTCATTCACATTCCTCCAGCTTTTTTCTTTCATGCCAAGACTGTGCGCTGCACAGTCCTCAGTCATCATAACGGATATGCAGCACCTCTTTCATATGCTCGATCGGCATATCCTTTCCGGTCCACAGCTTAAATGCCGCAGCGCCCTGGAACAGCATCATGCCCATACCATTCATGGTCTTGCATCCCGCTTTTTTCGCCATTGCGCGCATCTTTGTCTCCAGCGGAGAATACGGAATGTCCACAACGATCAGCTCCGGTCTGAAATAAGACTCATCCGGCACGACAGACAGACCTTCCAGAGGCTTCATTCCAACACCGGTTCCGTTTACAAACAGATAGGAATCTGCCATCTCTGCCCGTAAGCGGTCTTTATCATCCAGATCGTAGAGAACAGCCCTGCAGGATGTTCTTTCATTGATCTTCCTGACAGTTTTCTCTGCGTTGTCCCAGAATTTATCGTGCGGATTAAAAATAGAAATTTCCTTTACTCCGTCCAATGCCGCCTGGATCTCTACTGCTGTTGCGGCACCGCCGGCTCCGACAATTGTCATCTTCTTTCCGATCACATCGATATCGTTATCCTTTAACGCCTGCATAAAGCCGATACCGTCTGTGATATGTCCGGTCAGAACACCATTTTCATTGACAATGGTATTCACTGCACCGCAGAGCTCTGCAGCCGGTGACAGCTTATCCAGATATTTACCTACAACCGTTTTATTTGGCATGGAAACATTGGCTCCGACCAGCTTCATTGCGCGAAAGCCCCTGATCGCATCCTCCAGCGTACTGTTGTCCACCTCAAACGCAAGATATGCGTAGTCGAGACCAAGGTAAGCAAACGCTTCATTGTGCATTGCCGGTGAATTAGAATGCCGGATCGGATACGCAAATAACCCGATCAGTTCTGTATGTCCAGTAATTCTTTCTGCCATCATTCATACCCCTTTCACTTAAATAACACTCTTATTTTTATATCACGCATGCAGCGCAAATACAACCATTTCCGGTTCCGGGTGCGTAACCCTGAATTTCAAGGTTACAGATAGTCGTGCCGCTCAAGAACACTTAAAATATTTCTTCCCTCTTCGGTTCCCTCTATGATCCTGCGCGCACGCTTGCTGTCACCGATGTTTATGATCTCGACATTGGTATCTGAAAAGGTCTCTTCAAGCTCTTTTAATACCGGTGTGCTGGCTTTCATGCCCAGGCAGATAAAACCATAATCGAAGGGAAGCTCTTTGATTTCATCCTGCGGTGTTTTTACGATAAACCGGTCATTTCTGACCTCCTGGAGCATCGTATTCACCACCTGTTCCACCTGATATTTTTTCAGTTTTGCATGGATGTCACATCTGGAAACCGGGTCGAGTCCGTTTCCGATCATTGGAAGCATCTCAACCATGGATACCCGTGCTCCGCGCTCCGTGAAGAATTCCATGACATCCAGGCCAACTGCCCCGCCTCCGATGATCACAACCTTCCTGTCTTCCATATGCTCCGGATATTCCGGAATCCGCTCGATCATTTTTAACACGGTTGCAACATGACTGTCCTCTTTGTCAACAAGCTCGTGAAGTCCCCGGATCGGCGGCAGAGTCGGTTCAGATCCGGTTGCATTCACAATGATGTCCGGATTCAGGCTTTTCACAAGCTCTGTGGTTGCCTGCGTGTTGCAGAATACAAACAGGTTGTGCAGCTTTGCTGCCCGGCGGATCAGGTACTGCGGAAATTCTCCAAGTCGTTTTTTGTCCGGAATTTTTGAGATCACCGATGCAAGACCACCCAGCTCTGCTTTTTTTTCAATCAAAAACGTCGTACAGCCGACCTCCGCAGCGGTGCATGCCGCTTCCAGACCTGCGGTACCACCTCCGATGACAACGACATTGCAGGGCTTTTTGATTTTATGCTTTATATAGTCTTCCCCACTGTTTACAGCCGGATTGACGGTGCAGCGGATGGGCTGGTTCAGGCCGATGCGGTGTCCCGCACAGCCGATGTTGCAGGAAATACAGCTGCGAAGATCACATTCGTTTCCATATTCTACCTTGTTGACCCATTCCGGCTCCGCGATCAGGCCGCGTCCCATGCCAATAAAATCTGCATCCCCCTTCGCAAGGATTTCCTCCGCGATCTGTGGATGACGGATATTTCCGACAGCAATGCAGGGTTTCCCGAATTTTTCCTTCACAGCTCTTGCCATATAAGAACGCCAGCCGTCCGGGAGATAATTTGCATCTATCTGGTACTGGATGGAACCATTCAGGCCACAGGAAACATCAAAGACATCCACTTCTTTTTCCAGGTATTCCAGATAAGCCAAGGTGTCCTCCAGTGTATTTCCGCCCTCCATAAGCTCATCCGCGCTGATGCGCAGGAAAATCGGGAAATGCGGCCCGACCTGTTTTCGAACTGCCTCCAGGATCATATGCGCAAAGCGGGTACGGTTTTCAGCGGAACCGCCAAATTCATCTGTCCGTTTGTTGTAGATCGGAGAAAGGAACTGGCTGATCAGGTAGGAATGGCCCGCATGGATCTCGACTGCGTCAAAGCCACAAATCTGTGCACGTCTGGCAGCTTCTGCATATTTACGGACAATATGCAGGATTTCTTCCTTTGTCAGAGGCCTCGGGATTTCACCACCTTCCTTAGAAGGCACATCTGAGGCAGAAACCGGCTGCATTCCGATACGGGATGACATGGCAGACGCACCCGCGTGATTGATCTGTATGGCGATGCAGGCTCCGTGCTTATGAACATTTTCGCATAGCTTATACAGGCGTGGTATGTAATTGTCCGAATCTATGCGCAGCTGGGTCGTTCCGTTGGAGCCCTGCGGAGAATCCACACTGGCATTTTCAACGATCAGCAGTCCGGTACCGCCTTTTGCCCGCTGTTCATAGTAATTGATGTGCAGAAAGCTCATTTCTCCGTTCTGCTCTCCAAAATTGGTGCCCATCGGCATCATCACAATTCTGTTTTTTACAGTCATATGACGAATGGTCACGGGACTGAAAATATGCTGGTATTTGTTTTTCATGATATACTCCGTTGTAATTTGATATCTACAATGTAAGCCAAATGATAAAAAAATACCAATTCGTTTTATTCAAAAAACCCATAGATTTCGTCTATGGGTTTTTCATGCTCTTCGATTCTTTTCTATTCTTTTTACTCCAGCTCAAATGCTCCGGTATACAGCTGATAGTATGTTCCCTTCTGGGCGATCAGATCTTCGTGGTCACCACGCTCGATGATACGTCCGTGATCCAGAACCATGATGGCCTTACTGTTTCGGATAGTCGACAGACGGTGCGCAATGACGAGTACGGTCCTGCCCTCCATCAGATTGTCCATACCCTGCTGTACCAGTGCCTCGGTACGGGTATCGATGGAGCTGGTGGCCTCATCCAGGATCATGGCAGGCGGATCTGCCACAGCTGCGCGGGCAATGGAGATCAGCTGGCGCTGTCCCTGGGAAAGGCTTGCGCCGTTTCCGGTCAGCATGGTATTGTAGCCGTCCGGCAGGCGGGTGATGAAGCTGTCCGCATTGGCCAGCTTTGCTGCCGCGATACATTCTTCATCCGTTGCGTCCAGACGTCCGTAGCGGATATTGTCCATGACGGTTCCGGTAAACAGATTTACCTCCTGCAGCACCACACCGAGAGATCGGCGCAGGTCTGCCTTGCAGATCTTGTTGATGTTGATGCCGTCGTAGCGGATCTTGCCGTCCGGGATATCGTAAAAACGGTTGATCAGATTTGTGATGGTGGTTTTTCCTGCACCGGTTGCACCTACGAACGCGATCTTCTGTCCCGGCTTCGCGAACAGGGATACATCATGCAGCACCAGTTTCTCCGGCACATAGCCGAAATCCACATGCTCCAGACGGATATCACCCTTTAACTCGGTGTAGGTGACAGTACCGTCCGGACGCGGATACTTCCATGCCCAGATATGCGTCGGATGATCGGCCTCCATCAGTTCACCGTTCTCATCGTGCTTCGCATTGACCAGGGTAACAAAGCCCTCATCCGCCTCCGGCTGCTCATCAATGAGTTCGAAAATACGGCCTGCACCTGCAAGGCCCATGGCGATCAGTGCTACCTGGTTGGAGCTCTGTCCCACAGTCTGGGCCAGCTGTCTGGACATGCCTAAGAACGTGATGATAATTCCGACGGATACCGGACTAAAGCCTCTCCAGGTCAGATTCGGTGCCTGAAAATAAACCATCAGGCCGCCAACAATGGCAAGAACCACATACATCAGGTTGCCCATATTGCCAAGGATCGGCATCAGGGCATTACCATACTGGTTTGCTGTCTTGCTGTCCTCAAACAGCTTTTCGTTGTATTTTAAGAAATCCTGCTTTGCCTCTTCCTCGTGACAGAAAACCTGGACCACCTTCTGGCCTGCCATCATCTCCTCCACAAAGCCCTCTTCTGCTGCCAGGGAGCGCTGCTGGAACATCATGTATCTGGAGCTCATGCCACCGAATTTTTTCGTCACGGTCAGCATGCCAACCACAAACAGGCAGACTACAACAAACATCGGAATGCTGAAGCGGGTCATCATGACGATCATTACAAGGATGGTCAGGATCGACTGAACCAGCATCGGCATGCTCTGGCTGACCATCATACGGATGGCATCGGTATCGTTGGTGTAGGTACTCATGATGTCGCCGTGGGCGTGGGTGTCAAAATACTTGACCGGAAGGGTCTGCATCCTGGTAAACATATCCACACGGAAATTTTTTAAAGTTCCCTGGGTTACCGTTGCCATGATGCGGGTGTAGATCAGGGATGCCAGCACGCCCACCGCGTAGATCACAGCCATGCTTGTGAAGATGGAGCGCATCTGCGGCCATACACTGTCCATGCCGCTCTCCACGCCCGGAAGAATGCACTGGTCGATCAGTATCTGGATATAAACCGTCTGTCCAACGGAAGCCACTGCAGTCACAATGATACAGATGATAACTGTGATCAGATGTACCCGGTAATGGGAAAACAGATATGCCATCAGGCGCTTAAAGGTGCCCGGACGGATGCCGGAGCCGTTTGCGTTATTCATTCGTCTCATCCCTTTACGCCTCCTTACTCTTAGTCTGGGAATCAAAGATCTCCCGGTAAATTCCATTTAATGTCACCAGTTCATCATGATTGCCCTGCTCAACAATACGTCCGCCGTCCAGAACCAGGATAAAATCCGCATCCTGCACGGAGGAAATACGCTGTGCGATGATGATCTTGGTGGTGTCCGGAAGCTCTTCGCGGAATGCCTTGCGGATGAGGGCATCGGTCTTGGTATCCACCGCAGAGGTAGAATCATCCAGGATCAGAATACGCGGTTTTTTCAGTAAAGCCCTCGCGATACAAAGACGCTGCTTCTGTCCGCCGGAAACATTGGTACCCCCACGTTCAATGTAGGTGTCGTAGCCATTCGGAAACTGACTGACAAACTCATCGGCCTGGGCCAGCCTGCAGGCATGAAGAATTTCTTCATCTGTCGCATTCTTGTTGCCCCAGCGCATATTCTCCTTAATGGTGCCAGAAAACAGCACGTTTTTCTGAAGCACAACCGCAACCGCGTCACGTAAGGATTCCAGATCGTATTCCCGGACATCCTTTCCCGCTACCCTCACGCTTCCCTCTGTCACATCGTACAGACGGGAGATCAGCTGGATCAGGGTGGTCTTGGAAGAACCGGTTCCGCCGATGATGCCTACGGTAGCACCGGACGGAATATGCAGGTCAATGTCAGCCAGCGCGAACTTCCTGCTCTTCTCGGAATATTTAAAGGAAACATGGTCGAAATCCACGCTTCCGTCTGCCACCTGCTTCTCACCATTTTCCGGGGAAGTCAGGGAGCTTTCGTGGGTCAGCACCTCCGCGATACGCTCTGCGCACTCAGATGCCATGGTGGTCATGATGAATACCATGGAGAGCATCATCACACATATCAGAATCTGCACGCCGTAGGTGATCAGGGACGACAGCTGTCCGGTGGTCAGCTCCGTTGCGCCGGTGTTGACGATGATCCGCGCGCCAAGGTAATATACCAGGAACATGGACAGATACATGCAGAACATCATGGTCGGATTGTTGAAGGCAAGGATTTTCTCAACAAAGGTAAAATCCTTGCATACATCCTCTGCTGCCCTGTCAAACTTCTCGGTTTCATAGGACTCGCGGACAAAGGACTTTACCACACGGATACCGGCTACATTCTCCTGCACGGAGTTGTTTAAGGCATCATACTTTTTAAAGATCCTCTTAAAGATCGGATGCACATGCACGGCAATGCCGAACAGCACTCCCGCCAGGATCGGCAGGATACATAAGAAAATCAGCGCCATCTTCACGTTGATGGTCATTGCCATGATCACGGAAAAGAAAATCATAAGCGGGGTACGAACGGCCAGACGGATTAACATCTGGTAAGCGTTCTGTACGTTGGTGACATCTGTTGTCATACGGGTCACCAGGGATGATGCGGAAAATTTATCGATATCCGCAAACGCAAAATCCTGAATCTTAAAATACATATCCTGCCTTAGGTTTTTTGCAAAACCACAGGATGCCTCAGCCGCATTGCGCGCGGCCAGCACACCAAAGCCCAGAGATATGGTTGCCATGACCAGAAGGATCAGGCCATATTTTAAGATTGGTGTCATAGTATCGGCAGACAGATGGTCGATCAGCTTTGACATCACCAGCGGGATTATACACTCAAGCACAACCTCGCCTGCCACAAAAAGCGGTGATAAAAGAGACTGGCGTTTGTACTGCCGTACACTTTTCAGTAAAGTTTTAATCACTACATTTCCTCCTTGTTACACTTGTAAATTAGTTTGTTGCTGCTCACGCATACGTGCCTGACAACCATTACTTCGCCAGATTTTTCAGCATCTTGTCTGTCACAGAAAAAAAGACCTGCATCTCCTCATCGGAAATCCCTGCAGTGAGCTTCTGATTCAGCTCCTCCAGGCCTTTGAGTACGCAGTCTTTGTATTGCAGTGCTTCCTCAGTCACCACGATTTTCTTTTTTCTGGCATCATAGGGCACCGGTTCCTTCCGGATCAGTCCCCGCTGCTCCAGCTCCTTTAAAAGTGCCGTAGCGGTCGGCGGTCTGAGACCGAATTCCTCCTCGATATCTTTCTGGAAGATATCAATTTTCGTATGCGCCAGGAGAAAATGAAGTGTGCGCCCCTGTGCTCCGCTGAACATACCGGAGCCAAAGGCCGCACACATTTCTCTGCTGATTCCGTTTGACAGACGTTTGATGCTTCGCATGGCAATTCGTTCTTCCTGCTGTTTCATTGCACCTCACGATCATTGCGTCTTTTTTATTTAGCTTCCTAAGTATTTTAGGGCGTAATCACCAATTTGTCAATCAGAAAATTGTGAACTTTTTATGAAACTACGGAGCGGCGTTTCTGGTCCAGGTAGGAAACGGCAGACAATGCCGCTATATTCCCCTGCCCCGCGGACTTGATATACTGATAAGGCCGTCCGGCAATATCACCGCAGGCAAAGCATCCGGGCACATTCGTCTCCATCTGCAGGTTCACAGCTACATGGTTTCCATCCATCTGTAAGCCCGGCACCAGATTCTTCGGAGACACGCTCTCTCTTAAAATGAAGACACCATCCACCGGATAGCTGTTCTCCTTTGTCAACAGAGTATCCGCCTTCATGCCGCCGCTAATCTCCTTTGGAACTTCCTTCACTACCGTAATCTTTTCCGAAACCTCCACCGGTTCTTTATACATCGGAAAATAATAAACCTTCTGCGCGATATCGGCCAGAAAATCCGCCTCGGTCTCCTCGGATTTCTGATAAGCGATCACCGCCACGGTGGCTCCGCGGTAAAGAGGCGCATCACAGGTGGCACAGTAGCTAACGCCTCGTCCTAAGAACTCCTCCTCGCCCGGAAGCGGCTTTCCGAAATTCACGCCGGTAGCCAGAATCACTGCATCCGCCTCACAGATCTCCTGTCCCACCTGCAGGGAAAAAGAATCTCCCATGGGATAGATCAGATTTACCCGCTCCTCCACAATGGGAACCTGCATCCGGTCAATGTGCTCCTCAAAAGCCCTGCCCAGCTCCGCCCCGCTGATATCCGGGAAGCCCAGATAATTCTGGATCTCCTGAGCCTTCTGAACCTTGCTGCTTAAATCCCTGCTTCCCACTAAAAGAATCTTTTTTTTGCGGATGGCTGCCGTAACTGCAGCGGAAAGTCCTGCCGGGCCGGTGCCGATGATGGCGATATCGTAACGTTCCATAGAATCGTAATCTCCTTTGTGTGTATTATAAACTACATGTTCTTTTCTATTATATACCATCCATACCCGGTTTCAAAAGTTGAAATTTTTTCATTTTTTGAAACCAGGCATTCTGATAAACTTTTCAAATTTTTTCAAAAATTCCGAAAAAAGTGCTTGCATACTTTTCACTTTTATAGTATAGTATATTCTTGTCGGCGGGAGTGCTGGAATTGGCAGACAGGCTAGACTAAGGATCTAGTGGCAGTTATGTCGTGTGGGTTCAAGTCCCATCTCCCGCAGGTATGCAGAAGTGGCGGAATTGGCAGACGCGCACGGTTCAGGTCCGTGTGGTAGCAATACCTTGAGGGTTCGACTCCCTTCTTCTGCATTGCAGAAAATGAGCCATCGCACAAAATTGTGCGGTGGCTCTTCTTTTATTATATCGTATGTGCATAAAGAGGCCGCCGCATTTGCGACAGCCCCTTCTTCTTATACCGTTGCTTTTTCTTTTTTATTTGTTAGTCCATACAAAAAGGTTACCATCATCGGGCAAAGAATCGCTGTTACAATAATTGCCGCCGAAATCTGAGCGGTCGCAGCATCGCTGATCTGCGTGCTGATAACACCTGCTGCTGCAAGTGCTGCCGGAGTTGCTGCAGCATTTCCTGCTGTGGAACTAACTGCTGCCCCAAGTGCCGGTACTTTCATTCTCAAAAGCTTATATACCAGGAATCCTGCCATTCCGGTAATCAAAGTACCACATACACCCAGCATAATTCCAGGGATTCCTGCTTTTGCAAAGGAGGACAGGGTCAGATTTGCACCAAGTGGGAAAGCAAAAAACGGAATCAGCATCGTTGCACCTGGTTCACAGAATTTGCGAATCTCCGCGTCCAGATTTCCAAGGATAACACCTGCAAGAATCGGAACCACACATCCTGCAAGTGTATTCAGTGGAACGGAGTAACCAGCTGCTCCCAGCGCCAGCATCGTGAAAAACGGACCATCATTTAATGCCAGAATTGATACTGCACCAACATCGGTTCCATCTCCGTACTCTCCTGCCAAAGCTGCATAAATTCCTCCGTTTGAATTGGAAAAACATGCAATAATCGCAATCGGAGCAATTCCAAAGATTCCATTTTCTCCAAATATCATTCCAACTAACAAACCACACGCCATTCCAGACAATACCTTGGCGGCTGTCAAGACAACACCCTTATAAACCGTAACACCGGCCTCTTTGAAGTTGATCGTTGTTCCATTACAAAACAGAAAGGCTGCAAGCAAAGACATGGATCCACCCTTCCAGAGCGAATAGGTAAATGTGCCATCAAAATAGGCAAATACCTGCGGAAAGAATGTATTTACCAGACATCCAAGAAGGAGCGGAACAATCATCAGACCTCCCGGGATTTTTTTTACGGTTTCCATGATTTTCATAATTGAATCTCTCCAAACTGTTTTTTCTCTTAGTTCTTTTTGTAGTCAGCATAATAGGTATTGATGGTGTCCAGAATTGCTTTCTTTGCATCCTCTCCAACCATACCAAACGGCTTTCTGCACGGACCTACTGGATGCCCCATCAGATTGGTTGCGCATTTTACGATGGAGTTCGGATTGCCGTACTTAAAGCAATCACGAATCGGTGCAATGGATGCCTGTGCTTTCTTTGCGCCTTCGATATCTCCTGCCAGATATTTCTGGTAAATACTTACCATAATCTCCGGAAGAATATTTGCGATTGCAGTGATTCCACCCTTTCCACCTGCCATCAGTGTATATAAAATCAGAGCATCATTACCGGAAAGCACTGCAAAATCCTTGTCTTTTGTTGCGTCGATGTACTGCAAAATGTTGTTGAAGTTTCCGCTGGAATCCTTGACACCGGCAATGTTTTTGATATCCGCCAGCTTTCCTACGGTTGCAGGAGCCAGTGCAGCACCGGTACGTGCTGGAATGTTATACATAACGATCGGAAGATCTACTGCCTCAGCAACGGCTTTATAGTGTGCATACAGCTCGTCCTGGCTGATTGCTGCGAAATATGGAGTGATAACGGATAAAACATCTACTCCAATCTCCTGTGCTTTCTTAGACAGAGCAATGGTTTCTGCGGTGCTGACACAGCCAGTACCTGCATATACCGGTACACGTCCCTTTGCTTCCTCTACGAAAATTTCCATCACTCGAACTTTCTCGTCAAAGCTCAAGATGTAAAACTCACCATTGGTACCAAGGCAGAAAATACCGTCACAGCCAGCCTCAATCTCACGATTGATCTGATTTCTCATCTCTGTTTCGTTCAGGCTCCCATCCTCAAACATCGGGGTCTGCATTGCAGCAATAATGCCTTTAATTTCTGTCATCACTTTTTCCTCCAAATTTTTTCTTTCTATCGTCTTTGTTCCTAGTTCGGAAGACGCAGTTTCATCACTGCTTTTACATAGTGATGCTGCTCTCCGGTATGAGAAACCGCTTTATGTCCATCCTGAGGGAAGGCTGCAAAGAACATTCCCTCAGAAATCAGAACCACATGCTTTTTTTCTCCATCCAGACGTTCCTGATCTTTTTCTTTATTATAAGGAATCACGGAATTTAATTTATGATACTCCTCCCAGGCAAGTTCCTCACAACCACGCAGCATGATCTGAACATCCACATAGTTGCGATGCGCCTCAAAGGTTCCTTCTTCCATCGGTTTGGTATCGCCTTCCTGAATCATAAGGAAACCACCTTCAAATTCATATCTTCCGGTCTCCAAAGATGGAAGGGCTTCCAATTTTTTTAGCCCATTGCTCAGTCCGGGAAGAATAGATTCATAATATTCGATGTTATCAATCTGATCTATGATCATAATCTTCTCCTATCTGCTCTGTGCAGCAGTCGGATTGTATAATCCTACAGTTTCACGCTTGCTGCCCATAACATCTTCTTCCCGAAAGCTTACATACTTGATTCCGATTCTGTTTTTATAAGCATAGGCAAGATGTATTCTTCCATCTTTTCCCTGCATCAGATATGGATATTCATACTGCTTATTGTTTGTGGTATTTTCTTCTCCCGAAAATCCCTCGCCGCGTTCCATCAGACGCACCAGCGGAAAAGTCTTACCACCATCCTCAGAAAGAGCAACTGCCACCGGACAGCGAAGTCCCGGCCATGCGACCTTTCCATATTCCGGATTTGGCACATGCGTTGGGTTGTATGCAATTGCCAGTCTTCCGCTCTGGAGCTTCAGAGCACTAATACTAGAATTGTTATTCGGAAGAACCGTCGGCTCCGGCTTGCTCCAGGTATCGCCGTTATCATCCGAATGACTAATATATACAAAATCTGCGAAACGACTTCTCATTAGGGCAATCAGCTTATCCGGCTCCAACTCTACTACATTGGCATGTACTGCACCGTTACTTTCCGGCATTTCAACCAGCTTCCAGTTCTTTCCCTGATCATCAGAAACGCGGAATGCTGTCGGATCGCCTTCCAGACCATTGACAGAGTCTGTACAAATCCAGTTTCCAAAAATCCATCTTCCGTTGGAAAGGACTTGAATCGGCTGTCTGCAAAAACTTCCTTCCTGCGGAAAAATCACTTCTGCCTCTCCCCAGGTTTTTCCTCCGTCAAAAGATTTCTGGCAGCGGATAATAGAAGTAAACTGCATATTATCTTTGCCCTCTACACGGTCAAGCTGCGCAGTGTACATACACCATACTGCTCCATCCGGTCCCATGAATAAAGACGGATTCTGCTCACTTCTCTCGGAATCATAGGAAACTGCCACTGGCTCCTCCCAGTGATTGGATCCATGTTCTTTTCTCGCACATACGATGCTGATATCTTTGCTTCCCTCAAAAGAACCTGCAAACCAGGCACAAAGCATATCTCCATTCTCCAGCTCTAACAGCGCCGGTGCATGAGCTGTTGCATATTTTCCCGGAGGCACCATAGCCTCCAGGGTTCCCATATCATCATTTACATAAACGGTTCCATCCGGAGTTAATCCTCCAAGGTGTCTGTATTCCATCTTCATTATCCTCCAATTTTTATCGGTATGCCCATACACTTAACTGTGGAAAGAGCATATAAATCAAAATAATCGACGTCATTACGGCCCAGAACGGAAGTACTCTCTTCGCAATCGTCATCGGGTGTACCTTCGCGATCGGTGACATAATGTATAAAGATACTCCAAAAGGCGGAGTCAGGGATCCAATTGCTACGATACCAGACATACCGGCGCCATATACCATCGGGTCAATTCCAAAAGAGGCTGCAATTGGTGCTACAATCGGAACAATGATTGCAATCGGGTTCATGAACATCATACCAATGGACATGACTACAACCGATGCAATGATAAATGCGGTCGGAGTAGAAAGAACGCTAGTAATTGCTGCTGCGATTACTTCACCGCCATGGAACACATCCAGGAGGCTGGAAAATGCAACTGCAAATGCAAGCATCATAGCTACAGAAGCCACATTTTTTACAGAACCTTTAAATGCTTCCCATAATCCCTTTAAATCCAGAGATTTGTAAATAAACAACGCTACAAAACAAGCATATACCACGGAAATTGCGGCTGCCTCTACAACACTGAGTAAGTTAGAGAAAATACCTCCAAGGATGATAACCGGGGAAAGAAGACCCCAAATAGAAGTACCAACAACCTTTGCAAAACCTTCTGCTTTTAATGTTTCATAAGCTTTTCTGGATTTTTCCATATCTCCTGTATCTTTTCTGCAGTGAATCAAGGTCAGTGCCAGAAGAACAATGGCACAGGTAAATCCAATGACAGCACCCACTTTAAACATCTGACCCTCATCGGTTCCTGCCATTGCACAATACTGCAAAATTGCAGAACTTGGCGGAATGAGCTGTCCAAGAGAACCCGCCGCTGCAAGCATGGCAGCAAAAAATGCACGGTCATATCCATAATCAATCAGCATCGGAAGTACCATAGCACCAACCGCTGCCACAACTGCCATTCCGGATCCAGAGATCATTCCGTAAAAGATTGCAGTAAGCACTGCTACCATCGGAATACAGGAACGGCTTTTTCCTAAAAAGTACTGGAAAAATGCGAAGATCTGCTCGGTAAGTTTACCTTTTGACATGATATTACCGGATACTACAAAGAGCGCAATTGCTACATAAGTGCTCTTTCCAGCCGCCTTACAAAGCCATGAAACAATGTCCATCATGTTATACTGACTAAAGCCAGTTGCCATCGCCGGAATGATAAATGCTGCGCCATAAGATAAGGTCATGGAAAAGCCCAATCCCAGTAAAACCGTAAAGAATGATATAAAGATCAATGCTAACATAGTATGTATATCCTCCCGTATTACTCTGCCTTGGAAGCTTTTACTTCCATAATTTTCTGAACGTCACGAACGATATTAAGACCAAATCCCGCAATCGGAGCCAAATATACAATCCACAGCGGAAATCCTATTTTTCCCACACTTCCTTCTGCAAGTGTCTTTGTGACAAACTGAAAGCCGCCATAAACAATCATAACGGACATTACAATATCGATCACATACTGTACATAGTCCAGAACATTGTGCAATGCCTTTGGATACAAGTTAGTCAGTGCATCTACAATGATATTTGTGCCACGTTTTGTACAAAAGCTTGCACATAAAAACGCAACCCATGTGTATGCAAAATTTGCTAATTCTTCCGGTAAACCGGCTGCTGACGGATAAGCAAATTTAAAAATCGTATTTACAGTTTCCATGAATACCATAAAAATAATTCCGGCTGCAATTACATTCTCCTCTAATGCTTCAAAACCACCGAATCGTTTGTTCTGTGCTGTCTCCATAATTTCCCCTCAATTCTTCCTATAACTACTTGTTTCATCCATAACGGTATCATACATTTTCTGAAAAATGTTTTCTTCTCCGAATCCTCCGGATTTGGAAATCACCTGGATTCTTCGATCATGCCATCGCATGGCAGATAAAACAGCGCCCTTTCCGATCTCACAAATTGGAACCAGTTCCGTCACCCCAGTCAGACGCATGAATCCCATCAGCGTATCGCCTCCGGTCATGCACAGGGTTCCGTTCCAACCGCGCTCAATCATTCCGGCTGCAATCCATCCCAGTGTATCTGCAATTCCGAAGCGAACCTGATTGCTGTTTAAATTCATCCGTGCTGCATAATCCAGTGCACTTTCCTCGCCTGCCTCATCCAGAGTATCAATCAGATACCGATCATTGGAACTGATTTTTTCATAAATCTGATCCAGAAATATTGTTCCTGCTTCGGACTCTCTATACTGTGGTTCCAGCTTCTGTTCATTTTTTAAACACGCTGAAGAAAATCCGTGTTCTCTCGCATAAGCAAGCTGCTTTACGGTAATTTCATTTACGCTTCCACACAGAACCAAAAGTCCATTCGAATGCTGCATGTAATGTGGATTTCCACGTTCAAAATCAATTAACACCTCATACGCTGCAGCAAATCCTGCACATCCTGCGCACACATGATAATTGGTATGTTCTTTCAATCTTCCGGCAATCCGATACATATCATAATCCGTCTCTGCGTCAAACAAGAACACCGTTGGTTCTTTCTGTTCCCAATTTACATGTTCATAAGAAAAGATCGGTACCTTTTCCACATGAATATCATTTTGAATGTGAATCACATCTGCCACATCCGATTTGCATACCGGTTCAAATGGATCCTTTCCAAAAACACTCTCTTTAACCGGAATGCCATCAATATAATGCACACCACCTTTTGTTGTGCGTTTTAAAGATGGAAGCGCCGGGATGCAGTACGCAGTATGTTCTTCGTAGACATCCATAACCGCCTTGAGCTCTGCCCCGATATTTCCTCTGAGTCCAGAATCTGTTTTCTTGTACACATACTGAAATCCAGCTTTTCTTGCATTCACAGCAAGATGATAGACTCTCTGATAGGCCTCCCTCGGAGGAAGCGGCCGCGAGTCTGTATTGACGACAAGCAACCGATATTCCTCTTTCAAATCTTGAAAATCATACTGATAATCCGTAATAATTTTTGCCCGAATTCCCATCTTGGTAAATTGGATTCCGGTATCCAGTGCACCGGTAAAATCATCCGCAATAATCAGGAGCTTATCCATACGGATTACCCCCTCTTATTTCGTCTGCTCAATGCCATTTTGGAACCATATTCAATGGAATTGAGCAAACTTAATTCATTTGCATCTCCTTTTCTAGCATGGTCAAACGCAGTTCCGTGGTCTACGGAAACGCGAACGATCGGAAGTCCAAGTGTAATATTGATTCCTGCAACAGCATTCCACTGCTGTTTTTCTCTGTCGTATACAAACCCCTGCACCTTGGTCGGAATATGTCCCTGGTCATGGTACATGCACACAACAATGTCATACCAACCACCAATTGCCTGAGAAAATACTGTATCTGGCGGGCATGGTCCAATTGCATGAATCCCCTTCTCCTTTGCCTCGGCAATTGCAGGCTCAATTTCTTCGATTTCCTCTCTTCCAAACATTCCGTGCTCTCCACAGTGTGGATTCAGTCCGGCTACTGCTACTCTCGGTTCCCTGATGCCAAGATCCCGGCAAACTTCATCGGCCATTTCGATCACATCCAGAATCCGCTCTTTTTTGCAACGGTCACAAGCTTCCCGCAAAGAAACATGAGTAGATACATGTACCACGCGAAAATCATTATGTGCTAACATCATACAATATTTCTTGGTTCCGGTATAGTCTGCGTAAATTTCAGTATGTCCAGAATAATGATGGCCTGCCAGGTTGATCGCTTCCTTGCTGATTGCATTGGTAATCGTGCCATCCACCTCATCTGTCATTGCTAACTGAATGGCTTTTACTACATACTGAAATGCTGCCTCTCCGGCTTCCTTGCTGATCTTTCCAAGTTCAATTTCAGATGGATCCGACATCAGATGCATGTCATAGACATTCATCATTCCTTTCTCATAAACAGCATCCTCAACACGTTCAATCGCATGAATTTGAATCTGATTTTCCAGTCCGGTGCATGATAATGCCTGCTGCATCATACACGGATCTCCAATGACAATCGGTCTGCACATCTCATAGACACTATCATTTGCAAACGCTCTTGCCGTAATCTCAGGACCAGCGCCTGCCGGATCTCCCGCTGTAATTGCCAGAATCGGTAACTGTACCATGTTGTAATCCCCCTTTTCTTTTTATAAAACCTGAAGATAAATAGAACGAATATCCTCCAGCGTCAGCTCTTTGCGGTTGTTTACCAGAAGTCTGGTCTGCTTGCTTCCGGAATCTACCAGGAAATCCAGATCTTCCTTCTTCACACCAAAGCTGTATAAGTCCGTCGGAATTTCTGTGAATTTCACGATATCTGCAATCTGCTCGATCACATAATCTGCTTTTTTCTCAATGCTCTCTACAAACTTGGAAGGATTAATCACATCACAGATTTCTGCTAACTGTGTCGCACAAGCTTCTTTGTTCATCTTCATAACATGAGCAAATAAGATTGCATTGGATACGCCGTGCGGGATGTGATATTTTCCACCTAACGGGTAGGACAGTGCATGAACTGCGGTGGTACCACTTCCGGTAATTGCCACACCACCATAAAAAGCTCCCAGCATCATATTGCTCTTCGCTTCCATGTTATCCGGTTTGCAATAAGCCTCTCTGATGTTTTCAAAAATCAGCTTTGCACCAGCCAGTGCGTAGGTATTGCTTAATGGAGTTGCTTTTTTGGAGGTATAGCACTCTACTACATGAGCTAACGCATCCACTCCGGTTGCTGCCACGATGGACTTAGGTAACTTCTTAATCACCTGCGCATCCAGAATGACATAGTCCGGAATCATTGCAGTATTTACAATTCCTTTCTTTACTTCCTCTTCCGGAACAGCGACGATCGCATTGCAAGTAGCCTCAGATCCGGTTCCGCAAGTAGTCGGAATGGCCACGCTCTTCATCTGCTTTCTGCCAAGCGACGGATCGGCCAGAAGATCCTTTACAGAATAATCAGAACCCTTTAAGATAGAAACCAGCTTTGCTGCATCCATAACACTTCCGCCGCCAAAGGCTATAATCAGATCTCCTTCGCTGTTTTCTGCCTGGCTGCGAATCTTCTCTACGTCTTCATAAGACGGCTCTGGTCTTAAATCACTGAAGATTTCATAAGCGGTTCCCTGCTCTTTTAAGGTATCCAATAACAGATCCAGTAAACCTGCTCCAATAATTCCCTTATCTGTAAAAACAAGCACTTTTTTTGCCTGTTCTTTTTCAATGATTTCCTTTATGCTTTCTGCGATGCTCCCCTCTCCCGTATACAGTACAGACGGAATAATCAACTGATGTTTCACGATTTCCTTTCTCCTTTCGTTCTCTTTGAATGACCTTATCCTATCAGAATCCACCATTTTCAAACAGAAGTGAAAGACCTTACTTTGTTTTATTTTGAAACACTCATGTTTTTTTCGTTGTTTTTTCTTATTTTTTGCTTTAATATGAAACATATCAGATAAAACATAGGAGGTTATTTATGGAAAACATCCATTTTCTCGTCATTTCGCCCTATCGAGGCATGAACGAACTGGTTCACGAAGTTCTTCTCTCCGAGAATCAGGTACAGGCAGACTGTTATATCGCAAACTTAACCGAAGTTGATCATCTGCTCAATAAATTAAATCTACTCAACTATGATGCTATCATCTCCCGTGGGGGTACCGCTGATTATCTAAAAGAACGCACAACTCTCCCCGTTTACGATGTTGGAATTTGGTCACTCGATGCCCTTCGTACAATCCGCCTTGCCCAAAATTTTAATCAGTCTATGGCAATTGTTGGCTATGAAAACATCACCAGTCATGCCCGTATCTTATGCGAGCTTCTCGGCTATGATATTCCTATATATACAATCTGGAGCGAAGAGGATGCCATTACAAATATGAAACAGCTCAAAGAAATGGGAATTTCTGTTGTTGTCTGCGATGTCATTTCACGCAATCTGGCACTCTCCATGGGAATTACCCCTGTTCTCGTCACCAATGGTTATGAGTCCATACAAAACACCTTCCGTCAGGCGATTGCACTGACACAAAGTGCTCTGCAAAGCCGCCGGGAGTTCACGCAGCTTACCATGGCATTTCAAAACAGTCCCCTTGCCTGTACCATCTTTGATCGTTCGGGAAAAAGTATTGTGTCAAGCCTATCCGAATATGAAACCAAGATTCTTCTTCCATTTTTACAAGAACATTTTGAAGCATTATGGGAAAGTAAAGATTCTTCGCTGGAGTACAATCTCAAAGGTAATATCCTGCGCCTTACCTTGAAAAAATCTACCATGCGAAATACAACATATCTTTATGTGTACTCTGATTTAAAAGAGAAAAAAGAAATGCGAAAAATTGATGCGATTACAGAAAAAACAGCAGGAAATAATGCGATACTGGACTTTTCCTATTTTAACAGCACGCATAGTTTATCCAGCACCCGGGATCTTATCGAAAAATACAGTCATGTATCCACTCCTGTTTTGATTTCCGGAGAAAAAGGGACCGGAAAAGACTGGGCGGCTTACAACATTTATTGCAAAAGCAATTACCGAAACGCTATTTTTTATCAAATCGACTGCGCGTACGCCACAGAACGCAATTGGACCTATTTACTTACCCACCACGACTCTCCTCTGGCACATAACGGGCACAGCATTTATTTCAAACAGATGGAAACCATTCCTTCCCATATTTTCAGCCAGCTTCTTTCCTACATTGCAGATACACGTCTGGCTAGCAGAAACCGACTGTACTTTTCCTTTGCCACAAACAATGAAAATCATGATTCCAAACCGATTATCACCGGAATTACAAAGTTGTTTTCCTGCCTGTCTTTGCATCTTCCGCCGCTGAGAGAACGCCCAGATGATATTCCGTATCTCACCACACTCTACATCAATCGAATGAATGTGGAGCTTGGGAAGCAAATCATCGGGTTTGACAGCAAAGCCAGCCTGGCACTCAAACAGTTTCCATGGGAAGGAAATCTGCATCAGCTTCAACGAATTATTTATGAGTTGATGCTCATCACCACAGCTCCATATATTTCCTATGAAAATACCATGCGTCTTTTGCACAAGGAAACTGCCCTTTGGATATCCTCAGAACAAGCCGGTTATCAATTCGACTTAAATCAAACATTGGATCATATCACCTATGATGTCGTACGCATGATTCTAAAAGAAGAAAATAATAATCAAAGCAAAACTGCCCAACGACTCGGCATTGGACGAAGTACCTTATGGCGGATCCTGAAATCCCATTCTGATCCGGCAGAACCCGTCTAGTATAGGTATACAAATGCGATGTAAAAACAGAAGGAACAGTTGCCAAAGGAGCCCGCCGGTGGTGCATATTCTCCGATAATTTCATTCAAAGAAAAAATCACTCTGAGCGCTGGAAAGAAAATCATTCAGTATAACTGGTTTGCACCAAACGCATAACCTCATACAGTTTTTACACGAGTCCAAAGAACTTTCCGATTAGAAGCAGGATCCCCAAAATCCAGCTGGTAAATACACCAAACAAAATCACCGGTCCTGCAATGGTGAAAATCTTACATCCAATCCCGAACACGTGTCCCTCTGCCTTATACTCAATAGCAGGCGCCACCACGGAATTCGCAAAGCCGGTGATAGGAACCAGTGCCCCGGCTCCCCCCCATTTTACTATCTTCGGGTAAATACCAAAGCCAGTCAGCAAAATACTGGTCAGGATCAGCTCCACCAGCATCCAGGTCTGAGCATCTTCTTTTTCCATTCCAAGGTAGTTCATCATCAGCATCACCGAAGCCTGTCCCAATGCGCAGATGGTTCCGCCGGTCACAAAAGCGTGCAGCATGTCACTTCCCAGTTCATTGACTGGAGTAATCTGTTTGACGTATTCGTCGTAGGCTTTTTTATTTAATTCCATGGTATATTCTATCTCCTTTGCTCTGTTTTCTCTGCCTTATTCTATCTCTGCACCCACAAAATGCGCCTGCTCTGATTCCAGCATCATTCCGCTGCCATTCCGCAAAAGAAATACGCCAGCGATCCGGCCAGCTTTCCCAGGGCAATGGACAGGATCAGATACTGCAGTCCCACCGCCAGATAAAGCCGCCTGCCGATGACCGGAAGTGCCTTTAAGGTTTCCGCCAGCGACATGACCAGACATCCCACAAAGATTCCCACAGACAGTCCGAATATGCTGAGAAACAATGTGGAAAATCCATACATGGGAATGGGAAACTCATACAGATCCGCAATATTTCCCAGCACCCCTCCGGTCATGATAACCGTTCCGTACAACAAAATATGCCTCTTTGTTCCAGTCTTTCCGATCAGCCGCGGAAACACGCCGATCATGACCAGAAATGCAAAAACGCCCGCCGCAATGATGCCCCCGGAACTAAGACCAATAAAAACGAGGACCAGTTTACGAAACATCAATGCCCCTCTCCTTTCTGGAATCATTCTGAATCACAGTCTTGCAGATGTTATCCTCATACAGCCGCATTTCCACCTCCAGCGGCGTTGGATCTGCGCTGATTTTCCATTTCGCAAAATGGTTGAAAAATGCAAGGATCCCCACCGCCAGTCCCACAGAATAAGACACTTCCAGCATCGTGTGCCCATTCGATTCCCGGCCGGTGATCAGACGGTATACCTCGCCAAACACCGATGTGACACTGACATCATTGTTAAAGGTCATAATGGCAAAGGCTGCCCCGCAAAAACAGATCATACAGACAAACATGGTCTTACACCACTGCCAGAACAGCTTCTGCTTCACCCTGGGCTGGTAATCAATGATAAATTCCACCTTTCCCACGTTATTGACTGTTACGGAAGGATCTGCCGCTTCCAAAATCCGTATCACATTCAGGGCATTTTCCACATATCGTTTTCTCTTCTGTTCCCGGATCGTTTTAATTTTCAGGCTGGCACAGCGGTTTTGCACATGGGTATCGCTGCAATAAATTTCTGCCACATCTTTCACCTGAATATCCGGCTTGTGCAGTTCCGTAATTTCCCTCAGATTCAGATAGACCGTGTTCTGTGCACTCATGCAGCCACCTCACGTGTAATGGAGAAGACCAGAGTTCCATCCGGTTCTTTCGCTTCATCTCCGTGAAAAAAGCAAAGCCATACGGCTGTCATGACCAGAAGCAGTACGCCCAGCACGGCTAACAGCATGGCCTTTGACTTCCAGAATTTCATTTCTGCTCATCCCTTTCCCGCCGTCTTCTTCCTGTTCCGGCTGAATGGTACTGCATTTTCACCTTGTCAGTTCCATTCAGCCGGTAGAATGATGTTTCCGGCTTTCTGTACTCAGTATGCGCAGTTATGCCCCCAGATATTCCCGCATCTTCTTCAGGATCCGTTTTTCCAGCCGCGACACCTGCACCTGGGAAATATTTAAGTCTGCTGCAATGCGTGTCTGAGTCTGGTTTTCAAAATAACGCCTTACGATAATCTCCCGGTCCTTTTCCGGCAGCTTTTCCATCAATTGCTTTAATACCAGGCGGTTCATAAGCTGTTCCTCATTCTGCGTTCCATCCGGGATCCGGTCCATGAGACGCAGGCCGCCCTCATCACCATTTCCGCTCTCCCGGTACAGGGATTCTATCTCTGCCCCCGCTCCCATGCAGGCTGCCACCTCCTCACAGCTGATATCCAGCTCCTTCGCAATTTCCGCAAGTCCAGGTTCCCGCCCGGACTTTGCCGTCAGCATTTCCCTCGCCCTGCGGACGCGAAGTCCCAGCTCCTTCATGGACCGGCTTACGCGGATCATTCCGTCATCCCGCAGAAAGCGGCGGATCTCCCCAGCGATCATCGGCACGGCATATGTAGAAAACCGGACCTGAAATCCCAGATCAAACTTGTCCACCGCCTTTAACAGGCCGATACACCCGATCTGAAACAGATCCTCCAGTTCGTGTCCCCGCCCGCTGTAATGCCGGGCCACGCTCCAGACCAGCCCCACATTCCCCATAACCAGCTGCTCCCTCGCTTCCTCATCACCGGCATGCGCACGCCGGATCAGATCCATTGTCTCATCCATGCGATCACCTGCCGATTTGTTTTCTCATGACAACCTTTGTCCCTTTGCCAGGTTCCGATTCCACATGCACCTGATCCATGAACGCCTCCATAAAGGAGAATCCCATGCCGGATCTGGTTCCGGTCTTGTCGGTGGTAAACATGGGTTCCATGGCTTTTTCCACATCCCGGATCCCAATGCCGTAATCTTCCACCACTACCGTCACCTCTCTTCCCTCAATTTCCACCTCCACGGTAATGGTGCCGCTCTCCCCACCATATCCATGAATCTCCGCGTTGGTTACCGCCTCAGAAACCGCGGTCTTCACATCATCGATTTCCTCCAGCGTCGGATCCAGGCGGCTTATGAACACCGTCACAACCACCCGGGCAAATTCCTCATTCTTTGAAAGGCTCTCCAGTTCCATCCGAAAACGCTCCATAAGTTTCCCATCCTCCCGTTTTTCAGCTTTTCGATTCTTTCGTCCTGCCTGTTCCAATTCCCGACAGACACATGTTTCCAGTATCAGTCGGGAGATTATCCCGCGATTGCCGCTTCCTTCGTATCAAAATATTTCATCAGCCGTCCGATACCGCCAATGGCCAGTACCCGTCCCACTTGGGCATTCACGCCATAAATGGTCACCGTGCCGCCGCTTCCCGCCATCTGTTTATAGCGGTTTAATAAAATTCCGATACCGGAGGAATCCATAAACTCTGTTCTGGAAAAATCAAAGACCACCTTGCTGATATAGTTTTCTGCCAGCAAAAGGTCTGTTTCATATTTCAGGTTCCGGCAGTTATGATGATCCAGTTGTTTCGGCAGATGGATCACCAGGGTCTGCCCGTGAGCTTCATAAGAAAAAGTCTGTCCGTACATATAAAATCCCCCATTTCCTGTGAATTATAATAAAGAAAAAAGATACGGCAGAGCGCGCTTCTCACGCTTTCTCTGTCGTATCTTTTATGATCATTTTCTATTTCTTTAGTATCCTCTCTGGGTCTTTGCGTCATCCACATAATCGGAATTCGGATAATTCATGATGATATCGGTAAAATACTGGGTCGCAGTCTCCTGGTCCCCGGCAGCCACATAAGCCATGCCAAGCTTGTAGATCACCTCCGGGTTGTTCCCCCTGATCTGCAGGCTCTTCTGGTAATAGTCTGCTGCTCCTGCCGTGTTCCCGGCTGCCAGCGCCTCATCTCCCAGGTTCATCAGAAGTGTATATCCATTTTCTGACATATCCTTCTGGATCCAGGCCACCGTTTCATTCAGTACACCGTCATTTAAGACAGACCAGTCCGTGTCCACATACAGAAGCGCAGCTGTCTTCTGATCCTCATCCCGGTATGCCTGCAGGATCTTAACCAGATTCTGATACTGGGCCAGAGTTCCACCGCTGGAATTCTGCAGATTCTTCAGATTCTCCTCTGCCTCATCCTGCGCACTCCTAGCTGCTTCCATCTGCTGACCCAGGCTGTCAATCTCAATGTTCTTCTGATTGAGTTCCTCCAGCGTATCCTTCAATTCCTGATTATGCTTTGCGTTCAATGCCTCGGTATTGGCCGGCATGACCAGGAAAAAGATCACCATGGCACCAAGCACCAGGCCAACCAGAATGTTGAGGACCGACTGCCAGCCGGTATTCTCTTTATAGCTCGGCGGCATGATGATGTCGTCATCCTGCATCTGCCGGTGCGAAAATGCATTCTGCAGCTTCCGCTTTTCTACCTCAGCCTTACCGGTATTATGCTTGGCGATATCCATATAATGAAGTACCCATGGGTTATACCGGTCAATCTTTAATGCCTGATACAGGCACCGTCCTGCCTTGATATAATCCTCCTGATGAAGATACAAAAGGGCCAGAAGCTCCTGAGCCTTGACATACTGCGGAAATTCTTCTACCATGCGCATCAAAAGCAGCGTTGCCAGATCCTCATTGTCATTCTGTGCATAAATCAGAGCCTGGTTGTACTTCTTAGCTGCCTGATCTGCCAGCTCCAGATACCCTCTGGCGGCATGGACCTTTCGCAGATACTCCTCCGCCAGATTGTCCTGCTCCTGCAGGTTTAAACTGATGACCCATTGAGTCAGCGCTGATCCCACCTCGCCGATCTCATTATAAATGAGACCTAACAGGTTTCTCGCATCGGTCTGGTACTTGTCAAACCGGAGACTCTTCTTCAGCGCAGTCACCGCGCCGGTCAGATCCCGGCTCTTTGCTTTTTCCAGGCCAATGTTGTAATAGGCATTGGCAATCTGCCGGTTTTTCGTTCCTGTTTTCATAGTTGTTTCCTGTTACTCCCTGTTTTTCAGCAGTTCCACCATCAGATCTGTCATATCCGTCAGATCCTCTTTTACAATCTGCGTTTCCACATCGCCCACTTCCAGACTCGGCTGGAACCGTGCAACCTCTTCTTCAAAATCCAGCATGCTTCTCCTCACTTTCTCAAGCTGTCACCACTGCATCGGCAAAATCTGCTGCCATCACTGTATCATACGGAATTATCAGTTCAGAAACCCCCGGCCTGCAGACCGCAGCAGCTTTAAATCCTCCAGAATCTCTCCGATCAAATACAGGGATCCCACCATGTACAGGCGGTCTTCCTCTTTCTTCCCGGAAAGCACATGCGCCAGCGCGTCTTTTGTGGAGTCAAAGGCTGTCACTCTGCTGCATCCGGCTTCCTCAAACTGCTTCGCCAGCGCAGCTGCCTGAAGACCGCGCTCACTCTTCAGCTGTACCACCGTGACCGATTCCAGAACAAGCTGTGTGCAGAGCAGGCGGATCATCTCGTGGTAATCCTTGTCCGAAACTGCAGCAAACAGAAGCTGGATATGTGATGGATCCTGTTTCTTCACTGCCTGGACAAATGCACGGATACCACCCGGATTATGCGCGCCATCCACCCAGACATCCGGTGCCACCTGCTGCATCCGTCCGGTCCAGCAAACCGATGCCAGTGCCTTTTTACAGATATCCGCTGTCACACCGGAAATGTCCAGAATTTCCAGAACCTTCACCGCCAGAGCCGCGTTCATGGCCTGGTACGGTGCCGCAAAGGAAACTCCCCGGTAGGAATCTTCTGCCGTAAATCCGTAAGCCGCACTGCCAAGCCTGTCCGCAGCCTCCGCAATGACAGCTCCTGCAGCCCGGTCATTCTTGTCATACACCACCGGCACCCCGGGCTTGATGATACCGGCCTTCTCTGCCGCGATCAGCTCCACCGTATCTCCAAGATACTGGGTATGGTCGAGGCTGATGGAGGTGATCACGCAGGCCAGCGGGTGCCGGATCACATTGGTCGTATCCAGCCGTCCGCCCAGTCCCGTCTCCAGAACCACAAAGTCCGGTTTCATCCGTCCGTATAGGTCCATGGCCATCAGAAACACAAACTCAAAAAAGGTAGGATGCGCGTAGCCTTCTGCTATCAGCCTGTCCGTGACTGCCTTTACCCGGGCGAAGCTCTCTGAAAATCCGGCTTCTTCCACAGGGATGCCATCCACCAGAAAACGCTCTGTCACGTCGGTAAGATGCGGAGACACAAAGGTTCCCACATGATATCCGGCTTCCATGAGCATGGCAGTTAAGTCCGCGCAGACCGAACCCTTTCCGTTGGTCCCGGCCACATGGATGATGCGTAACTGCTCGTCCGGATTTCCCAGCTCTTCCAGGAAATGCCGGACCTCATCCAGCGTATTTTTCTTTTTTGTCCAAAGCGGGATTGCCAGCAGGTAATCCCGCGCTTTTTTGTCTATCATTGTTATATATGCCTGTCCATTCTCAAATATGAACGATTACCGATTACTTTAACTGAGCCAGACGTGCTTTTACCTGCTCCATCATCTGGGTATACTTTTCCAGCTTTGCCTTCTCTTCGTTGATCTTTGCCTCCGGAGCCTTGCTTACGAACTTTTCATTGGACAGCATTCCGGTTACACGGGCAAGCTCCTTTGTGAGACGCTCTTCCTCTTTCTGCAGGCGCTCGATTTCCTTCGCAATGTCAACCAGCTCTGCAAACGGGATGTAGATGGATGCCTCCGGGATTACTACGGATACTGCGTCATCGGCAATGCCCTGCTTGTCAGACTGTAAGAATACCTCGCTTGCATAGCCCAGAGTTGCAAAGAACACCTTGCTGTGCTCGAAAATCTCAAGCAGCTTCTGATTCTCGGAAACAACGTATACTTTTGCCTTTTTGCTCGGAGCTACGTTCATGGAGGTACGTACGTTACGGATTGCGCGGACTGCTTCCTTGATGGTCTCGACTGCGTACTCCTCCTGCTCGAAGTTCCACTCTGCCTTGTACTCCGGCCAAGCAGATACCATAATAGAAGCTTCCTCATCCTGCAGGTTGCAGAAGATCTCCTCAGTGATGAACGGCATGTACGGATGTAAGAGCTTTAAGGAGTTGATGAGTACCGTCTTTAAGGTCCACAGTGCTGCTGCCTTGGTGCTGTCCTCGTCATTCCACAGACGCGGTTTTACCATCTCGATGTACCAGTCGCAGAACTCCTCCCAGATAAAGTCATAAACCTTCTGCAGACCGATGCCCAGCTCAAACTTATCCAGATTCTCGGTGACATCCTTTGCCAGGGTATTTACCTTGGACAGGATCCACTTGTCTGCCATGGTCAGGTCATCTAAGGAAACCTCGTGGACCGGAGCCTTCTCCATGTTCATCATGATGAAACGGGATGCGTTCCATACCTTGTTTGCAAAGTTACGGCTTGCCTCAACTCTCTCCCAGTAGAAACGCATGTCGTTGCCCGGTGCATTACCGGTGATCAGGGTCATACGCAGGGCATCTGCACCGTATTTGTCGATCACCTCCAGCGGATCGATACCGTTGCCCAGGGACTTACTCATCTTACGGCCCTGGCTGTCGCGCACCAGACCATGGATCAGTACGGTATTGAACGGGCATTTTCCGGTCTGCTCATAGCCGGAGAATACCATACGGATAACCCAGAAGAAGATGATATCGTAGCCGGTTACCAGCACATCCGTCGGATAGAAATATTCCAGCTCTTTGGTCTTCTCCGGCCAGCCCAGGGTAGAAAACGGCCACAGGGCAGATGAGAACCAGGTATCCAGGGTGTCCTCATCCTGCTTTAAGTGGGTGCAGCCGCACTTCGGACACTTCTCCGGCATGGATTTTGCAACGGTGATCTCGCCGCACTCCTGGCAGTAGTATGCCGGGATACGATGTCCCCACCACAGCTGTCTGGAGATACACCAGTCACGGATTCCCTCTAACCAGTGCAGATAGGTCTTTCCGAAGCTCTCCGGAACGAACTTTAAGTCACCGTTCTTTAAAGCTGCGATAGCCGGTTTTGCCATTTCCTCCATGCGGACGAACCACTGCTGTTTTACCATCGGCTCAACGGTGGTCTTGCAGCGATCATGGGTTCCTACATTATGAGAATGCGGAACAACCTTCACCAGCAGTCCCTGTTCCTTCAAATCCTCTACCATAGCCTTGCGGGCCTCGTAGCGGTCCATGCCATCGTACTTACTGCCCTTGCAGTCTATGGTTGCGTCATCGTGCATGATGCAGATTTCCGGCAGGTTATGGCGGCGTCCTACCTCAAAGTCATTCGGGTCATGAGCCGGAGTGATCTTCACACAGCCGGTACCGAACTCTTTGTCAACATACTCATCCGCGATGACCGGGATCTCACGGTCAGTCAACGGCAGCTTTAACATCTTGCCGATGATATCCTTGTAGCGCTCATCCTCCGGGTTCACTGCAACAGCAGTATCACCAAGCAGAGTCTCCGGACGGGTGGTTGCGATCTCAACAAAACGACCGTCCTCGCCAACGATCGGGTAATTGATGTGCCAGAAGAAGCCGTCCTGCTCCTCATGCTCAACCTCTGCATCGGAAATGGAGGTCTGGCAGACCGGACACCAGTTGATGATGCGGGAGCCTTTGTAGATGTAGCCTTTCTCGTACAGCTTTACAAATACCTCAAGCACTGCATCGGAGCAGCCCTTGTCCATGGTAAAACGCTCTCTGTCCCAGTCAGCGGAGGAGCCCAGCTTGTGCAGCTGCTTGATGATGCGGGTGCCGTACTCCTTCTTCCAGTCCCAGCATGCTTCCAGGAATTTGTCGCGGCCCAGGTCATGCTTGTCCACGCCCTCTTTTCTCAGCTTGTCAATGACCTTGACCTCCGTTGCGATGGCTGCATGGTCCGTACCCGGCTGCCACAGAGCCTCGTAACCCTGCATTCTCTTATAACGGGTCAGGATATCCTGCATGGTATTGTCCAGTGCATGGCCCATATGCAGCTGACCGGTAATGTTTGGCGGAGGCATAACAATAGTGAAAGGCTTCTTGCCCTCTCTCTTTCCGCGCTCAGCGTCTGCGTGGAAATACTTGTTGTCCAGCCATTTCTGATACAGTTTTTCCTCAATGGCAGAAGGGTTGTAATTCTTTTCCAGTTCTTTCATGATCATTTCCTTTCCTTATGTGTAAAAATAAAAATACCCTTCATACAGAATCTGCGTTCTGCATAAAGGGCGAAAAGTTCCGCGGTACCACCTTTGTTTCTCACTTTGTCACTGCTGCCGCTTAAGGCAACAGCTGTCTCCTTAACGCGGATCAGACGGGAATCCTTACTTTATGTTGGTCCGGATCGCAGGTTTCGTTTCGAAACACTCTGCGTTCCAGACATGATTCAGGATTCCGGCTCTGAAGCTACCTTCCGTGCGTGCCCTCTGAAACCATCTTCCAGCCATGGATGGTTCTCTCTGACAGAAGCTTACGACATACTCCTCTTCTTCCCAGCCTGTTTGCATATCGTGAATATTTTAAAGCAAAGAGCGCCAAGTTGCAAGGGGTTTCGGGAAAATTTATGATTCTTTTCATTTTTGCAGCGGACAACACACTCCTTTTTATAGCAGGCAATACCATTAATTCTAAATTAATTTTGAAAAATTGTATAAAAAGTGTTGACAATTAGAACAATACGAGTTATACTACGTAAGCACTGTTGAGTGAGACATCACTCAGACAGAAGATATGGGGTCTTAGCTCAGCTGGGAGAGCATCTGCCTTACAAGCAGAGGGTCATAGGTTCGAGCCCTATAGGCCCCATACCAATGAAATATGGCGGAATAGCTCAGTTGGCTAGAGCACACGGTTCATACCCGTGGTGTCGAGAGTTCAAATCTCCCTTCCGCTACTAAATCAGGCAGTCTGTGTAAAACAGATTGCCTTTTTCTTTTTTAATCGCATGCCGAAGCAAAAACAGGAAAAAGCAGCCACTAATATGACTGCCCCATCTTTCACTCCAGCACAAACTCTACAATCCGCTCTCTCGCATCGTTTCCATCAAACAGCTCCCGGCAGTCAATTTCATCCGCAAACACCAGCTCGTCCACGGTCATCAGATACGCCAGATATTCATCCGACGGATAATAGAAAAACAGCCGGATTTCCCGATGTGTCCCATACCAGGAATCCAGGATCCGCCGGATCACTTTCTGCAGCAGTTCCACCGAAAACGGATTGAAAAAATATGCCCGGTTCACTGCGTCCGGCACCGGGAACTCGCCTGCGTCCGCCAGAACAAACTCTGTCCTGCCGCCGGATACGGCTGTCTTTTGATTCTCTGCAGCTGTCTCATAAATCCGCGGATCATACTCCACACCGATGCTGTGACAGCGTGTCTGATAGGAAAGATAACAGTCCACCCGTCCTTTGCCGCAGCCATAGTCTAACAGCGTATCCCCTTTCCGGATCCGGCCACTGTTTGCAAGACGTTCTAACACGGCATACGGAGTTGGCTCATAGGGATAACGGTACTGGTCTGCATTGGAATCATCCCGGCCCAGGGTCTTAATTTTCAGGAGACGGTCCCACTGTTTCTCTTCCTGTTCCATGTTTCTTCCGCGCATGATGTTTATGACCAGCCCTTCCACACTTCCGGCTGATAGCCAAGCGTTGACTGCTTTCCGTTTCGCACGACCGGAGTTTTGATTACCTGGAGATTTCCCAGAATTTTCTCCAGTTTATCCTCCGGCGCCAGATAACGGATCAAAGCAAGGGTATCCTGATCCTTCGCATCCGGGTTCAGCATAGCCTCCACACCGCCGTTTACCTGTGCCACAGAATTGAATTCCCCCTTGCTCATCCCCTTTTCCTTCATATCAATAAACTGGTATTTGATGCCGCGCTCCTTGAAAAAACGCTCCGCCTTGCGGGTGTCACTGCACTTTTTTGTGCCAAAAATCTGTATGTTCATTCGTATATCCTCTCCGTTTCTCCAGTTCACATGGCCAGTAATCGCCCACATCCAGGCCCTGTTCCGTCAGCCACGCATCTTCCGCCGAAACATAACGCTCATTTCCTTTTTCGTCCGTCAGGGTAACAGAAACTTTCGGCAGCTGTCCAGACAGCCTTCCCTCACAGCCATAATCTCCATCAAAAATATGCTTGATTTTCCACATGATATCTCTTGTACCTCTTTTTCAACCACTTTTCTCTTTCACAGTATAGCGAATTATCGGTCTCCTATCAAGAGCCGTTACCATAATTCGATTTGACATCACATCCTTCCACCGCTATAATCGAGTTGCGGTTTCCGCTTCAGAAGCGCCGAATGCGGTATCTGCCCATACTTCCAAAGACAAGGAGTTTACTACATTGATCACCATAGAAAAAAAGCTCCAGCTTCCCGATACCTATCCTTTAGAGCGGATCGGAAAACTGGAAGATCTTCTCTTTTTTGATATTGAAACCACCGGTTTCTCCGGTGACCGGTGCCAGCTGTATCTGATCGGCTGCACCTACTATAAAGATAATACCTGGAATCTGATCCAGTGGTTTGCCGATACCAAAGCGGCTGAAAAAGATCTGCTGGATCATTTTTTTGATTTTCTGAAGCAATATAAAACCGTGGTTCATTTCAATGGAGACGGTTTCGATATCCCGTTTTTGCAGAAACGCTGCAAACATTTTGACCTGCCCTGCGGATTTTCCGGAGTTTCCAGCTTCGATATTTATAAAAAGATAAAACCGTACCGGAATCTTCTTGGTCTGGACAATTTGAAGCAGAAATCCATTGAACAGTTTCTTGGTATCGCCCGGACAGACAAATATAACGGTGGACAACTCATAGAAGTTTACAAGGATTATCTGATGACCCACGAGCAGAACTTATATGATCTTCTCATTCTGCACAACGAGGATGATTTAAAAGGCATGCCTTCCATTCTTCCTATTCTGAATTATCCGGATTTCCTGGAACATCCGTTCACACTGTCCGACCAGGAAATTGTAGATGAACCAGACGCAAACGGACACTTCCGTCATCTTTTAAAGCTGACCTGCAAAAGCTTTTGTTCCATTCCGGTCCCGGTAAAAGCGTCCATGGCTCCGGCACGCTGCACGATGGAAAAGGATCAGATCACCTTCTTCGTGGAACTGACAGAAGGAACCTTAAAGCATTTCTATCCGGACTATAAAGACTACTACTACCTGCCATTTGAAGACCGTGCCGTTCACAAAAGCATCGGCTCCTGCGTGGATAAGGATGCCCGGGTAAAGGCCACCGCGGCCAGCTGCTATACCAAGACCACCGGTTTTTTCCTGCCCCAGTTTGAGGACATCTGGGAGCCGGTCATGAAGCAGGAGTACAAAGACAAAATGCGCTATGCGGCGCTGGGTGATGTATATCTGTCCGATCAGGCTGCCCTGCAAAAATACACAAATGCCATTCTGGCGTATGATCGAGTAGGAGGCGGCTATCGCCGCCGACCTCTCACACCACCGGACATGCGGTTCCG
>NZ_QUIV01000006.1:71638-163091 GCF_003480315.1 Clostridium sp. AM33-3 | reverse complement strand
AACATTCCAATCAGCACCGAGCGCCGACGGCTATACAAATCCGCCACCACACCGGTGGGTATCTCGAACAGAAAGCAGGAGGTCTCCAGAACCGTCCCTACCAGGACAAGCTGGAAAGCATCCAGCTGCACCACCTCCAGGTGGTACACGATGGAAAGCACTGTGGACATAGAAACCGCCAGGGAACAGACAAATCGGAACAGCAGGTAGACAGAATATGCCTTTGAATTTTTAGCAAACATGAAGTTACATTCTCCTAGTATAATAATGGTGTAGTCAAGAACGACTACTGGTTAATAGTTACAAAGTCCAATCTAATAAATCTATATAGATATAACGGAAGGAGGAGTTCCCCCTCCATCAGAAGTTATAGGACATATTTACCGTGTCTGAGGTTTCCTTAATGCACCAGACAAAATATAGAGGTATAATCACTGAAGGCAGGATCATTGACGTTTCCTCCTTGGGAGCCGGCCTTCTGGGATATTTCGCAATAGCCAGCAATGAACGCTTGCATTGCGCAAGACGTTACATTATCTTCTGAAACATATGCCGGATCTTGTCTAAACGGCTGTTCGGGCGGCGTGGCTGAAATACAGGCTCGCCGGAAGTTTCCTGATACCCTTTTAATTCTGTAATGCAGACACTTCTTCCATTTGTATAAAAATTCAGATCATTCCTATATTCACCGATACAACGGGCAGGGATTTCACCCTTAAAAATAACTTCATCTTTTTCAAGTCTGGTTGATTCAATGATTGCGCAATACTTTGGTGCATCATTATAAGCCCGTGAAAGATATTCCTGCGGTGCAAAAAGGGTAAAGGAAAGGTATGGTTCCAACAGTTGTGTCCCTGCTTTTTTCAATGCCTGCTCCAACACGACAGGCGCAAGAAAACGAAAATCAGCGGGGGTGCTGACCGGGCTGTAATAAACTCCATAATCAAAACAAATTTGGCAGTCTGTCACTCCCCAGCCATATAAGCCCTGCTCCATTCCATAACGCACACCCTCCATGACGGCATTTTGAAAACTTTGGTTTAAATAGCCGAGAGATACCTCGCTTTTATATTGTGTTCCGCTTCCAACAGGAAGCGGTGTTACAGTCAAACCAATAGATGCCCAAAACGGATTCGGCGGCACTTCAATATGAATCGTGCAGCTCGCTTTTTTTTGCGGTCTTTCCAGATAAATAACCGAAGGCTCTTTCATAGCCACGCCCACATGATATTTTTCTTCTAATAGCGAACAAATAACTTCTAACTGTACTTTTCCCAAAAAAGATAACATAATCTCATGGGTAACAGTATCAATGTCAAAATGCAAAAGAGGGTCTGTATCAGCAATCTCTGCGAGGGCATTTAACAGGGCTTCCCTTTGCTCCGGCTTTTGCGGCTCTACCGTTGTCCGAAGTAATGGCATGGGATTATCAATCCGTGTTTTGTGAGGCAGGAGTTTTTCATTTCCCAGGATATCGTTCAGTTTCAAAGTATCATCAGCTAAAATAACAATTTCTCCCGGACAGGCATGGTCAGCCGGGACGATTTCACCATTTGACGGAATACACATTTCTGTAATCTTTATTTTTTCCTTTTTTGACAGCAGCAGGGTATCCCGTAAATGGAGCGTCCCATGATACAGGCGTAAATAAGAAAGCCGTTTTTTCCGCTCTGTATACTCAACCTTAAAAACATATCCACATAATTCAGACTGAATATCGTCCGTTTCTGTAATGAAAGTTTCTATAATCGCTTCAATCAGTTTTTCTGTTCCTAAATTGTCTTTTGCACTCCCATGATAAACAGGAAACAAAGAGCAGCATCTGGTTCTTTTGCACTTTTCATATTGTAATTCCTGTATATCCAAAGAATCCTCTGCAACATATCGTTCTAATAGTTCATCGCTTCCGGAAATAATCATATCCCATTTGTCTAAATCAGAAATATCGGTCATGGTTATCTTTGGCGACAGGGAAACCTCCTGCATGACAATCATATCACTGGTAAGTTTATCTTTAATGCTTTGGTAAACACACTGCAGGTCGATCCCATTTTGGTCTATCTTATTTATAAAGATAATTGTCGGAATGTCCATTTTCTGAAGCGCATGGAATAATATACGGGTTTGTGCCTGTACGCCGTCTTTTGCTGAAATGACTAAAACAGCTCCGTCAAGGACAGATAAAGAGCGGTATGCTTCGGTTAAAAAATCCATATGACCGGGAGTGTCCACGATATTGATTTTATAATCATTCCAATAAAAAGAAGTAACCGCTGTCTGAATGGTAATTCCCCGTTGCCGTTCCAAAATCATAGTGTCTGTTCTTGTGGTCCCTTTATCCACGTTTCCCTGTTCCGCAATCGCTCCACTGGTGTATAGCAGACTTTCTGTCAATGTAGTTTTTCCTGCGTCTACATGGGCCAGAATGCCGATATTGATTATTTTCATGTGATTGTCCTCCCTTTACAGCCCCAAAGGGCATAAAAATCCCCAGCAGTAAAATACTTTTACCACTGGGGATTCTAATTTGCGGACATACACATATACAGCATACACCTATTTGTGATTGCTGTTTTTTGAATATGTCAAAATTGATAAGGCAAAAGTATTCTTAAATTTGGTACAAAAAACCAAGCCCCCACAAAAGGAGCTATCATAATTCTTTGTTCCCACTATTTGATTATAGTTTTATTTAAGAATACCTTGCCGCATATTTTTTACTCCTTTTCTGGAATGAAGCTATTATATCACATCAGTTTTAGGAAAGCAAGTACTTAAAAGAAATTTTTCTTCCCCTTATATGTAACAATCATACCGGCTTCCTGGTGTTCAGAATGGTTTCTGCTGTCTGCTGTGGTGTTTGATTGGAATTGTCCAGCCAAAAGCCGATCCGTGGTGTTGTCTGCATAAATGTATCGTATATTGATAAAATCAGCATCAGAGAGGAGGAACCATTTTGAACCAGAAACAGACGGATATTACAACAGGAAAGCAAATACGTCATCTGCGAACACAATCGGGAATGACACAGGAAGAACTGGCTGGGGAATTGAATGTTACCCGGCAGGCGCTATCGAATTGGGAGAGAGATGTTAATGAACCCGATTTAAATACGTTGAAAAAAATTTGTTTTCTTTTTGGAGTCCACATGGACGATTTTGCGAAGGAGGTAATAACAAAAATGGAAACATGTGAAAAAAAAGAGAAACGACAATTTAATAAGTATGATATGGCAATTGGACTTTTTTATGGTGTCGGGATATTTCTTGGCATTGGTATTTTCTTTGTTGGCGGTTTTATGACAATGTCGGGTGCAGGGTGGGGAGCATCACTATTTGGCGGTGGCTGTTTTTCTCTTGTATTTGGCTTGATATGCCATGCAGTTATTACATTGAGAAGAAATGACAAATGATGACATATCCTGCTTTCTAGACTTTTCGGTCATATCGCGTAAAAAAGCCGCTGCTTTTGGCTTTCCAATAGCGGCGGCAAAGGGAAATATCCTTTGAATACCTTACAGAAGAAAAGTTTTGCAGCATTATAAAAATAAAAGCCTATACCATTTTGGAAAGAAAAGATACATAATAGTCAAGACGGCAACAATCAGAAGTTATGGAGGGTAACAATGGAATATAGTAAGGAAGATTTAATGGAAGCAAAAAGGCAAATTTTGGGAGTGGGAGAGAACATGGGAACAGAGGAAAGTAAAAAAATCTGGGAGAAAAACGCACAATTTTGGGATAATGCAATGGGTGACAAATCTAATGAATTTCACAGAGAGGTAGTGCGTCCCAAAGTAACGGAACTTCTATCTCCTAATCCTGCGGATTACATTTTGGATATTGCGTGTGGCAATGGAAATTATTCTTCGTATCTTGCACAAAGAGGCGCTTCGATTGTCGCTTTTGATTACAGCAAAAAAATGATAGAATTGGCTAAAAGACGGCAATCACAATATGCAAAACAAATTGAATTTTGTGTAGCGGATGCGACCAATAGAGAAACTGTCAGCTGACCAGGCTGGACTTTCAGCAGGAAGAAGGGCTGATGAGCTGTCTGCCCCTGGGACTCAATCAGATCGAGATCCAGCGAGGACTGACCACCAGTTCTACAGCTATCTTTGTGCCCTTTACTACGCAGGAACTGTTCCAGAACGGGAAAGAAGCTCTGTACTACGGCATCAACGCCCTATCCAACAACCTCATCATGGTAGACAGAAAGCTGCTGAAAAACCCCAACGGCTTGATTTTGGGTACGCCGGGTTCCGGTAAGTCCTTCAGTGCAAAACGAGAAATTGCCAACTGTTTTTTGCTTACCAGTGATGATGTTATCATCTGTGACCCGGAAGCGGAGTACGCACCTCTGGTGGAGCGTCTGCATGGGCAGGTCATCAAGATCTCACCTACTTCAACCAACTACATCAATCCGATGGATCTGAACCTGGACTATTCGGATGATGAAAGCCCGCTGTCACTCAAGTCTGACTTTATCCTCAGCTTGTGTGAGCTGATCGTGGGCGGTAAGGAGGGCTTGCAGCCGGTGCAGAAAACCATTATTGACCGTTGTGTACGGCTGGTTTACAACGATTATCTCAATGACCCAAAGCCGGAGAATATGCCGATTTTGGAGGACCTTTATAACCTGTTGCGGGAGCAGGAAGAAAAAGAAGCTCAGTACATTGCAACGGCATTGGAAATCTATGTAACGGGTTCTTTGAATGTGTTCAATCATCAGAGCAATGTGGACATTGATAACCGGATTGTCTGCTATGACATCAAGGAACTGGGCAAGCAGCTCAAGAAAATCGGTATGCTGGTGGTACAGGATCAGGTGTGGAACCGCGTTACCATCAACCGTGCCGCTCACAAGTCTACCCGCTACTACATCGACGAGATGCACCTGCTTTTGAAGGAGGAGCAGACCGCCGCCTATACGGTGGAAATCTGGAAGCGATTCAGAAAATGGGGCGGTATTCCGACAGGTATCACCCAGAATGTCAAAGACCTTTTGAGCAGCCGCGAGGTGGAAAATATCTTTGAAAATTCCGACTTCGTGTATATGCTCAACCAGGCAGGCGGAGACCGTCAGATCCTCGCCAAGCAGCTGGGGATTTCCACACACCAATTATCTTATGTGACCCACTCCGGTGAGGGCGAGGGCCTGCTGTTTTATGGCTCTACAATCCTGCCTTTCGTGGATCACTTCCCGAAGAATACCGAGCTTTACCGCATTATGACCACCAAACCCCAGGAACTGAAAAAGAAGGAGGATGAATGATGATGAACCCCAACATTTTGAATAAAAACCCGCTGATGTTTTTTGACAGGGCGGTAAATGCCCAGCGCAGCCAGTTGCTTACGGTCATGGCCGATGCGGTAAGTGAGTGCCGCACGGCGGCAGATCAGGCAGCCGAACTGAATGAGACCGGTCAGGTGGGGCTTCTCCGTCTGGCAGAGGTATGGAGCGCCATTCGTGCTAAAGAAGGTATGGGCGGCCTGATTCTGGAAGGAACAGAGGCGAAGATCCTGTCCGATGTGGTGGCACAGTTTTATGCCTATCTGTCCGGCTGTATGTTCAACGATCCTGTGGGAATGGCCATTTATGCAGAGCTGCACTACATGATGTCCTCCCTCATGCTGGGAGAATGGTTTGAATAAGGAACCGCGCCTGCGCTTTACTGATGAGGAACGGTCTGACCCTGCACTGGAAAAGCCGATCCGTAAAGCGGAGAAAGCTGCGGCCAGAGCAGATAAGGCGCAGGCCAATATCCCAAAGAAAAAGGTCAGGCAGACGGTCATTGACCCGGATACCGGAAAAAAGACCTCGAAGCTGACCTTTGAGGACAAGAAAAAGCCACCTTCCAAAGTTTCTCAAGGAGTCAGGGAAGCTCCCGTCCATCTGGTCGTGGGCAAGCTCCACAAAGAGATCCGGGAAACAGAGCAGGACAACGTGGGCGTGGAAAGCGCCCATAAGTCCGAGGAAGCGGTGGAGACTGGCGCTTATCTGGTGCGGGAGGGCTATCGCAGCCACAAGCTGAAGCCGTACCGCAAAGCAGCACAGGCAGAGCGCCAACTGGAAAAGGCAAATGTAAATGTCCTGTACCAGAAATCTTTGCAGGAAAATCCCCAGTTTGCCAGCAACCCTCTTTCCCGCTGGCAGCAAAAGCAGGCCATCAAAAGGCAGTATGCCGCCGCCAAACACGCCGGTCAGACTGCCGGAAATACCGCCCAGGCTGCGTCCAAAACCGGAAAAGCCGCAAGGACGGTGAAAGAAAAGGCACAGCAGGCAGGGGCGTTCGTCGTGCGCCACAAGAAGGGTTTCCTGATGGCAGGGGTTTTGTTTCTCATTACCTGTATGCTGATGAATACCATGTCCTCCTGCTCCATGATGGCGCAGAGCATCGGTTCCGTTCTCTCCGGCACCACTTATCCGTCGGATGACCCGGAAATGCTGGCAGTGGAGGCAGATTATGCAGCCAGAGAAGTCCAGTTACAGGAGGAAATCGACAACATTGAAAGCAGCCACCCAGGGTATGACGAGTATCGCTATGACCTTGGTATGATCGGCCATGACCCTCATGAGCTGGCAGCATTTCTGTCTGCCGTCTTGCAAGGTTACACCCAGCAGAGCGCTCAGACAGAGCTGGCGCGTGTGTTTGCAGCACAGTATCAGCTGACGCTTACTGAGGAAGTGGAGATTCGCTACCGCACGGAGACCTCCACCGACCCGGAGACCGGCGAGACCACCTCAGAAGAAGTCCCCTATGAGTATTACATTTTGAATGTGAAACTCACCAGCAAGCCCATTTCCGCTGTGGCGTCGGAGTTACTGACCCCGGAGCAGATGGAAATGTATCAGGTTTACCGGCAGACCATGGGCAATAAGCCGTTGTTGTTTGGCGGCGGTTCCCCTGATACCAGCGGCTCGGAAGATCTGTCCGGTGTGCAGTTCATTAACGGTACCCGCCCCGGTAATCCTCAGCTGGTGGAACTGGCCAAGCGTCAGGTGGGCAATGTGGGCGGCTATCCTTATTGGAGCTGGTATGGCTTTGACAGCCGCGTGGAGTGGTGCGCCTGCTTTGTATCCTGGTGTTATAACCAGGCTGGAAAAAGTGAACCGCGCTTTGCAGGCTGTGAGTGGCAGGGCGTTCCGTGGTTCCAGTCTCATGGACAATGGGGTGCAAGAGGCTATAACAATCTGGCTCCCGGAGATGCAATTTTCTTTGATTGGGATTTGGATGGGACAGCAGACCATGTGGGTATCGTGATCGGTACGGATGGCAGCCGTGTTTATACGGTGGAGGGAAATTCCGGCGATGCCTGCAAGATCAAAAGTTATGACCTGAATTATCAAAGTATTAAGGGCTACGGCCTGATGAACTGGTAACAGACTTTGTGGAAAGGAGTGAACGGTTATGGCAAAAAACAAAATTGAACGTATCGACCAGGAAATTGAGAAAACCCGTGAGAAGATTGCGGAATATCAGGAAAAGCTCAAGACCCTGGAAGCACAGAAAACGGAGGCAGAGAATCTGGAAATCGTTCAGATGGTTCGTGCGTTACGCATGACTCCAGCACAGCTGAACGCTATGCTTTCCGGTGGAATGAACCACGGCAGAGATACAGCACTGTCGGAATCAAATAATCAGGAGGTTACCGCTTATGAAGAATAAAAGAATTTGCAAAACACTTTCCGCCCTTTGCCTGACAATGGTTGTGGCATTTGGCTTTACGATCCCTGCTTTTGCACAGGGGTCAGAACAGGCTCCGGCGGCACCGGCAGAGGATTCTACCAATGACAGCAATGTGATTGTGGAAGAAACAGAACCGGCACCGGCACTTACACCGGAGGGGAATGCGGCATTGGTGGATGATTTTGGAGGCAATAAGCAGCTTATTACTGTTACGACCAAAGCTGGCAACTATTTTTACATTTTGATCGACAGGGCTAATGAGGATAAAAAGACTGCTGTTCACTTTCTGAACCAGGTGGATGAAGCGGATTTGATGGCATTGATGGAAGATGAAAATGTCAAAGAGGAGCCGGCTGCTGTGTGTAGCTGTTCAACAAAATGTGAAGCAGGGGCAGTCAATACGACCTGCCCGGTCTGCGCAACTGATAAGAGTAAATGTACGGGCAAAGCACCGGAACCTCCGGCAGAAACATCGGAGCCGGAAAAAGAGAAGCCTGCCGAATTGAACCCGGCTGCGATAGTCCTTTTGCTGGCTCTGCTGGGAGGCGGTGGCGTATTTGCCTACTTGAAGCTCGTTAAGAACAAGCCTAAGACCAAGGGCAATGACAGTCTGGACGATTATGATTATGGAGAGGAAGATTCCGAGGAATGGGAAACCGAGGATGAGGAGTCGGAAGAACCGGATGCTGACGGGGGCAGCACAGAAGAAGATGATGAGGAAAGTGTGAAATGACCCGTTTCACAGACAGTCCCTATGAACGCATGATGACACGCAGGCCGGAGGGCGGGAAGGAAACTTCCCGTTCTCCTTCTTTGCCCCACAGCCACCCCTGCTATGGTTGCGGGAATTATGGAAGACCATGCGTAGGTATCTGTCACCGGGAAATGTCCCGATGGCTCAAAGAGAGGAGGAACCATCATGGCTCAACATAAATTGGTAATTGCCGAAAAACCATCAGTTGCCCAGAGTTTGGCGGCGGTGATCGGCGCAACCGTCCGTAAGGACGGGTATCTGGAGGGCAACGGCTGGCGTGTCAGCTGGTGCGTGGGCCACCTGGCCGGTCTTGCGGATGCAGACAGCTATGACCCAAAGTATGCCAAGTGGCGATATGATGATCTGCCTATCCTGCCGGAACATTGGCAGATGGTGGTGGGAAAAGATAAGAAAAAGCAGTTTGATATTCTCAAAAAGCTGATGAATGCCCCGGATGTGACGGAAGTGGTAAATGCCTGCGATGCCGGACGCGAGGGTGAGCTAATCTTCCGCAGTGTCTATGAGCTGGCAGACTGTCAAAAGCCTATGAAAAGGCTCTGGATTTCTTCGATGGAGGACTCCGCTATAAGGGAAGGCTTTGCAAACCTGCGCCCCCGTGCGGATTATGACGGACTTCGGGATGCTGCCCTCTGCCGTGCCAAGGCCGACTGGCTGGTGGGGATCAATGCTACAAGGCTTTTTTCCGTGCTGTACCACCGCACCCTTAACATCGGGCGCGTGATGTCCCCGACGCTGGCGCTTATTGTTCAGCGAGAAGCTGAGATCGACACCTTTCAGCCGATTCCCTTTTATACCGTGGCGCTGGAGCTGCCCGGTCTTACCGTATCCGGGGAGCGCATGGCGGATAAGGTTGCTGCTGAGCAGCTGAAAGAAGCCTGTCAGGGTGCAAATGTCACAATCAAAAAGGTGGAGTGCAAGGAAAAGTCCGAAAAGCCGCCTGCCCTCTATGACCTGACTACTCTGCAAAGAGATGCCAACCGCCTGCTTGGATTTACAGCCCAGCAGACCCTGGACTATCTGCAAAGCCTGTATGAAAAGAAGCTCTGCACCTATCCCCGTACTGACAGCCGCTATCTGACTGGCGATATGGCAGACAGCCTGCCGGTGTTGGTGAATCTGGTTGCCAATGCTATGCCGTTTCGCAAAGGAATCGCCATTACCTGTGATCCGCAGACGGTAATCAACGATAAGAAAGTAACCGACCACCACGCAGTAATCCCTACCAGAAATCTCAAGGATGCAGACCTTTCTGCCCTTCCTGCGGGAGAAAAAGCGGTGCTGGAGCTGGTGACCCTGCGTCTGATGTGCGCCGTAGCCCAACCCCATATCTATTCGGAAACCGTTGTGATTGCAGCGTGTGCCGGTGGGGAGTTTACCACAAAAGGAAAAACGGTGAAGCACCCCGGATGGAAAGCACTGGAGGACGCTTATCGTGCCAAAATGAAGGATACAGAGCCGAAAAAAGAGGGCGTAGAGAAAGCCCTGCCGGAGCTGACCGAAGGACAGACCCTTTCGGTTTCTGCGGCAATCGTCAAAGAAGGCAAAAGCAGTCCGCCTCAGCACTTTACGGAGGACACCCTATTGTCCGCGATGGAGACTGCTGGAAAAGAGGATATGCCGGAGGATGCCGAGCGAAAAGGTCTGGGTACACCGGCCACCCGTGCCGGTATTTTGGAAAAGCTGGTATCTGCCGGTTTTCTGGAACGAAAAAAGAGCAGGAAAACGGTGCAGCTTCTCCCTTCCCACGATGCAGTTTCCCTTATCACAGTCTTGCCGGAACAGCTGCAATCTCCGCTTTTGACTGCCGAGTGGGAGTACCGTCTGGGCGAGATCGAGCGCGGGCAGCTTGCCCCAGAGGAGTTTCTGGACGGGATCAGCACCATGCTGAAAGATCTGGTGGGGACTTATCAGGTCATCAAGGGAACTGAGTACCTGTTCATTCCGCCCTGTGAGGTGGTGGGCAAATGTCCTCGCTGCGGCGGTGAAGTTGCAGAACTGCAAAAAGGCTTCTTCTGTCAGAATGATTCTTGCAAATTTGCAATCTGGAAAAACAACAAATGGTGGGCTGCCAAGAAAAAACAGCCGACCAAGGCTGTGGTGTCTGCGCTGCTGAACGATGGCCGTGTCCGTGTGACGGGGCTATATTCGGAGAAAACCGGCAAGACCTACGATGCCACTGTGGTTTTGGAGGACGATGGACAGTATGCTAACTTCAAGCTGGAATTTGACCAGCGGAAAGGAGGCAGCCGATGAAGCTCTCTTTAGTGGAACGGGAAACCATTCTCCTCTATAACCAGGCAGAACCAATGGCTGAGGTCTATACCCACGATCCCCGTCTGATGGAGAAGCTGGAACTGTTGGCAAAAAAGCACCCCGACCAGATCACCCGAAAGGACGCCCATAACTTTACCGTCCCCAAGCGGTGTGTATCAGTCCGGGAGCCATACAGCGCCGAGCGTCGCAAAGCTGCCAGTGAGCGTGCGAAAGCCGCCGGATACCAGCCCCCTGTGAAAAAGTCCGGCAGTTAAAGGCACATGGCAGAGAATGTATTTGAAGCGGTCAAGCAGTCGGTCAGCACCAGAGAAGCGGCAGAGTTTTACGGGATAAAAGTCAGGCGAAATGGCATGGCCTGCTGTCCCTTTCACGATGATAAGAACCCCAGCATGAAGGTAGACCAGCGATTCCACTGCTTTGGATGCGGTGAAGATGGGGATGTGATCGACTTTACCGCAAAGCTCTTTGACCTCTCCCCAAAAGAAGCGGCGGAGAAACTGGCACAGGACTTTGGCCTGATCTATGACAGTCAGGCCCCGCCCCGCAGGAGATATGTCCGGCAAAAAAACGAGGCACAGAAGTTTCGGGAGAATCGACAGCGCTGTTACCGCGTACTGTCCGATTACTACTATCTGTTGAAAAAATGGGAAGCCGACCGTTCTCCCAGGACACCGGAGGAAGAACCGCACCCCCGCTTTGTGGAAGCAATCCAGAAGAAAACCTATGTAGAGTACCTGCTGGACCTTTTTCTTTATGAAAGTGAAGAAGAACAAAAGGCATGGATTGCAGAACACACAGCAGAAATCACACACTTGGAAAGGAGATTGAAAATCATGGCTGAGAATAAACCCACCAACCGAGAACGGCTAAGGGAAATCACGGATGGCATCGAGCAGGGCATCAAAGAACTGTTTGAAAGCGAAAAGTATATGCGTTATCTGTCCGTCATGTCCCGATTTCACCGCTATTCGGTAAACAACACCATGCTCATCTATATGCAGAAGCCGGACGCCACTTTGGTAGCCGGATACAATAAGTGGAAAGACCAGTTTGAGCGTCATGTAAAAAAGGGCGAGCATGGCATTACCATCATTGCCCCGACACCGTATAAGAAGAAAATCGAGGAGCAGAAGCTGGACCCGGATACCAAGGCTCCGATTTTGGATAAAGACGGAAAGATCGTTACAGAGGAAAAAGAAATCGAGATCCCCATGTTTCGCCCGGTCAAGGTTTTTGATGTGAGTCAGACCGACGGGAAACCTTTGCCGGAGCTTGCTTCCTCCCTTTCCGGCAATGTGCCAAATTATGAGGCATTCATGGAGGCCCTGCGCCGCAGCGCACCGGTGTCGATCACTTTTGAAGCAATGGCCGCCGATACGGACGGCTATTTTTCTGCCGATCATCAGAAAATTGCCATTCGTCAGGGCATGAGCGAGGTGCAGACGGTTTCGGCCACGGTTCACGAGATTGCCCACAGCAAGCTTCATGACCCCAAAAAATATGAAATGCTACCGTCATGGAAGGTTGTGCAGGAGAGTGAAGGTGGAACCAAGCATGATTTCAAGCTGGATTTTGCCACAGAAAAAGAAGCCGAACAGTTTGCTTCTGATATGGATTGGTGTTATGTGGACGAAAATCAGTTTGAATGGCGTCTTGCAGTTGAGGAAGATCCAACCGCAGAAAAACAGGCAATCAAAAATCGTCACACGGAGGAAGTAGAGGCTGAAAGCATCTCCTATGCAGTCTGCAAATATTTTGGAATTGAGACAGGAGAAAACAGCTTTGGCTATATTGCCAGTTGGAGTCAAGGCAAGGAGCTGAAAGAACTGAGAGCCAGTTTGGAGACCATCAACAAAACCTCCGGCACTTTGATCTCCGATATTGAGCGCCACTATAAGGAAATATGCAAAGAGCGTGGGATTGATCCCCATGCAAAGGCAGAGCCGGAAACCGCCCCGATAGAGCAGCCGACCGGCAATCTAACCTACTATGTAGCAGAGTGCATGGAGTTTCCAAACCTCGGAGAATACCACGATAACCTGTCTTTGGAGGAAGCTGTACGCATTTATCAGGAGATTCCGGCAGAGCGAATGAATGGGATCAAGGGCATTGGCTTTGAGCTGAAAGATGGAAGCGACTATGAAGGACCTTTTCCGATTTTGACCGGGCAGACCATTGACCTGGACACCATTCAGGCAATCGACTATTACCGTGATAATCCGTTGGTGCAAAAAGCGGTAAAGGAACTGGCTGCGGCCATGCCGGAAATGGAGGTGCTGGGAGCGGACGCCAACCAGCAGGAGGCTTTGTTTCTGATCAACGATACTACCTATCTTCATATCCAACCTTGTGACAGCGGATGGGACTACACTCTTTACGATGCTGCGTCCATGAAAGAGCTGGATGGTGGTCAGCTGGATATGCCGGAGCTTTCCTGCATGAAGGTAGTTCTCCAGATTTGTGATGATAACGATCTGGACAGCACTTCGCTCAGACGCGCTCCCTTGTCTATGGTTGAGACCTTGCAGGAAGCTGCTTATGAGCAGATGCAGGCAGAGGCAAGTCAGATGACCGCTTCTTCCCAGCTGCCGGAAGCGCAGGAGCAGGCACTGGATGAATACCCCATGCCGGATGAGCAGGTATCCACACCGGATATGCAGGAATATGGCTACTCCTATGATGGGATGCTCCCTGTTACCAGAGAACGGGCGCTGGAACTGGATGCCGCCGGTTTGACCGTCTATGTGCTGCATGAGGACAATACGGAGAGCATGGTGTTTGACCCGCAGGAAATCATGGATCATGGCGGTCTTTTCGGTGTGGACCATGAGGAATGGGAGAAAAGCCCTCAGTTCCACGAAAAGGTCATGGAGCGTCAGGAACATCAGCAGGAACGCGAACAGGCATTTCTCTCTCAGAACAGAGATTGCTTTGCCATCTATCAGGTGAGCCGTGACGATCCGCAGAATGTGCGCTTTATGAATCTGGATTGGTTAAAGTCCCATGACATTTCCATAGACCGCAGCAATTATGACCTCATTTACACAGCTCCTCTGAGGGAGTCTGGCACTGTGCCGGAGCAGCTGGAAAAACTCTATCAGCAATTCAATCTGGAAAAGCCCGTGGACTTTCACAGTCCCTCCATGAGCGTCAGCGACATCGTTGCGATCAGACAGGACGGTAAGGTATCCTGTCATTACTGTGACAGCGTTGGTTTTACCCAGATCCCCGGATTCCTGCCGGAAAATCCGCTGAAAAATGCAGAGATGGCCGTGGAGGACGATTACGGCATGATCGACGGTATCATCAACAATGGCGCAAAAGAGCCTACGGTGGCAGAGCTGGAACAGCAGGCTCGAAGCGGTCAGCCTATCTCCCTCATGGACTTGGCTGATGCCGTTCATCGGGAGGAACGGGATAAGAAAAAATCCGTTGTGGATCAGCTGAAAAGCCAGCCCAAAGCGGAACACAAAAAGACAGCACCCAAAAAGAGTGCGGAAAGGGAGATTTGATATGGGAAACTTTACTTTTGAGGAAATGAACCTGATGTGCATTTACAATACCGGCAGCCGCACCGGACTGATCGACAGCCTGCGTGAGATGCGCGGCGAGCTGGCCCCGGAGGAAACCGAGCTGCGGGAGTTGACAGACAGCGCACTGGGCAAGCTCCAAGCCATGAGTGATGCCGAGTTTGCCGAGCTGGAATTGTACCCGGATTTTGACCAGTAAACACCATAATCGCAGGGATGGGGTGGCAATATGCTACCCCATCTTTTACCCAAAAACCGAAAGGAGGACAGAACACTATGCCAACCAAAGCTGAACTATATGCACAGATGGCGGAGAAGGTGACAGCGCAACTCACTGGGAGCTGGCAGGAATGGGCAGGGTTTCTCACTACTGCTTCCCGCCTTTACAAGTACCCGTTCCATGAGCAGCTGATGATCTACGCCCAGCGCCCGGACGCTACCGCCTGTGCAGAGTACGATTTGTGGAATGAAAAGATGGGCCGGTATGTAAGGCGCGGCTCCAAGGGAATCGCTCTGGTGGACGATTCCGGGGACAGACCCCGCCTGCGCTATGTTTTTGATATTTCCGACACCGGAACCCGTGAACATTCCCGCACTCCCTGGCTGTGGCAGCTGGAGGAGCGCCATTTGGATTCGGTGCAGGCCATGCTTGAGCGCACCTATGATGTTTCCGGTGATGACCTTGCCGGACAGCTCACCGAGGTAGCCGGAAAACTGGCTGAGGAATACTGGACGGAGCATCAGCAGGACTTCTTCTATATCGTTGACGGTTCCTTTTTGGAGGAATATGATGAGTTTAACATCGGAGTACAGTTCAAGGCAGTAGCCACCGTCAGTATCACTTATGCTTTGATGTCCCGCTGTGGACTGAAGCCGGAACGCTACTTCGACCACGAAGATTTCATGGCGATCTTTGATTTCAATACCCCGGCAACTATCGGGGCGCTTGGAACAGCGGTCAGCCAGATTAACCAGCAGGTGCTGCGGCAGATCGGCGTCACCGTCCGAAATGCAGAGCGCGAAGCCAACCAAGAAAGGAGCAAACAAGATGAACAATCCCATGACCTATATCAAGAACGGAGACTATCTGATTCCCGACCTGAAGCTGAGCCAGCAGCCGGAGAAACCCCTGGGCAAGTACGGAAGGATGAGGAAAACCTACCTGAAGGAACACCGTCCCATCCTCTACAACCAGATGCTGCTGAGCGAGAAGCTGTACCCGCACCTTCTGGAGATCGACGAGACCGCCCAGAGCAGACTGGAGCAGATGATGCCCCAGCTGGCGAAGGAAGCGGGAGCCACCGAGGAACTGAAAGCCAGCGATCCCATGAAGTGGGTGGGGCTGATGAACACCTGCAAAGCTCAGGCCGAGGAAATCCTGATGGCGGAGCTTATCAACAGCTGACCCTAAACCTGTTCCTTTCCGAAGCGGAGCAGATCCAATCCATAGATGAAGCAGAGAATGTAGCGCATACATCCTCTGCTTTTTCTTTTGCCCAAAATGATATTGACCATGTGCTGCGTTTGGGCGGCAATACAGATCGTCAGAGGGAGCGTGTGGTTGCAGCATTTGAAAAGCAGAAAACCACCGCTGAGATTGCCGAGATACTGAAAACGCTGTACCACGGCGGCAACGGCCTTGGCAGTGTGAGTGCATGGTATGCCGAGGATGGTATCCATCTTTCCCACGGGAAGTCTGTCCGTTATGACAGGTCTGCCCAGATCATTTCTTGGGAGCGCGCCGCAGAGCGTATCGGGGAGCTTTTGGAAAGTGGTCAGTTTGCCTCCAATGTGGAGCTTGCAGAAGCGGCAGGCTATGAACGCTCCCTCCTCTCGGAAAAGCTCTGGCATCTGTATCACGATCTCAGTGAGGACGCCAGAAAAGCCGGATATTTGTCCTGCCTGTCAGAGATCAAAGGCAATGGTTTCCCGGAGGAGACCCGCCGCCTGACGGAGCAGCTGAGTGACCCGGCTTTCCGCCAGACCCTCAAGGAAGAATACGCTGCCTTCTGGACGGCCTATCAGCAGGACCGTGACCTGTTGCGTTTTCACTATCATAGACCGAGGGAGATCTGGGGGAACCTGAAGGACCTTGACCTGCCCCGCAGGACCTTTTCTTCAGAGCTTTCCCAAGTGCCAATCGTCCAGCACTTTATTACCGAGGATGAGATCGACGCCGCCATGACCGGCGGAAGCAGTTTCGCCGGAGGAAAAGGCCGTATCTATGCGTTCTTCATGGAAAACCATACGGATAAGGAAAAAGTGAGATTCCTCAAAGACGAGTATGGCATTGGCGGACGCTCTCATGTCTTGTCCGGCGCAACACACAGCGGCGAAGATCACGATGGGAAAGGACTGCACTATAAAAAGCAGGACTGCCCGGATGTTCACTTGAACTGGGAAAAGGTTTCCAAGCGCATTACCTCACTTGTCCAGAAAGACCGCTATCTTACCGAACAGGAACAGGCGCAGTATGACAAAATCCAGTCTGAAAAGAAACTGGCCGAAGAAGATGCCATTCAAGCCCAGCAGCCAGAGATGGAAGAAGAAACGCCAAAGCCTATCCTTCGGGAGCAGTTTGAGCAGTATAAGCCTGTGGTGACTGCCGCCATTTCCGAGGATGCCGCATACCGCAATGCCTGCGGGCATTCTGACCGTGAAAATGCTGTCATCGAGGGCAATGCCGCTGTGCGCCGTGCGGTCCTTGGTTCTAAGGATATGGAGCTGATCCGCCTTTATTCTGATATACCGGAGTTCCGCCAGCGTTTACACCGGGAAGTGATCGACGAGACCTATCCAAAGCTCCATGAGCTTCTGCGCCCTCTTTCTCAGGAAGATATTGATACTGCCATTTGTGCATGGAACGGCAATATCGAGAGTAAACACGCTGTCGTCCGTTATATGAAAGACCATGCAAGAGAAAAAGATACCGCCGCATGGCTGGCTCAGGAATACGGCGGCAGTAACAGCAACAGCCTGTTCGTTGTCCGTGCCGGCAGCCCGGAGGAAACACAGCTGCCCTGGCCGAAGGTACAGCGCCGGATTGCCCAGCTCATTCAGGAGGACCGGTTCTATACCGAAGAAGAACAGAACCGTTTTGACGACATCGACCCAATCGCCATCCGGGAAGCTCTGGAAGAAAGAGGGATCGTCAACGGCCAGGTGGCAGACCCGGAAAAACTGGACAATGATCCGTTTATCCAACAGGTGATGTCGGATGCCGAGCAGATCGCAGCTGCCGAGACAGAACAGACTTCCGAGGTTTCCATTTCCGATGAGGAATATGATGCAGTTCGCCGCCCAACTCCGCAAAGAACATCCTATGACCCTGCTGCCCCGGTCTATGCCGTGGGCGATACCGTGTATATCGAGGATGACGCCTATCAGATCACCGAGCTGCGGGAGGACACCGTACAGCTTCTGCCCACCGGGATGGTATATCCCATCTACCGGGCAGAGCGCAAAGAACAGTTCGAGCAGCTGCTTCGGGCAGACCGCCGCAATGCTTACTATACCGAGTTTCTTCCTATTGCCCCGGACAAGGCAGATCAGGACTTACGGGATGTATTGGCTCATGGACTGATGGATGAAGCGGATAAAAAGCAGATTTCCACGCTGCTGCAATCCGGCAGGAGTAACAGCGAGATCGCCTACTGGTTGAGCAGAGCCTATTCCGGTGAGATCGAGACACTGAATCTGGAGACCGGCGATATTGCCGATTACCGTACCACGGCACAGGGCATAGAACTGGAAGTCATGGATGCAGAGGAAAAGCGTCTGGCTATGCTGTATTTCCGCTGGGATGAGGTTGCACCTTTGCTGCGCGGACTGTACGCCCGTCAGCAGGACGGTTTGGGACAGGAACAGCCCCAACCGGCTACCGAATCCCCGACCTTCCATTCCGAGACCATGGCCGTCTATCCGGGCGATAAGAACAATCTGCCTTATGATGTGGTGGTGGAACGACTGCATATCGAGGAGCCGGAGCCACCGGCCCCTGTGACTGAGCCGGAGAAAATCTTTGAGGAAGTGCTGGACGAACACCCGGTTTCCATTCAGGTCAATGGCCAGTGGCAGACCTTCCCCAATGCCAAAGCTGCCGAGAAAGCCTCCTATGAGGAATACAAGGCTAACCTGCGCCGCAATGCAAAAAACTTTCGCATTACCGATGAGCATTTGGGCGAAGGCGGTCCGAAAGCCAAGTTCCAGGCAAATGTCAATGCGATTCGTTTGCTGAAAGAGCTGGAAGCTGCCGGACAGCAGGCAAGCCCCGAACAGCAGGAGGTTCTTTCTCGATACGTGGGCTGGGGCGGTCTCTCTGATGCGTTTGACCCGGAGAAACCGGCATGGGCTTTAGAGTATGCCCAGCTAAAAGAACTGCTGACCCCGGAGGAATATGCCGCCGCCAGAAGCTCTACCCTCAACGCCCATTACACCAGCCCTACGGTCATTCAGGCCATCTATGAAGCGGTGGACCGTATGGGATTTGAGACCGGAAATATTCTGGAGCCGTCTATGGGTGTGGGCAATTTCTTTGGTATGCTGCCGGAGAAAATGCGAAACAGCCGTCTGTACGGCGTGGAGCTGGACCCTGTTTCCGGGCGCATCGCAAAGCAGCTCTATCCCAAGGCGGACATCACAGTAGGCGGCTTTGAGACCACCGATAGGCGTGACTTCTTTGACCTTGCCATCGGCAATGTGCCGTTCGGTCAGTATCAGGTCAACGACAAAGCCTACAACAAGCTGAATTTCAGTATTCATAACTACTTTTTCGCCAAAGCACTGGATCAGGTGCGTCCCGGCGGCGTGGTAGCCTTTGTCACCAGCCGCTATACGATGGACGCCAAGGATTCCACCGTGCGCCGGTATCTTGCTCAACGTGCCGAGCTGCTGGGAGCCATCCGTCTGCCCAATGACGCTTTCAAGAAAAACGCTGGTGCAGAGGTCGTTTCGGACATTATTTTCCTGCAAAAGCGTGACCGTCCGCTGGACATTGCACCAGAGTGGACCCAGACCGGACAGACGCAGGACGGCTTTGCCATCAACCGGTATTTTATCGACCACCCGGAAATGGTGCTGGGCCGACAGGAACCGGTAAGCACTGCTCATGGTATGGATTACACCGTGAACCCTATCGAGGGACTGGAGCTTTCCGACCAGCTGCATGATGCTGTGAAGTACATTCATGGCACTTATCAGGAGGCAGAGCTGCCGGAGCTGGGCGAAGGCGAAGCCATTGACACCTCCATTCCTGCCGACCCAAATGTGAAGAACTATTCCTATGCCATTGTAGACGGACAGGTGTACTATCGGGAAAACAGCCGCATGGTGCGCCCTGACCTCAACGCCACCGCCGAAGCCCGCGTGAAAGGTCTTGTGGGACTGCGTGATTGTGTGCAGGAACTGATCGACCTTCAGATGGATGCAGCGGTTCCAGACAGCACCATTACCCAAAAGCAGGCGGAACTGAACAGCCTCTATGACAGCTTTTCTGCAAAATATGGCCTTATCAATGACCGTGCAAACCGACTGGCCTATGCAGATGATTCTTCCTATTACCTGCTCTGTGCGCTGGAAGTCATCGACGAGGACGGGAAACTGGAACGTAAGGCGGATATGTTCACCAAACGAACCATCAAGCCCCATCAGGCAGTGGCTACTGTGGATACGGCAAGCGAAGCACTGGCGGTGTCCATCTCGGAAAAAGCCTGCGTAGATATGAGCTATATGAGTCGGCTTACCGGAAAAACAAAAGAAGCACTGGCCGGAGAACTGCAAGGCGTGATCTTCCGTGTGCCGGGACAGCTGAAACAGGACGGCACACCCCATTATGTGACTGCTGATGAATACCTTTCCGGCAATGTACGCCGCAAACTGCGTCAGGCGCAGCGGGCGGCACAGCAGGACCCTTCTTTTGCAGTCAATGTGGAAGCTCTTACCGCCGCCCAGCCCAAAGACCTGGATGCGTCGGAAATTGAGGTGCGTCTGGGCGCTACCTGGATTGACAAGGAGTACATCCAGCAGTTTATGTACGAGACCTTCAACACCCCGTTTTATCTCCAGCGCAGCATTGAGGTCAACTATTCCTCCTTTACTGCTGAATGGCAGATCAAGGGGAAATCTTCTGTATCCTACAACGATGTGGCAGCTTATACCACCTACGGAACCAGCCGCGCCAACGCCTACAAGATTCTGGAGGATTCCTTAAACCTGCGGGATGTCCGTATCTATGACACCATAGAGGACGCAGACGGAAAAGAGCGCCGCGTACTAAACGCCAAGGAGACCACTCTGGCTGCCCAAAAACAGCAGGCGATCCGGGAAGCCTTTAGGGACTGGATCTGGAGAGACCCGGAGCGCCGCCAGACTTTGGTTCGCCAGTATAACGAAGAAATGAACTCTACCCGTCCCCGCGAGTATGATGGCAGCCATATCACTTTTGGCGGCATGAACCCGGCCATTACCCTGCGGGAACACCAGAAAAGTGCCATCGCCCATGTGCTGTATGGCGGAAATACCCTGCTGGCACACGAAGTAGGCGCGGGCAAAACCTTTGAGATGGTGGCCGCTGCGATGGAAGCCAAACGCCTGGGCTTGTGCCAGAAATCTCTCTTTGTGGTTCCCAACCACCTGACTGAGCAGTGGGCATCGGAGTTTCTGCGCCTCTATCCTTCTGCCAACATCTTAGTCACAACCAAAAAGGACTTTGAGACCCATAACCGCAAGAAGTTCTGCGCCCGTATTGCGACCGGTGACTACGACGCCATCATCATGGGACACAGCCAGTTTGAGCGTATCCCCATCAGCCGGGAGCGTCAGGAACGGCTTCTCTATGAGCAGATCGACGAGATCACCGAGGGGATTGCAGAGGTACAGGCCAGCGGCGGCGAGCGTTTTACCGTCAAGCAGCTGGAGCGTACCAGAAAGTCTCTGGAAGCCAGACTGGAAAAGCTGCAAGCCGAGGGGCGAAAAGATGATGTGGTAACTTTTGAGCAGCTGGGTGTGGATCGGCTGTTTGTGGACGAGGCCCACAACTACAAGAACCTGTTTTTATACACAAAAATGCGGAATGTGGCTGGTCTTTCCACATCGGACGCGCAGAAATCCTCCGATATGTTTGCCAAGTGCCGCTATATGGATGAGATCACCGGAAACCGTGGCGTGATCTTTGCCACCGGCACACCGGTCAGCAACTCCATGACCGAGCTTTACACCATGCAGCGTTATCTTCAGTATGAACGCCTGCAAGAACTGAACATGACCCACTTCGACTGCTGGGCTTCCCGATTTGGGGAGACCGTCACAGCATTGGAGCTGGCACCGGAAGGCACCGGCTACCGGGCAAGAACGAGATTCAGCAAGTTCTTTAACTTGCCTGAGCTGATGAACCTGTTCAAAGAAGTGGCCGACATTAAGACTGCCGATCAGTTAAAGCTCCCTACCCCGAAAGTGGAGTACCACAACATCGTGGCGCAACCCACCGAACATCAGCAGGAAATGGTCAAGGCTCTTTCGGAGCGCGCATCGCTGGTACACAGCGGAACCGTTGACCCGTCCCAGGATAATATGCTCAAGATTACCTCGGATGGCCGTAAGCTGGGCCTGGACCAGAGAATCGTCAACCAGATGCTGCCGGATGAACCTGGCACAAAGGTCAATCAGTGTGTGGACAACATCATGCAGATCTGGCGGAATGGCAAAACTGACAAGCTGACCCAGCTGGTGTTCTGCGACATTTCTACACCGCAGGCAAAAGCCCCTGCAAGCAAGGCGGCGAAAACGCTGGATAATCCACTGCTTCACGCATTGGAAGGCGCTGTGCCTCTGCCGGAGCAGGAACCGATCTTTACGGTATATGACGATATTCGTCAGAAACTCATTGCTCAGGGAATGCCTGCCGACCAGATCGCTTTTATCCATGAAGCCAACACCGAAGTGCGGAAAAAGGAGCTGTTCTCTAAAGTCCGTACCGGTCAGGTGCGTGTCCTTTTGGGCAGCACCGCCAAGATGGGCGCAGGCACCAATGTGCAGGACCGTCTGGTGGCACTTCATGACCTGGACTGTCCGTGGAGACCGGGAGACCTTGCCCAGCGCAAGGGCCGTATCGAGCGCCAGGGCAACCAGAATCCTCTTGTCCATGTGTACCGCTATGTGACCGAAGGAACCTTTGACGCATACCTCTGGCAGACGGTGGAGAATAAGCAAAAATTCATCAGCCAGATCATGACTTCTAAATCGCCGGTGCGCTCCTGCGATGATGTGGATGAAACCGCCCTCAGTTTTGCAGAGATCAAGGCTTTGTGTGCCGGAGACCCCCGTATCAAAGAGCGTATGGATTTGGATGTGGAGGTATCCCGCCTGAAGCTGATGAAAGCCGACCACCAGAGCAAGCAATATCGTCTGGAGGACCAGCTGCTCAAATACTTCCCGGAGGAGATTGAAAAGCACAAAGGCTTTATTAAGGGCTTTGAATCCGATCTGGAGGTTTTGGCAGCGCACCCGCACCCGGAGGACGGCTTTGCCGGTATGGAGATTCGTGGAGACCTGCTGACCGATAAGGAGAACGCCGGTGCAGCCCTTTTGGATGCCTGCAAGGAGGTCAAAACCTCCGATCCGGTGCAGATCGGCAGCTACCGGGGTTATGCCATGTCCGTGGAATTTTCCGCTTGGAAACAGGAATATACGCTCCTGCTGAAAGGACAGATGACCCACCGGGCAACCCTTGGTACAGACCCTCGCGGAAATCTTACCCGTATCGACAATGCCCTTGCTCAGATGCCCCAGCGTCTGGAGTCGGCAAAGGCACAGCTGGATAACCTTTGTCAGCAGCAAGCTGCGGCAAAGGAGGAAGTCGGAAAGCCATTCCTTTATGAAGAAGAACTGAGAAGCAAAAACGCCCGTCTGGTGGAGTTGGATACCCTGCTCAACATCGACGGAAAGGGGCAGGCACACACCGAGTCTGTTGTTGCCAAAAGCACACGGACTTCGGTGCTGGATACCCTAAAACGCCCGGTGCAACCCCGCAGTACAGACAAGAAACCAAAACAGCATGAGGAGGTGCGATAACATGAATACTAACGATCTGAATACAGCCCTTTATGAAAAGATGGCTGCCGAACAGGATAAGTTCCGGGACTGGCTGAAAAGCCAGCCCCCGGAAGAAGTCTTAAACCATGCCTATGAGTACACCATCCGCGAGGACATCGTGATGGCAATAGAGGAACTGGAGTTGACCGACACCCAGGCTCAGGCACTTTTGGAATCTCCCTCTCCATTGGCGGATGTGTACCGCTATTTTGAAAAGCTGGAGACCGGCTATATGGATGTGATCCGGGACAGTATTGAGAACCGTGCCGATGATGTGTGCAAGGCGCAGGAAGAATTACGAACTGCCCCTCTCTACCCCCATTCTGTCTCCTATGCGTCCCAGCATGGGGAGATGGCACAGTACAACCTCTCATATCAGGCGAACAGCGCCTGCAAAGAAGCCATTGAACAGGCCATCAGCGCTCACTATGCAGAGAACCGGCTGGATACGGAGGCGGCGGTCAAAGATGTGCTGGAAAAGTTCGGGACGGAACGGGTACAGTTTATTCTTGCCAACACCATCCAGCACAAGAACCATGACGGGCGTATCTCTCAGGACGATAAAGCCTGGGCAAAAACCATTCCCATGCCGGAGGACAGCGGCGCTTCCCGCCACTGCGCCTATTTGGTTGTGGATGGGGTCAATCCCGGTCTGACCGATCTGTTCACCAGACAGTTCCGAAAAGTCGCTCAAGAACAGCAGAAAAGCTCTGTCCTGCAAAAGCTCAAGCAGGAACCGCCTGCCCGCAAGCCTGCCACCCCGAAAAAACGGGAGCCGGAGCGATAACCATGGCAAAGCGCAAGCGGGATGTGCCGGTTTTGTTTTGGGTGTCCGCAGAAGAACTGGAACTGATCCATCAAAAGATGCAGCAATACGGGACAGAGAATTTGAGCGCTTATCTGCGGAAAATGGCGCTGGATGGTTATGTGGTCAAGCTGGAACTGCCAGAGCTGAAGGAGTTGGTCTCCCTGATGCGCCGAAGCAGCAACAACTTGAACCAGCTGACCCGCAAAGTGCATGAGACCGGGCGGGTTTATAATGCTGACTTGGAGGATATATCCCAGCGGCAGGAACAACTGTGGGAGGGTGTGAAGGAAATCCTTACCCAACTCTCCAAACTTTCATAACAGGGATAGATACTCCATTTGCGGAGGGAGGAACGGCGTTTCTTCGCCGCACCTTCCTCCGCTTTTTCTTTTTGTCTGTATCCTTGTCTTTTGCCTGTCCGTACCGGATAATATGAGTAGAATAAGAAGCGTAGCAAAGGAGTGAAAACAGATGCTGACCTTTGAAAAGGTGCTGGAGATTTTTGCGGATTACCTAACCGCAGACGAGACCATAGAAGTTTATATCAGCCGCCATGGATGTGTAAGAGTTGAATTTGACCAAGATTTTCACTATTGCTCTGGCGAGGTGTGCCATACTCCCAAGGAACTGTTCGACCTCTTAGCCGATGATTACCGGACTTATCTGGAGATTGAACTGACCAAAGGAAAACGGGAAGTGACGGAAGATGATGAGAGAGAAGCGGATGCCCTATGCAAACAGTATCTGGAGCGTTGGAAGGAGGAACAGAAATGAAGATTTTGAAATGTCTGCTGATGATCGTAACTGCACCGGTCATTTTGGTGTTGACGCTTTTTGTCTGGCTCTGCACGGGGCTGATCTACATATCCGGTCTGGTGCTTGGTCTACTAAGCACGGTAATTGCTCTGCTTGGCGTGGCTGTGCTGATTACCTATTCCTCGCAGAATGGTGTGATTTTGCTGGTTATGGCATTTTTGATTAGCCCGATGGGGCTGCCGCTGGCTGCGATCTGGCTGCTGAGCAAGGTGCAGAGTTTGAAATTTGCGATCCAGGATTGGGTGTATGGGTAAATGATGTGAATATAATTTGGAATGAAAAGAAGCAGGACAATGGGAGATGAGACCCACTGCCCTGTTTCTCTGTTTATTCGGAACGAACTGTAATATATTTTTGATGTTTACTTTTCGGTTTATCGGGAAGTGTCATTTTGAGTGTTCCATTGTTCAATAGCGGACGCAGATATTTTTGTGTAAAGTTTTTTGTGTTTTTGTATCCACAGTGTTCTGCGATTTCTAATTTTGAATGTGGTTCTATGCAAAATGCAAGGATTTTATCATGGGTTGCATCATGGGTTGCGTCATAGGTCTTATCATGGGTCGTTTCTATGATAGAAGGACCATGATGGTAATTTACATTTTTCAAGATGACTCTGAAATCTGTCGCTGTTGAGGAAAATTCGGGCTTATATGCCTCTGTGTATCCAGGCAGCTTTTCAGTTTCACTGACGATTTTGCGCAGACCACTTCCACGGCGTTCCATGTACTTCATGCGGTGGAACAGGTCAGCGATCACAGGGTTTCGTCGCATCGAACGAATACTGTAAATATCGTATTCCTGAATTGAGCCGCCGCCAAACATACCGCCCGGAGATGTGATTTCCACCCGATCATCAAACATATCAATGTGGACTTCGCTGCCAAGCACAATATAATCACGATGGATGAGAGCGTTGACAAGAGCCTCTGTTACAGCTCGTTCAGCATAATCCGGCTTGTCTACCCGATACTGAGCTTCTTTGACAAAACGGACTTTGGAATTATTGCGAATAAATTCACTGCCGCTTTTCAGTAAATAAATCAAATTCCCCTCGTATTCTTTATCGTCCAGCGCATCATCAAAGATAGAGCCTTTTTCCAAGCCATTCCACCGGGTACAGAACATACGGGAGTTATAAACTGTGTGCTGATCGGTCATGAGCTTTCCGGCATTGGTCAGGAACCCATTTTTGTCAGCCAAACCGAAGGAGACATAATCGGATGGCTCGAAGCGGAGGCCGGTTCGTTCCAGATAGGTTGCCTCCAGGAGTGTGAAGCTGTAATCCTTTTTCACAGCTTCTGTTGTTAAGGTGTCAAAGGACTGATTGGTTCCCTTTAAGATCAGTTCATTCACAATGTAATCCGGTGCAATTACGCTTTCATTTCCAACACGGATGTATGCCTCCATCACGCCGTCTGCCTTGTAATAGTATGGGGTGCTGCGGCCAGGAGAAACCTCCAGAGCCAACAGGTTTTTACCATCTTCCTGCAATGGCTTTAAGATAAACTGCGGTAATGGTGTGATACGTTCTTTGATTAAGCGGCTGATCGCTTCAGCATCCTTTTGAACATCTGACAAGCCGATAGGCTCCCGGTCATCAGAGACTCCGAAAAACAGAGTGCCGCCGATCCCATTGGAAAAGGCACTGACACTTTTTAACCAGCTTTTTGGCTTTTTTGTTTCGAGAGCAACTTTGAAATCACATTCCGTTGCTTCGGCAATGAGCTGTTCTATCATAAAATCCCTCCTTTGAGGTTGTAGAATGTTCTTTTTTATTATACCCAGCGGAGAAAGTTATTGCAACGATAGAAGCAAAGAGTTCAGCGAAAAAAAATTTATGAGAGGAGGGCCTTCTATTATGGCAACTACAAGAATCATGCCGCTTCATGTTGGCAAGGGTCGCACAGAAAGTCGGGCAATCAGTGACATCATCGACTATGTAGCAAATCCACAGAAAACAGATAACGGCAAGCTCATTACCGGCTATGCGTGTGACAGCCGGACTGCGGATGCGGAGTTCCTTCTGGCAAAGCGGCAGTACATTGCCGCTACCGGACGGGTGCGCGGCGCAGATGATGTGATCGCCTATCATGTGCGCCAGTCCTTCCGCCCTGGTGAGATTACCCCGGAAGAAGCAAACCGGCTGGGCGTAGAATTTGCAAAGCGTTTTACTAAAGGCAATCATGCCTTTGTGGTCTGCACTCACATAGACAAGTCGCACATTCATAATCACATTATCTGGTCATCGGTCAGCTTAGAATATGACCGGAAATTCCGAAACTTTTGGGGCAGCACCAAGGCGGTTCGCCGGTTAAGTGATACAATCTGCATTGAAAACGGACTGTCCATTGTAGAGAATCCGAAACCTCACGGAAAAAGCTATAACAAGTGGCTGGGAGATCAGGCAAAGCCCTCTCACCGAGAGCTGCTGCGTGTGGCGATTGACAACGCATTATCACAAAGTCCTGCTGACTTTGAAGAACTGCTGAAACTGTTGCAAGAGTATGGTTGTGAAGTCTCAAAGCGCGGAAAATCGTATCGACTGAAACTCTCTGGTTGGGAGAAAGCCGCCCGCATGGACAGTCTGGGCGAAGGATATGGATTGGAAGATTTGCGGGCAGTTCTCTTAGGGAAGAAAGCACATACCCCGCGAAAGAAAACAGTCACACGGGCAGAGCCGCCAAAGATCAATCTGCTGGTGGACATTCAGGCAAAATTGCAGGCTGGAAAAGGTGCTGGCTATACGCGATGGGCTAAAGTTTTCAATCTGAAGCAAATGGCGCAGACCATGAATTACCTGTCAGAGAATAACCTGCTGGAGTATGCGGTTTTGGAAGAAAAGGCTGCGGCTGCCACGGCACATCACAATGAACTTTCGGCGCAGATTAAAGCGGCTGAAAAGCGCATGGCAGAGATTGCTGTTCTGCGTACTCACATCGTAAATTATGCTAAAACCCGTGAGGTCTATGTGGCATACCGCAAGGCGGGTTACTCTAAGAAATTCCGGGGGGAACATGAGGAAGAAATTCTGCTCCACCAGGCTGCTAAGAATGCCTTTGATGAGATGGGAGTCAAGAAACTTCCCAAGGTCAAAGAGTTGCAGACGGAGTACGCGAAATTGCTGGAAGAAAAGAAAAAGACCTATGCCGAGTACCGGCGTTCCCGTGAGGAAATGCGCGAGCTTTTAACGGCAAAGGCCAATGTGGATCGAGTGCTGAAAATGGAGGTAGAACAGGATGTTGAAAAAGAAAAAGACCACGGCCAGCGGTAAGCTGGTCCTGGTCAAAAGCGTTCGCAGAACGCGCAGCCACAGAATGAAATTCTGTGTTCAAAGGGGCTTGGGGGCGCTGCCCTCAACAAGCAAGCAGAGAGGAAAATCACAAAGGGATTTTCTTCTCTGCGGGCCTGTGTGTATTAACACAGGCATTGCTTGCCTCTTTTCTCCGAAAATGAAAAGAACCAGTGAGAGAATCGTTAAATTTCACTCACTGGCTCAATTCGTTTCAAATTTCTCGGACAACTCTGTCAGTTCTTTCACCGTTTCCTGTGTGTGATGTAACAGGGTGTCACGCATTTCTGGCGGACAGGTGGAATAAAGCATTTTCATCTGATTGACACCTTCATCTTCCAGAGAAATATCTGGATTTATAAGCGTATCTAAAGAGATGTGCAGGACCTTTGCCAATGCTCTTAAAATCAAATAAGAGGGATTCATTTTCCCCTTTTCGATATTGGCGATTTGCTTTACAGAAACATGGCTCAGATCAGATAGCTCCTGCTGTGTTAGCTCTTTATTCTTTCGGGCTTCTCGCATTTTTTGCCCTAAAGCAGTTAAATCATCAATCGGCATAATCGTTCACCTCAATAATATTGTATTGTTCCGGTTTATATGATGGAATGGCCTTATTATGCCTGACAAGATGTACGATTATACCGATTTTCTTTTTTGACAGCATGGTTGCGGGCTTGTATTCTTCGAGCAAATGAAATATAATAAAATAAATTGTTAGAGGTGTGAACATGGATTACATGACGCTCAAAGAGGCAAGCGAAAAATGGGGCGTTTCGTCCCGTCAGATAAATTATTACTGCACCGATGGACGCATCCCCGGTGCTGTCAAAATGGCCGGTGTCTGGCTGATCCCCAAGGAGGCAGAGAAGCCAAAGGACAGACGGTATAACGAAAGCAGGTGATACAGTGCTGCATATAGCAATTTGTGATGATGAAAAAGACTTTGTTCAGTATTTGACCGACTTACTGAACCAATACAGCAAGGAAACAGGACGGAACATAAAGATTACCCCGTACTATGACGGTATGGAGCTAATCGAGAAATACGATCCAACCATAGACCTGATTTTCCTTGATATTCAAATGAAGATGGTAGACGGACTTCATGCTGCCGAGCGTATCCGACAAATGGACGAAACCGTGGGCATTATTTTTCTAACTACTCTTACACAGTATGGGCTTGAGGGATATAAATACCATGCGACGAACTACATCATTAAGCCCATGAAATATGCCCGGCTCAAATCAGAAATGGACAAATTCGTGGAGCGCAGCCAGAAAGAAGATGCCCCCTCTCTGGTGATTACCAACGATACCGGCAAATATAAGGTGCCGCTGAAATCCATTCGATACGTTGAAACCTATAACCGCAATCTGATGTTCCATACCGAGCAGGAAAATATTATCTGCTATAAGAGCATGAAAGAAGTGGAACGGGAGCTTTGCGACAAAGACTTTGTGCGCTGCCATACCAGCTACATTGTCAATCTGTTCTATGTGAAAGGCATCAAGAAGCTGGATATTGAATTGATTACAGGTGAGGTCATTCTCATCAGCCAGCCCAAACGGAAAGAATTTATGGAACGGCTGACGGACTATTGGGGGAATTTCTTATGATCCGCTTTTTTGAAATTCTCTCTTTTTTATTGGCATGGGGATATACAGCGATTTTCTTTCTTATTTTGAAATCTTTTCTTCCTCTCCGCAAAAATGTGGTACTAAAAGTTATAGCGTTTCTGATTTGTGGCTATTTAGCTGATTCCATTATCTATTCCAATGATGTTGGAAGTCTGTTTGGTACAATGTTTTTGTTTTTTCTCTATGTTCTACTGTTTTATCGCGGGACATTCATGGAGAAATTATCGGTCATACTTGTTTTTTATCCGGCACTCATTGCCATTAACTACTTAATGCTTGACACCGGGGGCCGATTATTCAAAATCGTAACCCAAGCAAGTTATGAGGAGGCTTTACAATCCTCAACACTCATGCTCACCAGTACAGCCATTCATACGGTGTCCCTTTTGCTGCGGTTACTATTCTGGATCGGTGCATGGTTGGTTTTGCGGAGGTTTTTGGAAAAAATTCCGTCCCATCTGAACATAAAGACATGGCTGATTATTGATATGCTGATTCTTGCCTCATTTGTGGCAATCTTCACAATTATCTACTTTATGCCTGAAAATACTGTGATTGTTTATCCCATCTGTGGGGCTTCTATTTTTTCCAGTTTCAGTTGTATGTATCTGGCAGCTTATATTTATGATTCCATGCAGACAGCATACCGAGTACAGCAGATGGAAACACAGCGGGATTATTACAAGGAGCGCATTGTCGAAGAAGAACGTGTCCGCTCCATCTACCACGACCTGAAAAACCACCTGCTTGTCATGGAAAGCAGGCAGAATACAGCAGAAACCCGGCAGATGGCCGAAACGCTCCGCTCTCAAATTGCAGACTATGAGGACTATGTGCATACAGGAAACGAGTTTCTTGACATCATTCTAAAGGACAAGGCAGCAAAAGCCCGCGAAAAGCAGATTGATTTCTCGGCTTTGGTTGATTTCAAGGGTATGGACTTCATAGAGCCATTGGACATCAGCACCATCTTCAGCAATGCCATTGACAACGCTATGGAGGCCAGCGAACGGTTGCCGGAAGATCAACGATTGGTTACTGTCAAGGCCGAGCGTGTTCGGGATATGTTGATTATCACGGTGGAAAACAACACCTTACCGGGGACACGGCCAGCCGAGGGAACCACAAAGAAAGATCGTTTCGTACATGGCTTTGGTATTCCCAATATTAAAAAAGCCGTTGAAAAATACGACGGACAGTGCAGTTTCCATCAGGGGGATGGAACTTACCTGCTGAAAATCCTGATCCCGATTCCTTAACAGATTGACGCCGCTTCTTCACGAAGCGGCGTTTTTTTGTGCAGACTTAGTTTTTTCATTATAGATGTTAGTTTACGCATTTTCCATTGTGCCTTTCTTTTGCCCGGATATAATGAAGAAAAAACACAAAAAGCAAAGAGAGGTTATAGAACATGAGTATTTTAAGCACCAAGCAACTGACAAAGCAATACGGCACCGAGCCGAATATTGTTAAGGCGCTGGACGGCGTAAGCATTTCGATTGAACCGGGCGAGTTTGTTGCCATCATCGGCACATCCGGCAGCGGCAAGTCAACCCTGCTGAATATGCTGGGGGGATTAGACCGCCCCACTTCCGGCTCTGTCAGGGTGGATAATTACGAGCTGGGCAAGCTGAAAGACGAGGACTTGACTGTGTTCCGCCGCCAGCGGATCGGTTTTATCTTTCAGAACTACAATCTGGTTCCCGTCTTGAATGTGTATGAAAATATCGTTATGCCCATCCAGCTTGACGGGAAAAAGCCGGATCAGAAATTTATCAAAGAGATCGTGGCTTTGCTGGGGCTGGAAAAGAAACTCTACAATATGCCCAACACTCTTTCCGGCGGCCAGCAGCAGCGCGTCGCCATTGCAAGAGCTTTAGCCAGCAAACCGGCAATCATCCTTGCCGACGAGCCGACCGGCAATCTGGACAGCAAGACCAGTGATGAAGTCATCGAGCTTTTGAAAGTCACCAGTCAGAAATTTCATCAGACCATTGTAATGATTACCCATAACCCGGAAATTGCAGCGCAGGCAGATCGTACCATTCATATCGAAGATGGCCGGATTGCAGAGTAAGGCGGTGATACCATGAAAAGACAAAAATCAATGATACGCACATTGACAAACCGCAGTTTCAAGGCAAACAAAACGCGCAATCTGGTTGCCATCTTTGCCATTGTTCTGACAACGGTAATGTTTACATCCCTGTTTGTCCTATCGCAGAGCATGGTTGAAAACCTGCGGAACATGAATTTTCAGCAGGCCGGATATAACAGCCATTTGAGTTCCGGCATCATGACGGACGCGGATGTGGAGAAGATCACCACCCATGAAGCTGTCCGAGACTTTGGCAAAAGCATTGTGGTTGGAATTGCTGAAAACAAGGAGTTGACCGGGCGACAGGTAGAAATCCGCTATGCGGACGAAAACTATGCCCGTTCCAGCTTTTCCTATCCCACCGAGGGAACTATGCCGGTGCAGGAAAACGAGATTGCTTTGGACACCATTACCCTTGATAAAATGGGGCTGCCTTATGAATTGGGGCAGAAAATCACCCTGCAATGGCGTAAGGACTTAAACGGTGAAGAAATCACCACCAGTACATTCACCCTCTCCGGCTATTGGAATGGAAATTCTGCTGCTATGGCAAGTATGGTATGGGTTTCCGAAGCCTTTGTTCAAAGCCAGTGTGCAGGTATCGACCAAGTGGAACAGTTGGCAAACGGGCAGGTATTAGGAACGGTGATGCTCCATATCGACCTATACAGCGACAGCAATTTGGAAGGGGCGGCGGAACAGATTTTAGCCGACACCGGCCTTTCCAATGTGTCCCTTTCTCCCAATGCCGCTTATGATTCCACAATGAACCAGAATATCAACCGTGAAGTTCTGCCGATGGCAATTTGCATGGTTCTGGTATTTGCAAGCGGTTATCTGATTATCTATAACATCTTTCAGATCTCCGTTGCCAGTGACATCCGCTTTTATGGCCGACTGAAAACTTTGGGGACAACCAAAAGACAGTTAAAGAAGATGATTTACGGACAGGCCAACCGCCTGTCGCTGATTGGTATTCCTATCGGGCTTGTGATCGGGTATCTGCTGGGGGCTGTGCTGGTGCCGGTAATGATAACCGGGACAACGGGAGAAGCCAAAACAGCGGTCAATCCCTATATCTTCATCGGCTCTGCGCTGTTTGCCTATTTGACGGTTCTGATTTCCTGCATGAAGCCTGCGAAAATCGCCGGTAAGGTTTCCCCAATGGAAGCTCTGCGCTACACCGACGCCGGAACGAACAGCAAACGGAAAACAAAGAAAAGCACCGGCGGCGCAAGCATCCCGAAGATGGCTCTGGCTAACTTAGGCCGGAACAAAAAGCGTACCATTACGGTAATCTGCTCCCTGACGCTGGGGCTTGTGCTGCTTTCATGTGTCTATGCGAAAAATGCCAGCTTCGATATTGATAAGTACATGAGCCAGACAGTTATCAGTGATTTTGAGGTAGAGGACAGTTCGATTTCTTCCACCTTTGGCACCTATAATCCCTATGGCACCACCATTTCCCCGGAGCTGGTACAGAACATTGAGGGACTTTCCGGGCTGGAAGCAACAGGGCGTTTGTATTCGCAGGTATTTACACATAAAATCGGGGCGTCTGCTCTTGAAAATATCCAGACCTACTATAACGCTGATGACCGGCTGACCTATATTGAAGCAACGGATGCAGGGCTGGCAGAAGCCTATCACGACATGATCGACAGCGGCGAATGTACTTCCATTCTATACGGCATTGACGGCCTGATTCTGGACACCTTTGCACAGGACGGCAGGATGTTGGATGGCACCTTTGACAAAGGGAAATTCTTGTCCGGGGGCTATGTAGTGATGGAAGCGGCTACCGGTGCAGAGGACAGTGGGAAAGAAACACAGCCGACTTATTCTGTTGGTGATACGGTAGAGTTGAACGGCCAGCAATACGAGGTTATGGCGATTGTGGCGGATATTCCCACCATTACCGAGGGCGTAAACAGCAGCACACAAGACTTCCTTTCTTTCTATCTTCCTGCCGATACATTCCGGGCCATGTATCCGGATAACACTCTGCGGAAGCTGTTCTTTGATGTAGTCGAGGAATACCAGCCGCAGGCGGAAGAAATGCTAATCCAATATCAACAAGACGTGGACAAGAGCCTGAATTATACTGCGAAATCCACTTTGATTGAGCATTATCAGGAACAGACACGGGCGAACACTGTGATGGGCTTTGCAATCAGCCTTATCATTGCTTTTGTGGGTATTCTGAATTTCGTCAATTCGATGGTAACAGCGATTGTTTCCCGCCAGAAAGAATTTGCCATGATCCAGAGCATCGGAATGACAAAACGGCAGCTCCGGCGTATGCTGATCGACGAGGGCTTGTATTACGCGGGAAGCACTTTGTTGGCAGCTTATGTATTAGGCACTGTGGCAGTAGCTGTTGGTGTCCGTATGATGGTAGCCGGTGACTGGACGGCAACATTCCACTTTACACTATTGCCGCTGGTAATCTGTACGCCGATTTTGATTGCGTTTGCAATCGTTATTCCCTATATCTGCTTTAAGAATTTGGAGAAGCAAAGTATCGTGGAAAGACTGCGGGCAACTGATTGATGTGTTCTAACATACGGCCAGTGTCGGTTACACTGGCCGTATGAAAAAGGGACCTAAAATGAAAGAGTACACGCTAATTATCAAGGGAGAAATGGATTTTATCATCTTATCTCCGCAGGTGCTTTCTTCCCTGATTACTCAAATTCATAACAGCCCGGAGCGAAAAGTTGTGGTAAGTATTGAGAGCATCATGCCACCAAAGTTTACCGACTATCTGCTTCGGGTAATCAATAGCAACCGCTTTAGCAATGAACGGTTCCGCTACCGTTGTACGAAGCGGCTGCATGGCAAAAGATGCGGACATGATCTTGTCGGAGTTCATATTGCTGGGGATCGGCGGCAAGGAGCTGTCTGAAGAAAATGCTGCTCAAACAGCAAAGGCGTTGAACATCATCCAGCCTGATTTTATCCGTGTCCACGCCACGGGTATTAAGCTAGAGTCCAAGCTGGGCGAGTTTGTCAGGGATGGCTCGTTTACTCTGCAATCGGAGGAAGAAATCGTTATAGAGCAAAAGTTATTCTTGCAGCAGCTACATGAGATGGACAGTTACTATGTGAATGAACACATCGTCAATCTGCTTCTGGAGGTCAGGGGAAATCTGCGAACAGAGAAACAGGAAATGCTCTCTACGATTGACCGCTTTCTGACCCTGCCACCGGATGAAAGGCTTTTGTTTACTGTCGGCAGGCGGCTCAATATCTTCTTCCGCTTGGACGATCTGAAAAAGCCGAAGCTGCATCAAAAGGCCGGGGAAAGCCTGCAACAGATTTTAAGTAAGAATCCCCATGTTGACTTTGGCGCGCTGTGCAATTACGTCCGGCAGTCACAAATTTAGAGCAGAAAATATAAGCTGGGCATAGCCGTTTTTCGTCAGCTATGCCCAGCCTTTTATTTGCGACTTTGACAGCATGGCGGCTGAACATCCAGGCCGTCCAGATAGTTGTTTCCCCACTGGCACATTGCATCCAGAATAGGAACAATACTCTGTCCAAATGGGGTAAGAGAATATACCGTCTTGGGCGGCTTTTCTGGAATCACTTCACGATGAATCATGCCGTTGTTTTCCAGATCGTGAAGCTGCTGCGAAAGCATCTTCGGCGTGGCGTTTGAAATCAGCCGCTGTAACTCCATATAGTGTAATGGATGGTCAATCAGATGCCAGAGGATCAACGGCTTATACTTGCCGCCGATCAAAGACAGGGTTGCCTCAACTGGGCAGTTGAATTGATTTTTTTCACATTTCATAAAATGGCTCTCCTTTCCCGCAAGGTGCTATCTTTTTGGGAAGTATCTTCCGAAAAAGTGCATTCTTGCGGTTTTGTGTTCTAGTGCTACAATTAGGTCAATGGTTGATTTGATATGCTCAAAATAAAAATAATGAAAGGACTATATATTATGGATTTTATCACGATTGCAAAGCAGCGTATGTCGGTACGCGATTACAAGGAAACGAAGGTAGAACCTGAGAAGCTGGAGCAGATTCTGGAGGCTGCTCATGTGGCCCCGACCGCTGCCAACCTTCAGCCGATTCGCCTGATTGCCGTTCAGAGCGAGGAAGGTCTTGCGAAGATCAGTAAAGCGGCCAATATCTACGGTGCGCCCCTGGCTATTATTGTTTGCGCCGATCACGATAAGGCGTGGGTACGGCCTTTCGATCAGAAGCAGACCGGTGACATTGACGCCTCCATCCTGACCGACCACATGATGCTCCAGGCCACAGAGCTGGGCCTTGGAACGGTGTGGGTATGCTACTTCAAGCCCGATGTTCTGCGCAAGGAATTTGACCTCCCGGCCAACCTGGAGCCGGTCAACATTCTGGTTGTCGGCTATTCCGATGAAGGAACCGGCGACCCCAATCGCTTCAATAAGCAGCGCATCCCGATGAGCCAGCTGGTTTCCTACGAAACGCTGTAATTGAATACCCGCGCAGCCCCTGCAAAACAGCACAGGGGCTGCGTTTTTATCTTTCTGAAATATGAGCGTAGGTTTCTTCAAGAATCCACCGGATATGTTCGTCCTGCAAGGAATAAATCACGTTTTTCCCGGCCTTGCGTGATTGCACTAACCGGACAATCCAAAGCGCACGAAGCTGGTGGGATATGGCCGATTCTGTGACCTCCATCTTTTGTGCCAGTTCGCTGACGCAAGAATCTTTCTGCATCAGATACCAAAGTATCCGCATCCGTGTGTAATCGCCCATCGCTTTGTGAAGCTCGGTTAATTGTTCCAATTCGCCAGGGCTTGGAGCGGAAAAAGTTTTTTTCTCTGTTTCGTTCATGTATTTTTCTCCAATCTATAATGAAGCTGTTTGACAGACAAGAATTATGTCAGTATCATAGTCACAGGAAGGAGCTGATTTTTATGCCGCATTACAATCTACCCCATAACCACGGACAGAATATTGAAAAAGTCTTAAATAAGATGCCCTCTGCGGAAGGGTTTAAGGATATATCATTTTTATTTCAGCAGCTTGGCGATCCGACCCGGCTGCGGATTCTGTGGCTGCTGTGCCATTGTGAAGAATGTGTATGCAATCTTGCGGCGGCTGTGGATATGAGCGCCCCTGCTGTGTCACATCATCTGCGGATATTAAAAAAGAGCGGGATCATTTCAAGCCGCAGGGACGGAAAAGAAGTCTATTATTCGCTGTCGGACACGCCGCAGGCAAAGCTCCTGCATCATGCCATAGATGCGTTGTTTGAAGTATCATGCCCGACTGAACAATAAGGAAATGCGCCGCAGCGTGTGAAAGTTGCGGCGCATTTCTATTGCGCTTAACCCTGATTTGTGCTGCCCGCTGGCATATCCGGCAGCTTGACCCGCATGGCGCGGATGGCATTGAGAATCGCAATAATGGAAACGCCTACATCCGCGAACACCGCCGCCCACATATTTGCATAGCCTAGCGCACCTAAAATCAGAACCAGGAATTTCACGCCCAGGGCAAACACAATATTCTGATTTGCGATGCGGATCGTCTTACGGGCGATCTTCATAACAGCGGCAATCTTGGACGGTTCATCCGTCATAAGAACCACGTCAGCAGCTTCAATGGCCGCATCGGAACCCAAGCCGCCCATAGCAATACCGACATCGGCCCGCGCCAGTACGGGAGCGTCATTGATACCATCCCCAACAAAGGCCAACATACCTTTTTCGCTTTTCTGCTTCAGCAGGCTTTCCACGCGGTCAACCTTATCAGCGGGCAGCAGTTCAGTATAAACCTGATCCAGATGAAGCTGCCCTGCGACTTTCTTTCCAACGGCATCTGCATCGCCGGTCAGCATGACCGTTTTGCGGATACCGGCAGATTTCAGCAGCTTGATTGCGGCTGGAGCATCGGCCTTGATCTCGTCCTCAATGATGATACATCCAGCGTATTTCCCGTCACAGGCCAGATAGACCACGGTGCCGACAGCTGAGGATGGCGTGTACTTAATATGCGCTTTCTCCATCAGCTTGGTGTTTCCGGCCAGAATCGTTTTCCCGTCAATCACGGCCTGCACGCCGTGACCGGCAATTTCCTGGACATCGGAAACTCGGCTGTTGTCGATTTTCTGTCCATAGGCGTTTTTAATAGAAAGAGAAATCGGGTGGTTGGAGTAGTCCTCAGCGTATGCGGCCAGCTCCAAAAGCTGCGCTTCCTTCATGCCGACAGGGTGGATCTCGCTGACCGCAAAGGAGCCTTTTGTCAGTGTGCCGGTCTTATCAAAGACCACGACCTCGGTATTTGCCAGGGCCTCCAGATAGTTGCTGCCCTTTACCAGAACGCCGATCTTGGACGCGCCGCCGATGCCTCCGAAGAAACTAAGCGGAATGGAGATGACCAGCGCACAGGGGCAGGAAATCACCAGGAAGGTCAAGGCACGGTAAATCCAGGTGCTGAATGGCTGCTGGGTAATCAGCGGCGGCAGGATTGCCAGCGCCAGAGCAGCAAATACCACTACCGGGGTATAATACCTGGCAAAGCGTGTGATGAAATTCTCAATACGGCCCTTCTTATCGCTTGCGTTTTCCACAAGGTCAAGGATTTTGGCTACGGTGGATTCCCCAAATTCTTTTGTGGTCTTAATGTTCAGGATGCCGGTCTGGTTGATACAGCCGCTGATGACCTCCATTCCCGGCTCCACCTCGCGGGGCATGGATTCTCCGGTCAGGGCCGAAGTGTCCAGGGTGGAGAAGCCTTTGAGAATCGTACCGTCCAGCGGGATGCGCTCTCCCGGTTTCACAACAATGGTTTCTCCGATCTGAACCTCGTCCGGGTCAACCTGAACCAGTTTTCCGTCCCTTTCGATGTTAGCATAGTCCGGGCGAATGTCCATCAGGCTTGCGATAGATTTTCTGGACTTGGACACCGCATAGGACTGGAACCATTCGCCCACCTGGTAAAACAGCATAACGGCGACACCCTCGGAATGTTCGCCCAAAATGAGTGCGCCGATGGTGGCAATCGTCATCAGGAAATTTTCGTCAAACACCTGTCCATGCAGGATGTTCGTGATTGCCTTCCAGACAATATCCCAGCCGACAACCACATAGCAGACGAGAAAGACCGCCATCTCCGCCAATTCAGGGAGATGGAGCAAGCTGCCTGCAAGAAACAGCACCGCCGCCACGATAATGCGTGTGAGCAAGTGCCTTTGTTTTCGTGTCATAGTGTATTCTCCTTTCGTTGCAGCATAAAGCGTGTCACGCTTTTTCTGTCTATTGATGAAAAACACCGGCTACCTTGTGGCAGCCGGTGTCCAGCTTTTCATTACGCCTTAACAGTCACGTCCGGCTCGATCTGCTTAATCAGCGTCTTTGCTTCGGTCAGAACAGCGTCAAACTGATCGTCCGGCGCTTCCAGAACCATCTTCTGACCCAGGAAGTTGACGGATACGCTGGTCACACCATCAATCTTCTTCACGGCGTTCTGGATTTTGTCAGCACAATGGCCGCAGTCCAGGTCAAGCAGTTTAATGGTCTTTTTCATTGAGAAAGCCCCCTTTCATTTTGGTATTTGGTTGGCTTGATATGGCTGAACAATTAAAAGATTGTTTAATCGTTCATGCTGCCAGTATATTCACGAAAACCCTCAAAGTCAATGGATTTGGGAGCGGTTCTGCCCTTTGGATTGGAGAACCTGCCGATTGGATTTCCAGCAAAAAACCTCATTTCTCTTTGGATAAAAAAAGCTCCACTTTGGAGCAGACAAAGGAGAAGCAGGATAAGTATAATGAAAAACGGTCAAAGACCTTGTGCGTAAACTTTATGTTCGGGGCTTTAGCATCTTTCCCCCAAGATGCCAAACGCCCCTTTTCATAACGGTATTTAGTTCCCTACGGGGGAGGGGTACTCGCACAAATCTTTATAAGAAAGAAGGGATGATTTTGCAAAAGGAGCAATTTGACATTACGGGTATGACTTGCTCGGCCTGCTCTACCAGAGTGGAAAAGAGCGTGGCAAAGCTACCTGGCATCAAAGAAGTGTCCGTCAACCTGTTAAAAAACAGCATGGTTGCTTCTTATGATGAATCCGTTTTGGATACGGCGGGAATCGTCCAGGCCGTTGAAAAGGCCGGTTATGGCGCGATTCCCAAAGCCTCCGCACAAAACAAGAGCCGCACGACCACACCGGCAGCAAAACCGGAGGTCAGTACGGCGCAGGTAGAATACAAGCAGATGAAACAGCGGCTGCTGCTTTCTGCCCTTTTTACGATCCCACTGTTTTATATTTCTATGGGTCACATGATGGGGTGGCCGCTCCCCAGCTCCTTGCTGGGGATGGAAAATGCAATCAGCTTTGCATTTACCCAATTCCTGCTGCTGATCCCGGTGGTGTTCATCAACTTCAAATATTACCGGATGGGCTTCAAGACCCTGTTCCACGGCTCGCCTAACATGGATTCGCTGATTGCGATAGGCTCCAGCGCCGCAATCGTTTATGGCATTTACGCCATTTACAAAATCGGTATCGGATTCGGTCATGGGGATATGGCTACGGTTCACAGCTTTATGATGGATTTGTATTTTGAATCCGCAGGCATGATTCTGACCCTTATCACCTTGGGCAAAACCCTGGAGGCCCGCGCAAAGGGTAAGACTTCGGATGCAATTACAAAGCTGATGAATCTGGCTCCCAAAACAGCTACCGTGGAGCGGGATGGAAAAGAGCTTCAGGTGCCTGTGGAAGAAGTGCAGTTGGGCGAAACCCTGATTGTCAAGGCCGGTGAGTCTGTGCCGGTGGATGGTATTGTCATCGAGGGCTTTTCCTCCGTTGATGAATCTGCCCTGACCGGCGAGAGCATCCCCGTGGAGAAGCATATCGGGGACAAAGTGATCGGCGCGACCACAAGTAAGTCCGGCTATTTCAAGATGCAGGCCACCAAGGTGGGCGATGATACCACGCTGGCACAGATCGTCCGTCTGGTGGATGAAGCGACCAGCTCCAAGGCCCCTATTGCGAAACTGGCTGATAAGGTCAGCGGCGTGTTTGTTCCGGTGGTTATCAGCATCGCGCTGATTGCAGTCATTGTCTGGCTGCTGTTGGGATATGGCTTTGAATTTGCCCTATCTATCGGCATTTCTGTCCTGGTCATTTCCTGTCCCTGTGCGCTGGGCCTTGCAACGCCTACGGCCATTATGGTCGGAACCGGCAAGGGCGCAAGCAACGGTATCCTGATTAAATCGGCGGAGGCCCTGGAAACGGCCCATAACATTGATACGGTTGTGCTGGATAAGACCGGCACGATTACCCAGGGTACGCCCGTGGTGACAAATATGCTCTGCAAAGAGGGTGTTCCACAAAAGGAGATGCTGCAAATCGCTGCTTCGCTGGAAAAGCTGTCCGAGCATCCGCTGGCGGACGCGATTGTGGCAGAGGCCGAAAAAGCACAACTTTCCTTCCTCCCGGTGGATGATTTCAAGCAGATTCCCGGTCAGGGCCTTGTGGGTCAGATCGGAAACGAAACGTGCCTTGCCGGAAACCGCCGACTGATGGCGGCAAATGGCATCAATGGCGGCGCACTCCTTCAGTTGGGCGAGGAAATGGCGGTTGACGGGAAAACACCTCTGTTCTTTGCCCGTGGCGGTCAGCTTATTGGTGTCATTGCCGTGGCGGATGTAGTTAAGCCCACCAGCAAGCAGGCCATAGCGGAATTGACCGGCATGGGCATTGAGGTGGTCATGCTGACCGGCGACAATGCAAAGACCGCAGAAGCGATTCGGCGTCAGGTCGGCGTGGATCGTGTTGTGGCAGAGGTATTCCCCCAGGACAAGGAGAAGGAAATCCGTCGTTTGCAGAGCGTCGGTAAGAAGGTGGCGATGGTCGGTGACGGTATCAACGATGCTCCGGCCCTTGCCAGAGCGGATGTTGGTATCGCTATCGGGGCCGGAACGGATGTGGCGATTGAGTCAGCGGACATTGTTTTGATGAAAAGCGATCTGCTGGATGTGTCCACGGCAATCCAGCTTAGTAAGGCGGTTATCCGCAACATCAAGCAAAATCTGTTCTGGGCGTTTATCTACAACATCATCGGTATTCCGGTGGCGGCAGGCGTATTCTATCTTCCCTTTGCATGGAAGCTGAACCCCATGATCGGCGCTTTTGCTATGAGTTTCAGTTCGGTATTCGTGGTGTCCAATGCCCTGCGTCTGCGGTGGTTCAAGGCGAAGCATCAGGCCAATACAGAACGGGATTCAGTCCCTATGTATGAACAAACAACGATTAAACAAGAACGAAAAGGAGCAATTCACATGGAAAAAGTATTGAACATCGAGGGAATGGTTTGCGGAATGTGTGTAAAACACGTTGATAAGGCGCTGCGGGACATCCAGGGCATCAAGGATGTGGATGTTTCCCTGGAGAGTAAGTCGGCCCAGGTGCAGCTTGACCAGGATGTGCCGGATGCTGTGCTGAAAGCTGCTATCGAGGACGCTGGCTATCAGCTCGTCAGTATCCAGTAACGGGCCGTTTATGAAGGCCAAGAAAGGCGATATTGTTCACAAGCTAAAAATCGCCAGAGGACAGTTAGACGGTATCCTGCAAATGGTTGAGGAAAATCGCTATTGCGTGGATATTTCCAATCAGCTTCTTGCTACGCAGGCGTTATTAAAAAGCGCCAATCAGCAGATTTTGCAAGCCCATATACGAAGCTGCGTCCGGGATGCCCTGCAAACGGACGCTGTAAATCCAAAACTGGAAGAAGCCCTGAAATTACTGGAAAAAATGATACAGTAACAACGGGAGCGGGAAGGGCCTTATGTCCTTTCCGCTCCTAAATTCGTTTCAGATTGGATTGTAAATCCTGCGGTTGGGAGCGTACAAAGAAGCCCGGATTTTATATACTTTAAGTGGTTAGTTAGATATGGCTAATCCAGCAAGGCACGTCACTGGCGCGCTTTGCTGGATACCTCGAAATTAAAATAGACCAGGAGGAATAGAGTGATGAAACAGGCACTTGACACAAGAACAAAGCTCTTAACAAAAAGCCCCTGGCCGCTGATGATTGAACTTAGCATCCCTGCGGTTCTTGGCATGGTGGTCGTTGGGCTTTATAACATGATGGATTCCATCTTTGTCGGCCAGATGGTCGGTGACGTGCAGATGGGAGCCATATCGGTATCCTATCCCTTGACGCTTATCAATGCCGGTTCAGCGGCCATGCTGGGCGTGGGTTCTGCATCGGTACTGTCCCGCGCTATCGGCAAGAAGGATGAAAACACAATTAAGAAGATCATGGGCAACCTGGTTGCTATGGTTCTTCTGCTGTCCGTTATCTATACAGTGGTAGGCATGGTGTTCACCCGCCAGCTTTTGTCCCTGACCGGAGCCAGCGACAACATTTTGAATTATGCGGAAAAATATCTACGGATTATCTTTGCCGGTTCCTTGTTTGTAAACTTTTTTCAAAGTGCAAACATGGTCATTCGCGGAGAAGGCCAGCTTAAAAAGGCAATGACGATTATTGCCAGCGGCGCTATTTTGAATATCATTCTTGACCCTATTTTTATCAGTATCCTGAATCCCTACGGTATGGGCATTGAGGCGGCTGCTTATGCAACGATTTTCTCCCAGTTTGTCCAGGCTGCAATTACGCTGTGGTATTTCAAGAAAAAAAGTCCTCATGTGAAGATTGGGCGCATCCGCATTGACGGAGAACTGCTTCCCCAGGTTCTTTCTGTCGGGGTATCTGCTCTGTTGATGCAGATTCTGACCTTGGTACAGCAGACAGTGATCTATCGTGTGGCATCGAACTATGGCGGGGAAACTTCACAGCTTCTTTTAGGTGCGGCGCTCCGCTTCTGGAATTTCTCTTTCGTTCCTCTGTGGGGGATCAGTCAGGGATTCCAGCCTGCCGCCGGTACAAACTATGGTGCAAAGGACTATGACCGGGTAAAGACGCTGACCAGGGTTTTTATTACTGCTGCAACGCTGCTGTCGCTGGTGTTCTATATTCCTGCCGAGCTGTTTCCAGAGAAGATTTTATCCATGTTCCTGACAACGCCGGGTATCGCGGCATCGGGTGCAACCAACTTCCGTATCATGTTCAGCACTTATGTCCTGCAAGGCAGCTTTATGATTGCCGTAACCCTGTTCCAGTCTTTGGGCAAGGCGAAAAAGGCAACTTGGCTGGTGCTGTTCCGCCAGATCATTCTGTTTATTCCTCTCTGCGTGGTTCTTCCGATGATCGGCGGCATGGGTATTCGTGGCGTATGGCTGGCGATTGCTCTGACAGATGCAATTCTGGTGGTTATTACCGTTTCTATGATGCTTTATGAGTTTGGCAAGCTGCCGGAGACTTCTTCCGTAAATCGGTGAGGAGGGAGCGTTCATGTATCTTTGCGATGGAAAAATAGGAAATGAATATAAAGTTGAGGATATTGATCTGCCTGTCAATATAGAAAAGCGTTTGGAGGCCCTTGGGATGACCCGTGGAACCTCTATCGCTGTTCTGAACAGCAAAAGTCGGGGTGTCCTGATTGTGAAAGTCAGGGGAACACGCTTTGCACTTGGGCGCAATATCACAAAGAATATTTTAGTGGGGTAAATTCCGATGAGAGAAAATTTGACTATCGGCTTCATCGGAAATCCGAACTGCGGAAAGACAACACTTTTCAATGCTTACACCGGTGCAAATCTGAAAGTGGCAAACTGGCCAGGTGTAACCGTTGAGAAAGTAGAGGGTGCCATTAAAGACCATGATCTGAATATTCGACTGGTCGATCTTCCTGGCACTTACAGCCTGACCTCCTACACAATGGAAGAACAGGTATCCAGACAGTTTATACTAAGCGATGAAGTCGATGTGATTATTGATGTTGCGGACGCTTCCGCTCTGGAGCGAAACCTATACTTAACTTTGCAGCTTTTGGAGCTGGGCAAGCCGGTTGTGCTGGCGCTGAACATGATGGACATTGTGGAAAAGCGCGGCATGGAGATTGACACACACAGACTGCCGGAAATGCTGGGCATCCCGGTCATTCCAGTTTCAGCCAGAAAACGGACAGGACTGGATGTGCTGCTTCATGCAGCCGCGCACCATAAAGACTGTAAAGATCCGGAGTGTCTGATTCATCATCATAAATATACTCCAAAACACCGGCACGACCACCATTCAGAACACGCAATGGTTTACAGTGATGCTATTGAGGACAAGATTGATCTTATCATGGCAGAGCTGAAGCGGAAATATCCGAACCTGTCCAATTACCGCTGGCACGCCATTAAGCTGCTGGAGCAGGATAAGGAAATCTCTGCACGTTATCCGGTCAATATGCCGGATGTGATCGACCGGAACTATGAATCCGACATTATCAATGAGAAGTATGATTTTATTGAGGAAATCATCAGGGAGGTTCTGGTCAATAAGGATCGTCAAGACGCTTTGACGGAAAAGGCAGACCGTGTATTGACGCATAAGTTTTGGAGCATCCCGATTTTCCTCGTTGTCATGGCGGCGGTGTTCTTCCTGACCTTTACCATTGGCGATTGGCTGAAAGGATTCCTGGAATTAGGAATTGAGAGCCTGTCGGCATTGATAAGCGATGGACTGATTGCTGTCGGGGTCAATGAAGTGCTGCGCTCCCTGCTGGTAGACGGCATCATCGCCGGTGTGGGCGGTATCCTGACTTTCCTGCCGAACATTTTCATTCTGTTTCTGGCATTGGCTTTTCTGGAGGACAGCGGATATATGGCCCGTGTTGCGTATGTCATGGAAGGGATTATGAGCAAGCTGGGACTTTCCGGACGGGCATTTATCCCCATGATTTTGGGATTTGGCTGCACTGTTCCGGCAATCATGGCTTCACGGTCTTTGGAAAACCGGCGTGACCGTTTTAAGGTCATGTTGATTACGCCCTTTATGAGTTGCAGCGCCCGTCTGCCAATCTACATCTTGTTTGCCGAGATGTTCTTTCAGGAACGCGCCATGCTCGTGGCCTATTCCATGTATCTGATCGGCCTGGTGGTCGCTATCCTGGTAGCGGCGATCATCCATTTGATTGACCGGAGAAAATCGGAAAATTATCTGCTGATTGAGCTGCCGGAATATAAGGCCCCCAGCGCCAGAACTGTGGCAATCTATGTATGGGAAAAGGTAAAGGACTACCTTACCAAAGCAGGTACTACCATCTTTGTAGCATCTATCCTTATGTGGGTGATCCTGAACTTTGGGCCGCATGGCTATACTACGGAAATGGCAGACAGCTTCGGGTCTATCCTGGGCCATTGGCTTGTACCGATCTTTGCACCGATTGGACTGGGATTCTGGCAGATAGCGGTTGCTCTGATTGCTGGCATCTCTGCAAAAGAGGTTGTGGTGTCCAGTTGTGCCGTTCTGTTTGGGATTCCCAATATCAACTCCGGCGCGGGAATGGATACATTGGTCGGCATCCTAGGTGCAGCCGGTTTTGGACAGCTCAATGCGTTTTGCCTGATGATTTTCTGCCTGCTTTACGTTCCCTGTGCAGCGGCCCTGGCTACAATTCGCAAGGAATCCGGCAGTACAAGGTGGATGCTGTTCTCGGCCCTGTTCCAGTTGGTTGTGGCATGGGCTGTTACTTTTGTGGTTTATCGTGTTGGACTTTTGCTGTGAGGTATGAATATGACGTTTGGAAAAGTGCTTCGTTCAGCGGCCATTTTATCAGTGGTCGCATTTGGACTTTGGATTTTGAAAAGAGGATCGGAGACCCAAAGCTAATAAGTTGTGAGTTTCCAGTCAGAAAGGAGTTTTAGATGCTTGTTACTGGTATAATCCTTATCGGGATTGTGTTCTATGCAATATGGGCTGTGCGAAAAATCCATAAGAACCGCAAAAATGGTTCTTGTTGTAGCGGCAGTTGTTCCGGTTGTGTAGGAAAGGAATATTGCAGCCAATAAAATCCCGCATATAGCCGATGTTTTCCGTTTTGGAGGGCATCGGCTTTTTCGTATATTTGCACATTCGGCAGGGCTGCACTATAATAGAATTTGCTTTCTGATTGGATTGCACATCCTGCCGATTGGAGCGGTATAAAATGAGAAAAAACTATATAATAAAAGACGCCAGGAGAATCCTGGAAGAACAAATACGAGATAACGGAATGAATACTATGAACAAAAACCCTATCACCAATGCTACGGGGTTATCTGCGATTATTCCAAAAGATAATGACGGATATTGCACCGTCTATAAAATGGACTGTGAGGATGGCCTGGGGCTTATGACAGTCTATCAGGTTTATCCCGGTATCCAGCTTATTTACAATGATTTTGAAGCAACGAGTTGTTATTGGGACGGAACCATTGATAAGAATGTGCTGGAGATCAATCATTGCCGGGAAGGGCGTGAAGGGAGCGTATTGCAAAGCGGTTCCTGCCTGTACCTCGGAGAAGGGGATCTTTCCATTCATACAATGGATAACTGTGCTTCTGAAATGGCCTTTCCTTTGAGACATTATCGCGGAATCTCAGTAGTGCTTGATCTGGAGCTGGTTTCTCAAAATCCGCCTGGAATCCTCGCCGAGAGCGGTATTGGTATTGCAGATTTCAAAAACAAATTTTGTGCCGATGGCTCATGCTTTGTCATGCGGGCCAAGGATGAGATTGAGCATATCTTTTCTGAACTGTATTCCGTACCGGATCGCCTGCAAAAGCCATACTTCATGCTGAAGGTGCAGGAGCTTCTCTTATTCTTGTGTATGGTGGATGTAAATAAAGAAAAGCAGCGAGAGTTATATACTTCTCCCCAGGTGGAGATTGTACGGGACATTCACAAGCGGCTTATCTCCAACTTGCAGGAACGGCCAACGATTGAGGAACTTTCCAAAGAGTATCTTATCAATACGGCAACCTTAAAGGATACGTTCAAGGGAGTTTATGGACAGCCCATTGGAACCTATATGAAAGTGTACCGCATGAAACAGGCCGCTGCTCTGCTTCGTCAGACGCAGGCAACCATAGCAGAAATTGCCAGCCAGGTTGGATATGAGAATCAGAGTAAATTTGCAACAGCATTTCGAGATGTCATGAAGATTGCACCGGCTGAATACCGGAAACAAAATAGCGGCGATTGATGGGGCTGGGAAAATTTACGTCTACTGCCGGAGGCAAAATAAAACCAACAGAAACAAATTGCAAAATTGCATTTTGCCCTGCTGGTTTTATTCATAATTTTGCGGATCGGAGGATTTGTAACGTCGGCTGATAAACTGCTCCGCCATACAATCCAGTGTTTTCAAGATAATCTGCCGCTCATCCTCGGTACAGGCCAGAAACTTTCCCATGAAATGCTGTACTTGCTTTTCCTGTTCCGAAGCGTCAGGATAAAACAGCTCATTAGCAGAAATGCCTAATCGCTTGATAAAGGATGCCAGTACATCGTAAGACGGATTTTTCCTGCCCTTTTCAATGTCCTGGAGATGACGAAGCCCTCTGCCGGTTTGATCCGCAAGCTCCTGTTGGGTCAGTCCACATTCTTCTCTTGCATCTCTGAGGCACTGTCCCAAATATACAAATACATCTTCCGGCATGATTGCTCACCTCTATTACATTCTATCGTGCGTAAGAGGAAGTTACCATCACCCAATCACGCGTATTGATATGTGTTTATCATGCACTTTTGAAAGATAAAATATACATAAAAGCCCTGACGGGAGGCCAATAAAAAAAACGGCCTTTCACGGCAGGGCATATTTCCATTACCGCCCGTGACTGCCGTTTGAGGAGTCTACGATGGGCGGTTATTTATTTCAGCAGAATTATGGTTTTCAGGTAGGTGATTACCTAAAAAAATCAATGACCTACCAAAGAGAAATTATACACACGGACACGCGCAATCAAGCGTAAATAATCCGCACAATCGTACAACATATCATACAAAATGCGTCAGACAGCTATTAAGGCCGTCTGACGTTTTTCTTTGTCGATTTTACGGGAATTTTCCCGAACATCCACGGTGTCGCTCTCCGCCATAGCCATTTCGGTTGCCCTTTGTCCCTAACAACTGAAATGGAGGAAATTATGACCAAGATCAATCTGCGGGAGCAGTATCCCGATTTTTATAAGACCGATTACATTATTGAGGTTCCTGATGAAGTAGCCGCTGTTATGAAAGAGCATGACCGCCTGGAGGCCGCATACCGCCGCCGTACATATTACCACAAGGCGCATTATTCTCTGGATCGCGGAGACGGAATTGAGTATGATGCCCTTTTCGTTTCCATGACCCCTTGTGAGCTGTATGAGCGCAAAGTGACGATGGAGCAGCTTCACGCTGCGATTGCCGCTCTGCCGGACAAGCAGGCCAAGCGCATCTATGCTTACTACTTCCTAGGACTGACAGAATCAGCGATTGCCAAGAGCGAAGGAGTCAGCGTTGCATCGGTCAGCGAATCTATCCAGCGCGGCCTTCGGAACATGGAGACTTTCCTTAAAAATCGTCTGTAACGCCCCTGAAAGAAAGGCTCAAAGCCTCACGGTTATTAGAAGGACACGCTATCCTCGTGACCTCAAGATCTTTGAAAACTGAATAGACAGCACAACAGGTACATAACTCATGTACGAGCGAATGTGAAACGCCGCGAAGATGGAGCAGTCAGGGAGGTGATGAAAGAACTGCTTCGGAGCGATCTACGATTTCATAAAACGGATTGTGGCAGATCCGGCGCGATGACTGCATGGGGGCTTAAAGATACTTCCTCACGGCCCGCCAAAGACTTGGGGGGAACCCTGTGGCACACGATACGAACGATGCTGCGGAGTTATGACAGCCGCGCCAGCGGAGACCTGTTGTGTTCCCATCGTCAGGGGGCGTGGCAAATATGACGAGTAATCCGAACAGAATAACAGTAGCCGCACCAGGTTTTTATCCGAAGATTTCTTTCAGACTGGTGCGGCTGTTTAAGTATTAAGATATTAAGGAGGCGAGAGTGATGTTTGAAAAATTCCATCGAGGTGACATATATTCGGCTGATTTAAGCCCTGGTATCGGCTCTGAACAAAGTGGCTCTCGTCCCGTACTCATTCTTCAAAATAATGTGGGAAATTGTTTCAGTCCTACGATTATTATTGCAGCAATTACCAGTGTAAGCAAAAAAAGCAGAAAGTTCCCCACGCATTACCACTTAAATGACAGATGCGGTTTGGTGAAACCATCTGTTGTTATGCTGGAACAGATCAGAACAATCGACAAGTCGAGGTTAAAAAACTATATTGGTCATCTAAACAAGGATGACATGGAAAACATAAACAAGACGCTCTTGTGCAGTCTGGGGATTACATAAAAGTGCCGAAAGGCCGTATCATTTTCAGGCCGTGCAAGTAGAGTTATAATTTCGTTAGGAATTGCGGAGGTGATTCTGAATGGAGAATATCCAGAATAAAAGCGCATTGATTCCTTCAGATGAAATCCGGTCAGAAGAACGTCTGGCGGAACAAAAATTTGAAGCGTTTATCACTTCGCTGGCACATATCATCGAGAAATATGGTATGAGAGTGCTGGGCGAGGTTGACGGAGCTGCGTGAGAATCGCAGCTTTACATAGGATATTTTCCAAAAGTAAATTTTGGAGGTATGAATTATGAACCGATATGGAAAACGCTGTGTTTTGTATCCGAGGGTCAGCACAGAGATGCAAGTGGACGGATACAGCCTGGAAGGTCAAAAAAATATGCTGACACGATTTGCGGATCGTGAGGAAATGATCGTTGTTGATACTTATGAAGATGCCGGTAAATCCGGTAAATCCATTGAGGGACGGCCTGCCTTTCAAAAAATGCTCAGAGATATTGAGGATGGCTTGGACATTGACTATATTTTAGTGTATAAGCTGTCACGGTTTGGTCGTAATGCAGCAGATATACTTAACTCTTTGGAGTTGGTTCAATCTTATGGTGTAAATCTGATTTGCATAGAAGAAGGGATTGATTCCTCTCAGACAAGCGGAAAACTTTTGATTTCTGTACTATCTGCTGTGGCTGAGATTGAGCGTGAGAATATTATCGAGCAGACGATGAACGGGCGGCGCGAAAAGGCACGGCAGGGTGGATGGAATGGTGGCTTTGCTCCCTACGGATATACACTGGAAGATAACAAGCTGATGATTGAAGAAACAGAGGCTGTGGCAATACGGAAGATTTTTGAATTATATACTTCATCGGAAATCGGTTTGGGTGGTATTGCGAATCAGTTGAACTTACAAGGTATACGGAAAATTCCGAGGCAGAATGGCACATTAGAGGATTGGACAGGACATTTTATTAAACTGATATTGGATAACCCGGTTTATTGCGGTAAAATTGCTTATGGACGGAGAACGAAGGAAAAAGTCAAAGGCACAAAAAACGATTACCAGATGAAAAGAAATGACGATTACATTCTGACAGAGGGACAGCATAAAGGAATCGTTAGTGAGGAGGTATGGGAAAAGGCTCATGCCAAGCGTCTTAGAACCGGAGTAAAGCAACCGTCAAAAATTGGACGGGATCGAGTTCATTTGTTATCCGGTCTGCTGAAATGCCCGGTTTGTGGAAGTCCCATGTATACGAATAAACACGCATGGACAAATAAAGATGGCACTTACAAAGAAATTTACTATTATGTATGTAGTCGGAATAGGATGGTCAGGGGTAAGCATTGTGAATATAAGGCAATGCTGAAAAAGACTGATATTGAACCGATGGTCATTGAGGCAATTCGTGAGATCGTAAGGAATGAGGAATATGCCCAAGCCATTAAAAAACGGATTGGCGTTCAGATTGACACGAAAGCAGTGGATAAAGAACTGGAGGGCTATCAGGCAAAGCTGAAGGAAGTTGATCTGAATAAAACAAGATTGGAACGGGAAATTGACAGTCTCCCTGCTGATGCAAAATACCGGGAACGAAAGCTCCATGATATGACCTTGCGGTTAGATTCCCTATATGATGTCATTGTTGAGCTGGAGGAAAAAATCGAAGATGCCAGACTTCGGCGAGATGCAATTAAGCAGCAGGCAATTACTCTTGAGAATATTTACAAAATCATGGTGAATTTCGATTGCGTTTATAATATAATAAATGACGAAGAAAAGAGAAATGTGGTCACAGCCTTGATTAAGGAAATTGAAATTTACAGGAATGACGAGTCTGAATATCCGCTAAAGCGGATTGGCCTGAATTTTCCGGTGTTCAAGGATGGCGGGGAAGTTACGGAACTTTTGTGGGACAAAGGGAATACCGTTGAAACTGTGGTGGGACTACAAAGGAAAGATATCTAGAAATCCTTGAATTTACGCACTTTGTAGAGTTTTTCAGTTTCAACAAAATCGGTGAAAATCACAAGGAAAAGTTGCTTGTGCAGAGAGTCACCGTTGTGGTTGCCTTAGACCTCGGTACGGGGAACACAAAAAATCCTGAATATGAAAGTGAATAGTGGACTATCAGATATTTGATAGATTATAGGGATACTTGTTAAAAGCGGGTGTCCCTATTTTTTATGGGGCATTCCAGAAATGGAGTGTCTTTTTATACCAAAATATTAAAAATTCAGGAGGAAAATGAAAATGACAAACACAGCGTTAAGAGCAGAGAATAGCAATTCTCGCACAATTACTTTCAAGAGCAGGGAACACGAAAAATTTTATGAGGAATATCTGAAAAAATGCAGATATCAGGATGTCTACCATCGGGCTTTGGTTTATTGCCTGGGTATCGACAGAGACACAAGAAATAATGTGAATAAAATCTATAATTTTAAAACTGGATGTGTAAAAACGGAATGCCTGCTGGAAGGATGGCAGACTAGTGGAAGTTTACGGATTGTCCGTATGGCATTTAACCTTTACTGTAATGGAACACCAAGTGTCGGAGATTATGAGGCAGAGGAAGATCAGTTAAAAGAGTGTCAGTATTATACCGTAGAAGATCTGTTTTGCTGCGGATATGCCCGGTATTTTTGGGAAGCCATTAAAATCCGTTATCCAGAGTATTGTTTTTACAAAGACTGGGAGGATATGTATGCTGAAAATTAGATTACAGGGTACTTTAAAGGATATTCAATGGTTTCGTCGTATTTTGGAAAAGCATAAAGAATTGGATGTCCTGGAAGTATCTGATGCTTATGCAAATAAAGGAACAAGTAAATATTTTCGTGTTTATGTAGAAGTAGAAGAAAAACAGTAAATCGGAGGAAAGTATATGTGTAAAGTAATTGCTATTGCAAATCAGAAGGGCGGAGTAGCCAAAACAACGACAACCATCAATCTGGGAGCCGGACTGACAAAGAATGGGAAAAAAGTAGTGCTGGTAGATGCAGATCCGCAGGGACATCTGACAATGGGACTGGGATTTCCCAAAAATCTCAAAGTGACTTTAAAGAGTATGATGGAAAATATCATCATGGGACTGGAGTTTGATCCAAAGGAAGCAGTCTTGCACCATGAAGAAGGGATGGATCTGATTCCGTCCAATAAATTGCTTGCCGGAATGGATATGTCCTTATTTACTGTTGAGGATAGGGAAAAAGTACTGAAAGAGTATCTGGAACTGCTGAAGGATGAATATGATTATATTCTGATTGACTGTATGCCATCATTGGGGATGCTGACAATCAATGCATTAAGTGCAGCGGACAGTGTTCTGATACCGGTACAGCCACAATATTATGCGGCGGATGGACTTATGGAATTACTGAAAGTGGTAAAAGGAATCCATCAGAGATTTAATCCAGATTTACAGATAGAAGGCATTTTATTCACAATGGATAATTGCCGTTACAATAATGCCAAGAGAAACAAACAGGCAATCAAAACTACATACGGAAGTGACATTAAGATTTTTGAGCAGACGATTCCGAGAACAGAAAGCCTTGCAGAAACAGCATCGGAGGGTGTAAGTATCTTTGCCTATGATGGAAAAAGCAAGGGGGCAGACAGCTATCTGGAACTGGTTCAGGAGGTGTTGAAACATGCGTAGACCGAAAAAAGATATTCAGCTTGATGAACTGCGGAACTCAAAAGGCAGTGAAACTGGTAAAAGAGCTGGACAGCAGTAATGGGATTGGATTGATAGAGAAGAAACGTCTGGGACTGGGAAAACCGAATGTTATTTATGTGAAAAATTTTATGATCAGAGAGGTTCCAGATCAAAAGCCGACAGGTAATTGTGCAGATCTGCAATCTGAGCAGGAAGATCATAAAAAAATTGCAGATTTGCAATCGAAACAGAAAAGACATGAGGAATGTGTAGATTTGCAACAAGAAGCAGAAAACAAGGGGAAAACAGGCATTTCTCTGAATTGTGAAAATCATCATTCAGGAGTAGTGAAAACCACAATTCAGGATTATGGGGAATCACAATTCCAGAATAGTGAAAATCACAATTCAAGAATGGTGGAAACCACAAATCCAGAATTTCCAGAATCACAATTCCAAAATAGTGAAAATCATCATTCCGGAATAGTGGAAATCACAAATCCAGAATGCCCGAAATCACAATCTAATAATACTGATATTAACAAGACTGATATTAATGAAACTGAGATAAATCAATCTTATCCAATCACATCAGATAATTTCCAAAAGAAAAAAGATGTGATGGAGGAGATGAGAGCATATCGTGAAGTGATCCATGAAAACATTGATTATCAATATCATGCAAAGGAAGATGTAGATGAACTGGTAGAACTGATAGTTGAAGTTATGATGATGCCGGAGGACAGTATGATTCGCATTGCAGGAGTAGAAAAACCAGTTGCTTTGGTAAAAAGCAGGTTTATGAAACTGAATTATTCGCATATCGAATATGTGCTGTTCTGTCTGAACCGGAATACGACCAAGGTTGGGAATATTAAAGCGTATCTTCTGACCGCCCTGTATAATGCCCCGGCAACGATAAACAGTTATTATCAGGCAGAAGTTAAGAGGAAGTAACGCAGAAAACAATCGCTCTTGTAATTAAGACCGCTAAACTGGATGCCAACGTCTTGAAGGTTGCAATGCGGATGTATCTGAACCACCGCAGGCAGAAAGCACAGAAAACGCATGGTAAAACTTCTGTGAAAAAGCTGGTTGGTGAAGGCGTGGGAGTTTCGTCTATCGAAGTGACGGACGGCAATATCAAATCCTTTGAGCGGGTAGCTCGTAAATATAATGTTGATTTTGCCGTCAAGAAAGACAAGACAACAGACCCACCGAAATATGTGGTATTCTCAGAAAGCCGGAATATCTGGGACACACGGTCAACTTTAAGACCGCGAAGCATTTCAAGGATAAGAAGAGCCATTATGTTTCTCAGGACAACTGGGTGATCTTTGAGAATACTCAAGAGCCGATCATCGATCAGCTCACATTCGATCTGGTTCAGAAGATCCGCAGTAATGTCAGGCGATATCCCGACGGATGGGGTGAAGTCCACTTGCTGACAGGGCTGATGTACTGCGCTGACTGCGGTGCGAAGATGTACGTCCACAGGGTCAACAACGGTAAGCGTGAGGCCCAGTACACCTGCTCCGCCTACTCCAAAGTCCCGGTCGGGACACTCTGCCCGACACAGCACAGGGTTTCAGAGGAAAACGTGCTGATCCTGATAAAGGACCTGCTTAAGGCGATAGCCGAGTATTCCAAGATCGATCGTGAAGCGTTTACCAAAACCGTCATCGAGGCGCAGGACAAGAAAAGCTCTGCCGATATCGTAAAAAAGAAGCAGACCATAGAGGCCGATAACCGCCGTTTGGATGAACTGGAAAAGCTGATCTGCCGCATCTATGAGGACAATATACTTGGCAAGCTCCCGGATGAACGCTATATGTTCCTGTCCGCGTCCTATGAAGCCGAGCGCAAGAAACTGGCCGAGGAAGTCCGGGTCTGTGAGCAGTCGGTTCAGGAATACAACAAGAATGCCCACAATGCCGAGCGGTTCATCACCCTGATCGACAAGTACGCGAACTTTGAGGACCTTACGAACCAGATGCTTCTGGAACTTATCGACAAGATCCTTGTCCATGAACGCGATGTGAAGGGATCTATCAACTGCTCACAGGAGATCGAGATCTACTTCAATTTCATCGGCAGATATCTCCCGCCGGATTTCGTGAAAGAGCCGACGGCTGAAGAACTTGAAGCTATAGAGATCGAGCGTAAAAAGAAGGAGAAGGCCCATGCCGCCTATCTGCGGCGAAAGGAAAGCGGATGGCAGAAAGCCTATGAGGCGAGGGTCAAAGCCGAGAAGAAAGCCAAGATCGAAGCTATGAAGGAAGAGATCCAGCAGGAAGACCAGAACAACGGTGTTTATCTGGTGGTGGCGGATTCTCCGGAAGGACAGCCTACCATTGTTCGGAAGGGTGAGGTGTATGATGGCAAGAAGGCCACTTTCCCGGTGGCTATATAAGTGGGTGTCAGGAATGATAATACTGAAGATAATCGCTAAGATCCTGCTTTTCCCTGTTGTTGCCATGCTGACGCTGATCCAGTGGGCCGGGATCTTTCTGAACAGTATATCCAGGGTGATTCTGGGAATCCTGGCATTTATCTTCGCTCTGACCGGGGTAGCCAGTCTGGCCTTCGGACTGGCCTCCGGCCTGGAAGCGTTCAAGATGATTGCAACCGGGTTTGTGATCTTCATGGTTCCGGTCATGGGGGACTGGATCGTGTCTGCTATCACTGTGGCAAGCGCCATATTACATGATTTTATCAGATCTTGAACCGTAAAACTGAATACGAAAAAGTATCGCTGATACTTTATGCCAAAGCCGTCCTTATGAACACAGGGGCGGCTTACTTTTTGGGGAAATGGAAGGAGAATGAAAGCATGAGGCTTACGAAGTATGAAAAAGAAACGATCATCCTGACCAGTGAAGGTGATGCCACCTACAACGTCTATACCTTCAATGCCGGACTTAAGCGCCGACTGGCTGACTTCGCAAAGAAGTACCCAGCGGTCTGCCGATTGGAGTCTGAAGACAAAAAGATTGGATGTCAGAGCTATGTGGTAGACAAGGCGAGATTGTCCATCAGGCTTACTGCGCCGTATAGCAAGGCCAGAAGAATAGCGGCCAGCAATTATGCAAAAAAGAATGGCTTTCACACAGATGATTCGGTTGGGAATAATTGAAAACAGTAGCTGATTGTGGTATCCTATGGCTGTGAGTTGATTTATTCAGCATAGGAGGGCTGAACATGGCCAGACAAAAGAAAAACGGAACATATTTGAATGTTTGCATAGAGACTCCCATCTACGAAAAGTTGGAATCTTTATGTAAAGATGCGGGTCAGACTAAGACGGTCGCAGTTGAAAGAGCTTTGACCGCCTATCTTGACGATTATGCTGAAAAGCAAAGAAAACTCAAAGAGTTGGATAAAAAATAAAGCGAAGGAGTTTTGTTATGAAAAACCTTGCGGCACAAGTCTTTATCGTATTAAGGGATATGTTCTTTGATAAGGCGGGAAGTCCAAGAAAATTTGATCTGCGTGAAAAACGGAATACTCAGGATGATCCTTTTGACGAATACATCGCCGCTTCTTTGGATGAAAAGCTTAAGGATCTGGGCGTACGTTGTCAGCGATCTTCGGGACCGTTAATCAGTCCAGATATGGCTGTATACACTGATGCAGGTGATATTTATTTTGAAAATGCGTTCAATAATCCAGATGCTATTATTGGCATCGAAGTGAAAAAACTAGAAAGAGGGACGAATGGGGCTGTTGCAAGGCCGACAGGGATGGACTATAATTCGACCCCTCCTTGTGGAAAGATTCGAATCTATTCATCTGAAGATAAGCCAATGGAAGTAAAAGGTTATTACCTGTTTGCATGTTTAGAGCAGGATAATAGCGGTCAGTATTTTGTGAGCGCCATGACCTTGTGCGACGGAAGTATCTTAAATGATGACTTTGATCTCTATATGCAGATCACAGGTTCAAGAGAAAAAGGCATCAATATAGGGACGTATGGAGATGGGGCAAATAGAAACAGACCGATGCTTATCTTCTCCAATCCCCTGGGATCAGATTTATTGGACCACAAGATTAGCTTGATAAGTGGTGTTGACCTCGGAGAGAAATTTGGAGGAATAAGGCTTTCTTGGCGCTTTATCCGTAAAGATATCCAAGGTGCAGATCATGTGTTTTTCACATACTTGGATGACCGTGATTTGCCTGATGGCCATGTTGTTATTGATGTGCAGGAACCTTTCCCGACACCCAGAAACAGGGTCAGCGAAACTCAAGGTAGAGGAAAGTTCAGACTGCTTAAGTATTACAAGGAGTTAAATGCGTTATGCCAAAAAAAGACCAACGACTGATCGAGGCAGATTTTCCATTTGACGAGTTAAGCATAATTGCCGAACAGGAATCTTGGCGAAAAGAAGTAAATAGACCGGCTTCCTATATTCATAAGTGGTGGGCTCGAAGACTCGGTAGTGTTTTTAGAGGATTGATTATCGGCGGAGTTGAGAATCCAACATCTAACTTCTTTGAAAGGTTTTATGGGAACACTTCGTACAAAGGGAAAGTTGTATTTGATCCGTTCATGGGTAGCGGAACTACTATTCATGAAGCAATCAAACTGGGGGCCACTGCAATTGGTTCTGACATAAACCCTGTTGCGGCTACCCTTGTGCGAGCTGCTTCAGACACTTATAATCGCGCGGATGTCGAAGAAACTTTTAGACAATTAGAAAGTTGCTGTTCCGATAAAATCAAAAGATTCTACAAAGCGACCTACGAAGGAAAAACTGTAGACGTTCTATATTACTTTTGGGTCAAGACAGTTACTTGTGATGATTGTGGTAATGAGATACCTTTGATTAAGAGTAGCATCTTCTCCAAGAATGCTTATGCTGCAAAAAAGCCAGAAGCTCAGTCTGTTTGCCCCCATTGTGGACATATCAACAAGGTCTTGTATAACGATACGGATGCCGTTTGTGAGAAATGTCGTGAACACTATGATCCCCAACGAGGAAACATTCGAGGGATCGATTATGTATGCCCTGTTTGCGGTAAGAGGGAGCGCATTGTCGATTATATGCGTCGAAAAGGCGTGCTTCCGAAAGAAAAAATGTATGCCAAGATGGTCTTAGATCATTCCGGACGTAAGCATTACCTTAGCATAGATGAATATGATCTGCGGTTATACGAAGAGGCTTCGGATGCTCTATCTGAATTCGAAAGACTCATTCCTACCGAATATATCTATGCTGGCATTAACACAAATCAGATCCTCAACTATCAATACAGACAATGGAAGGATATGTTCAACTCAAGACAACTTTTAGCTTTTGGAATGCTATCCGATGCTATTAGCAAGATAGAAGATCCAAAATTGAGACGTCTATTTGCTGTACTTATGAGCGGAACTCTCGAGTTTAACAATATGTTTTGCTCATTTAAGGGAGAAGGGACCGGGGCGGTCCGTCCATTGTTTTATAATCACATTTTAAAAAATGAGCTCATGCCTTTAGAGGCGAACCCTTGGGGGTGTAAAGCCTCTTCCGGATCTTTTTCGACCCTTTTTGAAACAAGGATTCTCAGAATGATAGATTATAAGGAGAATCCATTTGAGCTAAGAGCTACAGGGGTAAAAAAGTCCGAAAAGGTATATTTGAATGGGTGTAGAGATCAAGCACTTGTGGTCACCGATGAGCACGAATTGTCGGAAGGTAAGGCGGCTATTCTTTGTAAAGACTCTGCACATACAGCCATTCCTGACAAGAGTGTGGATCTTGTGGTCACCGATCCTCCGTTTTTTGATAATGTAAACTATTCTGAATTAGCCGATTTCTTTTATGTTTGGTTGAAGAGACTCGTTCCCGAGATTGATCCACAGAACATGGACACGACCAGAGTTAAAGGAGAAGTACAGGACAATGATCCAGATAAGTTTTCAGACAAGTTGACCAGTGTATTTAAAGAGAGTCATAGAGTTTTGAAATCCGATGGATTGTTGATTTTTACTTATCATCATTCACGCACAGAAGGATGGGTGGCAGTCTGTAATGCAATAAAAGATGCTGGATTTACGATTACTCAGGTTGTTCCTATAAAGGCTGAAATGGCAGTATCCGTTGCTATCATGGCGGCAAAAGAGCCAATCAACTATGATCTTGTTTTCGTCTGTAGAAAGAGTGCCACATATGAACAATTAAAACTGCCAGTGGGTTCACAAGAGTACTATCAAGAAGGGCTATCTCGTATTCGGAGTAGCAATCTTCATTTCTCTCGGGGCGACATGATGATATTCAAATATGGGATTGCACTAAAGCAGTTATCTGAAGCAGGTGCACAAGAAATCACAAAGGAGATTATTGAACAGATTGTAAACACTTTGGAAGAGTAGGCCGTTAAGCGAAACAAAGGCGATCAACCGAGAAAGTTGGTCGCTTTTGGTTTGCCCATTGAGCAGGATTGTTCGCGCGGCGATCCTGGTGAAAACCGGATATGACGAAAGCCAAGGCCGTCGCCCTGGCTGAGTCAGATGAGGAAGCCGTTGAGCTTCGCTCCTACCGCTCATTTGCGGATGGTAGCGAAACACTCAGCGGCTTTTTTTGTGGGACCGTCCAGTGAACGGTTCCGCAAAAAGCCGGAAGGACTGAAACGAGCCGCCGGGCATACGGCGAGATTCAGAACTGCCGGGGCAAGGGGTCAAGGGGAACGCGGTTCCCTTTGGCAGAGTTAAGAGGCGGCAGTCTCTTATCGTGGTGCCGGGGTGAAACATCCGGCGCAGGTCGAGGGCAAGGCCCCGCCCAGTTAAATGTTGGGAACCGACACTTAATACTGGATTATTACCTGCCGACATTAGATCCGTTTTCCGGGGTTTTAAGAGGCAGTGGCCACACATGAATTTCAAGAAAGGAGAAATTGCCTATGAAGATGACAAGGCATAATGGCAGGTCCGGCAAGCATGGGACTTACAATCCGAAGCACAATGACCGCCGCTTCGATATCGCCAACAGTGATCACATCGATCAGGAGCGTGCGAAGCAAAACGTCTACTGGGACTGCTATCAGGGATCCGGTGCTGTGAACCATTTCATGAAACAGTGCTGAATAAAATTCATTTTAATAATGAATCAAGCACCTGGAAAAACAGAGGGGTTCTTTGTATATAACACGGAAACAGAGAGAGTATGTTGGAAACGTATGCCGCCGGAAGAGTTGAAACTTATTCGTGAAGGAAAAAAGAAATTTGATTACCGTCCACCGAAACCAGTTATGTTGCGTAAGAGTACGGATAATAAGAGTAGGAATACAAAGACTAGCAGTTTAAAGAAGAAATATGGAGAAGCTTTATACCATCAAGCAAATTGCCGTTGTCAGTTATGTGGTAGAAAGATTACATATCATGACGCAACGATAGATCATATTATTCCAAGGGTATGGGCGGCGTGAATGATGTGAGTAATTTACAGATTGCTTGTAAAGCGTGCAATCAGCTAAAGGGTAATATTTTGCCAGATAGCTTCATGCAGCGTGTGTCAGATATTTTTATGTATCAGATGAGCAAAAAGTTTTCGAATCGGTTCTCCTGGAAGATTGCTAGTATGGCCTTGCGGAAATTACAGAAAGCGTGATATGACGGCATCGGTAGATTTTTTCTATCGGTGCTGATTGAATCAGCGGGGAAATGTTGGTATACTATGATTGTCAAGTGATATAGTTTCGATAATATATTCTTGACAATATAGGGAAAGTGAGGAAACGATGCTGGCGTTAAAAGATACAATCAAGGTCATTTCCAAAGATAGAAAAATGACACAGCTTGAAATAGCAGAGCATTTAGGAATCAGTAAGCAGAATTTCAGTAATAAGATGCAGAGGAACACATTCTCCCCAGATGAATTAAGCCGTATTGCAAGCTTATTTAATATGGAATTGGCATTTATAGATAAAACAGCAAAAATTACAGATGGTGAGAAGTTTGTCATTGAGGAAAATCAGCTGCCGGAAGAATAAAAGTTGTGTTTCATTGTCTCACGCAGAAAAATACCAAAGTAGTATTTCTGTGCGCACTATATCAGAATCGAGGTGAAATTATGCCAACCGCAACACATGATATTATTATGGAATTTGCCAGAGGAGTAAAAAGGATTCTCGGCAGCAGTTTAAAACAGGTTATCTTATACGGTTCCTATGCCAGAGGGGATTATAATGCCAGTTCTGACATAGATATTATGGTGTTGACCACCCTCACGGATACAGAAATTGAACAGGTGGAATCAGATATTTACGGATTAGCCTTTGATTTTCAGATGGATTACGGTGTAGATATCAGCGTGGTGATTAAAAACGAGGGCCAGTTCAATTATTGGCTTGGCGCATTGCCGTTCTATGACAACGTGAAAAGGGAGGGCATTGTGGTTAATGGATAACAGACAGATTGATTTGAGCCGTTATCGTCTACAGGAAGCCAAAGACAGCCTAAGAGTTGCGCAGCATTGCTTTACAGAGGGATTGTTTAAGGATTCTATCAATCGTTCCTATTATGCAGCGTTTTATGCAATTAAGGCGGTTCTGGCACTGGGAACCGTAGATTTCAAACGGCATAAGGATGTTATGGGATATTTCAACAAGGAGTATGTAGCACAAGAAATCTTTCCTCGTGAACTGGGTAGACGATTGGGAATGCTGAAACAGTTGCGTGAGAAGAGTGACTATGATGATTTCTATATCGCATCTAAAACACAAGCAGAAGAACAGTATAATACCGCTCAGGCCACTATTGAGGAAATCACAAAGTATCTGAAAGAAAAAGATGTGCCGTTAGAATAGGACAATAGAGGTGATTTGATGGACAACCTGGAAGAATTTCAGAAGAATGTGCCGGATGCTATTAATGCCGATCTAATGACTACAGAGGAAATTCATTCTAAATTGCGAAGTGGTTGTGATGATGCAAAAGCCGGAAAGACGGTAGATGCAGCAATGGCGTTTGAGCGCAGATTAAAATAGAATACTATATAAGGAAGAAAGAGCATCAGCAGAGTAAAATCTGTTGGTGCTTTTTGTTTGCCTTTTTAGCACAATAGCCGTTCTGCAGTAAGATGTTTTCAGATAATTTCTTGTATGTCCTGCTGCCAGTTGCCACCCAAGAGTATCAAAAAGTATCATTTTTATTTTAGAAGTTGCCAGAAATAAAAATATTTCATAAACCGTGGAGAAATCGAACATAGTTTCGGCATATTAAATATAGAACGATAAACAAGGAGGTTAAACAACATGATGCTAATGGAGCATAAACAGCATAAGGAGTAAAAGGTCTATGAATAATTTAGTTGGTTTAGGTGAAATGAAAATTACCCTCGTAGAAGCGGGGAAGGATATAAATAACTTTTATTTGAACGATATGTCAGGTAAAAAGTTTGAAATCTTTTTATCCGAAGATCATTCAAAGAGTATAATTTTTCAGGGTGAAGTGCATTATACAAAAGATGGAGAACTTACAATGAAAACATGCCGTATGAATATGGATTTGTATAATGCGGCACTAAAAAAACAAAAAATTTATGATATTGTGGAAACGGGGATAATTTATGAAGAAGTATATGGCCGTAAACCAAACGCAATAGGATATTATGAACAATTATATACTGGATTTGAATTTGAAAATGTTGCATATGATAGCGTATGTATTACATGGAGCTTTGTACACTATAAAGAACTGAATAGCAACAATTAACTGATTGAGCTGCCACGCTTCGGCGTGGTGGCTCTTATTTGATTTATGGGGAGGAAGCAATTTGACAGAAACAAATAAACAGGAACTCCCATGGTGGGGTAAATATACTTTAACTTTGACCGAAGCGTCTAAATATTTCGGTATTGGATATAAGAAATTGAAAGATTTTGCGGAAACGCACGTAGACGAAAAATTTGTGCTGATGAATGGTAATCGGATACAAATTAAGCGTGTTTTGTTTGAACAGTACATTGATGAGAACATGAATGTTATATAGATTTTGAGCCTTACTTGTGGTAAACTAAAGCGTGTTAGTGTGCCATAAATTAAGGCTCTCCGTAGGAAGGAGAGTTACATGAGCGAAAAACGAAGAGATAGCAAAAATCGTATTCTTCGAGATGGAGAGAGCCAATTACAAGATGGCAGATATAGATACAAGTATGTTGATGCAAATGGGAAAGAAAAATACGAATATAGTTGGCGGTTGGTTGCCACAGATGCACTTCCGGCAGGAAAGAGGGATTTTGAGCCTTTACGGGAAAAGATAAAGCAGATCAAAAGAGATTTGGAAGATATGATTATCCCAGAGGGCGGAGGTTTAACGGTACTTCAATTAGTTATCAAATACACGAATCAGAAAACAGGAGTTCGTTTGACAACCAAGAACGGATATACTACAGTTATCAATTTACTTAAAAGAGAGCCTTTCGGCAATAAGCGTATTGATAAGGTAAGATTATCTGATGCAAAAGAATGGCTGATCAAATTACAGCAGATTGATTAAGAAAAGCTATTCAGCAATTCATTCTATTCGTGGTGTTTTAAGACCTGCATTCCAAATGGCTGTGGATGATGACATTCTCAGAAAGAATCCGTTTGAATTTCAGCTTGCAACAGTCGTGGTGAATGATGCCGTAACTCGTGAAGCCATCTCAAGGAAGGAAGAAAGAACGTTCCTGAATTTCATTAAATTAGATCCACACTATAATAGATATTATGATGGGATGTATATTCTGTTTAAGACAGGAATGAGAATTTCAGAATTTACGGGACTTACGGTTAGAGATATTGATCTGAAAAATCACACAGTCAGCATTAATCATCAGCTCCAGAAAACAGGAACTAAGGTTTATATTGAGGAAACCAAAACAAATGCAGGAACAAGAGTGCTTCCGTTATCAGATGATGTATATGATTGCTTTAAGCGGATTTTGGAAAAAAGAAATCCACCGAAAATTGAACCTGTTATTGATGGCTATTCTGGATTCCTGTTTTTTGATAAAGACAGAAAACCTATGGTAGCGATGCACTGGGAAAAGTATTTTCAGCACGCAGTTGATAAGTACAACAGAACCTATAAGGTGCAGATTCCCAAAATCACTCTGCACGTTTGCAGACATACTTATTGTTCCAACATGGCTAAATCTGGCATGAATCCTAAAACACTGCAATATCTTATGGGACATTCCGATATTGGTGTAACTCTTAATACTTACACCCATTTGAAATTGGAAGATGCTCAGAAAGAAGTCAATAAAATTGTGTCTATAAATGCAAAAAAGGAGCAGAAAGAGGCTTAAATAAAGGATTTATGGCAAAGGTGTAAATTGAAAAAATGAACCTGTTTTACACCTGAATTTACACCGATTGAAGGAAAAATTACACTGAGATATGCCGAAATATACCGAGATAAGACAGATTCAGTTATGTCAGTGCAAGCGGTCATATCCATGAAGAATCGCATAAATACAAGGAAAATCAAACATTTTCAAGGAGTTTAGAGTATATGATTAGAGTTTTGTTTGTCTGTCATGGCAATATCTGCCGTTCCACAATGGCCGAGAGTGTGTTCACCTACCTGGCCACTCAGGCTGGCCTGGCATCCCAATTTGAAATCAATTCCGCGGCAACCAGCCGTGAGGAAATCGGTAATCCGCCGCATTACGGCACTGTGGATAAGCTGCGTCGGGAGCATATTCCGCTGATCCCGCATCATGCGCGCCAGATGATGGCGGAGGATTACCGGTATTATGATTATCTCATCGGTATGGATACGGCAAATATCCGGAACATGACCAGGATTGCAGGCGGGGCGGATAAAGAACAGAAGATTTTTAAACTGTTGACATTTGCAGGCAGTGGGCGTGATGTGGCAGATCCTTGGTATACGGGGGATTTTGATGCAACGTTTGCTGATGTTATGGCTGGATGCAGCGGGCTTCTTGAAAAGATCCGCAGAGAGGAAAATATTTAAATGGGAAAACGGATTGTTCTTTTTAACGACCTTCCAGGTTATGGTAAGGTAGCTCTGGCCGCCATGGTGCCGCTGTTTTCGCGTATGGGACATTTTCCTTATCAGGTTCCCACTGCGGTGGTTTCCAATACGCTGGATTTCGGAAAGTTCCGGATTCAGGACATGACGGACTACATGCGGGATACCATAAAAGTGTGGGATGAGCTTGGCTTTGAGCCGGACTGCATCTGTACTGGATTTGTACTTTCGGAGGAGCAGGTGGAACTGATCGGAGATTATATTCGCAGCAGGAAGCCGAGGAGGAGTGAGACACAGAGCGTGGACAATGGCTGTCTGGTCATGGTAGATCCGATCATGGCAGATGGCGGAAAGCTTTATAACGGAATCGGCATGGAGCGGGTTGCGGCCATGAGAAAGCTGGTCAGCTACTCGGATGTGATGGTTCCGAATATGACCGAGGCTGGCTTTCTGACGGGAATCTGCCCGGGCAGGGAACGGGCCTCAGCGGCAGAACTGCGGGAACTGGTTGACGGGCTGCACAAGTTATCCGGGAAATCGGTGGTCATTACCAGCGCGCATGATTCTGAAATGGATGAACATCTGGTTTGCGGGTATGACCACAAAAGCGGACAGTATTTCCGTGTGCCGTTTACCTTTCTTCCTGTCCGGGTTGCCGGAAGCGGGGATATTTTTTCTACAGTCATGACTGGAAAACTATTAGACGGTGAGAGTCTGGAGGAAGCGGTGCGGGAAGCGGTGCGTGTCCTGACTGTGCTGATACGGGATAATCAGAGCCATTTGGATGAATACAAAGGAATTCTGGTTGAGCGTTATTGGGAATTACTGGATGAGAACAATTAGCGGCACAGGATATAGCAGGAGCGGAATCTGCTTTGTGAAACTGTGGCGCGGCAGACCGGAAATTATGAAATGAGTCAATGGAAAGCATTGGCAGCAGAAAAACAAAATCGGGAGGAAACTTGGAGTGCTTAGAAATGTAAGTCTGGAGGAGATTTCAGACGGCAGATTATATGGGTTGAATGATATGGCGAAGCTGGGCTGCAATGACTGTGCGGGCTGTTCGTCCTGTTGCCGAGGAATGGGAAACACGATTGTGCTGGATCCCTACGATGTCTGGCGGCTGACGGGTGGTTTAGGTGTTTCGCTGCAGCAGCTTTTAGCGGGGCATCTGGAACTGAATGTGGTGGACGGGATCATCCTGCCAAATCTGAAACTGGCGGGTGATTCGGAACAGTGTACCTTTTTGAATGACGCAGGGCGATGCAGTATTCATCCGTATCGTCCAGGGATCTGCAGGCTGTTTCCTTTGGGGCGGTATTATGAGGAAGATGGATTCCGGTACATTCTGCAGATTCATGAATGCGAAAAACCAAATCGCAGCAAGGTGAAGATCCGCAAGTGGATGGACACACCGGATATGGAGCGGTATGATGCCTATATTGCGGACTGGCATGCATTCCTGAAACAGCTGCGGATTCGTATCGGAGCAGAGCTGGATGGAGAAACTGCGGCAAAAGCAAGCGCGGATGGTGCAAACGAGACGCCAGCTCCTGATCTCGCAAAATCCGTCAGCATGTATATTTTACAGCGGTTTTATCTGCTTCCCTATGACACCAGCCGGGACTTCTACAGCCAGTACGAGGCCCGCATAGCCGCGGCAAAAGAATGGAGTGAGAATCTATGAGCAACATCAATGACACAGGCAGCATCAACGGCACAGGCAGCATGAATGACACAGGCAGCATCAACGGCACAAGCAGCATCAATGGTGCAGACAATACTGAAAACACCGTAAAAACCGGCCTGATATTAGAAGGCGGCGGAATGCGTGGGATGTATACCGACGGTATTCTGGATGTCTTTCTGGATCAGGGACTTTCCTTTGATGGAGTGATCGGAGTTTCGGCCGGAGCTATCCATGGTTCCAGTTTTGTGTCTGGGCAAAGAGGCCGGAACATTCGTTATTATAAGAAATATATCCGAGATAACCGGTTTATCAGTATGCGGAATCTGGTCCGGACCGGAGATATTGCGGAGGTGCAGTTCTGCTATCATGATCTGCCGGAGAAGCTTGATCTTTACGATTACGATGCCTTCAACCGTTCTAAAACGGAGTTTTATGCAGTCTGCAGCAATGTGGAGACTGGAAAGCCGGAGTATATCCGCATTACAGATATGAAAAATCAGATTGATGTGATCCGGGCATCGGCCTCCCTTCCATACGTTTCCAGACTGGTGAAGACAGAAGGGATGAAGCTGTTGGATGGCGGCTGCACGGACAGCATTCCTCTCATGAAGTTCAGGGAGATGGGATTCACAAAGAATGTGGTGATCCTGACCCGGCCGAAGGGATACCAGAAGGAACCGGAGCAGCTGGCTATGGCGAAAATCCGCTATCGGAAGTATCCGGCCTTTGTGGAGGCGCTGTCTCACAGGCATGAGCGCTATAATGAGAGTTTGCGGCAGATTGAAGAGCTGGAGAAAATGGGTGAGATTTTTGTGCTGCGTCCGGATGAGCCGCTTAAGATCGGGCGGCTGGAGCGTAGCCCGGAGAAACTGCAGCAGGTGTATGACATCGGAAGGCGGGATGCGCTTATGAAGATGCGTGACCTAAAGCGCTGGCTGGAGAATCATTAGGCAGATCGAAACTGGATTGACAGACCAGAAGTACAGGCCAGGCATTCAGATAACAGAAAACCTGCAATCAGGCCAATCAAGACTATAGGAAATACCTATGACTTTTATATTATATATAGTATTTTACAAATACTGAAAAAAGATGCATAATTAAGCCATCAAAGGAAATAAAGCCGGAAACGAATCAGAATGGATTCGGAATCAAAAGGCTTTGACACAATAAACCACACAGTCACAGGAGGAGAGTTCGTATGGTTAAGTTACACGATGGCGGAGTTTATCTCGTAAACGGTGAGACCCTGGTTCCGGAGGCAGAGGCTGCAAAGGTTGAGCAGATGACCGGAAAAGCGGTTGCAAAAGAGGAGGCTAAGAAAGGTACCATTGCTTATGGCATCATGAAAGCGCACAATCAGTCCGATACCATGGATAAGCTTCAGATTAAATTTGATGCAATGGTTTCTCACGATATTACCTTTGTTGGTATTATCCAGACCGCCCGGGCATCAGGAATGGAAAAGTTCCCGCTTCCTTACGTTTTAACCTGCTGCCATAACTCTTTATGTGCAGTTGGCGGAACCATCAATGACGACGATCACTATTTTGGCCTTTCTGCGGCAAAGAAGTATGGCGGCCTTTTCGTTCCGCCGCACGTAGCAGTATGTCATCAGTACATGCGCGAGTGCTTTGCAGGCGGCGGCAAGATGATCCTGGGCTCTGACTCCCATACCCGTTACGGTGCACTGGGTACCATGGCCATCGGTGAGGGCGGCGGTGAGCTGTCCAAGCAGCTGTTGAAGCAGACTTACGATGTTGCTTATCCGGGCGTGATCGCAATCTACTTAACCGGGAAACCACAGCCGTTCGTAGGACCGCACGATATCGCACTCGCCATCTGCGGCGCTGTTTACAAAAATGGCTATGTAAAGAACAAAGTAATGGAGTTCGTAGGACCTGGCGTTTCTTCTATGACAACTGACTACCGTAACGGTGTGGATGTTATGACCACCGAGACCACCTGCCTGTCCTCTATCTGGAGAACCGATGATGATACCAAGGCATTCCTGGAGAAACATCACCGCGGGGATGAGTTTAAGGAGCTGAATCCGGAAGCAGTTGCTTACTACGATGGCTGCGTAGAGATCGACTTAAGCACCATCAAGCCGATGATTGCACTGCCGTTCCATCCGTCTAATGCTTTTGAGATTGATTACCTGTATGAGAATCTTGAAGACATTCTGCGCGAGACCGAGAAGGCAGCTGACCAGATTGCAGAGGGAAGAGCACACTTTACTTTACTTGACAAAATTACCAAAGATGGTAAACTTCAGGTACAGCAGGGTATCATCGCAGGCTGTGCAGGCGGCAACTACACCAACGTGGTAGAGGCTGCCCATGCATTAAAGGGCAAAAATATCGGAGATGGCGAGTTCTACCTGTCCGTATATCCGTCTTCCCAGCCGGTTTACACCGATCTGGACCGCAAGGGTCTGTTAGCAGACTTGATGGATGCAGGTGCGATCATCCGTTCAGCCTTCTGCGGACCGTGCTTCGGCGCTGGCGATACTCCGGCAAACAATGCACTTTCCATCCGTCATACCACCAGAAACTTTCCGAATCGCGAAGGTTCCAAGCCGGGTAACGGACAGATGTCCGCAGTGGCTCTTATGGATGCACGCTCCATCGCTGCAACCGCAGCAAATGGCGGTAAGCTGACTTCAGCAGAGACTATGGACTGCTGGGGCGATATTCCGGAGTACAATTACGAGGATCGCGCTTACAAGGCAAGAGTATACAACGGTTACAACAAGGCAGAGGAAGATTCTGAGCTGCGCTTTGGTCCGAACATCAAAGACTGGCCAGAGATGGAGGCACTTTCTGAGAATATCCTTTTAAAGGTTTCCTCCAAGATCCTGGACGAAGTAACCACCACCGATGAGCTGATTCCGTCCGGTGAGACTTCTTCCTTCCGCTCTAATCCGTTAGGACTGGCTGAGTTTACCCTGTCCAGACGTGATCCGGAGTATGTTGGCCGTGCGAAGGCAGTTCAGGCTATGGAGAACGAACGTCTTGCAGGCAAGGTAAACGCTGAGATCGCAGAGGTGATCAAGGTGGTTAACACCATTCCGGGCCAGGAAGCTGTCAAAGCTGAGGACGTTGAGATTGGTTCCACTATCTACGCAAATAAGCCGGGTGACGGTTCTGCGCGTGAGCAGGCAGCATCCTGCCAGAGAGTCCTGGGCGCTCTTGCAAACATCACCCAGGAATACGCAACCAAGCGTTATCGTTCCAACTGCATGAACTGGGGTATGCTTCCGTTCCACTTAAAGGGTGAGCCGACCATGTTCGAGGTAGACGATTACATCTATGTTCCGAATGTGCGCACTGCATTAGAAGGTGATCTGGCAGACATTCCGGCTTATGTCATCAAAGATGGCAAGGCAGAGGAAATTCATCTTTACATCCAGCCGATGACAGAGAACGAGCGCAAGATCGTAAGGGCAGGCTGTCTCATCAACTTTAACAGAAACAAATAATCAGCAAGGATTCCTCATCTGATACAGATGGCGGAAGAAACAATAGACTGAAAGAATGAAACGATAGAAACAGATAAGATTCCCACCGTTTTACGGCTTATCTGCTACTATAAAACTCCTTATGTAAGTGTAAGAACAAAATGGGGCTGTCTGGACAGGCAGCTCCGTTTTGTAGTTGGAGGAAACGATGGAATTAAAACAATTTACCTATGTCCGCCAGGTGGCGGAGTCTGGAAGTTTTACAAAAGCCGCTGCGGAGCTTTTCATCAGTCAGCCGGCGCTCAGCAATTATGTCAGTAAAGTAGAGGAAGACCTTGGCGTGAAGCTGTTTGACCGGTCTGCAAATCCGCTGAAACTGACTTACGCGGGAGAACAGTATGTAAAACGTGCCAAAGCAATCCTGGGGCAGATGGAAGAGATGAACCGGGAACTTAGGGACATCACCCATCATATGACAGGGCGTCTGCGGATCGGGTTTCCGAGTGAGCGGATCGTGTACATGCTGCCGCTTCTTTTAAAACCGTTAAAGGACCGCTATCCAGGCATTGATGTAGAAGTTTCTACGGGTCCTGGAAACCAGCTGATTGCGGACTTGAAAGCGGGCAATGTGGATTTTGTGTTTTTGCCGTATTGGACCCCGTTAAAAGATATTGTTCAGGTAGAAGTTTCGCAGGAAGAGCTGGTGCTGGTTGCCGCAAAAGAATATTTGAACGAATCCTGTTTTCTGGACCGGGGAAAAAAGATCATTAACTGGAAAGAAGCAGCAAAACTGCCGCTTATTACCTTGAAAAAAGGACATGCACTGCGTTCGAGCGTAGATGTTTTGTATGCCAATGCGGAAGTGAAGCCAAACATTTTCTTTGAATCGCACAGCAATATGTTGTCCTACCGTCTGGCAGCCCAGGGGCTTGGCGTGGCAATCATTCCGGAGATTACGCTGGAACTGATGGAAGGTGGCATGGAGGCGGATGTTTATCATCTTTCCGTTACGCCGGTTCAGTGGCCGGTCATGGCATTGTACCGGGAAGGCTGCTATATCGGAGAAGTGGAACAGGCACTTTTGGATATTGCGAAAGAAACCATGCAGGCTCATAAGAAAAAGTTATGGACTTCATTTGCAAAATGAAATTTTACTTATAATCAGTACCCACTTATAATGAACTCAGAAGTTGAGAATCAGTTACTGTTTGCGGTTGTATGAACAGTAACCAGAGTCATTTAAGGAGGGTACTTTTTTCATGGGAAAGAATCTGACAAGAAAAATCCTGGAGAGTCATCTGGCAAAGCCGTCTGCCATGAATCCGGGCGATGAGATCTATGTAAAGGTGGATCAGACTTTGACACATGACATCAATGCGGTGATGACGTATCTGGCGTTTGAGGCCATTGGTCTGGACCGGACGCAGGTGGAGACCAGCGTGAGCTATCTGGACCACAACCTGTTATATCTGGATAACAAGACGCCGGATGACCACATTTATCTGCAGTCTGTGGCAAAGCGTTATGGTGTGCATGTTTCCAGACCGGGCAACGGAATCTGCCATGCGGTACATGTAGCGAGATTTGGTGTTCCGGGCAAGCTGAGCATGGGTGGTGACAGCCACACACCGCACGGTGGTTCCATCGGCATGCTGTGCATCGGCGTGGGTGGTATGGACGTGGCAACGGCAATGACCGGTGTTCCGATGCGTCTGAAAATGCCGCAGATCATCAAGGTTAATTTAAAAGGCCACTTAAAACCGGGCTGCAACGCCAAGGAGATTATCTTGGAGATGCTTCGCCGGGTTGGCATCAAGGGCGGCCTTGGAAAAGTATTTGAGTATGTAGGAGAGGGTGCTGCAGGTTTGGAGGTTGCAGAGCGTGCGACCATCACGAACATGGGCGCGGAGATGGGCGCGACCACTTCCATTTTCCCGGCAGATGAGCAGGTGCGCAAATTTATGAGGGCACAGGGCCGGGAAGACCAGTATGTGGAGATGATTCCGGATGCAGATGCCGAATACGATGGCGAGATGGAGCTCAACCTGGATGAGCTGGAACCGCTGATCGCTTGCCCGCATCAGCCAGATAATGTGATGCCGTTAAAGGATGCGGAGAAGAAAAAAGTACAGCAGGTATTCATCGGAAGCTGTACGAATGCAAGTTATTCCGATATCGCGAAAGTTGCGCTGGTATTACAGGGCAGACATGTCAATGAGGATGTGAGCTGCACCTGCGCGGTTTCTTCCAAACAGGTTTATAAGCAGCTGCTGCGTGACGGATATCTGGAGATGCTGATCGATGCCGGTGTGCGGATTCTGGAGACCGCCTGCGGCCCGTGCTGTGCAATCGGCCAGTCACCGGCTACCAAGGGCGTGGCTGTGCGAACCTCCAACCGGAACTTCAAGGGACGCGCCGGTAACCCGACTGCGGAGATTTATCTGGTAAGTCCGGAGAGTGCGGCAGCAACTGCCATTCTTGGAACCTTTGCAACCGCAGAAGATATTCTGGGCGAAGATGTCGCAAAACTGGCAGAGATTCATGAGCCGGAAGTCTATCCGGTCGATGATTCCATGATCATCAAACCGCTTCCGGAGGAAGAGGCAAAGAAAGTTGAAGTGGTAAAAGGACCGAACATCAAATTCCTTCCGGTTCCGGAGCAGCCGGCCGAGCATCTGTGCGTTCCGGTCAGCTTAAAGACGGTGGACAACATCACAACCGATGATATTATCCCGGCCAGCGCCGAGTTCTCCAGCATGCGCTCTAATATTCCGCTTATGAGCCAGTACTGTTATCACCGCTACGATCCGGAGTTTGCGGCAAGGGCAAAAGAGATGGGACAGAGCATCATCATCGGCGGCGAGAACTATGGTCAGGGATCTTCCCGCGAACACGCAGCCATCAACCCGATGTACCTGGGCGTGCGCGCCGTGATCGCAAAGAGCATTGCGCGTATCCACAAGGGCAATCTGATCAATCACGGCATTATCCCGATGATCTTTGAGGATCCGGCAGATTACGACAAGATCGAGCAGGGGGACGAACTGGAAATCAACGGACTGTTAGAGCAGATGCAGACGAAAGAGGTGGAAGTGCGCGACAATACAAAGGGTGTGACATTCAAGGCGCGTCTGGAACTTTCTGACAGTGAGCTGGAGGTGATTTCCTGCGGCGGACAGCTGCGATATCTGAAGAAGCAGTTGGGAAGAGAATAAAACTTCTGTCGTTAACAGAAAATGACCGGGTCGATGCACGTGCATTGGAAACGGACAGAATAAAAATCAAAGGAGAAGAAACATGGGCGAGGAAAAGAAAAAAAGCTTGGCAGAGGAATTAAAAGAATTGGGCGGTCTTCCGTGGTGGCTGTATCTGATCTGTACAGCAGTTGTTCTTGCGGTAGCATTTACGGATACACTTGGGTATGATGCGATGGCCTTTATTGCCGTAACAACGGCTCTGGCCATTATCCTGAATAAATTTGGTAAGATTCTTCCAATCTGGAATACGTATATCGGCGGTGGACTGCTGATGGTATTCTTTGGCACGGCTGTATTGAAACAGCTGAATCTGATTCCGGATGGTTATGTAGAACTGATCGGTAATATGGTTCAAGGGGATGTAAATATTTTAAGCGTGTTTATTATTTCCCTGATCATGGGTTCAATCCTTTCTCTTGACAGAAAGGTCCTGCTCCGCAGCTTCGGTGGATACATTCCAACAATTTTAGGTGGTCTGGCTGGTGCAGCAGTGCTGGGCAGTGCGATTGGTCTTGTGTTTGGCGTAAAACCAATCGATATGGTGATTAAGTATGTTCTCCCAATCATGGGCGGAGGCAATGGCGCGGGTGCGGTTCCGCTCTCCCAGATTTATGAGCAGATCAGTGGTGAGCCAGCGGCAAACTATTATTCTTTTGCTATCATTATTTTAACAATTGCAAACTTATTCTGTATTATCGCGGGAGCATTGTTAAACCGTCTGGGACAGATGAAACCGTCCTTAACCGGAGATGGAACGAACATTATGCCGGTAGACAGTAAACTGATTAAGGAAGATGTAAAAATTAAGGTTACACTGAACGATTATACAGGGGCATTGCTTTTATGTGGTACGATTTATGCGGTTGGCCGTTTATTCAGTAAGGTGCTTCTTCCGACCGTTCTTGGTGCACAGATCCATACATTTGCGTACAGCATTATTTTTGTAGTAATTTTAGCAGCACTTGGCATTGTACCGGCGAATATTCGTGTAGCTGCCAAAAATATGCAGGGCTTTATGGTATCGGTTGTTGGTCTGATGTGCATGGTTAGCATGGGTGTGGATTTTGACCTGGCAGAGCTGGCATCTGCCTGCAGTCCGGCCAATCTGCTGATTGCATTTGTAATCGTATTAGGAGCCATCCTTGGCAGTGCCCTGGTTGGCAAACTGGTTGGATTTTATCCGATTGATGCAGCAGTTACAGCCGGTCTTTGCATGGCAAACCGCGGTGGATCAGGCGATATCGCAGTACTCGGTGCAGCACACAGACTGGATCTGATCAGCTACGCACAGCTTTCTAGCCGTGTAGGCGGTGGAATCGTGCTGATCATTGCATCATTTTTCTTCTCATTCTTCCTGTAAAACAGAAGAAAATCAGGTATTGGAGTTGCAGAAAGGTGGAGGGTAACAATGAGTCGGATTTGGAAAGAATTAAACGTATCGCCGGAAGAACAGAAGCTGGCGGAAGAAATCATCAATTCTGGTGCGGGGAAAACGCTCGGTCAGGAAGCATTGAACCAGTTTCATGTAAGAAAAGAATGGAATATGGAAATTGAAACTTCGGTCGGAAAGACTCTGGTACATATGTATCAGGATCAGCCGGAAACAAAGAAAAGTGCGCTGTTTATTAATGTCCACGGCGGTGGGTTTATCAAAGGACGGAGAGATCAGGATATCGTGTTCTGCAGAAACTTTGGAAGCAGAAGCGGATGTATCATAGCAGACATTGATTATATTCCGTCTCCAGCGATGCGTTATCCTGGTCAGGTTTATGCATGTTATGAGGTGCTTCAGTATTTTGCGGAACATGCAGAAGAACTGCATATTGACCGGAATTGGATTGCTATGGGAGGACACAGTGCCGGTGGAAACCTGACGCTTGCTAGTGTTTTGATGGCGATTGACAAAGGAGCATTCGTTCCGTCTTTACAGATTCTGGATTATCCTGGTCTGGATATGGCAACTCCTGCAATCGAAAAGCGTAATGGGGACAGTAACCCACGCATTCCGGCATGGAAGTCTGATTTTTATAATAAGATGTATGTGAATCCAGAAGATGCCCATGAGGTATACTGCAGCCCTGCATTTGCAACGGATGCGCAGATTCAGAAAATGCCTCCTACAGTTTTAATCTATTGTGACAATGATGTGTTCTGTGATGAAACAGAGGTATTTGCGGGACGCCTTTTAAAGGAAGGAGTTCCGGTTTATGCAAGAAGATTTTTCCACAGCAATCACGGATTTACGGTGCAGAGAAAAGGGGAATATGAGCAGGCGGAATCCATGATTTTACATGCGCTTGCTGCAATGAAATCAGAAAATTAAATTTAACGATGGACCCTGGTAAGTCAGAAATGATTTATCCGGGTCTTTTCATTGTTTTTTTCTGTATCCTGCGGTAAGATTGTTACATAGAAAAATTGACATCAGGAGGATACAAACATGGCTTGTACAACGATTCTTGTAGGAAAACATGCATCTTATGACGGATCCACCATGATCGCCCGAAACGATGATTCCGGTTCCGGTCATTTCACCCCGAAGAAATTTGTGGTGATCCACCCAGAGGAGCAGAAGCGGACATACCGTTCTGTGCTGTCCCATGTGGAAGTGGAACTTCCGGAGCATCCGTACCAGTTTACGGCAGTGCCGAATGCGGTAGCCGGAAAGGGGATCTGGGCGGCCAGCGGCGTGAATGAGAAGAACGTGGCTATGACGGCCACCGAGACAATTACCTCCAATCCCCGGGTACTTGGCGCAGATCCTCTGGTGGAATACCAGCCTGCGGAGGACGGGAAAGAGGAAGTGCCGGGCGGCATCGGTGAGGAAGATATTGTATATCTGGTGCTTCCTTACATCAACAGTGCAAGGGAAGGTGTGCTTCGCCTGGGAAGCCTTCTGGAGACCTACGGAACCTATGAGAAGAATGGCATTGCATTCCAGGATCAGGATGAGATCTGGTGGCTGGAGACGATCGGAGGGCATCACTGGATCGCAAAGAAAGTTCCGGATGATCGGTATGTGGTGATGCCGAATCAGTTTGGTATGGATGAATTTAATCTGGAGGATGCGTTTGGCGAACAGAGAGAGCACCTTTGCTCTGCAGATTTAAGAGAGTTTATCGAGAAGAATCATCTGGATCTGCGCCTGGATGAGGAGAGTGTGTTCTGCCCGCGGGATGCATTCGGAAGCCACACCGATTCAGATCATGTATACAATACGCCCCGTGCCTGGTATATCGAGCGTTGCTTAAATCCGCATACCTTCTCCTGGGATGGAGCAGATGCAAAGTACGGACCGGAATCCGATGATATCCCGTGGAGCCTGGTGCCGGAGAAAAAGCTGACCGTGGAGGATGTTAAATACGTGCTTTCCACCCATTATCAGGGCACACGGTATGATCCGTATGTCCATAGCGGAGATCTTTCGGAGCGTGGCAAATACCGTGCGGTTGGCATTAATCGAAATGACTTTGTGGCTGTGATCCAGATGCGCCCAGATCAGCCGGAGGATGCGGCTGTAATCCAGTGGCTGGCCTTTGCCTCAAACGCATTCAATGTACTGGTGCCGTTTTATGCACGTGTTTCCGGAACTCCGGAGTATCTTTCCAATACCACAAAAGAGGTTTCTACCGATAATTTCTACTGGAACAGCCGTCTCATTGCTGCCATGACTGATGCCTCCTACGGAACATCCATTGTCCATGTGGAGCGTTACCAGCTGGCGGTTCAGTCGGATGCGTATGCAATTCTGCATAAGTACGATGCGCTGATGGAGCAGACTGAGGATGCACAAGAACGCCGGATCCTGCGGGAAGATGCAAACCGGGAGATCGCACAGATGTTAAAGAAAAAGACGGCAGACACCCTAGATAAGGTTCTGTTTGAATTGAGCAGTCAGATGAAGAATGCTTTTTCCAGATCGGATAACTAGTGTGCAAAGAAATCTTGTTTGGAGTGCAGGATCGAATTGGGGAAAAGTCTATGAATGAGAAAGAACTTCGCTATATGAAATGCATCGCGGAGGCAGGAAGTATCCAAAAAGCAGCGGTTCTGCTTCGGAAGAATCCTTCTTCCTTAAGTCGTGCGGTGCACCGTGTGGAGGAAGATATGGATATTATCCTTTTTAAGCGGACTCCAGAGGGCCTGCGGCCGACGCAGGAGGGAGAACTCTACCTTCAGGCGGCGGGAGAGATTCTTTCCATGTATGATGAGTTAAAAGAAAAATAGGATGATATAGCAAAAATAGATGGTGGCAACAGTTCATCAAATGATTGAAAAGCCGATATCTGTAAAAAAAATCCAACCGGCGAAGTATTACACTTCGTCTGGCTGGATTTTTTCTTTTAGAAAACGGATAAATTCTTTTGCACACCGGGAAAGCGAGCGTCCGTCCGGGTAGCCGATGACCAGCTTCCAGGATGCGTTTAATGACGGATCCAGTGGATAGCAGGCGAGGTTTTCAACACCGGAAAAAAGATTCAAATAAGAATGCGGGAGAAAGGTGATCCCCATACCGGCAGCAGCCAGGCGTTTGGCTGTTTCCATATTTTTTGTGGTATAGCGGATATTGGGTTTGATGGAGAGTTGGGACAGAATCGAGTCTGCCACCTGCCGCAGCTTTTGTCTGCTTGCTACCATGAGGAAAGGTTCTTGTTCCAACGCTTTCAGATTGTAGATGCTTAAAGTGCGGTAGTCTGGAAATTGGTATTTATGGGCAAGCGTAAGCGGCATGACCAGATAGAAGTCATCTTCGGCTAACAGATCATAGTGGATGGCTTCATTGGGTGTTTCGTAGTGCATGACAGAAAAATCGAGTTTTCCGGACAGCATCAGTTTGTCCAGTTCCGTGGAGTTGTTTTCTTTAAACTGTACGGTAATGTCCGGATAAATCTGCTGGAAAGCAGGAAGGATCCTAGGCAGAAGATAGGCGCCAAGATTGAAGGGAATGCCAAAAGTCAGGCTTCCCTTACGCAGCTGGCGGTATTCGTCCAGATCGGTTTCCAGCTTCCTGTATCGGTCCAGGATATTTCTTGCAGTTTTCAAATAATGCTCTCCGAATGCAGTAGGAACCAGGCATTCCTGGGTACGCGAAAAGATCCGGGTGTCAAATTCCTGCTCGACTTTGTTTAAAGATTCGCTGAGAGATGGCTGGGAGATAAAGAGCTCCTGTGCAGCCCTTGTGATAGTTCCGTGTTCTGCAATGGTAAGCATATAGAGCAGTTCGTTTTGTGTCATGGAGAAACCTCCGGATATTCTGGGATGATATGGCTGGCATATGGTGCGACAGCAGTGTATGGTCATGCTATAGTTTGTATATTTCTATAGTTTAGTTTACCACACATCATGCAAAATTCCTATATGAGATATGCTGATTTATGTATTTTACCTATGAATAACTCCATGTTAAGATAAAACCATAACAAACAACGAGCATTCATGGAGGGAAAATCATGGAGAAGAATGTAGAGAACGTAAAAGCTGCACAGGAAAAATTCGGGGAGCTGATCCAGTCCGAGTTTGAGCGCATCGAGCGTATGAAAGCAGATAACGAGGTGACTGACTTTGATAAGCTCAAGAAGATCGTGATTGGCGTGCTCCCGGGCGATGGCATTGGCCCGATCATCATGAAGCAGGCACTTCGCGTATTAAATGATCTGCTGGCACCGGAAATCGCAAGCGGTCGTATTGAGATCCGCGAGATTGAGGGCATGACCATTGAGAACCGTGCCGCAAAGCTGCAGAGCCTTCCGAATGATGTATTCGAAGAGATCAAAAAATGCAACGTCATCATCAAAGGACCTATGGTTACCCCGCGTGCCGGCGAGCCGTGGCCGAACCTGGTATCCGCAAACAGCCTGCTGCGCCGTGGCCTGGAGCTGTTCGCAGCAGTCCGTCCGATCAAGATCCCGGACAAGAACATTGACTGGACCTTCTTCCGTGAGAACATTGAGGGTGAGTACATCTGGGGCAACAAGGGCATTCAGGTCAATGATGACCTGGCGGTTGACTTTAAGGTACAGACCAAACAGGGAAGTGAGCGTATCGCAAGAGCTGCCTTCGAATTTGCAAGAAAGAACGGCAAGAAGAACGTGACCATCGTAACCAAGGCGAACATTGTAAAGCTGGCTGACGGCAACTTTATCAAGGCTGTCCGCAAGGTTGGTGAGGAATATCCGGAAATCGAGATCCAGGAGCGTCTGGTTGATGCAATGTGTGCAAAGATGCTGGATCCGGAGTTCAACAAGGGAATTGAGGTTGTAGTTCTGCCGAACCTGTATGGCGATATCGTAACCGATGTAGCTGCAGAGCATCAGGGAGGTCTGGGAACCGCTTCCTCCTCCAACCTGGGCAACAAGTATGCGATGTTTGAGGCAATCCATGGAACCGCTCCGTTCCTGATCAACCATGGCAGAGGCGATTACGCAGATCCGTGTTCCCTGATCCGCGCTGCAGGCATGCTGATGGCTCACATCGGCTACGCTGACCGCAAGGAAATCCTGGAGAAGGCTCTGGATATCTGCACCATCACCGAGCGCAAGAAAGTCGTTACCACTGACGTGGACGGCGCAAGCGCAGCAGAGTTTACCGATTACCTGTTAGAGACCATCGATAAGATCAAATAATTCGAGTCTTCGTGTTCATATCCCTTCTTAAGAAAGCCTGCCGATTTTTTTCGGCAGGCTTTCTGCGTTATTTTTCGTTCCTTTTTTCTACGGCCTGTGCTATAGTATTAGATAAGAAACAAATTTACATGAAATTGGAAGTGGATGGAATGAATGAAGCACGAAATGCAACCTCTGTGATCTGTTCGGCTTATGACAGCTTTTTTGAGGCAGAGAAGAAGATTGCGGATTTTCTGATCGAGCATAAGGCAGAGGCAGCCGGAATGACGGTGGGAGAGCTGGCCAGGGCCAGCCAGACCAGCGACGCTACGGTGTCCCGGTTCTGCCGCCGCTGTGGGTTTAAGGGATTCCAGGATCTGAAACTGGCACTGACCCGGGAACTTCTGGAGGAGGCACACCGGGAACAGGAGGTCACCAATGAGATTGACCGTCATGATCTGGACCAGTCGTTAAAGAACATTCTGGCGAATAAGGTGGCGGAACTGACCGAAACAGTCCGGATGATGGACACAGACAATCTGGAAGCAATTTTACAAAAGCTGGAGCATGCACGGCTTGTACAGCTGGCAGCGGTGGGTAACACGCTCCCGGTGGCGCTGGACGGAGCGTTCAAATTCAGTCAGCTTGGAATTACGGCAGTAGCAGAAACAATCTGGGAAGCACAGACGGCTTATGCGTTTAATCTGGGGCCGGAGGATGTGGTGCTTATCATTTCCAACTCTGGTACCTCCAACCGTCTGCAGATTCTTGCGCAAGGCGCGAAAGAAAATGGTGCTGCGGTCATTCTGATCACCAACAACCCGGAGTCTCCGCTGGCACAGATGGCAGACTACCGCATCATCACGGCCACCCGGGAAAAGCTCTTTACCGAGGAGTTCTGGTTTTCCCGTGTTGCGGCTACGGCAGTCATGGAAATTTTGTATCTTCTCCTGATGGCAGGCATGCCGACGGCAGCCGGTCATGTGCGCCGGCATGAAAAAGCAATTTCTGCGGATAAACAGATGGAAAAACGGAAAGAATAGCATAGATATATTACACAAAAGAAAGATGGTATTCCTGTATATGGAGACCATCTTTTTGTGTTAAATGCTGAAAATCGGCACGAAAATAAGTTTCACGAAAAACACTATTGACGAAAATAAAAAATCATATTATGATTGATTCAACGATAAGAAATATATTTTCTTAAAACTAAGGAGAGATGACATATGATTTACACAGTAACCTTTAATCCGGCTCTGGACTATGTGATCGCTGTGGATCATTTTACACCGGGCCAGATCAACCGGACAAAGGAAGAAACCATGGTCTGCGGAGGAAAGGGCATTAATGTTTCAGCGCTGCTTGCAAACCTGGGCTATGAGAGTACAGCTCTTGGGTTTGTAGCCGGATTTACCGGAGAGGAGATTGTGAGGCGATGTCAGAAAGCCGGTTTTCATTCTGACTTTATCCGCGTAAAGGATGGTCTGTCACGCATCAACGTGAAGATGAAATCAGATGAGGAGACCGAGATCAACGGCATGGGGCCGGACATCACCGGAACAAATGTGGAGCTTTTGTTCGAACAGCTGAACGAGCTGAAAGCCGGAGATATTCTGGTGCTTTCCGGAAGCATCCCGTCCAGTATCCGCAGCAGTATTTATAAGGAGATCATGGAACGTCTCCAGGGCCGCGGTATTCAGATCGTGGTGGATGCGGAGAAAGCGCTTCTGATGGAGGTGCTTCCGCTTCATCCGTTTCTGATCAAGCCGAATAACCATGAGCTTGAGGCAATGCTTGGCAGAACACTCTCCACAAATGAAGATGTCCTGGCAGGTGCAAAAGAGCTGCAGGCATCAGGCGCCCGCAATGTTCTGGTGTCAATGGCCGGGGACGGGGCAGTGCTCCTGACAGAAGACGGAGCTGTTTACAGAGAGGGTGTCTGCCACGGAACTGTAGTAAATTCCGTAGGAGCAGGGGATTCCATGGTAGCCGGTTTTCTGGCAGGATACCTGAAAACAGGAGATTATGGTTATGCCTTAAAGCTTGGCACGGCAAGCGGAGGAGCGACTGCCTTTTCGCATGGAATCGGCAGCCGGGAAAAAATCATGGAACTGTTCACGCAGCTGAATAAAAAACAGAGGGAGTAAATGATGCGAATTACAGAATTGCTGAAGCAGGAAAGTATTGGACTGAATGTATCTGTATCCACAAAAGAAGAAGCAATTGACAAGCTGGTAGATCTCATGGCGGCCGGAGGACGGCTGAAGGACAAGGCCGGATATAAGGAAGGAATCCTTGCAAGAGAAGCACTTGGCAGTACCGGCATTGGCGGCGGCATTGCAATTCCGCATGCCAAGGTGGAGGCAGTAAAGGAGCCTGGACTGGCAGCTATGGTGGTGCCGGCAGGTGTTGATTATGAGGCGTTTGACGGTTCTTTGGCAAATATCCTGTTTATGATCGCGGCACCGGCGGAGGGCGCGGATGTGCATTTGGAAGCACTTTCCAGACTTTCCACACTGCTGATGAATCCGGACTTCATGGAAGGACTGTTAAAGGCGGAATCCAAGGAGGCCTTTTTAAAGGTGATTGATGATGCGGAGACCGCAAAATTTGGTGCAGAGGAAAAGAAAGAAAACGAAGAAAAAAAGAAAGCTGCAGGTTATCGTGTTCTGGCAGTTACCGCCTGTCCGACCGGCATTGCCCACACCTATATGGCTGCAGAGAGCCTGGAAAATATGGCAAAGAAGCTTGGAGTTTCCATTAAGGTGGAGACTGACGGATCCGGTGGTGCCCAGAACGTGCTGACAAAGGCCGAGATCGACTCTGCTGAGGCTATCATCGTGGCCGCGGACAAGAATGTCGGCATGGCGCGTTTCAACGGAAAATCTGTGATCCAGGTCCCGGTCGCAGATGGCATTCATAAGGCAGAGGAGCTGATCAAACGCGCGGTAAGCGGAAGTGTTCCGGTTTACCACCATCAGGAGGATGGCAGCGAAAGCAGCACTTCTGATGAGGGAAAGGACAGCATCGGACGTACGATTTATAAGCACCTGATGAATGGCGTATCTCATATGCTTCCGTTCGTGATCGGCGGCGGAATCCTGATCGCGCTGGCCTTCCTGCTTGATGATTATTCGATTGATCCTTCCAACTTTGGTAAGAATACACCGCTTGCAGCATACTTAAAGACCATCGGTGAGCAGGCCTTCGGTATGATGCTTCCGATCCTTGCCGGTTTCATTGCCATGAGCATCGCAGACCGTCCTGGCCTTGCAGTCGGCCTGGTGGCTGGCCTGATCGCGAAGATGGGATGCACATTCGCAAACCCGGCAGGCGGCGATGTGAACGCCGGATTTTTAGGAGCATTGTTTGCAGGCTTTGCAGGCGGTTATCTGGTGCTCGGTTTAAGAAAGCTGTTCTCGAAGCTGCCGAAATCCTTAGAGGGCATTAAGCCGGTCCTTCTGTATCCGGTTATCGGTATTTTCCTGGCAGCAGTGGTGACCACCTTTATCAACCCATATATGGGCATGATCAATGATGCGCTTACTGCCTTCTTAAACGGAATGGGTGGTACCAGCCGTATTCTGCTCGGAATGCTGCTCGGCGGCATGATGTCCATCGATATGGGTGGTCCGTTCAACAAGGCAGCCTATGTATTTGGAACGGCACAGCTGGCAGAGGGCAACTTTGAGGTGATGGCCTCTGTTATGGCAGGCGGTATGGTTCCTCCGATCGCCATTGCCCTGTGTACCACCTTTTTTAAGAAAAAATTTACCGAGAAAGAACGCCAGTCCGGCATTGTAAACTACGTGATGGGACTTTCCTTCATTACAGAGGGTGCCATTCCGTTCGCAGCTCAGGATCCGCTTCGTGTGATTCCGTCCTGTGCGATCGGAGCAGCAGTGGCAGGAGGTCTGTCCATGGCATTCGGATGTACGCTCAGGGCACCGCACGGCGGCATGTTTGTCCTGCCGACAATCGGCAATCCGCTTATGTATCTGGCGGCTGTGGCTGTCGGTTCCGCAGTGGGTTGTGTGATCCTGGGATTTTTAAAGAAGGACGCGGCGTCATAGGAGAGCAGGAAGCCTCCTGGTCTGGAAATATAGGGAGTATTTGCAGATAAAAAAACAGAACAAAAGAAAGAGAAGAGCCTGGCCCAGGGGAGAAATGGTCAGGCTCTTTTTTGCTATCGGAAACTAATATCTGCTGGAACCGGCAGTTACAACACGGGAACCGCCTTCGGTTCTGGTTTCCTGCGTGGTCTGGCTGTTTGGTTTTTTGTTCTGATTATTTGCCTCATCGCCAATGGTGAAGGAGTTTGCGGTATCCACATGGGTGGTACAGGTTCCGTTTGCATTGAAGGTGTAGGAAATACCGTTGATGGTGCGGGTGGTTCCTGCGTACATGACACCGGTAGACGGATCAAAGTAGTAGGTGTTTCCGTTGACATTCTGGAAACCGGTTTGCATCTTGCCGTCGGTTCCGAATAAGTACCAGCTGCCGCCGATTTCCATGGCAACGTTTAACGCACATTTTCCGGATTCCGGATAGAAATAGTAGCGGGAACCGCTTATGGTTCTCCAGCCGGTCCAGAGTGCACCGTCATCATTCATATAGTAGTAATCCTGATCCAGGTGAAGCCAGCCGGTAACCAGGCTGCCGTCGGAGAGGGCATAGTAGTATTTGTCGGAAGCAGTATCATGAATCAGACCAGTACCCAGAGAACCGTCTGCCTGGTAGTAGTAAAGCTTTCCGTTAGCTTTGGTCACTCCGGCTGCATAGGCGGTCATGTAGCTTCCAAACAGCATGGTTCCTGCAAGTCCTGCAAAGAGTGCTGCTTTTATCTTATGATTCTTTCTCATTTCTGAAATCCTCCATTTATGTAACATCTTTTTTGTTTCTATTATAAACCCTGGAATTGTTCCAGGGTCAAGTTTTTTCACCGATAGAAATCATTTCCCAAATTAGAATTGGATATTATAGAAACATTCCAAATGGTTATTGATAACGATAAAAATAGACCATTTTACTTTATGATATGGATAACGTATAGTAAAGATAACAAAAAACAGGTAGGAAATCTGAAAGGAGTTGTCGGTTATGTATATGAAAAAATATCCCTGCGTGTATATGCGCGGCGGCACAAGCAAGGCAGTATTCTTCCATGAAAAGGATCTTCCGGAGGATAAAAACCTCTGGGACGAAATCTTTCTGAAGGTGATGGGAACACCGGATGTCAAGCAGATCGATGGTATGGGAGGAACGGTTTCCTCAACCAGTAAGATTGCCATCATTTCTCCGTCTGACCGGGAGGATGTGGATGTCAACTACACCTTCAAACAGGTTGATATCGTGATTCCGCGTGTAGATGGAAGCGCAAACTGCGGCAATATCTCTTCTGCAGTCGGACCGTTTGCCATTGATGAAGGACTGGTTAAGGCCGTGGAGCCGATTACCGTAGTAAGAGTATTAAACACCAACACCAACAAGATCATCGAGGAGCATGTGCGGGTAGAAGACGGACATGCCATGGTACACGGCGATGAGGTCATCAAGGGGGTTCCGGGAACCGGATCCCGCATCGATATGTACTTTGAAGACCCGGCTGGTTCCAAGACCGGAAAGCTGTTCCCGACCGGAAACAAGCGTGATATCTTCGATGTTCCGGGATATGGCGAGATTGAAGTGACCGTACTGGACTGCTCTAACCCGATGGTATTTATCCGGGCAAAAGATCTGGGAATCAAGGGAACCGAGCTGGTGGAATTAAACCAGAATAAAGATGTGATGGAGCACATTGAGCGAATCCGCTGCATCGCTGCACAGAAATGTGGCTTTGTAGAGAACTGGGAGGACGCAAGAACCAAGTCCACCTCCGCACCAAAGGTTTCCATCATTTCCGAGCCGCAGGATTACACCGACATGGACAAAAACGAAGTAAAAGCAGAGTCCATGGATATCTGCTGCCGGGCCATTTCTGTAGGATCCCTGCACAAAGCTTATCCGATGACCGTTGCAGTCGGAACCGGGGCAGCAGCAAGAATCCCGGGAACCATTGTTAACGAGATCGCGAAACCGGCATCGGATCAGGATATCATTAAGATCGGTCATTCCAGCGGCGTGACGGAAGTTGACGTCAAGATGGACGGCGAGCGTGTCATCAAGGGCGGTGTGACCCGTACCGCAAGACGGATTATGGACGGCTGGGTTTATGTCAGAGACTGATTGATGCTAGTCTGCATTCGTTTGGAAAATGAAAGGAGAATATTCACATGGTAACCTTACATGAAGGAAAACAGTATATCGTAAATAACGATCATATCGCAACCGCGGAGGAGGCTGCAAAGCTTTCTGCCGAAGAGGGCAAGAAACAGACCCTGACCTATCAGGTTCTGGAAAAGCACAATCACTCTGATAACATGGAGCATCTGGAAATCAAATTTGATTCCATGGGTGTTTACGATAACACTTACGTTGGTATCTTACAGACGGCATACGCAAGCGGACTCAAAGAATTCCCGATGCCGTGTGTCTTCACCAACTGCCATAACTGCCTGTGCGCGGTAGGCGGAACCATCAATACCGATGTACATAAATACGCAGAGTCTGCCTGCAAGAAGTCCGGTGGCATCTTCGTTCCGCCGCATGAGGCAGTCATTCACCAGTACATGCGCGAGATGATCGTCAAATCCGGTGATATGTCTATCGTATCCGATTCCCATACCCGTTACGGTACCCAGGGTTCCGTATCCATCGGTGAGGGCGGCCCGGAGCTGGCAAAGGCAATGCTCGGAAAATATTATGAGATCGACTACCCGGAGGTTATTGGTGTGTTTATGACCGGAGCGCCGAAGCCGTGGGTAGGACCGATGGATGTGGCATTGAGCATCATTGGTAAGGTATTTAAGAACAATTTTGTAAAGAATAAGGTCCTGGAATTCATCGGACCTGGCGTTGGCAGTCTGTCCATGGATTTCCGTAACGGCATTGATACCATGACTACCGAGTCTGCCTGCCTTTCCTCTGTATGGGCAACCGATGACAAGGTCAAAGAGTACTTCGAGATCCACAAGCGTCCGAATGACTTTAAGCGTATGCAGCAGGGTGACGCAGCTCTGTATGACGGCATCGTAGAAATCAATCTGGATACCATCGTTCCGATGATCGCACTGCCGTTCCATCCGAGTAATGCCTACCCGTTAGCAGATGTGATCGCAGATCCGGAGAAATACCTTGGTATGGTAGAGAAAGAGGCAGAGCGCGTCTTTGAGAATAACAAGGACATCCACTTAGATCTGCGCTCCAAGATCCATAACGGCAAGATTAAGGTAGACCAGGCTGCCATCGCAGGCTGTGCTGCAGGCTCCTTTGAGAACATTTATGCAGTAGATCAGATCGCGAAGAAGTTAAATCACGGCCTTGGAACTTTCCCGTTAAACATCTACCCGGCATCCCAGCCGATCATGTATGAGTTAAACAAGATCGGTGTGCTGAATGACTTAATGAACTATGGTGCACGCGTGAAGACCGCATTCTGCGGACCGTGCTTCGGTGCTTCCGATGCTCCTGGCAACAACGATTTCTGTATCCGTCACAGCACCAGAAACTTCCCGAACCGCGAAGGCTCAAGCCCGGCAAACGGCCAGATCGCATCGGTAGCGCTGATGGATTCCAAGTCCATCGCGGCAACCGCATTCAACGGCGGCTACTTAACCTCTGCTGAGAGCTGCCCGGTTGAGTTCACAGTTCCGGCTTACGAGTTTAACAGCAACATTTACGATAACATCGTTTATAACGGTTATGGCAAGGCACAGCCGGAAACCGAGATCGTTTATGGTCCGTCCATCAAAGACTGGCCGCAGATGTCTGCCCTGACTGACAACCTGCTCCTTCAGGTGGCAAGTGTGATCCGCGATGAAGTAACCACCACCGATGAGCTGATCCCGTCCGGTGAGACGGCATCCTACCGTTCCAATCCGTACAAGATCTCTGAGTTCACCCTGATCCGGAAAGACCCGGAGTACGTCGGCAAGGCAAAAGCCGTTCAGGTCTATGAGAAAGCCCGTGTGGCAGGCGATGCAGCAAAGACTGCGGAAGTTTACGAAGTTTTAAAGGCAGTTGGCGTCAACGCACCAACGGAAGAACTCATGAAGACCACTGGAATCGGTTCTGTTCTGTATGCAAAGCGTCCGGGCGATGGCTCTGCGCGTGAGTACGCAGCAAGCTGCCAGAAGGTATTGGGTGGTCTGGCAAACATCTGCATCGAGTATGCAACCAAGCGTTACCGCAGTAACTGTGTAAACTGGGGCATGCTGCCGTTCACCTACCCGGATGACAACATCAATCTGGAGGTTGGCGAGTATGTATACCTGCCGGGCATCCGCAAGGCGGTAGAAGATGGTGTAACCAGGTTTGAGGCAACCATCATCGGAAAAGACGGAAGCACCCGTACCATGGAGCTGGAGTTAAACGGTGTAACAGAGGCAGAGAAGAAAGTACTTCTGGCAGGCAGCCTGATCAACTCTTACAAAGCAGAATAGAAATGGGGCGTGTGTATGTCGGATCTGCGGAAATTAGCACAATTTATTCATGACATCACATGGGACCAGTTGCCGGAGCGCGTGCGGGAAACTGCCGCGCTCCGCGTGCTTGATCTGGTCAGTGTGGCAGCCGGGGCGGCGAAAGATCCGCTGGTGGCAGCAGCGAAACAGGCACTGGGCGCGGTAAGCGGCTGTCCGGTGGAAATGCCTGGTGGCAATTTTGTTTCTGTCTGGGGCGATAGCCGGAAATATCCGCTGGCAACCGCCGCGATGTTAAATGCCATGCTGGCGCACACTCTGGAGCTGGACGATGTCCATACGGCATCTAAGACCCACGGCAGCGCAAGCCTGATCCCGGCCGCCTGGTCCTGTGCGGAGTATCTAGAAAAAAGTGGGAAAGAGTTCCTTCTGGCAGTGATCTGCGGCTATGAGACTGTGAACCGGGTAGGCATGGCATTTGGTGTGTCTGCGCATCGGAACCGGGGCTGGCATGCCACGGCAACCTGCGGCGTGTTTGGCTGCGCTGCTGCCTGCGCGAAGCTTCTGGATCTGAGCGTGGACCAGATCGTGTCAGCGCTTGGCATGGCGGGAACCCAGTCGAGTGGTGTCTGGGCCTTCCTGGGAGATGGAAGTAACTGCAAGATCCTGCATCCGGCGAGAGCTGCGGCAGACGGAATCGAAGCCGCCTTTCTGGCAAAGGCAGGCATGAGCGGACCGGAGCATATTTTTGACGCGAAGGATGGCGGACTCTTATATGCCATGTCGGACGGCGGGGATGCTTCGAAACTCAGCCAGGGACTGGGGGAAGTTTATGAGATCTTAAATATGGATATGAAGCCTTATCCATGCTGCAGGAGTGCCCACTGCGCGATCGATGCGGTTCTCGACATCCGCAGGCAGATGGAAGCGCGCATGGGTCTTACAATCCGTACGGAAGGCGAAGCTGAGATTCTGGCAGAACAGGTTCAGAAAGTCGAGATCGATACTTATCTGGTGGGCTATAAACAGTGTGCGGTCAGCGATGGCTGTTTGCATCCAAAGACGATTCTGGATGCAAAATTTTCCACGCCATATTCCGTGGCAGCAGCATTTCTTTACGGAACCGTGGCAATGGGACAATTTGAACCGGAAGTCGTGGAGAAGAAAGCCGTTCAGGATCTGCTGGCAAAAGTTATCGTGCAGCCGTCAGACCGTTTTACGGAACAGTACCCGAAACATTGGGGCTGTTTTATGAAACTGACCATGCAGGACGGCACCTGCTATGAGACAGAGGTGGAGGATCCGTCAGGAAGTGTGGCACGTCCGTTAAGCAGAGCGCAGGCCAGAAACAAGGCAGAAGAATTTCTGTCGGTGGTATGTCCGGGACGTGAGCAGGAGACCATAGAGAAAATTTTAAATCTTGCGGGGAGCGAAAGGCTTCCGGTGATATAAGGAGGAAAAAAGCATGTTAGTGAAGAAAGCTGCCATGGCAGGAACCCTGGAGTCCAGTGATGCCCAGGTTACTGTAGAGCCTGGAAATGGCACGGTAGAGCTTTCCATCGAGAGCAGTGTGATTCATCAGTTTGGAAAGCAGATCAAGGCAACGGTTCTGGAAACCTTAAACCGTCTGGAAGTAACCGATGCAAAGGTAACAGTGATAGACAAAGGAGCATTGGACTGCACCTTAAAGGCACGCGTTGAGTGTGCCGTATACCGCTCCAACGATATTACGGAAAATCTTCCATGGGGAGGTGCAATTCAATCATGAGCCATCCAAATAAGAAAAGACTGAGACGTTCCATGATGTTTTTAAACTGCCAGAAGCCGGGCTTGATCAAAGATCCGTACATCTACAAGCCGGATTCCATCATGTTGGATCTGGAGGACGCAGTAGCAGAGAACCAGAAAGATGCAGCAAGATATTCCTTATATCATGCACTGCAGGAGATCGATTACCGCGGAGTTGAGCGTGTA
>NZ_QUIV01000006.1:0-71628 GCF_003480315.1 Clostridium sp. AM33-3 | reverse complement strand
CTGCAGGAGATCGATTACCGCGGAGTTGAGCGTGTAGTCCGCATCAACGGACTGGACACCCCGCACTGGAAAGAAGATATCCGCGTCTGCGTGGCTGGCGGTGCTGATACTATCCGTATCGCAAAGACCGAGACCGCACAGGATGTACATACCGTAGAGGAGCATGTGCTGGCAGCTGAGAGAGAGTTCGGAAGACCGGAAGGCTCCACTCTGTTAATGGCAGCTCTGGAGTCCTGCAAGGGTGTCTTAAATGCCCTTGAGGTTTGTAAGTCTTCTGACCGTCTGATCGGTATTGCTCTTTCCGGCGGTGACTACACCAAGGATCTGCAGACCGTGATCACCGGAACCGGTGTGGAGCTGCAGGGAGCAAGACAGCAGATGATCATCGCCGCAAGAGCAGCCGGTGTGCAGTGCTGGGATACCGTGTTCACCAACCTGGATGCTATGGATGTGTTCGAGGAAGAGGTCAAGATGATCAAGATGATGGGCTTCGATGGTAAATCCCTCGTAAACCCGCGTCAGATCGATGTTGTTCATAAGATATTCACCCCGACCCAGAAGGAGATCATCTTCGCAGAGAAGGTCGTAAAAGAGATCGATGAGAAGAAGGCACTGGGTATCGGCGTATTTACCGTAGACGGCAAGATGATCGATATCGCATTCTACGATGGAGCAAAGAGAACAATTGCCCTGGCAAAAGCATCAGGCGTATATGAGGGGGATTTATAAGATGATCAATGCAGTAGGAAGAGAAATCCCGGAAGAGGTATTAAAGGCAACCGGTAAGGAAGCATTCAAGGGCGCTTACGCTTACGACAATCACGAGTATAAGAAAGCAGCTCCGAAGGCTCATGCCATGATGGATCCGAACAGAAGCAAGATCGTGGAGAACATTCATGAGGCACTGGTGAAGTGTGAGATCAAAGATGGCATGACCATTTCCTTCCACCATCATTTCCGCGAGGGCGACTACATCGTGAATATGGTCATGGAAGAGATTCATAAGATGGGAGTTAAGAATATTACGATCTGTGCAAGTTCTCTGGGAAAAGCACACGATCCGATTGTTCCGATGATTGAGGATGGTACGGTGACCGGAATTCGTTCCTCAGGAGTGCGTGGCAAGATTGGAGAGGCCATCTCCGCGGGCAAACTGAAAAATCTGGCAGTGATGTGCTCACACGGCGGACGTGTCAGAGCCATCGAGTCTGGCGAAGTCCACATCGATATCGCATTTATCGGCGCTCCGACTTGTGATGAATATGGCAACATGCGGGCAAACGGCGGGAAGAGCGACTGTGGCGTATTGTCCTATGCCATGGCTGATGCCGAGTACGCAGACCGTGTGGTAGCGATCACCGATTGTCTGGTGCCGTTCCCAAACATCCCGGCAAGCATCTCCATGACTCAGGTAGACTTTGTCTGCGTGGTGGATGAGATTGGTAATCCGGCCAAGATCGCAACCGGCGCAGCAAAGCCGACCACCGACATGAGAAAGCTGAGAATGGCAGATTACTGTACGCAGTTTGTCATCCGCACCCCGTATTTTAAAAATGGATTTTCTTATCAGACCGGAGTGGGAGGTGCCTCTATTGCATCGACGATCTCCCTTGCAGATGAGATGGAAAAGCGTGGTATCCGGATGAGCTTTGGTGTCGGTGGACTGAGCAAACCGATGGCTGATCTGCTGGACCGTGACCTGACAGATCTTCTGGTAGACACGCAGGACTTTGATCTTGGGGCAGTAGAGTCTATTAAGAAGCATTCGGACCGTCACATTGAGATCAGTGCTTCCGAGTATGCAAACCCGTTTAACAAGGGCGCGTATGTGAATAAGCTTGATTTTGTTATTCTGGCTGCACTGGAAGTAGATGTAAATTTCAACTGCAATGTTGTAGTAGGGTCAGACGGAATCATTACCGGCGCCCAGGGCGGACATCCAGATACCGCCGCAGGCGCAAAGTGTACCATCGTTATTGCGCCGCTTCTGCAGGGAAGAATCCCGGCAATCTGCACGAATGTAACTACCGTGACGACTCCGGGGGAGACCGTAGATGTTGTCATCACCGATTATGGTATCGCAATCAACCCGCGCAGACAGGATCTCATCGACTGCATGAAGAGCAGCGGTCTGCCAATCTGCACCATCGAGGAATTGCGAGATCAGGCTTATGCCATTACAGGTGCACCGGATCCGGTACAGTTTGGCGATAAGGTAGTTGGTATCATTGAAGCACGTGACGGCAGCATCATGGATGTAGTCTGCGAGGTAAAGGAGTATTCATTTGATTGATTCTGTATGATGCATGCAGATGAAATAAAAACATATAAGGGGGTAACGAAATGTTAGCAGTAATTGGGTTTGCGTTGATGATCATCCTGATGTTTGTGCTGATCAAGGAGAAGATGGCGCCGCCGCTGGCGTTTATCTTGCTGCCGCTGATTGCGGCGGTATTGGCCGGATTTGGTCTGGAGGATATTGCAGGGTTTATTAAAACCGGTATGAATACCATGCTGAGTACCGCAATCTTATTCATTTTCTCGATTTCTTATTTCACCATGATGTCAGATGCGGGATTATTTGATCCGATCATCAATTTCCTGATTAAACGGGCAGGAAAGAATGTGGCAACCATTTTCATCGCAATTGTGCTTACCACTTTTGTGGCACATCTGGATGGCTCCGGGGCAACCACATTTCTGATCGTGGTTCCGGCATTTCTGCCAATCTGCAAGCGTATGGGAATACGTCCGCAGGCACTTTTGGGGGCTATGTGCGGTGCATACGGCGTGATGAACCTGGTTCCGTGGGGCGGTCCGACCATGCGTGCGGCAAGTGTGGCAGGCGTAGAGGCCGGAGACCTGTATGGCTTTATGATTCCTGGTGTTGTATGCCTGGTAATCGCAGCGTTTGGCATTGCAATCGTAGTTTCCATGATTGAGAAAAAAAACGGAGCAGAAGCTGGAACTCATGTACAGGAACTGGCGAATGCGAATGAGGAGAAGAAAGAAACAAAGAAGAGCATTTATTATTTCAACCTCGTGCTGACTCTGGTGATGTTAGTATTGCTGTTTAGAGACCTTCCGGTTCCGCTGTATTCCATTTTTATGGTAGCATTTGCAATCGGTCTGATCGTAAATTTCCCGAATGCAAAACAGCAGAACAAGAAGATCAAAGAGTATGGCACCAATGCCATGGTTATGACCATGACCCTGTTTTCCGTTGGTATCTTCATGGGTGTCATCAAAGATTCCGGCATGGTAGAAGCAATGGCAAACGCAATTGTTGCTGTACTTCCGTCAGCAATCGCTCCGCATATGCACTGGTTCATGTGTCTGTTCTCCGTACCGCTTCTGATGATCCTTGGTACCGATGCATTTTACTATGCACTGCTTCCGATCATCATCGGTGTGGTTGAGCCGTTTGGCGTAGCACAGGAGACTGTGGCAGCAGCATTTCTGCTGACTGCAACCATGGGAACTCCGGTCAGCCCGTCTGTAGCAGCAACTTATGTAGGACTTGGTCTTGCAGATGTTTCAATTGGTGAGCACATCAAATATTCCTTGAGACTGGTGTGGCCGGCAAGCATTGCGGTGCTGATTATGGCTACCGTGATCGGTGTGATCAAATTCTAAAATTTTATCAAATCAATCATTTCTGCCAAAGCAGAGACTTGTGTGAAAGGATGCAGGTCTCTGCTTTTTTGTTGCCATGTATCCGGAGGAAGATTAAAACTTATTTTCGGAAACGGAACTGCCGAGCAGTGCATCCAGAAACAGTTTTACCTGCGGGAGTTCGGCATACTGATGTTTGTAAAGCACATAGGTATTTCGGAGGAACGGAGAACCATCTTCCATATAAAGTTCTTCGATATAGCCATCAAAATCATCCAGACAGATGCGTGGCAAAATGCACCAGCCAAGGCCATACCGCGCCATTTCCTTGCAGGTATCAATGCTGTCAATCCACATATGCGGACGGATCTGGGCAAGATCGTGTGCAGTCAGCCATCGGTCAATCCGGGTGGATAAATCTGAGTCTGTGTGGCGGCCAATGTAGGAATATTCGCTTAAAGACCGTCCCTGGTTTTCTTTGCTGCAGACGAAGCACATCGGTTCAGAAGAGATAAGCTGTATGGCTTCATCCCAGACATACTGTCCCCGCATGATCGCAATGGCAATTTCATCCCGGTTTAATAACTGGAAGAGATGCTTGCTCTGTCCGGTCGTGATCTGTACGTCCACGAGCGGATACCGGTCGGTGTAAGCCTTGATGATTCTGGGGAGCCGGTAGTGGGAGAAGTTTAAAGAAGAACCGAGGCGGAGTGTGCCGCAGACCTGATTCTGACAGGCAGAAACATGTTCCTTTAACTTCCGGCTGTTTGCCAGGATTTCAGAAGCATAGGGAAGAATCTGTTCTCCGGCAGGTGTAAATAAAATCCCCTTTTTGGAGCGCAGAAACAGGGTACACTGAAGTTCTTCCTCCATTTTCTGAATCCGTTTGGTGATGGCAGGCTGTGTCATATACAGTTTTTGCGCTGTCTTTGTGATATTCTTTGACTCATTTAATTCTAATAACAGTTCATAATCTTTTTCATCCATGGTGAGCATGCCTTTCTGAAAACATTCCAACAGGTTATTGATATTGATAAAATTATACCATTATACTTTATGATAAGCAAGACGTATAGTAAAGATAACAAGAAACGAGGAGAAAAACAGGAAAGGAGTTGTGACTAATGTACAGGTGTCACCTCGTTTTTTTGAAAATTGTGAAGAGATAAACGATATCATGCAAAGGAGAAATAGCGTATGGGGTTACAGGTAGTTGCATTGCTGTTTTTGATTGGAGCAATTGTGCTGGGGTTTGCGAAAAAGATGAATGTAGGCGTTGTGTGTCTGGGGCTTGCCCTGATTCTCGGTAAACTGGGCGATATGGGCGCAGGGGATATTTACAAAGGATTCCCATATAAATTATTTGCGACATTATTGGGAACCATGTTGTTTTTCAGCCTGCTTCAGCAGAATGGCACATTGGAGAAAATATCAAAGCGGTTGATCAGTATTTGCGGAAAGAATACCTTTCTGGTGCCGATTATCGTATATGTGGTTAGTTTTGTTCTTTCAGCTGCTGGACCTGGCGCGATCAGCGTACAGTCTGTAACGGTTATTTTTGCAGTATCCCTGGCCGTGCAGATGAAGGTAAGCCCGGTGCTGATGGGAGTTATGGCAATTCTTGGTGCGGTAGGCGGAACTGCATCTCCGATCGCGCTGACCGGAATTATCGTGGGGGATCTTTTGACAGAGATGGGCATTGAAGGTCTCGGAACTCCTATTTTTATCGGAGTTTCTGTTTCCAATCTGATCTGCGCAATTGCGGTATATGTTGTTCTTGGCGGTTATAAGTTTCGCGCAGCTGAAGCTGGTGGCCAGCAGGAAAAGGAGGCTTTTGATCGAAGCCAGATGATTAGTTTGGTGGCCCTTTTGGTCATGGTGGTTCTTGTTGTCGGATTTTCTTACGATGTTGGCTTGATCTGCTTTACCCTGTCTCTGGTTCTGATGCTGACCAAGGCAGCAAACGAAAAGGCAGCATTGAAGATGATTCCGTGGAGTGTTCTGATTTTGATCGCTGGCGTCAACGTCCTGATGAATATTACCCAGAAGTTGGGCGGGATTGATCTGCTGGCTTCCATACTGGCATCATTCATGTCTATAAGAACGGCTGCCCCGATCATGGGATTTACCGGAGGTCTGATGTCCTGGTTTTCCAGTGCAAATGGTGTGGTATTCCCAACTCTGATCCCGACCGTTCCGGAGATTGCACAGCAGGTCGGTGGTGCCTCTATCGTCCAGATGGTAAGTGCGATCGTGTGCAGTGCAACGGTAGCAGGTATCAGCCCGCTGTCTACGGGAGGCAGTCTGATCATGGCAAGCTATGCGCAGGAAACAGGCTGTGATGAGAAAGAACAGCAGAAAATGTTTGGAACTTTATTTGCAATTTCGGCGAGTGTCGTTGCAATCGTATTTGTGCTGAGTCTTACCGGCGTGCTCGGATTTATTGGTTAGGAGGAAATGAGAATGAGTACTTATGCATATATTGGCTGCCGCACCACAAAGGAGCGGAATGCAAGAGGTAAAGGAATTCGCGTATATGAAATTACCGATGGAACATGGCAGTTAAAACAGATAGCGGAGGGACAGGTGAATCCTTCTTATCTGTGTCTGAATGAAAAGCAGGATCATCTGTATGCGATTCATGGGGATTTTTCGGAAGTAAGCGCCTACAAAGTAGCAGAGGATGGAACGCTTACCTATCAGAATACAACAGAAACACATGGTACGAATCCGGTGCATCTGACCATGGACCGGACGGGAAAATGGCTGTTTGTGGCAAACTTGCAGACAGGCGGCGTTTCTGTGATTCCAGTCGAGGAAGATGGATCTCTCGGAAAGATTAAGGAACTGAAATTCATTTCCGGAAACGGCGGACCAGGCTATATTTCCCATCCGCACCAGGTGTGTCAGGACCGGAGCGGAAAATGGCTTCTGGTTCCATCGCAGGGACGTCTGCAGGGAGTTGGTAAAATAACGGTCTTTCGGATTGACTCTGAGCATGGTAATCTGAAAGAGACCTCTATGGTAAAAGGAAGAAGCGGATCTGAACCAAGACATTGTGTATTTCATCCGAATAATCGTTTCTGCTATTGCCTGAATGAAAAAGACAGCACTGTTACCTGTTACTACTTTGATGAAGAAACCGGCACTCTGGATCCAAAGCAGATCTTGACCACGTTGCCGGAAGATTTCCCGGGAGACGGCTGGGCAAGTGCCATTGAAATTGGAATTGCCGGAACATACCTGTATCTGTCGAACCGGAAGCATGACAGTGTGACCGTGTTTGCACTGGATCAGAAAAATGGTCATATGACTTATCTCCAGAATATCAAGACAAAGGGGGAGCAGCCTCGCTTTATTACCACCAATCCGGACGGAACGATGCTTCTTGCGGCAAATGAACTGACAGATTCGATTTGCTGCATGGACATTGATCCAAAGACTGGACTGTTAGCCTACAGCGGAACCGAGATCGCGGCAGAAAGCCCGGTCTGTGTGGTGTTTAAAACAAAATAGAAATGAACATGGAGAGAAGGACAGCCCTAATTGCTTGTCCTTCTTTTTTCTTGTTAGAACGCAGAATTCATGATAAGATAAAAAAATAAATGGAGAGAAGGCGGGGTTTACAATCATGAATTATTCAGATTTGATCATTTTCATTATGGAAATGATGGGGACGGTGGCGTTTGCAGCATCCGGGGCTATGCTTGGCATCCGCAAGAAGATGGATCTCTTCGGGGTCTGCGTTCTTGGAGTGACAACTTCAGTAGGGGGCGGAGCAATCCGTGATGTGACGCTTGGTATCATTCCCCCGGGAATGTTCCGCAGGCCGATTTATACCATTGTGGCTGTGATGGTTTCACTGGGACTGTTTGCGCTTCTTTATATCCGGAGAAATCTTCTGGACGGGCGTATCGGACAGCTTTACGATCTGCTGATGAATATTTCTGACGCGATCGGTCTCGGAATTTTTACGGTGGTCGGCATTAATACAGCCTGGAATGCCGGGTATCACCAACTGTTTTTGCTGGTTTTTGTCGGCGTGATCACCGGAGTGGGCGGAGGTTTGCTGAGAGATGTCATGGCGCAGGAGAAACCGTATATTCTGACAAAACATATTTATGCCTGCGCTTCCATCATCGGAGCCCTGGTGTGTGTGTGCGCGGAAGACGCTCTGGGACATTTGGAAGCTATGATGACCGGAGCAGTGGCCGTTGTGATCGTGCGGTTTCTGGCTATGCATTACCGGTGGAATCTGCCGCGGATTGAGTAAAATGTTTTGGTTATAGTTTATGGAGATAATCATTCCAATATCAACGTGTGATATAGAAAGATTTGTATGATGTGCATGCAAAAACAGGCATTTTCCAAATTGATAAAAGTTTGTTACTATAAGCACATGAGCTGCAGCACATATACAATTAATAAGAAAAGCGAGGGTATTGGGATGGAGCTATTAAAAAGACGCTACTATGGGATGCCAATATGGATGATTGCTATTTGCCTGGTTCTGATCTATGGAGCTATCTATCTGGGCCTGCTTCCGGATCAGGATATGTTATCTATTATTACGATTATGTTTGCCGGTGGTCTCGTGCTTTATGAGATTGGTGAACATCTTCCTATATGGAAAGACTTTCTTGGCGGCGGCGCGGTTATGGCCTTTTTCGGAGCAGCAGTGTTAGAATATTTCCAGATTCTTCCTGCAAAATATGCAGAGGCCATCACTTTCTATTATGATGATTTTGGCTTTCAGACAGTATTTATTACGCTGCTTATTGTATCGGCGGTACTTGCAGTGAACAGAAAGCAGTTGGTCAAAGCGTTCAGCGGATATATCCCTGCAATTATTGGCGGTATTGCCACAGCAATGCTCTTTGGTATCCTTGGAGGTCTGATCTGTGGAATCAACGTGAAAGATATTGTTGCTTATTATGTGCTTCCAACCATGGGCGGAGGAAATGGAGCAGGAGCAATCCCGTTATCTGAAATGTGGGAGGCAAGTACTGGATTAAGCAAGGATGCTTATTATTCCAAAGCTTTTGCGATTCTGAATATTGCAAATAACTTTGCGATTATCGGAGCTGTGTTGTTAAACAGTCTTGGTGAGAAGTTCCCGGTACTTTCCGGAAATGGCGAACTGTTGAAAAATCCGGAAAATTACGTGCTGCTAGAAGACAGTCAGGAAAAACCGAAAATCGGCCAGTATGAAATGGCCGGAGGCCTGCTGTTAGCCGGAGCCGTGTTTGTAGTGTCACGTGTGTTCTCAAAGAACATTCTTCCGGCGATCGGTCCTGTATCGTTACATATGTATGCTTATATGGTAGTATTTACCGCAATTTTAAATATTGCCAACATTGTTCCGGCAGAGATTAAAGAAGGCGTTAAACGTCTCTCCAATTTCTTTACGAAACCGCTTATGTGCTATTGTATGTTTGGTATTGGTATTGCGTTTACAGATCTTGCAGATTTCCTTGCAGTATTAAACTGGCAGACTCTGCTGATCAGTGCAATGGTTGTCCTTGGCGCAATTATCGGTTCCGGTGCAGTGGGTATGCTGTTTGGATTTAACTTTGTGGAATCTGCAATCACTGCTGGTCTCTGCATGGCAAATCGTGGCGGTTCCGGAGATCTCCAGGTGCTTGGAGCAGGAAAAAGAATGAATTTAATGAGTTACGCGCAGATTTCTTCCCGTATCGGAGGCGCAATTATTTTGCTTTTAGGAAGCGTGCTGTTTGGATTTATGGCCTGATCCCATAAATGTTTCCTGAAAGAAGAAGCAATCGGTAAAAGCCGGTTGCTTCTTTTTTTGCTTATATCATGCAAAAAAATATATGATATTTATATAAAATCATGCATTTTACTTATAATAGCCCCTGCGCTATAATCAAAGCATAACAACGAGAGGGGAATACACATGGATGCATTGACAAAAAAAGAACGATTCACCAGCCCGCCGAAGGAACTCATGGAGCGCCTGCGGGCCTTTACCACCCCGGAACTCTGCGACGGGGCAGGCCTTTACCACTCCATGGACTACCGGATCAAGCCCTGGATTGGCAGAACAAAGATTGTCGGTCCGGCGGTTACGGTGGATGTGCCCAGCGGCGAAGGTGATATCGTTGCGGACGCGATTCTGGAACTGCAGGAGGGAGACGTGCTGGTGGTTGCCGGAAAGGGCAACTGCGACTGTTCTTACTGGGGCGATCACCGGAGTATCTGCGCGGGTCTTATGAAGGCAGATGGCGTAGTGATTGATGGTGCGTTCCGGGATCTGGAGGGCTGTGAGGAGTCAGGCTTTCCTATCTATGCCAAAGGCCTTACCTGCGGCACTGCAGCCAAGAGCGGGGCAGGAGCCATCAATGTTCCGGTCAGCTGCGGAGGGGTCTGCGTAAGACCGGGAGATATTGTGATCGGGGACGTCAATGGTGTCTGTGTGCTTACCCAGGAGGAAGCAGAAGGAGTTATGGAACGAGCACTGAAAAAGATTGAAAAACAGAAATATACACTGGCCGAGATGAAACGCACTGGCCAGGTTTATACGAAACTGTTGAAAAAGTAAGAAAAAAGAAGGAGAATATTCACATGGGCATGAACATTATAAAGAAAATTTTATCTACACATCTGGCAGCACCGTCTGAGATGGTTCCGGGCGAGGAGATTCTCTTAAAGGTAGACCAGACCCTGACTCACGATATTAACGCAGTTATGACCTATCTGGCCTTTGAGCAGGTTGGCCTGGACCGGATCCGTACGGAGTGCAGCGTCAGCTATCTGGACCACAACCTGTTATATCTGGATAACAAGACTCCGGACGACCACATTTACTTACAGTCCGTTGCGAAACGTTATGGCGTGCACGTTTCCAGACCGGGAAACGGTATCTGCCATGCAGTTCAGGTTGCCAGATTCGGCGCTCCTGGCAAGCTCTTAATGGGCGGTGACAGCCATACCCCCCATGGTGGTTCTATCGGTATGCTTTGTATCGGTGTAGGCGGCATGGATGTCGCAACCGCGATGACTGGTGTTCCGATGCGCCTGAAGATGCCGCAGATCATCAAAGTGAATTTAACCGGACATTTACAGCCCGGCTGCAATGCGAAGGAAGTCATTCTGGAAATGCTTCGCCGTGTCGGCATCAAGGGCGGTCTTGGCAAGGTATTTGAGTATGTGGGACCGGGCGCTGCTACCTTAAGCGTATCTGAGCGTGCCAGCATCACCAACATGGGCGCGGAGATGGGCGCGACCACTTCCATTTTCCCGGCCGATGAGCAGGTAAGAAAATTCCTAAAAGCCGAGAAGAGAGAAGAAGACTTTACCGAGATTCTTCCGGATGCAGACGCGGAGTATGACGGTGAGATGGAACTGAACTTAAGCGAACTGGTTCCATTATGTGCCTGCCCGCACCAGCCGGACAATGTCATTCCGTTAAAGGATGTAGAGAAAAAGAAAGTACAGCAGGTCTTCATCGGAAGCTGCACCAACTCCAGTTATTCCGATATCGCGAAGGCAGCCCTGGTATTCAAGGGAAGACATGTAAATGAGGATGTGAGCTGTACCTGCGCCATTTCTTCCAAGCAGATTTATAAGCTCCTGATGCGTGACGGCTATATTGAGATGCTTCTGGATGCCGGTGTGAGAATTCTGGAGCTTGCCTGCGGACCGTGCTGCGCCATCGGTCAGTCTCCGGCTACCAAGGGTGTGGCTGTCCGTACTTCAAACCGTAACTTCAAGGGCCGTGCTGGAAACCCAACCGCGGAAATCTATCTGGTAAGCCCGGAGAGTGCTGCGGCAACTGCCATTGTCGGAACCTTCGCAAGCGCGGAGGAGATTCTCGGCAGTGATCTTTCCATTCTGACAGAAGTAAAAGAACCGGACGAGTTCCCGGTGGATGATTCCATGATCATCGAGCCGCTTCCGAAAGAGGAAGCAAAGAAAGTTGAAATCGTGCGCGGACCGAATATCCAGCCGCTTCCTGTTCCAGATGCGCCGGAGCAGCATTTACAGGCACAGATCAGTTTAAAGACTGTGGATAACATCACGACCGATGACATTACCCCGGCAAGTGCCGAGTTCTCCAGCATGCGTTCCAATATTCCGCTTATGAGCCAGTACTGCTACCACCGCTATGATCCAGAGTTTGCTGCCCGGGCAAAGGCAATGGGCAAGAGCATTATCATTGGAGGCGAGAACTATGGGCAGGGGTCTTCCCGTGAGCACGCAGCCATCAATCCGATGTACCTGGGTGTGAAAATGGTTATCGCAAAGAGCATTGCCCGCATTCATAAGGGCAATCTGATCAACCATGGCATCATTCCGATGGTATTTGCAGACCCGGCAGATTACGACAAACTGGATATGCTGGATGAACTGGAAGTAGAGGGCCTTCTGGACCAGATGAAGATCAGAGAAGTTGAGATTAAAGACCTGACAAAAGGTATTTCCTTTCAGGCAAAACTGGAGCTTTCTGACAATGAGCTGGATGTGATTCTTTCCGGCGGCCAGTTACGTCACTTACAGAAGCAGCTTAAGAAAATGGAGGAAAAATAAGATGAGAACATTTAAGACCGTATTTATGCGCGGCGGTACCAGCAAAGGCTGCATGTTTCATAAGGAAGATCTTCCGGAAAACCGGGAGGAGTGGGACAGCGTTTTCCTTCAGGCTATGGGCAATCCGGATCCGAAGCAGATTGACGGCATGGGCGGAACCGTTTCCTCCAACAATAAAATCGTTATTGTATGGAAGAGCGAAGAGCCAGGAATTGATGTAGAATATCTGGTAGGTCAGGTAATTGTCGGCAAGAGTCAGGTGGATTATAAATCCAACTGCGGTAATATGACAGCCGCTGTTGGCCCGTATGCGATAGAGGAAGGCATGGTTACAATTACCGAGCCGGTGACTACGGTTCATATGTTAAATCGCAACACTGACAAGTTTATTGATGTGACGGTTCCGATTGATCCGGAGACAAAGACCTTTGCTCAGGAGGGTGACTGTGCCATTGCCGGTGTGGATGGAACTGCTGCAGAACTGAATGTCAAATTTTTAAATCCGGCGGGTGCGAAAACCGGAAAACTTCTTCCGATCGGAACCTGTGTGGAAACTCTGGAAATTCCGGATTTTGGACCGATTGAGGCAACCATCCTGGATGTATCCAATCCGATGGTTCTGGTTAAGGCTGAGGATATCGGCATGACTGGTACAGAGCTTCCTGAGGAAGTGAACAGCAATAAAGAGGTTTCTGACCTTCTGGAGAAGATTCGCGGTGTTGCCTGCTGTAGGATGGGCTTTGCGAAGGACTTAAAAGATGCCACAGAAAACAGTCCGGCGGTGCCGAAGGTTGGTTTTGTAACTGTGCCGAAGTCTTATACGGATATTGCGGGACAGCAGGTAAACGCAGAAGATATGGATGTATGTGCCCGTGTTATTTCTGTATTCAAGTGTCATAAGGCATGCCCGCTGACTTCTGCCAGTGCCATCAGCGTGGCTGCAGCCATGGAGGGCTCTGTGGTAGAAAAGGTTCTTCGGAAAGCAGGAAAAACTGGCAATGTCCGGATTGGTCATCCGAGTGGCATTATGACCATGGTTCCGGAGTTGCAGGAGGAGAATGGGGAACTGAAGCTTCCGAGCGTAGGCGTTCAGAGAACCGCGCGCCGGATCATGGATGGAACCCTGTATATCCGGAAGTAAGATACGGCAACAAGAGCAGGAGGATGAGATAATGGTTAAACTGACCGAGCATGGTGTTGTGCTTGCGGCTGACGGCACCTTTGCTGCAGCAGAAGACGCGCTTCAGAAGGCGGAAGGAAAAGAAAAAACCATGGCCTATGGGATTTTAAAGGCCCATAACCACAGTAACAATATGGAGCAGCTCCAGCTGAAATTTGACGCGCTGGTGTCTCCGGATAATAACTATGTCAACATTCTGCAGACGGCCCGGGCCAGCGGAATCAAAAAGTTCCCGGTTCCCTACGTGCTTTCCAACTGCCACCACACCCTCTGCGCGGTGGGCGGCACCATCAATGAGGATGACCACGTCTTTGGCCTTGGAAATGCGAAAAAGTACGGCGGTATTTTCGTTCCGCCATACCGGGCAGTTCTTCACCAGTATATGCGTGAGATGATGGCCGAAGGCGGAAAGATGATTCTTGGCTCCGACAGTCATTCCCGCTATGGTGCCCTGGGTACGATGGGCATCGGCGAGGGAGGCGGCGAGGTGGCCAAGCAGCTGCTTGGCCGCACCTATGATATTGCGTACCCGCCGGTGCTGGCGGTAAAACTGACCGGTTCTCCAAGACCCGGAGTTGGCCCGCAGGATGTGGCTTTAGCCCTGATCGCGGCAACCTTCCAGAACAACTTCAACAAGAACAAGGTGCTGGAGTTTGTGGGGGACGGCGTTTCCAACTTAAGCATGGAATACCGCATGGGCATTGATGTCATGACTACGGAAAGCGCTGCGCTTTCCAGCGTGTGGTGTACCGATGGAAAGACGGAAGAGTTTCTGGCAGAGCACGGCCGGGGCGATGCTTACCGAGAGATGGCACCGGAGACCGGAGCGTACTATGACGGGCTCATCGAGATTGATCTTTCGAGTGTGGAGTGTATGATCGCGCTGCCGTTCCATCCAAGCAATGCCATGCCGATCCGCGAGTTTAAGGAGCGGATGCCGGAAGTCATCAAAGAGATAGAAGAAGCAGGAAATAAGATCAAAGGAAAGCATGGTGAGCCCTTCTCCATCCAGTCTCATATGAGAGATGGAGCATTCTATGTGGATCAGGCCCTAGTCAGCGGCTGCAGCGGCGGTCTGTTTGAGAATATCGTTGCCATGGCGGATATCTTAAAGGGCTATGGAATTCCGGGAAACGGACTGAATCTGGGTATCAATCCGGCCAGTCTTCCGATCATGGCAGATCTGATGGAGCAGGGGGTTGCCGGAGAACTGGCGGTGAGCGGCGCAACGCTTCGTCCGTGTATCTGCGGTCCGTGCTTCGGCGTGACCGATGTTCCGGCCAATAATCAGGTCAGCATCCGCCATATGACACGAAACTATCCGAACCGTGAAGGCTCTAAACCGGGACAGGGTCAGATGGCCTGTGCCTGCCTGATGGATGCCCGCTCCATCGCGGCTACTGTGCGAAATGGCGGAAAACTGACAGCAGCTACCGAACTGAACGTAGAGTACCGGACCTTAAAGCATCATTTTGATCCGAAGATCTATGAAAATCAGGTATTTGACAACTATAATAAGGGCGACGACAGCGTAGAACTGACCATGGGGCCGAATATTGCGGACTGGCCGGAAATGCAGCCTTTAACAAAGCATCTGCTGTTAAAGACCGCCGGTTCCTATCACGGTTCAGTAACGACTGATGAGCTGATACCGTCCGGCGAGGCCTCCTCCTTCCGTTCCAATCCGGAGAAAATTTCGGAGTACACCATGATCAGCCGTGATCCGGAGTATGTGGGTCGGGCAAAGGCTGTAAGAGCGCTGGAAAAATGCCGGAGAGAACAGGCTGACGGCAGCATTCAGACAGGAGATGCAGAGTGCAGCAATCTGCTGGCGAAGCTTACTGCAGAACTGGGATGCAGCGTTTCTGATATTACTCTTGGCAGCCTGATGGTCAGCGATAAGATCGGCGATGGTTCCTCAAGAGAGCAGGCCGCCAGCTGCCAGAAGGTGCTGGGTGGATTTGCAAATCTGGCCAATGAGTATGCAACCAAGCGCTACCGTTCCAATCTGATCAACTGGGGTCTTTTGCCGCTTCGTACCGAGGAGACGCTGAAGATTCCTGTGGGAAGTTATCTGCTGATCCGGGATGTGCGGAATGTGGTGTCTGAGTGTAAAAATCCGATTATGGTCCAGGTATTGGATCCGGCATCCGCAACAGTACAGTCTGAGATCACGTGCACACTGGATGCGCTGACAGAGGATGAGCGGAAGATTTTATTATCGGGATGTCTGATCAATTATTATAGAGGGTAAATGCTTGCAATGCAGCATAGAAACAGGGCGGTCACCTTGCGGGAACCGTCCTGTTTCGGCGCTTGCGGAAGGAAAGAAAAGTGGATATAATAAGAGGAGAAATTTTGACATCGGGAGGAAATGCATGGATTTTCGCGAAATGCTTTATATTACAACCGTTGCGGATTGCCGCAGCATCACCGCAGCTGCGCGCAAGCTTTATATCTCCCAGCCATCCCTGAGCCATATTGTATCCAAGGTGGAGCAGGACGTAGGGGTAAAGCTGTTTGATCGCGGTACCTCACCGCTTACGATTACCTATGCGGGAGAAAAGTATGTGGAGACAGCCAGAAAAATCCTGTTGATGAGTGATAACTTAAGAAAAGAACTGATTGATGCAGGACTGGGAGAGAAGGGGCGCATTGTATTCGGAATGCCGACAGAACGTGCCGGATATATGCTCCCAGCTGTGATCCCGGAATTTAAAAAACAGTATCCGGGGATTGAACTGCAGGTGATGGAAGCAAAATCAGATGAACTGCTAAAGGCACTTTTGCGGGATGATATCAGCTTTTATGTGATTCCCAGGAGCCAGGGTGAGCTTCCGGTCGGATTGAAGGCAGAGTCGATCTACCGGGAACGCTTGTTGCTGGTGGCAGAAAAAAGCATGATTCAGGATGATATGTTTTTAGAGACGGAGCAGGCTGCAGACCGAATGTCTCTGTCACCGACAAAGCGCTGTTTGAATCTGAATGCTATGAAAGATATTCCGTTCATTATGCTGAAAAAGGGACATTCGATTCGAAAAAAAACAGACCTGGTGCTGCGCCAGTATGGAATCGAGCCAAAAATCATGATTGAGCTCTCAAGCTGTATTTCCGCAGTCCAGCTGGCTGCAGCAGGTCTTGGTGTTGCCATTGTCCCCCAGCGGGCGGTTGATGCGCTGGGGGGAATGGAACGTTTCAACTGCTATGATTTTTCTGTGACTCCGGAGTCCTGGAGTGTCAACGCAGTCTACAAAGAAGAGATGTATCTGGGGCGCGCGGAGCGCTGCCTGATCGATCTGATGAAGCAGAAATTTAACCGCGAAGCTTCATCAGCCGTTCCTGGACAGTAGCAATGAATACAAGTCCGGTAACAACATGCGGATTTTTAATCGTGGTTACTTTTTTCAGATCAGCAGTCATAATGCCGTTTTCTACGGTATTGACTGCTGCTTCTTTTAACTGGCGGCCAAAGGTTTCCAGCTCTTTGTTCTGATCCAGCTCGCCGCGTTTTTCCAGAGCGCTGGCCCAGGCCATAATGATGGCAAGCGGGTTGGTAGATGCAACACCGCCCTCCAAATAGCGGTAGTAGTGACGGCGCACGGTTCCGTGAGCAGCCTCGTACTCATAATTGCCGTTCGGTGATACCAGCACGGAGGTCATCATAGCTGCGGAACCATATGCGGTAGCCAGCATATCACTCATAACATCGCCGTCATAGTTCTGGCAGGCCCAGACATAGCCGCCCTGATTTTTTACGGCACGGGACACTGCATCGTCGATCAGACAGTACTGGTAGGAAATACCGGCCTTCTCAAAGTTTTCCATAAACTCATTCATGAAAACATCTTTGAAAATCTCGCGGAAATTACGGTCATAGACCTTTGAAATTGTGTCCTTTGCGGAAAAGATCAGATCCTGCTTTACATCCAGTGCATAGGACATGCAGCAGCGGGCAAAGCTCTGGATGGAAGAATCCAGGTTATGGATGCCCTGGACAACACCAGGCGTGGTAAAGTTATGGATGAGCTCTCTTGTTTCCGTCCCGTCTTCAGCAGTGAAAACCAGCTCACATTTGCCCGGCTGGTCAATCTTCATTTCGGAAGCACGGTAGAGATCGCCATATGCATGGCGGGCCAGGGTGATGGGTTTCGTCCAGGTTTTGATATAGGGTTCGATGCCTTTGATCAGAATCGGTGCACGGAACACGGTACCGTCCATGATGGAGCGGATGGTAGCGTTCGGGCTCTTCCACATTTTTTTCAACTGATATTCCTGCATGCGCTCCAGGTTTGGCGTGATGGTGGCGCATTTGACGGCAACACCGTATTTGTTGGCGGCATTGGCGGAGTCTATTGTAACCTGGTCATCAGTGAAGTCACGGTTGCGGATGCCTAAGTTATAATACTCGACCATGAGATCCACAAAAGGCAGAATCAGTTTTTCCTTGGTTTCTTTCCACAGGATTGCAGCCATCTCGTCGCCGTCCATCTCGACAAGTGGTGTAGTCATTTTAATTTTTTCCATAATCTTTCCTCCTCTGGGTTCTGGATAGTTGACTGTTCTTTCCCTAGTTTATCACAATAGGCTGATTTTGAAAATGTAACAGTCTACTCTTTTGCAAAACTCATGCCAGTTCTTCCTTTGCAATCCGGATAAAGAGCTGATCTGCTTTTGAGAGAAAGCCGTCTTTTAAAGATGTAATGCACATATCCCAGTGAGCCTGGTATACGTTATCAATGGACAGCAGTGCCGGATGGTATTCCTCTGAAGTAATCCGGGAGTATTCCAAAGGCACGAAAGTAACCCCCATTCCCTGGGCAGCAAGAAGCTGGGCGGTTTCAAAATTGCGCAGTGTGAGTGAAATTTTCGGACGCTGGATTCCGGCGCGTCCAAGCACTTCATCCGTGATCTGACGGATACGCTGAGATTTGTGCAGCATCAGGAAACTTTCGTTTTTCAGCAGTTTTACATCCAGGACCGGGTATGGATATCCGTCCTTGCGTTCCGACTGCTTGATCAGCGGATGATCTGGTGCGAGCGCGATCACGAATGGATCGCGGCGCATGATATCAAAGCGGAACTGAGGCTGTGTCCGGATATCGGCCGGGGTATGCATGATGGCAAAGTCCAGTTCTCCTGACATCAGCATCTGCTCCAGTCTGGAAGAGTTTTCCTCTGAGATGGTAAGCTCGATGTTGGAACATACATCACAGAAGCGCGGCAGAATTTTGGCAAGGGTCAGGGTACTGAGATGGTTGGTGGTGCCAAGATGGATCTTGCCGGTTTTCAGGTTATTGATGTCACTGACCTCCAGCTCAAAATCCTGATAGATCTTTAACACCTGGACAGCCATGTGGTAATAGCGTTCCCCGGCAAAGGTCAGTGTGAGTCCTCCGGCTGTCCGGTTGAACAAGGGTACGCCAACGGAATCCTCAATCCTCTGGATCGACTGGCTTAAGGATGGCTGGGCAATGAAGAGCTTTTTGGCTGCCCGGGATATATTTTTTTCGTCTGCTACCGTTTTTACATATAATAATTCTTTGCTTGTCATGGTTTATCCTTCTTTCGATGTTTCCATAGGAAATTATAATCTAAAACACACAAAGCTTCAAGGTTCAGCTTCAAGGTTCGTTCAGCACAACTATTTACTTTTGAAAATCCACATTGTATACTTACAGCAAAGACACATACGGACTTCATGACAGTGCATTCTCTACTGCAGAAGAATGAAAGTGCAGCAAAGCTGCCATGGGCCGGAAGATAAGGAGAGGAATAGTATGGATAAGATGAAGGACCTTGCTTATTATAACGGAAAGATTACAGCAATTGACGACATGATGATTCCGGCTAATGACCGCGGATTCTACTTTGGAGATGGAATTTACGAGGCGGCAATGGTATTTGATCATAAGATCTTTGCTCTGCAGGATCATCTGGACCGCATGTTCAACAGTGCAGCCATGCTTCGCATTGAACTTCCCTATACCAAAGAAGAAGTCGGCGCGCTTCTGACGGATCTGGTTCAGAAGTTAGAGAGCAGCTGCCAGTTCCTTTACTGGCAGGTGACCAGAGGAACCTCTCCGCGTAATCATCTGTTCCCGGGAAAGGGAGTTTCCAGCAATCTGTATGTATACAGCAAGCCGTGGAGCGGTGTGCAGATGTCCGATGAATACCGGCTGATCAGCATTCCGGATACCCGTTTCTATCACTGCAATATCAAGACCTTGAATCTGATCCCGAATGTCATGGCAGCCCAGCAGGCATCTGAGGCAGGCTGCAATGAGACTGTTTTTGTACGGGACGGCTTTGTGACGGAATGTTCACATTCGAATATTTCCATGGTGAAGGATGGCGTGTTCATTACGCATCCGTTAGATAATCTGATTCTTCCGGGAACTGAGAGAAAGCACATCATCCGCTATTGCGGTGAACTGGGAATCCCGGTAGAGGAGCGTGCATTTACCCTGGAAGAGCTCTACACCGCAGATGAGATCCTGGTGACCAGTACCAGCCATCCGAGCATGCGTGCCATGGAGTTAAACAAAAGGGCTGTCGGTATGAAGAATCCGGAACTGATCCAGAAGCTGCGTGATAAATATTTAAGTGAAATCGGGAAATGATCTGCTGTGGCAGTTCCTGATAAAAAGCAGAGAGGAAGAATAACATGGAGAGAAAACGAATCCGGGACTTTGGCCTTGTGCCTGGACGCCTGCAGACCGGAAAACGAAATAAGATTACGGATGTGCCTGGGGTAAAGGTCGGACACTGCACGGTAAAAACAGAAGAAAATCATACCGGAGTGACGGTAGTCCTTCCCGGCGGGGACAATGCATTTGCAAAGAAATATATTGCAGCAGCTTATGTTCACAACGGATTTGGAAAAAGTGCCGGACTAGTTCAGATAGAAGAACTGGGGACGCTGGAGACCCCTATTGCCCTGACGAATACTCTAAATGTGGGAAAGGTATGGGACGCCATGGTGGATATCGTGGTGGAACAGTGTAAGCAGGATGGTCTGGATCCCATGAGCATCAATCCGGTAGTGGGCGAGTGCAATGACTGCCGCATTAATCAGATTCAAAAGCGGGCAGTGGGAACAGCAGAGGTCCGCCGTGCCTTTGCGTCTGCCTCCGATGATTTTGAAGAGGGAGATGTGGGAGCCGGAGCAGGAACGCTCTGCTATGGCCTGAAGGGTGGTATTGGCTCTGCTTCCCGTGTAATCCGTATTGGAGAAACAGAATATACCATTGGAGTGCTGGTCCAGTCAAATTTTGGAGCAACAGAGGATTTTGTGTTAAATGGAGAGGCTGTCGGTGCAGAGATTCTGGACTGGAAGCAGGAAAAGGATGATATGGCAGCATCGGAAGAAGACAAAGGTTCTATCATGAGTATTCTGGCTACGGATCTTCCGCTGACCAGCCGTCAGCTGAAGCGTATTCTTCGGAGAACCGGCGTAGGCATTGCCCGCACGGGCGGCTATACCGGACATGGAAGCGGCGAGGTCATGATCGGATTTACTACAGCAAACCGGATCCCATCCAACGAAGAGGAGGAACTGCTTCAAATTCAGGCTATTCCGGAGCAGATTATAAACCGGGCGTTTCTTGCCGCTGCAGAAGCGGAACAGGAGGCCATCTTAAATTCCATGACGGCAGCAGAGCTCACCCGCGGATGTGCAGGTGAGCTTTACTACAGTCTGTCGCAATATCTTGAAGGCTGTGCCGGAACAACCCTCAATTATGAAACCCACAAAGAAGAACCGGCTTATCAGAAATACGCAAAGCAGATGACCGATGAGGTCGTGGCTGTCTGCGAGGCCGCTCTGGCTGCCGGCGTGGATGAGATCGTAGTAAAGGATGACACGGAGATGCCACCAACATTGATGTAATGGCCATGCCTGAGCACGTTACTCTGATCCGAGGGTGTCCCGGTGCTGTTCTTATCCGGTGATGAGCGTATCTGTGAACTATCAAAAGAGCTGGTCCCGCAGATTACGACGGTGTTCTCCAAGAAGAGTGTGGGCGGAAGTGCCTGGAACATATCGCCAAAGACTGTGATTGCAGATCTGAAGGCTTCTGTCGCAGAGGTGCTTTTGCTTACCAGATGTCCTTTTATCCGGGCATGAAGGCCGTAGACGCGCGCACCAACCGCTTTACCAGTAGAAACTGGATGGATATTGTGACAGCGCATTCATTTGTGGTATATTAGAAGAACATACAGGGAGGATATGAATCATGGCAGATTTAAAGACGATTGAGGATTTAACCAACGCTTTTGGCCCGAGCGGTTTTGAAGAAGAGGTTGTGAAAGCGGTACAGAAGCATTGCGAGGGGCTGAATTTAAGAAACGACGCAATGTATAATGTATATGCGACGATGCCGGACGCAAAGGGAAACCGTCCGGTGTTTATGCTGGATGCGCATACCGATGAATGTGGCTTTATGGTCCAGAACGTGGAGGATAACGGACTTCTCAGCATCATCACCCTGGGCGGATTTCATATGACCAGCCTTCCGGCCCACAGTGTCATTGTGCGCAATAGTAAAGGCGAAAAAATCAAGGGAATCATTACATCCAAGCCGGTACATTTCTTAACGGCTGCCCAGAAGGCCGACAATTCCCTGACGATCGAGGAATTAAAGGTGGATGTCGGAGCCAGCAGCAGACAGGAGATCGAAGAGGATTACGGAATCCACGTCGGTGATCCGATCATGCCGGATGTGACCTTCTCCTATGATGAAAAACACGGCATCTGTTCCGGAAAGGCTTTTGATAACCGTCTTGGCTGTGTCTGCATCATTGAGACCATGAAAGCCCTGATGAAGGAGACGGAGAGCCTGGCCGTGGATGTGGTCGGTGCCTTTGCTTCCCAGGAGGAGGTTGGCATGCGCGGCGCAACCGTGACTGCACAGCAGGTAAAGCCGGATCTTGCTATCGTATTTGAGGGATCTCCGGCAGACGATTTCTATTACCGTACCGGTGTAGCCCAGGGCTGCTTAAAGAAAGGTGTGCAGATCCGCCATATGGATAACAGCTATGTGGCAAATGACGCATTTATGGCCTATGCACATGAGATTGCTGACAAATACGGAATCAAGTGTCAGGATGCGGTAAGACGCGGCGGAAGTACCAATGCAGGTAAAATCCATCTGACCCATCAGGCGGTTCCGGTTCTGGTTCTTGGTATTCCGTCCCGTTATGTGCATACTCACTACAACTTCTGCGCAAAGGAAGATATCGAATCTACCATCAAAATGGCTGTTGAGGTTATCCGCGGTTTAAATGATGAGCGCATCCGTCATATTATGCGTCAGGATGTGTTATAATGCAGACCATGGAACAACAAAACGACAAAATATCTTTTTTTAAGGGAATGCGCGATGGAGTACCCATCGCGCTTGGGTACTTTGCTGTTGCTTTTACGCTTGGCATTACCGCAGGAAAGGCAGGGATGAATGCCCTGCAGTCTTCGCTGATGTCTGCGTTGATGCTCGCATCGGCGGGGGAGTTTGCGGCAATCAGCATGATCGGATCTGGAGCAGGGGTTATGGAGATGATCGTTACTACAGTGGTCATCAATATGCGCTACCTGCTGATGTCAAGTGCTTTATCCCAGAAGGTGCAGCAGAACAGGTCATTTCTCCACAGAATCTTCATGTCTTATGCGGTGACAGATGAGATTTTTGGCATATCCATGACAGTTCCGGGAAAGCTGAATCCGTTTTATCAATACGGTGCAGCCAGTGTTGCAGCGCCCGGCTGGGTAATCGGAACCTTTCTTGGTACGGTTGTAGGAATGGTCCTTCCGGCCCCGGTCATGAGCGCTATGAGTGTGGCCATATACGGCATGTTTCTTGCAGTCGTGGTTCCGCCGGCAAGAAAGAACAAGATCATTGCCGCAGTGGTAGTTATATCCATGTCGGTAAGCCTTTTATTCCAAAGCATTCCGAGACTTAAAAATATCTCATCGGGATTTCAGATTATCCTGCTGACCGTGCTGATTTCGGCTGCAGCGGCAATTCTGTTCCCGGTACAGGAGGAGCAGCATGCATCATAATATTTACGCTTCCATTCTGGTCATGTTCCTGACAATTTATGCCGTGCGGGCCCTGCCGCTGACGCTGATCCGCAGGGAAATCAGGAATCCGTTTATTCAGTCTTTCTTATATTATGTTCCTTATGTGAGTCTTTCTGTTATGACGTTTCCGTCCATCCTTTCTGCAACAGGAAACCGGATCACGGGAATTGTCGGATTTGTGGCAGGGGTGATCCTTGCCTGGATCGACGGAAATCTGTTCCGTGTTTCCATTGGTGCCTGTGTAGCAGTCTATATTGCGGAGATGATTTTGCATTAAAGTCGGAACAAACGTGTGCAGAGGCCTGTAAACCACTGGAAAACATTGACAAAAACAGGAAACAGATTTATAATGCCTTCATCGTCTGTCAAAAAACAGGTGATGGGGAGCAATTCATAATTGGAATCGAATGAGGAGGATAAGAACTATGGCAACAAGAAGAAACGCAGCTAAGGCACCAGCAAAAGCAGCACCGAAGACCGAGACCGTAAAAGCAGAAGCTAAGACAGCTGCAGCAGAGGTTAAAGCAGAAACTCCGGTAAAAGCAGTTGTTGAAGCACCGGCAGCAAAGCCAGTCGAGACCACCAAAAAAGCACCAGCAAAGAAAGCTCCTGCAAAGAAGGCAGACCCTAAGGCTTGCGTAGTTATTGAGTTCTCAGGCAAACAGATCGTAGCAAAAGATGTTCTGGACAAGGCAGTGAAAGCATATGAGGCAGACCATAAGGGCGCAGAGATCAAAACCATTGAAGTTTATGTAAAACCGGAAGAAAATGTTGCTTACTATGTTGTAAACGGAGAAGGTTCTGACGATTATAAGGTAATCTTATAATTCAGGATTCTCAGTTGTATCTGTATACTTTGTAAAGAGTGGAGGGGCTGTTGCAGACAGGTTCCAGAACGTTCTGGATTCCGTGTTGTGACAACCCTTCATTTGTTTGTTATAAATTACGGGAAATAAGGATCGGGAGCAGAAATCGCTGCCGGATAAAACGGATAAAGGAGAGAAACGGATGGAACAGCAGCAGGAGACCTGGAAACTTCCAGAGGCATTTGTGGCAAGAATGAAAGCGATGCTGGGAGACGCATGTGATATATTTCTTGCAAGCTATGAAAAAGAGCGGGCACTGGGGCTCCGGGTAAATACCATGAAGGTTCCGGCAGCGGAGTTTGCCGGTCAAAATCAGGCTTTGTTTTCCCTGCGACCGGTATCCTGGTGCCGGGAAGGCTTTTATTATGACCGGGAGAGCCGTCCGGGACGCCATCCTTACCATGAAGCAGGAGTATATTACATTCAGGAACCGAGTGCCATGGCAGTTGTGGCTTTGCTTGCTCCAAAGCCGGGTGAACGTGTGCTGGATCTGTGCGCGGCTCCGGGGGGCAAGACAACACACATCGCGTCACGCCTGGAAGGACGCGGACTTCTGGTCAGCAATGAAATCCATCCGGCGCGGGCAAAAATCCTTTCCCAGAATGTGGAGCGTATGGGAATTGGCAACGCTGTCGTGACAAATGAGGATTCGGGAACCCTGGCTGCATTTTTTCCGGAGTTTTTTGACTGTATGGTCGTGGATGCGCCGTGCTCCGGAGAGGGGATGTTCCGGAAAGATGAACAGGCCAGAAATGAGTGGAGTGAGGCAAACGTAAAGCTTTGCGCAGAGCGCCAGCAGGAGATTCTGGACAATGCGGCAGAGATGTTAAAGCCGGGCGGCAGAATGGTATATTCTACCTGCACGTTCGCACCGGAAGAAGATGAAGCCGGAATCTCTGACTTTTTGAAACGACATCCGGAGTTCTCGGTAGTGCGCCTGGAGCCGGGCGGATATCCCGAGGGTCTGTCCTGCGGGCACCCGGAATGGAGTCAGGATCAAAATCCAGATCTTAAGTACACCTTCCGTATCTGGCCCCATGAGGCGGAGGGAGAGGGACATTATCTGGCTCTGCTGAAAAAGGACGGAACCTGGGCGCCGGAAGACAGCCGGAAGCGAAAACAGCCAAAATACTGGAATGACAAGGCAGGCAGAGCCTATCTCGGGGAATTTTTCAAAAAGTCCCTGACGGAAGAAGGATATGCGCTGTTAAAGGACGGTATGGAACAGCTGATTCTGTTTGGAGATCAGCTGTATATGCTGCCGGATGGCATGCCGGCACTGGACCGTCTGAGAGTGCTTCGTCCCGGACTGCATCTTGGGGAATTCAAAACAAAACGTTTTGAGCCGTCCCATGCGCTTTCTCATTTTCTGAAGCCTCAGCATGCAGTATCTGTGTGCCGTCTGGATCCGGAAGATCCCCAGGTGCTGGATTATCTGAAGGGAAACACAGTCCGTGGGGAGGCCGGCCTCTCTGGCTGGACGCTGGTCTGCATTGGGAAGTATCCTCTTGGATGGGGAAAGGCAGTTTCCGGTGTGGTAAAAAATCATTATCCAAAAGGGCTTCGCATACAGGGTTAGATCCCTGATGTGCGAAGCCCTTTTTTATATGATAGGAAATTGCGTCCTATCATATAAAAACGCTCCGCGAGGATGCGCCAAGGCACATTCTTTTTTGTATCATGGAAAACAGATGCATTGCCGATGTGCTGCTCAGTCATGGGTTCGGAACGTTTCAACAATTGCGATCATATCTTCTTTGTTCAGCTTTTTATTGTTCATAAAGTTTCTGGTTTCCGGAATGTAATGTTCCAGGATCGGTAGCAGTATAAGCGCTGTGATACCTGCGGTGAAGCCGCCGTTGTACAACACCAGGCCGCCGTGCAGGGCAGAGGTTGCGGTACACATGGATGCGCACATGAAGCCGGCGGCAATGCCGGCGCGTCTGCCGTAGCGCCCGGAAATCGGGCACAGGCCGGTGGCAAATGCCACACCGTTGATGTATCCCTGCGTGGTAATGGTCCAGCTGATCTCTCTGCCGTTGAGATAGCAGATCGTCAGTGTGAACAGATACAGAAGCTGATATCCCGCAAGAATCGGCCAGATATTTTTCGGATGCTGCCCCATGCAGGTAAAAGTCAGAGCTGCCAGGATCACACCGATGGTGGCACCGGTAAAACCGGCACCTTCCGTGTAGACCATGATGATATCCAGGTAGAACAGGAAGAATATTCCCACTGTGCCAATGTTAATGAGGCAGAGCGGCATACCGTATTGAGAGGCAAAATCACTCTGATGTCCGGTGTCCCGGGTTAGCTCTTCATATCCAAGAAAGCTTTTGCCGTTTAAGAAAAATCCGGTCAGAATGCAGATGATAAAAGCAAGCAGGAAGAAACAGTTGGCATACAGCTGAAAGGAGCGGCCAAACTGTTCGTAAACCGGATTGAAGCGGGTCAGCTTGGAAGATGGATCAATTCCCATGGTGTTGTAAAAAAGGTTAAACAGGAAAAAACCGAACACGCCGAATGCCAGTCCGCCATTATACAAGTTGTAACCTTTGTGCCATGCGTGGGCCCCCGGGAGAATGGCCGGTACGATAAAGCCCAGCATGATCGAAAAGGCGATGGTCAAAAGCACGCCGCTGACCGTTAGTGTCGGATGCCCGAACACAAAGGTATCCTGGGTGTAACGGAATAAAAGTTCACCGATAAATGGGCTGAATGAAGTTGTGAACATGCAGACGTGCAGGTTGTTTTTAAAATTCAGCTTCTTTAATCGAAGATAGAGAAACGGGGCCAGAAAGCATGGCCACATGGTCAGAAAGTTCAGTCCGTAAAAGCAGTGCGCTACTACAAGAAAATAACCGGCCAGTGTGCTGGGACGGGAATCTCCTTTTAAACCGACCATAAAAAGCCAGCAGGCCATGCCGCAGGCGCCGGCATTTAACATGGCGCTCGGCAGACCGCCGATCTCCAGATAGTCTGTAACCAGCGGGCTTGGTGATGTCATGATAAGATACCAGCCGTGGAGTATGCTGCCAAGTTCTCCTGTGTAGATGGCTGCGACCAGCGAAGAAATCAGAAAAGAAACGGAGAAGCCGAGAGCTATCCCGTTGATGATAGTACTGTTGGATATTTTTTTACCTTCCATGCATAAATCCCCTGTAGCGATATTTTTCATTCTGAGTAGTGTTCTGATTTTCAATTATAGAGCAGCGGGTATTTCATTTCAAGGTAATTTCTTAACGAAACTTGTACGGAATTCAGTGCAAAGTTACTGTGTGCCTGCAGGGCAGGCATTTGTTCAGGCATCTGGTAAAAACTGCTGCATATCCGCCGGGACAGGGGCTGTAAATTCCATGGGGATGCCGGAAATCGGATGTGAAAAGGACAGCTTCCAGGAGTGCAGGCTCTGACGCTGTAAAAAACGGTAATCCGGATTATAAAGGAAATCACCGTAGAGGGGATGGCCGATATGCTTCATATGGACCCGGATCTGGTGGGTACGTCCTGTTTCCAGGTAAATTTTAAGGAGAGAGGTGTCGGTTTGCGGCTGGTAGAAGAGCAGCTCATAATGGGTCAGAGCAGCTTCTCCGTGGACGGGGTCCGGGACACGCTCGATCGTGGAGCCCGGGAGTCTCGCAATGGGAACGTCAATCGTTCCTTCCGGCTGTTCTGAGAGGTTCCCGCTGACTGCGGCCAGATAGGTGCGGTGAATCTGGCGGTTCCTCACCATATCAGAAAGGATACAGCTGCTCAGTGCATTTTTTGCGACGATCAGAAGCCCGGTGGTATCACGGTCCAGGCGGTTGACGGCACGGAAAACAAAGGGTTTTTGTTTCTGTTTAAAATACCAGGCAAGTCCGTTTGCCAGAGAGTTGGAGAAATTGCCCTGGGATGGGTGGATGGGAACATTCCCGGCTTTGTTTATGACCATCAGATCCTCATCTTCGTAAAGAATGGACAGCGGCATGCGCACAGGAACAATATTTTCCGAAGAAGTCTCTTCTGCAAATGTGACATCCAGCCGGTCACCGGCTTTCATGCGGAAGGTGGTATAAACCTTTGCCCCGCGGATCATCAGTCCGTCTTCAGTCAGTTTGATACGGTTGATCAGACTTTTGGAATATCCATGGGAGCGAAGCAGTGCTTCTACGGACTGTCCGTCTGTGGAAGCAGTGTAGGAGTGGCGGATGATATGGTCCATGTTGTCAGAATTCCTTTCCGGTGTTATGCTGCGATGCCTGATTTAAATGTTTCTTACGGCTTACGGCGTGGGGAGTCGGGCTGTTTTCCTTAAGAAAGCTGGCGCGCTGCACGCTGTCGATGCCGTAGCGGCCGCGGATATGGTCCACAGCTTTTTCCATAGCCCGCATTTTCTTCTGCCGCTCATCTTCAAACAGGCTCATTTGTTCAAACGGATCCTCCTGGATCTGTGAAGTGCGCAGTCCGATCAGCCGGACCGGCGTTTTGTCCCAGAATTCCTTCAGGAGGCGGCAGGCGGTGTCATAGAGAACCGAGGTGGAGTCAGTGGGGCTTTTTAAGACGCACTGATGAGACTGGCTGGTGAAGCGCCAGTCCTTTAATTCCACAGTAACGCTGTTGCAGCGGACACTGGCCTCCCGGAGCCTTGCTCCCACGGTTTCGCTTAAGGCAAGCAGGACCTGACTGGCGGTGTCAAAGTCAGAAACATCCTGCGCCAGGGTAATGCTGTTTCCGTAACCTTTGCGTGTGGGATCCGGAGGGGCCACAGGATCCTGGTCAATGCCGTTAGCGTAGCGGTACACCTGGGTGCCATATTTATCACCGAGGTGGGCTCTTAAGATATCCGGATCACAGGATGCTGCATCACCAATGGTGTGAAGCCCGATGCGGGCCATTTTATCTGCGGCAGATTCGCCTACAAAGAGCAGGTCGCGCAGGGGAAGCGGCCACATTTTCGCTACGATCTCAGATGGGAATAGCGTATGGGTCTTGTCCGGCTTCTCAAAATCGGAAGCCATTTTTGCCAGAAGCTTATTGGATGAAATTCCAACATTCACCGTGAAGTTCAGTTCCTCCCGGATGCGCCTGCGGATCTGATCTGCGGCTTTTCTGGGAGGTCCGAACAGATGAATGGTTTCGGTCATGTCCAGAAAGGCTTCGTCAATACTGAATTTTTCAATATCCGGCGTATATTCAGAAAGCAGGGCGAGCATCTGCCGGGAATATCCGGAATAGATATCAAAACGGGAGGGGACAATGACCAGCTCCGGACATTTGCGCAGGGCGGAAGCAATGGTTTCTGCCGTTACCACGCCGTATTTTTTCGCCGGCGTGGATTTGGCCAGGATAATGCCGTGACGGGAACGGACATCGCCTCCGACCGCGGACGGGATCAGCCTGAGATCCTGAGCCTTTGGATCCCGGGAAAGGCGATATACGGACTCCCAGCTTAAAAAGGCAGAGTTTACATCAATATGAAAGATCAGCCGTTTTCTGGATTCCACAATTCTATTCCTCCTGTTGCTGCATGGTGAGCCTGATATGCTTCCTATCATAGCAGAATATCCGGATTTTTACCAGAATAGGATAGAAAGACAATGCGATAATCGCGGGGCGTGTGAATTGAACAGAACAGGAAAGAAAAACAGGATCATCGGACTGATGGCAGGGATCAGCATCGGGTTTGCGGTGTGGGGAAGCGTACGCCCGGAGCCGGATCTGTGGCAGGGGGCGGAAAGTATGCTGGCAGAGAGCAGCCGGCCGGTATCAGAGACGAAACAGCAGCTGTCCCTGCATTCCCTGAGTGCCGTGTTGATGGATGCAGACAGCGGGCGTATTTTGTATGGAAAGGACGAGCATCAGGTACGGCCTATGGCCAGCACTACAAAGATCATGACCTGCATTCTTGCGCTGGAGCTTGGAAATCCGGAGGATTTTTGTGAGATTTCAGAAAAAGCGGCAGGGCAGCCAAAAGTGAAGCTTGGCGCGCCGGCTGGGAGCCGTATCAGGCTTAAGGATCTTTTGTATTCCCTGATGCTTGAGTCCCACAACGACTCAGCAGTGGCAATTGCGGAGCATATCAGCGGCAGCGTAGAGGCCTTCACGGAAAAGATGAATCGCAAGGCACAGGATATTGGCTGCGTGGATACCACGTTCCTGACACCGAACGGACTGGATGCGGAGAAGCAAAATGCAGATGGAGAGGTGATCCGTCATGGTACGACAGCCGCTGAGCTGGCAAAAATCCTGCGTTATTGTACGAAAACGTCCCCAAAACATGATGAATTTTTAACGATAACGCGCTGCCGAAGTTATTCTTTTTCTGACTCTGAGGGATATAATACCTACAGCTGTCAGAATCATAACGCTCTTCTGGATATGACACAGGAGGCTGTGACCGGAAAGACCGGATTTACCGGAGGCGCCGGCTACTGTTATGCGGCTGAACTGTCCGACGGTGAAAGGAGCTTTATCCTCACGCTTTTAGGATGTGGCTGGCCTCCGCATAAAGCCTGGAAATGGGAGGACGTACAGAAGCTGTACAGCTATGGCAAACAGAATTATTTCTATTGCGATTTTGCTTTTGAGGAAAACAGACTCCGGGTCCCACTGCTGGGAGGAGCGTATAAAGACTGGATTTACGCAGTTTCTGAAAGTCCGGAACAGAAGAGGAGTTTTCATCTTCTGGTATCGGAAACGGAGCGGCCTGTGGCAGAGTACGATATGAAAACGATCCTGGATGCTCCGGTGAAGGCAGGGGATGAAGTCGGAGTGGTCCGTTACCGGCTCGGGCAGGAGGAAATCGGCCAGAGCCACTACTGCTCAGAGGAGGATGCAGCGGCCTGGGGGCTGTCGTACTGTCTACAGCGGATCCTCGATTTCTGGATATTTTGAAATTGTAAAAATATTTCAAAAAGACTTGAATTTTATACGATGACATTATATTATTATAATCGGCAGAAATTGGATTTACTAAGCGATTTATTGTCTTTCCCTTAACAATGTGAACGGAAAAGTACAGAAATCGTCAAATATTTCAAAATGGAGGATTGCAAAATGAGTAATCAAACATCAGCAAGTAACAGAATCAACGCATTACTTGATGAGAACAGTTTTGTTGAAGTTGGCGCTTATATTACAGCAAGAAGCACCGATTTTAACATGACTGACAAGGAGACTCCGGCAGATGGCGTGATCACCGGTTACGGTACCATCGAAGGAAACCTTGTGTATGTGTACAGCCAGGACGCTTCCGTACTGGGCGGCTCCTTAGGTGAGATGCACGCAAAGAAAATTTCCAACATCTATTCCATGGCAGTAAAGATGGGCGCACCTGTCATCGGTCTGGTAGACTGTGCAGGTCTTCGTCTGCAGGAAGCAACGGACGCATTAAACGGTTTTGGTGAGATGTATTTAAGCCAGACCATGGCATCCGGCGTGGTTCCGCAGATCTCCGCTATCTTTGGTACCTGCGGCGGCGGTATGGCAGTAGCTTCCGCTATGGCTGACTTTATCTTTATGGAAGAGAAAAACGCAAAATTATTTGTAAATTCTCCGAACGCAATTGATGGAAACCGTGTTGAGAAGTGCGATACTTCCAGCGCTGCATTCCAGAGTGAGGAAACCGGACTTGTGGACTTCACCGGAAGCGAAGAGGATATCTTATCCCAGATCCGCTCCCTGGTAACCATCCTTCCGGCCAATAACGAGGATGACATGTCCTACAGCGAGTGCACCGACGATTTAAACCGTGTATGCTCCGATCTTGAAAATTATGCAGGAGCAACCGATCTGGCACTGGCACAGATCTCCGATGACAACTTCTTCTTAGAGGTGAAGAAGAACTATGACAAGTCCATGGTAACCGGCTTTATCCGTCTGAACGGAACCACCGTGGGCTGCGTGGCAAACCGCACTGCTGTTTACGCGGCAGACGGTGTGAAGGAAGACGAGTTCGATGCAGTTCTCTCCGCTAACGGCGCAGAAAAGGCAGCAAAGTTTGTTTCCTTCTGTGACGCATTCAACATTCCGTTACTGACCCTGGTGAACGTAAAGGGCTACAAGGCATGCAAATGCACTGAGCGCCGCATCGCAAAGAACGCAGGCCGTCTGACCTACGCTTTTGCAAACGCAAGCGTTCCGAAGGTAACCGTCGTAGTCGGCGAGGCTTATGGTACCGCATACCTGACCATGAACTCCAAGTCCATCGGTGCAGATGTGGTATATGCATGGCCGAACGCAACCATCGGCATGATGGATGCTTCCGCTGCAGCTAAGATCATGTACGCAGACGAAATTGCAAAGGCAGATGATTCCGTTGCACTCATCAATGAGAAGGCAGCTGCTTATCGTGAAATGCAGTCCAGCGCACTTGCAGCGGCAAAGAGAGGATATGTAGACGATATCATCGAGGCATGCGACACCAGAAAACGCGTGATCGCAGCATTCGAGATGCTGTTTACCAAAAGAGAGGATCGTCCGGACAGAAAACATGGAACGGTTTAGAATGAGGTGACAAATATATGAAACAGTATATGAAACGAGTTTTGTTAGTGTTAAGCATGGTAGTCAGCCTCTTTGCTCTGTCCGCATGCTCCAACAAGAATGCTGCTGAGGCAGAAACTATGGATCCGCAGACAGCTTCCTACATTTCTCAGATCTCGGAAAACCTGCTCCAGACCATCGCCGAGATGGACGAAGCCACAGCAGAGGAGTCTGAGACCGGCCTGTTAAAGCAGGGCGAGGACGGACTTGCAAGCGGCCTGACTTCCTGGATCGGTGTCATGAAGGACACCGGCGCGTTCGTAAGCGTCCTTTCCTCCGATACCGAGCTTGGCGAGGATGATCAGTATGTATGTGTGATTCAGGCACAGTTTGAGAAACGCAACGTAGAGTTCAAAGCATTCTACACCATGGATCCGCAGAGCCAGAACTTAAATCCGGTCAGCCTGACCTTCAGCCCGGAGTACACCGTAGGCGAGAATATGGCAAAGGCAGGTATGAATACCTTACTTGGTATGGGTACCGTATTCCTGGTACTGATCTTCATCAGCATCCTGATCAGCTGCTTCAAGTTCATCAGCGTCTTCGAAAACAAGATGAAAGCAAAGAACGCAGCTCCGGCACCGGCAGCAGCTCCAGTGGCAGCACCGGCAGCAGAAGAGGAAGAGCTTGTGGATGATCTGGAACTGGTGGCTGTCATTACTGCGGCTATCGCAGCATCAACCAACTCATCAACCGACTCCCTGGTAGTACGCTCCATCAAACGTGCACCGGGCGCAAAATGGAAAAGAGCATAAGCGAATAGGAGGATTCTTATCATGAAAAATTACACAATTACTGTGAATGGCAATGTATACAATGTAACTGTTGAAGAGGGAACCACTGCTGGTGTAGTTCAGGCTCCGGCAGCAGCACCGAAGGCAGCTCCGGCAGCTCCGAAGGCAGCAGCTCCGGCCGGCGCTCAGGGTTCTGTAGTTGTAACCGCTCCGATGCCGGGTAAGATCCTGGCAGTAAAGGCTAACGCCGGACAGACTGTAAAGAAAGGCGATGTTATCATGGTTCTCGAGGCTATGAAGATGGAGAACGATATCGTAGCTCCTCAGGATGGAACCGTTGCAAGCATTAATGCAGCAGCAGGCGACGCAGTAGAAGCTGGCGCTACTCTTGCTACATTAAACTAATAGCTTGCAAAAAAGCAAGTTCCACATGGAGGGATTAAAATGGATTATATTGGATCTACTTTGGCCAATCTTCTTCAGCAGACCGCATTCTTCAATCTGACCTTTGGAAACTTTATCATGATCCTGGTGGCATTCGTGTTCCTGTATCTGGCGATCAGAAAAGGATTCGAGCCGCTCTTACTGGTTCCGATTGCGTTTGGTATGCTGTTAGTTAATATCTACCCGGATATTATGGCTAACCCGGAAGATATGTCCAATGGCGTAGGCGGACTTCTTCACTACTTCTTCATTCTGGATGAGTGGAGTATCCTTCCGTCTTTGATTTTCATGGGTGTCGGCGCAATGACCGATTTCGGTCCGCTGATCGCAAACCCGAAGAGCTTCCTGCTTGGCGCAGCAGCTCAGTTTGGTATCTACAGTGCTTATTTCCTGGCAATTTTCATGGGCTTCAATGATAAGGCAGCAGCAGCTATCTCCATCATTGGTGGAGCAGACGGCCCGACTTCCATCTTCCTTGCAGGTAAGCTTGGACAGTCCGAGTTCATGGGACCGATCGCAGTAGCAGCTTACTCCTACATGGCTCTGGTTCCGATCATCCAGCCGCCGATCATGAAGGCTCTGACCACAGAAAAAGAGCGTAAGATCAAGATGGATCAGCTCCGTCCGGTTTCCAAGCTGGAGAAGATTCTGTTCCCGGTTATCGTAACCGTAGTAGTCTGCCTGATTCTGCCGACTACCGCACCGCTTGTTGGTATGTTAATGCTTGGTAACCTGTTCCGTGAGTCCGGCGTTGTAAAACAGCTGTCCGAAACCGCAAGCAATGCCCTGATGTATATCGTAGTTATCCTGCTTGGTACTTCCGTAGGCGCATCCACCAGTGCAGAGGCTTTCTTAAAGGTAACCACCTTAAAGATCGTTGCCCTGGGTCTGGTAGCATTCGCAGTAGGTACCGCAGCCGGCGTTATCTTCGGTAAGATCATGTGCAAGCTTACCGGCGGTAAGGTAAACCCGTTAATCGGTTCCGCAGGTGTATCTGCAGTGCCGATGGCAGCCCGTGTATCCCAGAAGGTTGGTTCTGAGGCAGACCCGACGAACTTCCTGCTGATGCATGCAATGGGCCCGAACGTAGCAGGTGTTATCGGTACTGCAGTTGCAGCCGGTACATTCATGGCAATTTTCGGCGTTTAAAATTCAATCATTTCTTGCTGCAGCAATATAAAGTTGCCGCAACATATAAATTTGGAGGTAAAGAATCATGGCTGAGATTCAGAAAAAACCGGTTAAGATCGTTGAGACTGTCCTGCGTGACGCTCATCAGTCCCTGATCGCAACCAGAATGAGCACCGAGCAGATGCTTCCGATCATCGATAAAATGGATAAGATTGGCTATTATGCAGTAGAGTGCTGGGGCGGCGCAACCTTTGATGCTTCTCTTCGATTCCTGAAGGAAGATCCGTGGGAGAGACTGAGAAAGTTAAGAGCCGGCTTTAAAAATACAAAATTACAGATGCTGTTCCGTGGCCAGAACATTCTGGGTTACAACCACTACGCAGATGATGTAGTAGAGTACTTTGTACAGAAATCCGTTGCAAACGGTATTGATATCATCCGTATTTTCGACTGCTTAAACGATCTGCGCAACCTGCAGACCGCTGTAAAGGCAGCAAATAAAGAGAAGGCACACGCTCAGATTGCTCTGTGCTATACCCTGGGCGATGCATACACTCTGGATTACTGGAAGGACATCGCAAAGAGAATCGAAGATATGGGCGCAGATTCCATCTGTATCAAGGATATGGCGGGTCTGTTAACCCCGTATGCAGCACAGGAGCTGGTAAGTGCATTAAAAGAGTCTACCGAATTGCCGATCGACCTGCATACCCACTATACCTCTGGTGTAGCTTCCATGACTTACTTAAAGGCTGTAGAGGCAGGCTGCGATATCATCGATACTGCAATGTCTCCGCTGGCACTTGGTACCAGCCAGCCGGCAACCGAGGTTATGGTAGAGACCTTCAAGGGAACTCCGTACGATACCGGTTTATCCCAGGACAAGCTTGCTGAGATCACCGATTACTTCGCACCGATCCGTGAAGAGGCTCTGAAAACCGGTCTGTTAAACCCGAAGGTACTTGGCGTTAATATCAAGACCCTTCGCTATCAGGTTCCGGGCGGTATGCTCTCTAACCTGGTCAGCCAGCTGAAAGAGGCAGGTAAGGAAGATAAGTATCAGGAGGTTCTTGAGGAAATCCCGCGTGTTCGTAAGGACTTCGGTGAGCCGCCGCTTGTTACCCCGTCTTCCCAGATCGTTGGTACCCAGGCTGTTATGAACGTTATCTCCGGCGAGCGTTACAAACTGGTTCCGAAGGAGTCCAAGAAGATCATGCTCGGCGAGTTCGGCCAGACTGTAAAGCCGTTCAACGCAGAAGTGCAGAAGAAGATCATCGGCGACGAAACTCCGATCACCTGCAGACCTGCAGATCTGATCGCTCCGCAGCTGCCGCAGTTCGAGAAAGAGTGTGCTCAGTGGAAGCAGCAGGATGAGGATGTCCTTTCCTACGCTCTGTTCCCGAAGGTAGCAGAAGAGTTCTTCAAATACAGAGAGGCTCAGCAGACCAAGGTAGACGCTGCTGTGGCAGACACCGAGAGCAAGGCTTATCCGGTATAATTAATACAGAATTAACGATAGGAGCAGGAAGAAATCTGTGAAAACAGGTTTCTTCCTGTTTTTCCATGTTACAATCCATGAAATTCTTACAATTTTTTGTGATTCTGTGAAGTTTCTTTGCTTTCCGTTGACGCAGTCGGATTTTGTCATTATAATGTAACATAGCGTAAATTTGTCGGGAGCAGGATCCTGTCCCAGACAAATGCGATACTAAGGAGATCATCAAATGAGAAAACAAACCTTGAAAAAAGGTCTGGCTGCGGTTCTGGGACTGGCTTTATGCATGCAGATGCCATCTGTGAACAGTGCACTGCAGCTTTCCGCATATGCGCAGGAACGTGCCGCTACCATCAATGCTTCCAGCTTAAATGTCCGGAGTGGTGCGGGAACCTCCTATTCTTCGGTTGGAAAACTGGGAAAAGGCGCGGCAGTTACCGTGGTAGGTGAAAAAGCCGCTTCTGACGGGAAAACCTGGTATCAGATCCGTTATACCAGCGGCGGCTCGACTCAGACAGGATATGTATTAAGCACCTATGTGAAGTTTCCGGTGTCCTACAGCCATGATTCCAGCTTTGAGTCCCAGCTTTCCGCGCAGGGATTTCCGGAATCCTATAAGACCGGGCTGCGTCAGATCCATGCCCAGTATCCGAACTGGACCTTCACTGCTGTGAAGACCGGGCTGGACTGGAATACGGTTATTCAGAACGAGGGAGTGCTTGGACGAAATCTGGTACATACCAACAGTATCTCTTCCTATAAATCACTGGCAGACGGAGCTTACAACTGGGATTCCGGCACCTGGACAGGATTTGACGGAAACACCTGGGTGGCGGCATCCACTGAGATCATCAGTTATTATATGGATCCGCGGAATTTTCTGGATGAAGTCAACGTATTCCAGTTCCTGGATCAGAGCTATAACGCATCCCTTCATACAACAGAGGGACTTCAGTCCATGTTAAAGGGAACCTTTATGGAAGGCAATGTAAGAACGGGTGCGGTTGCTTCCGGAAGTACATCCGGCGGCAGCTCATCAGGAAGTACTTCCGGCAGCAGTTCCTCCGGTTCATCGAAGGTCATTACTGTGGGCCCCGGCGTGTCGGGAGGCAATTCCGGTGTTACCTCATCAACACCGGGGAAAAACGAAGGTTCCTCATCCGGCAGTGCCAGTCAGACGCCGTCCTCTGACGGAGATCATCAGGTACGTCTGGAAGGACCGAGTGCCTCCATCAGCAGAAACCGTGCAGAGCTTTTGACGTCCAGTGTTGTGATCGGTGTTGGCCCGGGAGCTGCGTCTTCAAACAATGGAAGCACTGCGGGAAGCAGTCCGTCCGGTGCGACATCTTCAGCTGCACAGACACCGGGTGTGGCTGCAGGAAGCGGAGCTTCGGTTTCTAGTGTCAGCTATGCCGATGCGATCATGAGTGCAGCGAAAGGCTCCGGCGTCAGCCCGTATGTGATCGCAGCCATGATCATTCAGGAGCAGGGACGCAACGGTACCGGTAATTCCATTTCCGGAAACTATGCAGGATATACCGGCTATTACAATTATTTTAATGTAGGCGCGTATGCTTCCGATGGGATGGGAGCGGTGCAGAGAGGTCTCTGGTATGCATCCCAGAGCGGAAGCTATGGCAGACCGTGGACTACGCCGGAATCCTCCATTGCAGGCGGTGCCCAGTTTTATGGCACCAACTATGTGAAGGCCGGACAGGATACCCTCTATTTAAAAAAATACAATGTCCAGGGCTCCAATATATATAAGCACCAGTACATGACCAACGTAGATGGAGCGGCTTCTGAGGGGTCTATTTTTGCAGAGGGCTTCACTTCCCAGCAGAAGAGTACGGCACTGAATTTCAAAATTCCGGTATACAGCAATATGCCGGAAACTCCGTGCGCGCAGCCGACTCTTAGCGGCAGCCCGAACAATAAGCTAAACGGTCTGGGAGTGGAGGGCTTTACCTTAACGCCGACCTTTAACCGCGATACCTACTCCTACGATCTGATCGTAGACCATTCTGTATCCAATGTAACGGTCAGCGCATCAGCGATTGATTCCAAGGCATCGGTACGTGGCAACGGAAATGTATCTCTTTCCAGCGGAATCAATGATATTTCTGTAGTTGTAAGAGCTGAGAATGGCACTGAGCGCACTTACACGATCCATGTAGTCCGTCAGGCCGGCGGTCCGACTTATAACGGAGGGATCAGCAGCGGGACTTCAGGAAGCGGTTCTTCCAGCGTTACCGTTGGAGGTCCTGGAAGCAGCTCGGCGGGCAGCTCCTCCGGAACCACATCCTCCGGAGTGATCACGGTGGGACCAGCAGGCGGATCTACGAGCTCGTCCCCGAATTCCGGATCTTCCTCAGGAGGAAGCCAGGTGACATTTTCCAGTCCGGGCGGTAATTAAAATCAGTGAGGGCGGCGGCTGAAAGAAGCCGCCGCTTCAGTAAAGAAACAGGAGATAAAATAATTATGAACAGAAATTGGAAACAGATCTGGATCCGGTTTGCCATGGTGCTGATGCTGGCTGTGGCAATCCCGTTTCAGAGTTTTGCAGGGAATGCGCGTATCGCGTTCTCAGATCCTACCGCGGAGGTGGGAAGTGAATTTACGGTAAACGTAAAATTTACCTGTACGACCGGTGAGAAAATTGGCAAGACGGTTGTGATGCTTTCTTATGATACCAGTGCCATGGAATTTATTGGCGGTGAGCCGGATGTCAGCGGCGGAAACGGAGCCATCCGTGTGATCGGCAGTGTGAGCGGAAGCAGCGAGTCTGCCTCTACCATTCGTTTCAAAGCACTGAAGGCAGGAAGCAGTAAGATTGAAGTAACCGATTATGAAGGTTATGACGCAGATGAGCAGCTGCTGGACATTACCCAGCTTGGAAGTTCTTCTGTTACTATTAACAGCACAAGCACAGCGGCAGCGGCATCTGGTGACACTTCCCTGTCCTCCCTTCAGATTTCTCCTGGTACCTTGAGCCCTGCGTTCAGCGCTGAGGTTGACAGTTACACCGCATCTGTAAGCCTGGATACCGAAAAGCTTACCGTGAGCGCAGTACCGGCCAGCGATAAGGCAACCGTTGCTTTAAGCGGAACTGATCTGCAGGAGGGTGAGAATACCGTAACCTGTACGGTAACCGCTGAGAATGGTACCAGCCATACCTATACGATCCTGGTGAACCGTGTAGAGGGCGGTGAAAGCCTTGCCGACGGACAGGAGGAAACGACAGCTTCGGCTGAGAATGTTGAGGTCCTGGCAGAGCTGGAGGCATCCAGAACCCCACTTAAGATTGGCATTGCTGCACTGCCGGCAGATGTAACGGTTCCGTATGGCATGAAGGAAACCTCCATCACCATAGGCGAGACCAAGGTTCAGGGATGGGTACCGGATACTCAGGGCGGACAGCCGGAGTACTGCATCTTCTACGGTGTGAGTGACGCCGGAACAGTCGGCTTCTACCGTTATGACCTGACTGATAAGACCATCCAGCGTTACTTTGAGCAGAGCAGTGAGGGCAATTCTCAGAGCCTGGAGCTTCAGGATCTGGCAGAAAAGTATAATGCTCTGGTAGATGATTACAATATTGCAAGAATCGCTCTGGTGGCTGTAGCGGCAGTCGCAGTCATTCTTCTGATCCTCCTGATCATCAGCCGCATTGGAAGAAACCGCCGGATGGAAGAGACAGATGATATGGATTACGATCAGCTTGACGAGCCGGCAGAGAAGAAACAGAAAAAAGAATCCAAAAAGAACGGACGCAGACTCAGCAAAGAAGAGCGTTATATGATGGGAGAAGAGGACGATTACGAAGAGGATCCTGATTTCCGGGATAACGCATCCGAAGATCCTGATGCAGAGGAATATCTGCCGGAAGCAGCAGATGATGCAGATGCCCAGCTGGACGAAATGAAAAAGGAGCTGGCTGCCAGTGTGGCAGAGAAACCGGAGCACGGCGCGGAAAAACGCGGTGAAGAACCGGCGGCAGGAGCAGATTCGGAGAGCGATGATTTTGAAGTCTTCGATCTGGATGACGACCTTTAAAAGCTGAAAGGAAAAAGCAAAAAAGCGGTGTATTGACTTCGCCGCTTTTTTTGCTATAATACTGTTATACAATTTCTATAACAGAGAATTCGAAAGATGGTGAAAACATGATCATTAAGATTGATTTTGAAAGCGAGGAGGCAATCTATATCCAGCTCAGGAACCAGATCATCATGGGCATAGCCACAGACCGGATCCGAGAAGGCGATTCTCTGCCATCTGTCCGTCAGCTTGCAGAGAATATCGGAATCAACATGCATACCGTAAATAAAGCTTATGCGGTCCTGAAGCAGGAAGGATATATCAAACTGGACCGACGGCGCGGGGCTGTAATTGCTCTGGATATCGACAAGCTTCGCTCGATCGAGCATTTGAGAGAGGAACTTTCCGTTCTTCTGGCAAGGAGTGTCTGTAAAAATGTCTCCAGAGAGGAAGTTCATGCTCTGGTTGATGAGATTTATGATTACTACACCGGCAGCCGCGAGAGTTAGATGGAGGAATTGCCATGTTATGTGAGCGTTGTAAGATAAGAGAAGCAAATATTCAATATACAGAAATTGCCAATGGAGTTCGCACCGAGCACAATTACTGTGCACAGTGCGCCAAAGAGATGGATTTTGGTCCCTATTCTGCCATTTTTGAGGGGGAATTTCCGTTAGGCAAGCTTTTGTCGGGGCTTTTAGGAGTGCCGGGGGAGGAATCGGAGGAAGAAAAGACCGGTCAGATCATCTGTCCGACCTGTGGCACCAGCTATGATGATTTTGTGAAAAACAGCCGGTTTGGCTGTGCGGACTGCTACAGCGTGTTTGATCTGCTGATCCACGATAAGATCAGGCAGCTTCAGGGCAATGTGCGTCACACCGGAAAGCATCCGAAATTCCAGAAAATCAAGGCGGATCCATTCCATCTGGCCTCTTGTGACCAGCCGGAGAAAGGCACCGCAGACATGACTCCCGCAAGCTGCAAAGAACAGACTCTGAATACGGATGCGGCAGTGGAAAATGAAACTCAGCTGCAGATCCGAAAGCTGGAGGCAAGACTCCGGGAGGCGGTGCGTGCGGAAGAGTATGAGATCGCAGCTGACTGCCGTGACCAGATCCGGGCACTGAAGGAGGCGCAGTCATGATGAAATGGTTTGAGGAAGTAAACCGGACACGGCCTGCCGTGATCTGCAGCCGTGTGCGTCTTGTGCGGAATCTGGAACAATATGCATTTCCATCCAGGCTTGATGGAAAACTGGCAGAAGAGATGATCGGACGCCTGGAGGATGGCCTGAAAGATCTCGGCACTGCTGACGGCCGCCATTATGAGCAGGCAAGGCTGCAGGAGCTGAGTGATCTGGACCGCAGAGCACTTCGGGAGCGCCGGGTGTTTAACTCCACCATCGCTTCCGGAAAAGCGCCTGCTGGGGTCATGGTATCAGATGATGAACGCGTGGGCATCGTATTAAACGGAACAGATCACATCCGCATCCAGCTGTTTGCCTCCGGTCTGCATCTGGATGAGCTCTGGACCCAGGCAGGGCTGATCGATGATTATCTGAATGAACGTTTTGATTATGCCTTTGATGATAAGTATGGTTACCTGACCTCATTCCCCACCAGTGTGGGAACCGGGCTCCGGGCGTCGGTGGTACTGCACCTGCCGCTGTTATCCCAGAGCAAGCGCTTTAACGGCATGGTGACCGAGATGACGCGGTTTGGAGCTTCGGTGAAGGGCATGTATGGGGAGGGTGAAGAAAATTGCGGATCCCTGTATGAGGTCAGCAATCAGAAAACCCTGGGCATGACGGAAAAAGAAATCCTGGACATGGTGACCAAGGTGGCACTGCAGCTTACTGCCCAGGAGGAGCAGATGCGAAAGCTGGCGCTGGATAAGAACCGGGTATCCAGAGAGGATGATGCCTGTCGTGCTTATGGCACATTGAAATATGCCAGAAAGCTGACGATGAAGGAAGCTATGACGCTGCTTTCCCGGCTCATGGCCGGCTGCGCAGATGGGCTTTTGCGTATGGAGGAGCCCTGCGCGGTATACCGCCTGATGCTGGGGATCCAGCCGGCTAATCTTCAGAAGCTTTCCACCAGACCTCTGGGAAGGGAAGAACTGGAGATGGCACGGGCTGCTTATCTGCGGGCAGAGCTGCCCCAGCTTTTGGCTTAAGACAGATACAAGGAGGACCTGAATTTTGATAGACAGAAATCGTTTTACAGAACAGGCCTGGAATGCCATCGCACTGTCTACCCGGACAGCGAATGAGCTGGGCCATAATTATGTGGGAACCGAACATCTTCTGGTTGGGCTGCTGCTGGAGGAAGAAGGCGTTGCGGCAAGAGTTCTCGATGCCAACGGTGTAACGGCAGATAAGGTGAAAGAGCTGATCAGCCAGCTCATTTTTCCCAACCAGAATGTGGGAACCATCGGAGAGACCGTATATACGCCAGGGGCTGTACGGGTATTGAACCAGAGCTATCGGGAGGCTGTGCGGTTCAAGGCGCCGCTCATCGGAACGGAGCACCTGCTGATCGCCATGATCCGGGAAAGCGACTGCGCAGCAGTACGGCTGCTGAATACCATGGATGTAAGCCTGCAGAAATTGTACGTGGATCTGCGCGGTGCCATGGGCGAGGACGGAGCAGATGCGCGAGAGGAGCTTCAGTCCTCCGGATCCGGAGCAGATGGCAGTGCGGCGACTCCGACATTAAACAGTTTCAGCCGTGATCTGACGAAGCTTGCCCGGGAGGGGAGGCTGGATCCGGTGATCGGCCGGGAAAGTGAGATCCAGCGTGTTGTCCAGATCCTGAGCAGAAGAACGAAGAACAATCCCTGCCTGATCGGTGAGCCGGGTGTCGGCAAAACCGCAGTTGTGGAGGGCCTTGCCCAGATGATCGCAGGCGGCAATGTGCCGGAAACCATTGCAGATAAACGCGTGATGACGCTGGATCTGTCCGGCATGGTAGCCGGATCCAAATACCGCGGTGAATTTGAGGAGCGCATCAAGAAGGTGATTTCCGAAGTAACCGAAGACGGCAATGTACTTTTGTTCCTGGATGAGATCCATACCATCATCGGAGCAGGCGGTGCGGAGGGAGCCATTGATGCCTCCAATATCTTAAAGCCTTCCCTGGCCCGTGGAGAGATCCAGCTGATCGGCGCCACAACTCGGGAGGAATACCGCAAGTACATTGAGAAAGATGCAGCACTGGAGCGCCGTTTCCAGCCGGTTGTGGTAGAGGAGCCGACAGAGGAGCAGTCCATCGCCATTTTAAAGGGCCTGCGCCCGAAATATGAGGAGCATCATAAGGTAACCATTACGGATGATGCACTTGTGGCTGCGGTCCGTCTGTCTGCCCGCTACATCAATGACCGCTTCCTTCCGGATAAGGCCATTGATCTGATCGATGAGGCGTCCTCCAAAATCCGCCTGACCACATATGTGGAGCCTGCGGAGATTAAAAGCCTGACAGAGGACATTGACAAGTTAGAGCTCCAGAAGGAACAGGCTATTAAAAATGAGGCATATGAGAAAGCCGGTGACATCAAGAAGCGCCAGCAGAAGAAGCGGGAAAAGATCGAAAAGCTTCGCGAAAAATGGCAGAAGGAAAAAACATCCAGGAAGCTGATCGTCGGAGAAGGCGAGATTGCGGATGTGGTTTCCGGCTGGACCAAAATCCCGGTGAGAAAGCTGGCAGAGGAGGAATCAGAGCGTCTGCGCAGGCTGGAGTCCATTCTGCATGAGCGCGTAGTGGGTCAGGAGGAGGCTGTGACCGCTGTGGCAAAGGCTATCCGCAGAGGCCGTGTGGGCTTAAAAGATCCGAAGCGTCCGATTGGTTCCTTCTTATTCCTGGGACCAACTGGCGTTGGAAAGACCGAGCTCTGCAAGGCACTGGCGGAAGCGATGTTCGGTACGGAAAATGCCCTGATCCGCGTTGACATGTCGGAGTACATGGAGAAGCACAGTGTCTCAAAGATGATCGGATCACCGCCAGGATATGTAGGCTATGAGGAGGGAGGCCAGCTCAGTGAGAAGGTCCGCCGGAACCCGTATTCCGTGATCCTCTTTGATGAGATCGAGAAGGCACACCCGGATGTATTTAACATTCTGCTGCAGGTACTCGATGATGGCCACATCACGGATGCCCAGGGCCGCAGGATTGATTTTAAGAATACTGTGCTCATCATGACCTCCAATGCAGGCGCGGAGAACATCATTTCCCCGAAACGCCTGGGCTTTGCCTCCAATGATGACGCGAAAGAGCGCTACCGCTTCATGAAGGAGCGTGTCATGGAAGAGGTGAAGCGGATGTTCAAGCCGGAGTTTTTAAACCGTATTGATGAGATCATCGTATTCCACCAGCTTTCTCAGGATCATATGAAAGAAATCGTGGATATCATGCTGAAGAGTATCTGCAGACGCACTCTGACCCAGATGAACTTAAAGCTCACGGTAGATGACACGGCAAAGGCATTTCTTGTGGAAAAGGGCTATGACGAAAAGTACGGTGCCCGTCCGCTGCGCCGCGCGATCCAGAATCTGCTGGAAGATAAGCTCGCTGAGGCTGTGCTGGACGGTGAAGTTAAAGCCGGTGATGAAGTAACCGTTACCAAAGGAGAAGACAGCTTGAAATTTTTATCGGCAGAAGTGATAAAAAACTAGATTAATTTTGTCGGTTGTTGTATAATCCTATGAGAAATATGAAAATACCAGGAGGGCAAACACATGCCAGTAATCGAATCTTTAATCCGCTCCGAAGCTGATGGAACCATCAGCTTCGGCAATTACAAATTAGACACCAAGAGCAAGCTTGATAATTTTGAACATGCGGGAGATTTATATAAGATCAAAACCTTCTATGAGATCACAAAATTAGAGCGCAACGGTTCTTTCGTTTATGAGTCTGTACCGGGAACAGCAGTAGAGCATTTCTCCGCAAAGCATGATGGCGTAGAGTTTACCGTATCCGGCGACAAAGATGCCCAGATCACCATTCAGCTGGAGGATGATACAGAATACGAGGTTTATGTTGACGGTGTTGCGGTAGGCGGCATGAAGACCAACATGAGCGGCAAGCTGGTAGTCAGTGTAGAGTTAAGCGAGGGTGTCACCTGCCAGGTTAAGGTGGTAAAACGCTAAACATCCTCTTTCAGGAAGGGCATACATAGCATGGCAAAAGCAAAGACAACCGTTTTTTTCTGCAAGGAATGCGGTTTTGAATCCAGCAAATGGCTTGGACAGTGTCCGGCATGTAAGGAGTGGAACACACTGGTGGAGGAACCGGTGGCAAAGAAAGCTCCGGCCGGCCGCACCGGCGGTATTTCCCAGCGTGTACCGGCAAAGCCTGTAAAGCTGGAGGAGGTGTCCATAGAAGAACAGGACCGGATCCCAACGGGATATCCGGAACTGGATCGTGTACTGGGGAGCGGCATAGTAGCCGGCTCCCTGGTTTTAGTTGGGGGTGATCCCGGTATCGGAAAATCGACCCTGCTGCTTCAGATGTGCCGGAATCTGGCCAGGGATGGACACCGGGTGCTTTATATTTCCGGAGAGGAATCCTTAAAACAGATCAAGATGCGGGCCGGCCGAATCGGAACCGTAAGCGGAGAACTTCTGTTTTTATGCGAAACAAATCTGGATACGATCGAGGAGGCCATCCGCGAGACAAAACCGGAGATCGTCATCATCGACTCCATCCAGACCATGTTCCGGGAGGATGTGGCATCCGCACCGGGCAGCGTGAGCCAGGTACGGGAATCCACCAGTGTGTTGATGCAGATTGCCAAGGGCCTGGGGATTTCTGTGTTCATTGTCGGACATGTGACCAAAGAGGGTGTGGTAGCCGGGCCGCGTGTGCTGGAGCATATGGTAGACACAGTTCTCTATTTTGAGGGTGAACGCAATGCCTCTTACCGCATTCTGAGGGGAGTAAAGAACCGCTTTGGCTCCACCAATGAGATTGGCGTGTTTGAGATGCAGGAGAACGGACTGGAGGAGGTAGAAAATCCATCGGAGTATCTGTTAAGCGGACGTCCGGAGGATGCTTCCGGTGCTGTGGCAGCATGCTCTTTAGAGGGAAGCAGACCAATCCTCCTGGAAGTGCAGGCGCTTGTGACCCAGACAAACTTTGGCATGCCAAGGCGTACCGCAGCAGGGACGGATTTCAACCGTGTGAACCTGCTGATCGCTGTGCTGGAAAAGCGCTGCAGATATGAGATGTCCCGTTACGATGCTTACGTGAATATCGCAGGCGGCATGCGGATGAACGAACCGGCGCTCGACCTTGCCATCATTATGGCTCTGGTATCCAGCATGAAGGATAAGCCTGTGAATCCAAAGTGCATGATCTTCGGCGAGGTGGGACTGGCCGGCGAGGTGCGTGCCGTCTCCAAGGCGGAGCAGCGAGTACATGAGGCCATCAAGCTGGGATTTGAGTCCTGTATCCTGCCGCAGGTATCTCTGGATAAGATGAAGAACACTGATAAGATCACACTGTACGGTGTGAACAATGTAAGGGAAGCAATTCGGCTGATTTGATGAAAAAGCAGGAAACCAGCCCGGGGCTGATTTCCTGCTTAAAACACTGCTTTCGCATAAAAAATATATTTTTTTCAAAAAATTAAAAAAATTGTTGACAGTGCAAATAATCCATGTTATTATAATGGAGCGTTGAGGAAAACGAAAGAAACAAAAGCTCAACAAAACCGCATAGGGGATTAGTTCAATGGTAGAGCACCGGTCTCCAAAACCGTCGATGGGGGTTCGAGCCCCTCATCCCCTGCTAAAGAAGAGCGATAAGGTCGAAAGGTCTTATCGCTCATTTTGTTATGCGCAGAGATCCATTCCACAAAAAACAGGAGGAATTTTCATGGACGCTGATCGAGGAATCATCCGCATTTCCGTGCGAAACCTTGTGGAGTTTGTCATGCGGAGCGGAGATATAGACAACCGCAGAACCTCCGCGGCGGAAAAGGACGCCATGCAGGCGGGAAGCCGCATGCACCGGAAGATCCAGAAACGTCAGGGCGCGGATTACCACGCTGAGGTGCCGATGAAGCATACGGTGGAGCAGGAAGATTACCGGATTCTGGTAGAAGGCCGGGCAGACGGTGTCATTGAGGCAGTCTCCGGAGTTACGATCGATGAGATCAAGTGTGTCTATCTGGACATTCATCAGCTGGAAGAGCCGCTTACGCTGCATCTGGCGCAGGCACTGTGCTATGCGTATATGTACTGTGCGGATCACGAAAATATAAATTCCATTACCATCCAGATCACCTACTGCAATCTCGAAACGGAGGAGATCCGCCGCCTGAAGCAGGATAAGACGCGGGAAGAACTTGAGGAATGGTTTCAGGGACTGATCCATGAATATGTGAAGTGGGCTAAATATCTGTATCATCATACCCTTCGACGGAATGAATCTCTGCGGGAACTTCAGTTTCCGTATGAGTACCGGACCGGACAGAAAGAGCTTGCCGTGTCTGTGTATCGGGCACTGGCCCGCAGGCGCAATCTGTTTATTCAGGCGCCGACCGGAATTGGAAAGACCCTTTCCGTGGTTTACCCATCCTTAAAATCCATGGGCAATGGGACCGGAGAGAAGCTGTTTTACCTGACGGCAAAAACCATTACCCGAAGTGTGGCGGAAAACTGTTTTGCGCTGCTTCGGGAGCGGGGCATGTTGTTTACCACCGTGACTGTCACAGCGAAAGAAAAACTCTGCCCCATGGAAAAGACCGAATGTAACCCGGATGCCTGTCCCTGCGCAAAGGGACATTTTGACCGGGTGAATGATGCCGTGTTTGACATCATTCATGAGCAACATGGCATTACCCGGGAGGTCATTCTGGAGTATGCGGACCGGTATCAGGTCTGCCCCTTTGAGTTCTGTCTGGACATCAGCAGCTGGGCGGATGGCATCATCTGTGATTACAATTATGTGTTTGATCCGAATGCCAGACTGAAACGGTATTTTGCGGAGGGAAACCAGGGAGACTATCTGTTTCTGGTGGATGAGGCGCACAATCTGGTCAGCCGGGCCCGGGAGATGTTCAGCGCCTGCCTGGTAAAGGAGGATATCCTGCTGGTGAAAAAGCTGGTCAGAGGGCGTTCCGGAAAGCTTGTGCGGGAATTGGAACGCTGCAACCGCAATCTGCTGGAGCTGAAGCGGGAATCAGCCAGATACCGGGTGCTGCCGGACGTAAATCTGCTGGCATCGAATCTTCTGGGAGTCATGGGAGAGCTTGAAGTGTTTCTGGAGGAAGAAAAAGAATTTCCGGAACGGGAACTGGTTCTGCAGTTTTATTTTGACCTGCGGCATTTTCTGAACATGCATGATGGCCTGGATGATCATTACCGGATCTATACGGAGCTGGGGGAGGATGGAAATTTCCGCCTGTATCTGTTCTGTATTGATCCGTCCCGGTGCTTAAACGCCTGTCTGGAAAAGGGTATTGCGGGAATCTTTTTTTCAGCGACCATGATTCCGGTCATCTATTATAAGAAGCTGCTCAGCGGCAATCCGGAGGATTTTGCGGTTTATGCAAATTCTCCGTTTGACGGGAAGAACCGGTTGATTCTGGTGGCGAAGGATGTCAGCAGCCGTTACAGCCGCAGAAACCGAACAGAATTTGGCAAGGTGGCCGATTATATTACGGAGCTGGCCCACAGCCATGTGGGAAATTATATGGTGTTTTTTCCATCCTATCGTTACATGGAGGAAGTGGAACAGCTTCTGGATGAGCGCTATGACGGAAGCTTTCGCTGGCAGATGCAGACGAGCCGCATGACGGAGAAGGAGCGGGAGAAATTTCTGGAGCTGTTTGAAGAAAAGCGTGAACAATCCTTTGTCGGACTTTGTGTGCTTGGCGGGATATTTTCAGAGGGAATTGATCTGAAGGCGGAACGACTGGAAGGAGCGATCATTGTGGGAACCGGCTTGCCAATGGTATGCAGTGAACAGGAAATCCTGATGCAGTATTTTGCGGAACAGGGAGAGAATGGATACGATTATGCCTATCAGTATCCGGGCATGAATAAGGTGCTGCAGGCAGCAGGACGGGTCATCCGCACGGCTGAGGACCGGGGCGTGATTTTGCTTTTAGATGACCGCTTTTTGCGGCAGGAGCTCCAGGAACTGTTCCCGCGGGAATGGACCGAATATGGTCTGGTGACCCGGGAAACGGCAGGAGGGTGGCTGAAGCATTTCTGGGAGAACCGATAGCCTGGACAAAAATTCTGGTTCAGGAATGGGACAAAGAAAGCCCGGCATGAAAATGAAAATGGAGATGCGCTACAGCATCTCCATAAACTGCTTAGCCGCCTGGGAAATAGGCAGGCTGTCATTGCTTGCGACCACGATCTGACGGGTTGGAAGCTCTTCGTGGATCTGAACCTTAAAAAGGCTGTGCTCGTTTTCCGGAATACAGTAATCCGGAACAAAGGCAACGCCCAGACCGATGCGGGCCAGGTCAATTAAAAGATCATTGCTGGAAAGCTCGATCTCCGGAACCAGATCCAGCTGATGGCGCTGGAACATGCTGTGCAGAAACTCACTTGTGGTGCTCTTGCGGTCCAGCATCAGGATCGGAAAGTGCCTTAAATCCTTCAGGCTGATGGTTTTGCCCCGCAGCTCCTTGTATTCGTCGTTGGCTACGAAGACGTCTTTAAATTCCCGGATGATACGCACATTCTGGGTGTTGGAAAGACCGGAGTTTGGGTAGTTGGTGATGGCAAAATCCACCTGGCCGGATTCCAGCAGTTTTGCGCAGGCAATGGAGGTCTGGTTGGTAACCTTGATATGCACATTCGGATAGCGCCTGTGAAAATCCTTCAGATAAGATACCAGATAGTAACGGCAGATGGTGTCACTGGCACCGATGCGAAGCTGACCGCCGTTTAAGGTATTCGCCTCTAAAAGCTGGTTCTCGCCCTGGCGGATCAGGTTCATGGCAGGTTCGATATGCTTTAAGAGAATCTCACCCTCCGGCGTAAGCTGTACCCGCTTCGTGCTGCGGATGAAAAGCGGCTGGTTCAGCTTTTTTTCCAGTACCTTGATGGACTGGCTGACAGCAGACTGGGAAATGAACAGCTGCTTGGAGGCTTCCGAGAAGCTTAGGGTATTAGCAACATGATAAAATACTTTATATAGTTCGTAATTGATGTCCAATATTAGCCCTCCTTATAAAACTATGGTTATTCTATCATGCTGCTGATGAATTGTAAAGGACCTGCGGGATAAATTGGCATCGAAAAAGAATATAATAAATTCTTAAATCGCTTGCATAAAATCCGGATTCGGTATAATCTGTCAGAGATAGACACATTAAATGAGATCATGAATCTTGGAGAAGGCGCAAGTCATGCCTGGATGGGATTTTATGGATGCTGCCGTTGACCGGGGCTGCTTCCTCGGCAAAGCCGGCCAGGAGCAGACAATATTGATAAAGGTGGAAGAAAAGTGAAGCACGATGCTACGATAAAAACCGTGACAGAAGTAGGACTTGCTGTCGATGAAAAATTAAGGATCTTAAAACACGTGATCGAGCCGGAATACAAAACCGGAAAGGAAAAGAGGATCTGCGTGGTAACCGGTACCCATGGAGACGAGCTGGAAGGCCAGTATGTCTGTTATGAGCTGAACCGGATCTTAAAAGAACAGAAGGAACATTTAAAGGGAATCGTCGAGATATACCCTGCATTAAATCCCCTGGGCGTGGACTCCATATCCCGGGGTATTCCTATGTTTGACCTGGACATGAACCGGATCTTCCCGGGAAGCGAGGAAGGCTCAGTGGCAGAGCATGTGGCGGCAAAAATCGTGGAGGATATTGCAGGCGCAGACCTGTGTATTGATATTCATGCCAGCAATATTTTCCTGAGGGAAATTCCACAGGCCCGCATCAATGTCAACACCAGGGAGCAGCTTCTGCCCTTCGCGACACGTCTGAATCTGGATTTTGTCTGGGTCCATGCGGCGGCTACTGTGCTGGAATCGACGCTGGCCCACAGCTTAAACTCCATCGGGGTCCCGACGGTTGTTGTTGAGATGGGTGTAGGCATGCGTATTACGGAGCATTTCTGCCATCAGCTGACTGACGGAATTTTCTGTGTGATGAAGGATCTCGGAATCTGGGACGGCGATGTGATCGTTCCAAAGGAACCGATCATTTCCGATGATGGAGAGGTCGGATTTTTGAATGCAGAGCATCCGGGAATCTTTATCCCTTCTGTAGAACACTGGAAAAATGTGGAAGAGGGACAGATCATTGGACGGATCTTAAATCCGCTGACCGGAGAAATTGCCCAGGAAGTAAAAGCACCGATCCACGGAATGCTTTTTACGCTGCGGGAATATCCGGTGGTATCCTGCGGCTCCCTGATCGCCCGTGTGCTGGGAGGTGACTACCGATGAGAAAAGAGATTATATTTACGCTGGAAAACTGTTACCGGGATAACATGGACGTGTACGGCTTCCACTTCGGAAAGGGAGAGAAGGCAGCCTGCATTGTAGGTGCCATACGCGGCAACGAGATACAGCAGCTGTATATCTGTTCCCAGCTGGTAAAGGCATTAAGGAAACTGGAGGAGAAGGGCGCCATTGTGCACGATAATGAGATTCTGGTAATCCCGTCGGTCAACCATAGTTCCATGAACATCGGAAAGCGCTTCTGGGCAACGGACAATACCGATATCAACCGGATGTTTCCGGGATATCATGCCGGAGAAACTACCCAGCGGATCGCAGATGGTGTGTTCCGGGCAATCCAGGGATACAATTACGGCATTCAGTTTACCAGCTTTTACCTTCCAGGAGATTTTGTGCCGCATGTCCGCATGATGGACACCGGTTACCAGAACGCAAGCCTGGCGAACCTGTTCGGACTTCCGTATGTAGTGATCCGCCAGCCGCAGCCGATCGATACGGCTACGCTGAATTATAACTGGCAGATCTGGAATACCAATGCGTTTTCTGTTTACAGCAGTGCCACAGCGCAGATCGATGAGCGGGCAGCCCGTATGGCGGTCGCATCCGTGCTGCGTTTCCTGACCCGTATGGGGATTTTGCGTTATACCAGCCACAGCGGCTATATTGCAAGCGTCCTGCGGGAAGATGACCTGACGAATGTCAAAAATGATCTTCCGGGACTTTTCCGCAGGCATGTGGAGCCGGGACAGGAGGTGCACCGGGGAGAGGTGCTGGCTTCCATCATTGACCCGCTGGAGGGTGAAGTGATCAGCCAGATCCTGTCTCCGACAGACGGAATTGTCTTTTTTGCCTATCATGAGCCTACGGTGATGGAGGGCACGATCATTTTCAAGATCATCCGCCGTCTGCACGAGTAGACTGTGTCTTTATATCAGGTCAGTGCTCCTGCCACCGGCTCAGAACATGCTCCCGGTTCAGGAAATTGTTCAGCTCTGCCCCGATAAACAGGATACAGATACATATGTAAAGCCACAGCATCAGAAGAACAATGGCTGTCAGGCTCCCGTACATATAGGAAAAATTACGGAAATGTGAAAAATAAATAGAAAAGGCATAAGAAAATGCCAGCCATAAAACCGCGGTAAAGACAGCTCCCGGAAGCTGCTGCCGCGGTTTCTGCTTTCTGGACGGAACGATGGTATAGAGTCCCACAAAGGTAAGCAGGAAGATGGCCATGGCAAAAAGGAAGCGCAGACTGATGAGAATGCGGGCTGTCGGGGCAAGGATCGGAAGAAAGCGAAGCAGCAGATGCTCAATATTCTTGCCGAAGATCAGAAGCACGAGGGACATGACACAGACCAGCATAAAGATCAGCGTGTAAAAGGAACACAGCAGGCGCTGTAAAAGATAATTGCGGCGTTTAAAGTCCCCGTAAATCCGGTTTAAGCCCCGCTCAATGCCCAGCATTCCCTTGGAGGCGGACCACAGGGCTGTCAGCGCGGTTACAGACAGAATGGTTCCCGGAGATTTGATGTAAAGATCCTCTACAATGCTGACAACCAGAGCGTGCAGCATCTGGGGCATGATCCTTACCATGACAGCGAGCAGGTCAGATTTTCCGACGTCCGGAAGAAACTGGATCAGGGTCAGGAGCAGCATGATAAAGGGAAAGAATGCGGTTACAATAAAGAAGGATGCCTGTGCTGCGTACACGGTGATCTCATCCTTTACGCACCGGTCCCAGATCTGTTTACAATGAAGGAAAAAAGAAATCATAGATAGCGTTTCCTTTCTGAAGTCTTACTCTTTATCATAGTAGCATGAGCTTTGGAATATGGCAAGGAGAGGCTTTCGGCTTCTTGTGGATGCCGGAAATATGTGCTATAATTATCCAATACGTTTTGCTGTGAACTGCAAAACGAAAAACCTATGACACCTGGAGGTTTACTATGAAGAGGCTGCTGCGTTATTTAAACGCCTACAAAAAAGAGACGGTGCTGGCCCCTCTCTTTAAAATGCTGGAAGCCAGTTTTGAATTGTTTGTACCGCTTGTTGTTGCTCAGATCGTGGATGTTGGTATCAAAAATCAGGATCCGGGCTATATCCTGCGAATGGGAGGACTTCTTGTATTGCTGGGAGTGATCGGCCTGACCTGTTCCATCACGGCACAATATTTTTCGGCAAAGGCAGCAGTCGGTTTTGCGACCGGTCTGCGCAATGATCTGTTTGCCCATATCGGAAGCCTCTCTTACAGTGAGCAGGATACCATCGGAACCTCCACGCTGATCACCCGCATGACCAGCGATATCAACCAGGTACAGTCCGGTGTGAATCTGACACTGCGGCTGCTCCTCCGTTCTCCGTTCATCGTGTTCGGAGCCATGGTTATGGCTTTCACCGTAAATGTGAAGGCAGCCATGATCTTTGTAGTTGCCATTCCGGTGCTTTCTGTGATCGTATTCGGTATCATGGCTGTCAGCATGCCGCTGTACAAAAAGGTTCAGAAGCAGTTAGACCATGTGACCCAGGCAACCCGGGAAAACTTAACCGGCGCACGTGTGATCCGTGCCTTTAACCGACAGGAGGATGAAATCCGAAACTTTGACGAGTCCAACGGACTTCTCGTAAGGTTCCAGGTCTTTGTCGGTAAGATTTCCGCGCTGATGAACCCGATGACCTATGTGGTAGTCAACCTTTCCATTATTTCAGTAGTCTGGATCTCCGGAAAACAGGTGGATGCCGGCATTATCACCCAGGGTGAGACGGTGGCGCTTGTCAACTATATGTCGCAGATCCTGGTAGAGCTGATCAAGATGGCAAACCTGATCATTTCCATTTCCAAGGCACTGGCCTGCGCAAATCGTATCAGCAGTGTCCTGGAAGAAAAGAGCAGCATTGTCAGTCCTGCTAAGGGTATGGTAACGGCTTCGGAAGCTGCGGCAGAGGGAGCAGGAGCACCGGCCAAGGTACAGTTTGACCATGTGAACTTTCTTTATAAGGGCGCCAAGGCAGATTCCCTGACAGACATCAGCATGACCGTAAAGAAGGGACAGACTATCGGTATCATCGGCGGTACCGGTTCCGGAAAATCATCTCTGGTAAACCTGATCCCGCGTTTCTATGATGTGCGGGAGGGTGCAGTCCTTGTGGATGGTGTGAATGTAAAGGATTATCCGCTGGAAACCCTGAGAGAAAAAATCGGTGTTGTGCCGCAGAAGGCAATCCTCTTCCAGGGAACTCTTCGTGAAAATATGAGATGGGGCAAAAAGAATGCCACCGATGAGGAAATCTACCGTGCCCTGGATATCGCACAGGCCCGCGAATTCGTGGATGGCAAGGAAAAGGGACTGGATCTTTATATTGACCAGGCCGGAAAGAATTTATCCGGCGGACAGAGGCAGCGCCTGACCATTGCCCGCGCCCTGGTGCGCGAGCCGGAGATCCTGATCATGGATGACAGTGCCTCTGCACTGGACTTCGCGACGGATGCGAAACTCCGTATGGCGATCCAGAAGGGCACAAAGGATATGACTGTTTTCATTGTATCCCAGCGTGCGACCACGATCCGGCATGCGGACCAGATCGTAGTCCTGGATGATGGTGCGGCTATGGGCATTGGTACTCATGAGGAGCTGTTTGAAAGCTGTGAGGTATATCGCGAGATCTGTCTGTCCCAGCTTTCCAGAGAGGAGGTGCAGTAAAGTGGCAAAACTTGAGATTGAAAAACATAAATCAACCTTAAAGCGGATCCTGAACTATATTGGAAGCTACAAATGGCTCGTAGTTCTCTCCCTGATCCTGGCTGCCGTGACCGTGGCAACCACCCTTTACGCGCCGATCCTGGTGGGAGAGGGTGTCGACCTGATCCTGGGTCCCGGCAATGTGGATTTTAACGGACTGCTTGCGATCCTTCGCAAAATTGCGGTCGTGATCGTCGTTACGGCGCTTGCCCAGTGGCTCATGAACCATATCAACAACCAGATCACCTACCGGGTGGTAAAGGACATCCGAACGAAGGCCTTCAACCATCTGGAGATTCTTCCGCTGAGCTACATTGATTCCCACCAGTACGGCGATATCATCAGCCGTATCATCGCAGATATTGACCAGTTCTCCGAGGGACTGCTGATGGGCTTTACCCAGCTCTTTACCGGTGTCCTGACGATTCTCGGAACCCTGGGATTCATGCTGGTGGTGAATCCGTTCATTACGCTTGTGGTGGTGTGCGTGACTCCGCTTTCCCTGTTTGTGGCAAGCTTTATCGCAAAGAAAACCTATTCCATGTTCAGGCTTCAGTCCCAGACCAGGGGTGAACTGACTTCCCTGGTAGATGAAATGGTGGGAAATGAAAAAGTAGTACAGGCCTTTGGCTATCAGGATGAGGCGCAGAAGCGCTTTGAGGAGATCAACGGACGCCTTCAGGGCTACAGCCTGCGTGCGATCTTTTTCTCTTCGATCACCAACCCGGCCACCCGTTTCGTCAACAGTATGGTATACGCCAGCGTCGGTGTCGCCGGTGCTTTCGCTGCCATCCGCGGACTGCTTACCGTGGGACAGCTTTCTGCGTTCTTAAGCTATGCGAACCAGTACACAAAGCCTTTCAATGAGATTTCCGGCGTTGTGACCGAGCTGCAGAATGCCCTGGCCTGCGCGGCACGGGTATTTGAGCTGATCGACGAGCCGCCGTTTACCCCGGAGGATGCCGACGCAGTCAATCTTCAGAACGTGGACGGCAGTGTAAAGCTGGAGCATGTAAATTTCTCCTACACTCCGGATACTTCCCTGATCGAGGATTTAAACCTGGATGTAAAGCCAGGACAGCGCATTGCCATTGTCGGACCGACCGGCTGCGGCAAGACCACCATGATCAATCTGCTGATGCGTTTCTACGATGTAGTAAGCGGTTCTATCAGGGTGTCCGGTGAAGATATCCGCCACGTTACAAGAAAGAGTCTGCGCACCAATTATGGAATGGTTCTGCAGGAAACCTGGTTAAAGGCCGGAACCATCCGGGAGAATATTGCCTACGGCAAGCCGGACGCGACCGAGGAGGAGGTCATCCGGGCGGCAAAGGAGGCGCATGCCCACAGCTTTATCAAGCGTATGCCGGATGGATATGACACGGTGATCTCCGAGGATGGTGGCAATCTTTCCCAGGGGCAGAAGCAGCTTCTCTGCATTGCCCGCGTCATGCTGTGCCTGCCTCCGATGCTGATCCTCGATGAGGCAACCTCTTCCATCGATACCCGCACCGAGATCCGTATCCAGAAGGCTTTCGCTGCCATGATGAAAGGCCGTACCAGCTTTATTGTTGCACATCGTCTTTCTACTATCCGTGAGGCCGATGTGATCCTGGTGATGAAGGATGGCCATATCATTGAGCAGGGAACCCATGAGACCCTGCTGGCACAGAACGGATTTTACGCGAACCTGTATAACAGCCAGTTCGCGGGATAATAAGGAGTGTTGGAATTATGAATTACGCAACCATCAAGCCGGTAGACATTGCCAATGGTCCGGGTGTGCGGGTGTCGCTTTTTGTGAGCGGCTGCAGACATCACTGCAAGGGCTGTTTCAATGCTCAGGCATGGGATTTTGAGTACGGTGAACCGTTTACGGAAGAGGTCTGGCAGAAGATCTTTTCCGCTCTGGATCACGACTACATGGAAGGCATTACCCTGCTTGGCGGGGAGCCTATGGAGCCGGAGAACCAGGCTGGGCTGCTGCCGTTTTTAAAAGAACTGAAAAAGCGTTTTCCCCAAAAAACGATCTGGTGCTTTTCCGGATATGATTTCGAGAAGGACATTCTGGGACGCATGATGAAGGAATCGGAGGTAACACGGGAGCTGGTGCCGCTTCTGGATGTTCTGGTAGATGGAAAATTTGTGGAAGATTTAAAGAATTTAAGCCTGAAATTCCGCGGCTCCGAAAACCAGCGGATCCTGGATGTGGCGCGCTCCCTTGCAGCCGGGAAGGCAGTCTGGATGGAGCAATATCGATAATGGAAGTATCAAAGATGGAAAACAAGAGAAGGGTGTTGTGGAAGCTGTTTGTCTCCACGCTCTACCTGAGTGCTTTTACCTTTGGCGGCGGTTATGTGATCGTTTCGCTTCTGAAGAAAAAATTTGTAGATGAATATCACTGGATCGAGAATGAGGAGATGCTGGATCTGGTCGCGATCGCCCAGTCCTCTCCGGGAGCCATTGCGGTCAACGGGGCCATCGTGGTGGGATATAAGCTGGCCGGAATGGCCGGAACGGTGATTGCAATTCTTGGAACCATTATTCCGCCGTTTCTGATCATTTCTGCAATCTCGGTTTTTTACAATCTGATAAAAGACAATTTCATTGTGAGTCAGATGCTGCAGGGCATGCAGTCCGGAGTAGGAGCAGTCATCGCGTCGGTTACCTATGAGATGGGAGCCGGTATTGTTCATGGAAGGAACAAGACATCTATCCTTATTATGGTCTGTGCCTTTGCTGCATCCTGTATCTTCCGGGTCAATGTCATTTTCGTGGTGATTGCCTGCGGCCTTCTTGGCGTCGCGCGGACCCTCCTTACCGGAAAGGAGACTGCATAAATGATCTATCTTAAGCTTTTTATCAGCTTTCTCCAGATTGGCATGTTCAGCTTTGGAGGCGGCTATGCGGCCATGCCTCTTATACAGGGACAGGTAGTGAACGGGCATCAGTGGCTGACCATGGCGGAATTTACGGATCTCATCACGATTTCCCAGATGACACCCGGTCCTATTGCAGTGAACTCTGCCACCTTTGTCGGAACGAAGATTGCCGGTGTACCTGGAGCTCTCGCAGCAACATTCGGATGTATTCTGCCTTCCTGCGTCATCGTTACGCTGATCGCGAAGCTGTATCTCAAATACCGGAACATGTCACTGCTGCAAGGCGTGCTGGCCTCCTTAAGACCTGCGGTGGTCGCCCTGATCGGCTCTGCGGGCATTGCCATTTTGACCAATGCCTTCTGGGAAAACAGCGCGCAGATTACTGCTTGGGGAACCAACTGGATCATGGTGGGAATCTTTGTGATCTGTGTAGTGCTGCTGCAGAAGGGAAAGATGAATCCGATCCTGGTCATGGTGCTGGCCGGAGTCATGAAGGTTCTGACGGCCCTGCTCATTGGCGCATAATGAAAATCGTGTTTATTCTGTGTCCGAAACCATAAGGTTCTTTTGACGGTCTGTAAGAAATTTGTCAGAATCTTCCAATTCTCGTCAGAATTGTAGAAATAGTGTCAGAATCGCTAAGAGAACGGTAAAGTCTTAAGCCTCCTCTTTGTGCTAGAATTCTATCATAAGAAAACGATGACAGAATTCAGACAGCACGAAAGAGGAGGCTTACATTATGATGAGAGGAAAACGAATTGCCAGATGGGTATTTGCATTTGCATGCACGGTCATGGCAGGCTGTGGATTTTCTTTAGCCGGAGAGGGCTATGGATTATATAAAAATGCAGTACAGACTGTAAGCCTGGAGGAAAAGGTAAACGAGATCCGCAGCCGGGAGAGTTTTACTTCCCTGGAAGAGATGCCGGAGACTTATGTGCAGGCTGTGGTATCGGTGGAGGATCACCGCTTTTACGAGCATTTCGGCCTGGATCTGATCGCGATCGGCCGGGCTTTGGTCAATGATATAAAAGCAGGACGCTATGTAGAGGGCGGCAGCACCATCACACAGCAGCTTGCAAAAAATCTGTACTTTTCCCAGGAAAAGACCATGAACCGCAAAGCAGCTGAGGTTTTTCTGGCACTGGAACTGGAACGGAACTATACTAAGGATGAGATTCTTGAACTCTATGTAAACAGCATTTACTTTGGAGACGGATACTACAATGTCGGAGAAGCCAGCGAAGGATACTTCGGAAAACCGGCAGCAAAGATGAATGATTATGAGTGCACGCTTCTGGCAGGCGTACCAAACGCCCCATCCAAATACGCACCGAGCAAAAATCTGGCATTGGCCGAAAAACGTCAGAAGAAGGTTATAAGCCGAATGGAAGCCTGCGGTTATCTCACGAAGGAAGATACCACACTGATGAGCGCAGAACTGGTGGCGATGAATTAAGAAAACAAAAGGAAAAGGGACAGTCCAATGAAGCGGATTGTCCCTTTTCTTTCTGTTACTGAATTTCCCGGATCATACAGTATTGCTTGAGCGGGAAATTCTGCTTCATGATTCCATAGACTTTAAAGCCAAGGTTTTGATAGAATTCTACGTTCTTTTCGTTGTGGGTCTCCAGGGAGATCATCATGCGGTGAGAGTCAGCATAGTCGATGGCTTCCTGCATCAGCCGGGCGGCAATGCCATGATGCTGCATCTTAGGATCTACCGCAAGATAGATGATATGGAGACGCTGGTTCTGGTGCAGCTGGTCTGTCCAGCTGGAATTTAAATAGTCCACGCCCTTTAAAAAGTTGTGAAAGGTTCTCAGGGTGTGATCCTCCCTGATGAGGTAGGTGTCGGTCTGGAGCGTGGCCCGGGCTTCTGCAAAATAGAACTGGAAAATGTTGTAGGGCTCGGCCTCGTCAGAGACAACCAGTATTCCGTTTAAGTCTGCACAGTCGGAGAAAATCTCGCAGGTTTCGTAAAATTCATCCATATCGCAGTGAAAAAGCTCCGGCATAAGGCGCTCACGGACTTCAGGATCCGGAATCAGAGTCTCATAGAGCGGGTCGTGTTTGAAGCAGGCATACAAAAGCTGCTCCAGCTTTGGCAGATCTTCACGCTGTACGCGGTATAGTTTATCACTTTCCATAGTATGTTCAGACGAAGCTTCGTCTGTCCTTTCTGTATTTCATGATATTGTTGGTAAAAACTCAGATCAGAAACTGGTCATGCACCAGACTCTGGATCTGATCGGTGGTCTGCAGCAGCAGGCGGCACTGATCCTGGAAAATCCTGGTCAGATGACTGATCTCACCGGAGAGCGAAATCTCGTCTGGCTCTTCTTCTTTTTTCTGAAGCAGGTCCTTCACCAGAGCATAGATATTCTCGTGCGGCATCAGACGCCGGTATCCCCATTTCAGGCGGTCCTGCGGCTGATTTAACACATAGTCGGTGAAATGGTTGTAAACCTCTTCATCAAACATGAAAGCGTAGGCATTGTTGTCTACCTGATAGAGCTTTCGCAGGGCAGAAGAGAGGTTCTGCTCCTTTAAGTTGGCAATGGCACCGCCGATCAGGCGGATGTTCTGCAGCAGGATTTCATGCGGGTAGTGGACATTGCCGTACCAGTCAATGCGTACCAGCTCATCCTGGGCGTATTTGAAACGGCGAAGAGCTTCTTTTTCGGCTTCCCGGGATTCCAGATACAGGCATTCGGCTTCTTTTTGTCTTCCTTCTGCCAGAAGCGCACGATAATGACTGTTTAAGCTTCTGCGGGATTCATAACGGCTTTCCGCAACATCCGCTGCATCGGAGAGCATTTTTTCCAGGTCAGAAATCTTTTCTGCCAGAGAAGCCAGAGTCATAGGACTGATGAGATCCATGGCAACGAAGGAACGGAGAATCTCACTGGATGCGTTGTAGCCGTCCAGGGCACGCTTCATGACCGGAGCGGAGCATAACGGAATGACGCAGGTTTCGTCAAGAGCCATGATGAGAAGGGCGAAGAGCTCATGATGAAGCCGGTAGACCTGCTCATCATAAAAGGCATCGTTATCAAACTGAGAGTGATAGTGAGTCTCCATAAAGCTTCCGCCCGTAAAATCGTTGACCATGGACGGGATGCCGGCAATGGCCATGGAAAAGTCATCGGACCAGGTCTCGATCGGGGACGTGACGCGGGTCTCCTCCGGGTATGCCTGGGTCAGATCCGGAAGCTCAGATAAGTATTCCTCCAGAAACCGTGTATATTCGTAGCAGCTGCGGATGCGTGCGCGGGTACCGTGCGCCAGGGCCGGAAGCTCGAAGTTTAAGTCAGCAATGACCTTTCCTACCCATTCCGGGTGTGCAGTGAACACCTGCTCGTATGCACCGGTGGACCAGTCAAAGTTGGAATCCACAACCCCCCATTCCTCAGCAGCCATGGCGCAGATCACAATGGTATTATTCGGTGTAAAACCACTTGCGAGAAGTGCTTTCGCGATGCCAAACATCAGGGCAATGGCCGTATTGTCATCCTGAAAGCCGCTGAAGTAAGAATCATAGTGGGCAGACAGTAAAACCATGCGGTCCGGATGACGGCCGGGAATACTTCCCACGATGTTGTAGGTGGTACAGTCCCGGGTGACACGGCTGTCTGCATCCAGGGTGATGGTTATCTCGGCAGTGCGCTCCAAAAGCTCTTTTAAGGGATCGGAGTCCTTCCGGGAGATGGAGAACGCAGGTGCATTCTCCGGGCCTGCGATATCCTGGGCATTTAAGGCTTCGTCATCGATCTCTCCGTAGCCGCCGCTCTGCACAGCGATCAGCGCAGCAGCGCCCTTTAAGTGTGCCTGGTAAACCGGGTAATTGATCCACCATTCATCGCGCTGGTTGATATCTACGAGAACCAGCTTGCCGGTGACATCCTTCCCTTCGTAGTCAGCAGCGGTTCCCTTTCCAAGATACATCAGGGAAAATTCCTTCGGTCCGTCGGTAACAAACGTCGTCTGGTAAGCGCCAAGCTGGATCTCGTGACGAGTACCATCTTCACCGGAGTAGGAAAGAACAGCTTTTTTAAATTCCCAGCCATCTACCTTGACGGCATCTTTTCTCACATCGGAAAGGCCAATGGCTTCCATTTCCTGTTTCAGCATTTCACCGGTCTCAAACTCGGCGCGGGAACCGGCCGGACGGTAGCCCAGAACCGGATTGGTGCGAAACTGCTCCATACGCTTGGCCAGCCGGTAGGAGTAATCTATATCAAGGTTTTTCAGAATGGATTCCTGTAAGTTCATGTATGTGCAACCTCCGTTTTTACAATCAAAATGATTATAACAGATTATAACACTGAATGACAGGATAGGAAAGAAAAATGGTGAAAAAGAAAAATTCTTAAAAAACTACTTGATTTTCTGAAAATTGCGTGGTAACATTCAAATCAGCAAAATAAAACAGTCTTCAGGGCGGAGTGAAATTCTCCACCGGTGGTAAAGCCCACGAGCCGCAAGGCATGATTCGGTGTAATTCCGAAGCCGACAGTACAGTCTGGATGAAAGAAGAAAAACGATGTGCATTTCCGGTGGGAATGTACCGTATCAAGTTAGAATCAAAGCTCTGGAATTCAAATTCCGGAGCTTTTTCTTTTTTTGGACCTGGGACCTGCAAAGGGAGGCATGTAATTTTGACGGAATATGAATGGATGCGCCGGGCCATAGAGCTGGCAAAACAAGGAGAGGGCTGGACAAGTCCAAATCCGCTGGTTGGCGCTGTGATCGTAAAGCAAGGACAGATCATTGGAGAAGGCTATCATGCCAGATATGGTGAATATCATGCAGAACGAAATGCCCTGATGGCCTGCACAGAACCGGCAGAGGGGGCGGATCTGTATGTAACGCTGGAGCCATGCTGCCATTACGGGAAGCAGCCGCCTTGTGTGGAGGCCATTGTGCAGGCCGGGATCCGGAGGGTGTTCGTTGGTTCGGATGATCCGAATCCGCTGGTAGCAGGAAAAGGGATCCGGTATCTGCGGGAGCGGGGCATCACAGTGGAAACCCATGTGCTGAAAGAGGAATGCGATCGTTTGAATCCGGTATTTTTTCATTACATCCGAAAAAAAACGCCCTACGTGGTTATGAAATATGCCATGACGATGGATGGAAAGATTGCTGCTTATACCGGCGCGTCGAAGTGGGTTACCGGAGAGCAGGCCAGAGCATATGTTCAGCAGGAGCGGCACCGCTATCGGGGAATCATGGTGGGAGTCGGTACCGTGCTGACAGATGACCCCATGTTAAGCTGCAGGATGCCCGGCGGGAGAAATCCGGTGCGGATTATCTGTGACACGCATTTGCGGACACCGGTTTCTTCTCAGGTTGTGAAGACGGCAAAAGAAATCCCTACGATCCTGGCAGTCTGTGAGACAGACAGGAGCAGATACCAGCCTTATCAAGAGGCCGGATGTCAGATCCTGACACTGCCTGATGCTGATGGCCATCTGGATCTGAATGCCCTTATGGAAAAGCTTGGGGAAGAACGGATCGACAGTGTTCTCTTAGAGGGCGGAGGAACCCTGAACTGGGCAGCCTTAAAAAGCGGAATCGTACGTGAGGTACATGCTTATATGGCACCAAAGCTTTTTGGCGGCTCGGAGGCAAAAACTCCGGTGGAAGGCCGGGGCGTGCCTGACCCTGCAGAGGCGGTACATTTAAAGGTCAGGGAAATCCGTCACCTGGGAGAGGATTTACTGATTGAAAGTGAGGTGCAGGATGTTTACGGGAATTGTTGAAGAAATCGGAACGCTCAAAAGGATTGTCTGGGGCACCCATTCGGCGGCACTCACCATTCAGGCAGATCGTGTTCTTTCGGACGCGGCAGTAGGTGACAGCATAGCAGTGAACGGAATCTGCCTGACGGTCACGAGTCTGGGAAATGCAGCTTTTACGGCAGATGTGATGCACGAGACGCTGAACCGTTCCTCCTTAAAAGGGGCAAAGCCCGGCATGCATGTGAACCTGGAGCGTGCTATGGCAGCAGGAGGACGGTTCGGAGGCCACATTGTGAGCGGCCACGTTGACGGAACCGGAACAATCCGGGAAATCCGGACGGATGACAATGCCGTGTGGTATACGATCAGTGCGGGGCCAAAACTTCTCCGCTATATCGTAGAGAAAGGCTCCATCACCATCGACGGTATCAGCCTGACGGTGGCAGCTGCAACTGCAGACCACTTTTCTGTATCCACGATCCCACATACAAATGCGGTGACAACGCTTGGAGAACGGAAGGTTGGAGATCTGGTCAATCTGGAAACCGATATCATCGGAAAATATGTGGAGAGACTTATGCGTCCGGAAGAACCGGAGACGCATAAGAATACAGGAGCCGGCATGAAGCATAAGACAGAAGCATCCGCTGGCGGCATCACGAAAGAATTTTTGACCAAATATGGTTTTTAGGATACAGGAAGGAGAATAAGCATTATGATTCAGTACAATACAGTAGAGGAAGCATTGGAAGAGCTTCGAAAGGGACATGTCATCCTGGTGACAGACGATGCAGACCGGGAAAATGAGGGTGATTTTATCTGTGCGGCAGAGTACGCTACTACCGAGAATATTAATTTCATGGCAACACACGGAAAAGGCCTGATCTGTATGCCGATGTCTGCAGCTTATGCGGAAAAGCTCCAGTTTCCGCAGATGGTTTCGAACAATACGGACAATCATGAAACTGCATTTACGGTTTCTGTGGACTGTGTCGATACTACGACCGGTATTTCTGCGGCGGAACGCTCTGTGACGGCATTGCGCTGTGTAGCCGATGATGCAAAGCCGGCAGATTTTCGCAGACCGGGTCATATGTTCCCACTGGTGGCAAAGAAAAACGGAGTGCTGGAGCGAAACGGACATACAGAAGCAACCGTTGATCTGTGCCGCCTGGCCGGTTTAAAGGAATGCGGCCTCTGCTGTGAGATCATGCGGGAGGACGGAACGATGATGCGCACTTCGGAGCTGATAGGGCTGGCGAAAAAGTGGGATTTGAAATTTATCACGATCCAGGCCCTGCAGGCATACCGGAAATGCCATGAGAAACTGGTGGACCGGGTGACTGCAACCCGCATGCCGACAAAATATGGAGAATTTACGGCATACGGATTTGTAAACCGTCTGAACGGCGAGCATCATGTGGCACTGGTGAAGGGCAGCATCGGCGATGGTGAGGATGTTCTTTGCCGTATCCACTCAGAGTGTCTGACAGGTGATACCTTCGGTTCCCTGCGCTGTGACTGCGGACAGCAGTTTGCCGCAGCTATGACCCAGATTGAACAGGAAGGCAGAGGTATTCTTTTGTATATGCGTCAGGAAGGACGGGGCATTGGCCTTATCAATAAGCTGAAGGCTTATGAGCTGCAGGAACAGGGCATGGATACACTGGAAGCAAATCTGGCTCTGGGCTTTGCGGGAGATGAGCGGGAATATTACATCGGCGCACAGATCCTGAAAGATCTCGGGGTGAAGAGTATGCGGCTTCTCACCAACAATCCGGATAAAGTGTACCAGCTTTCCGAGTTTGGCATGACGATCAGGGAACGGGTACCGATTCAGATGAGTGCCACAAAATATGACCTGTTTTATCTGCGGACTAAGCAGCAGCGTATGGGACATCTGCTGCGGTATTAAAACTGGTTATTGAGAATCATATAATATATAGAAGAAAGAAGGAACAATCATGAGAGTACTGGAAGGAAAAGTAGTAGCACAGGGAATCCGCGTAGGAATCGTGGCAGCAAGATTTAATGAGTTTATCACATCGAAGCTGGTGGGAGGTGCCCTGGACGGGCTGAAACGTCATGACGTAAAAGAGGAAGATATTGATGTGGCCTGGGTGCCGGGTGCTTTCGAGATTCCGCTGATTGCGTCTAAAATGGCAAAGAGCAAAAAATATGATGCAGTGATCTGCGTTGGCGCAGTGATCCGCGGCAGCACAAGCCATTATGATTATGTGTGCAGCGAGGTCTCCAAGGGGATTGCCAATGTTTCCTTAAACAGCGATATTCCGGTGATGTTCGGTGTGCTGACAACCGACAATATAGAGCAGGCTATTGAACGGGCCGGAAGCAAGGCGGGAAATAAGGGATACGAGTGCGCCACCGGTGCCATTGAGATGGTGAATCTGATCCGTGCACTGGAGTCATAAAAACAAAAAGCCCGGAAAATGCGGCCACTTTTGCAATGTGAAGCAATAAAATATTGACGAATCTTATTTTTCGGTTACAATAGGTAATAGCGATGTTATTACAAAGAACTGAAAGTGAGGAAATTTGCGATGTTAAGACAGGTTTCTGTTTATGCTGAAAATAAAAAGGGGGCATTAAAGGTCATTACCGGAATTCTGACTGAAGCTCAGATCAACATACTGGGTTCTGTTACCAACGACAGCGCGGAGTATGGAATCATCCGCATGGTAGTCACGGATCCGGATAAGGCGCAGGAAATCCTTCAAAAGGCAGGTTATCTTTGCCGCCTGACCAATGTGCTTGGCATTGAGGTCGAGGATGAGGTTGGAAGCTTAAACCGTGTGCTGGCAGCATTCCTTGAGAGCAACATTAACGTAAATTACCAGTATCTGTCCTTTAACCGCCAGTCCGGCAAGCCGGTCATGGTACTCCACACCGATGATTGTGAGTTCGTGGAGAAATGTCTGGCAGCAAAGGGCTTTCAGATGACCGAAGTATAAAACAACAGGATCCGATAAAATGAGGGATGTGATGGTAGTATGCCAGGCATCCCCATTTTTGGTATTGGCAGGAGAGAATGACATGAAATTTGATAAACTGGAACAGAACATTATTGATATGATCAAGGAGGAGCAGGCCAAGCTTGGTTATCGGAGGGAAAATATCCGCCTGTATTATCCCCTCAGTTCCCTGGTCCATCTGACCGGAGAAAAGCTTGGAGAACAGGAGATGCTGGCCCTGCTGACTGAATTCGGCAAAAAAACAAAGACATGTCTCGGCGGCGTGACGGTTGCGGCAAAGAAGGAACGCTTCTGTTTTCTGATTCCGGAGGAGGGTGTTGCTTATGTAAAGGAACATACCAGACCCAATGAATTTATCCGCGATCTTGTAGAACTGGTGGGAAAGCACGGCTGTACCATGGAGGAGATCAAAGCACTATTTGAAAAACAGCCCTGGCCGGTAACAGTGGAGCCGGTGAAAAACGGAGAATTTGATATTCTGATCCGTTTTGACAAAGAGGCAGAGGATCCTTATTACTATTGTTTTAAAGATGAAGGATGCCACATCATTTATCACCGTTTTTTACCGGAAGATTACGCAGATTTTGAATTTTAGCATGCATAAGCGGGAGGAACCATATGCCAGTATTTGATTTCAGTGACGCGCCGGACAAAAAGAATCCGGCCGAATGTACATACACCACATTTCAGTCCAGTGAGCCGGAGGCATCACCGGAAAAGCCAATCCTGATCCTGGATAACAGCAGGAAAAAGTGGCAGCACCATTCCTGTGGAATGTTTACCAATCCGGTCAAACGTACGACCTTTGAATTTCATGAGGAGGACGGCACCGTCAGTGCCGATATTTTGAAAATTGACGCGCGGTTTGTCAGTCTGTTAAAATGGCTTGGCGAAAACCATATCAGTGTCCGTTTATCCGGAGAAAACCGTCCGGAAGGATATGCGGTTTACAAAATCCGGGAAACTGCCTTTGGCGGTGGTACGAAGCTTTCTGCGGAGGACGGATTTTTGCAGTTCATGATCGAGCGCCTGTTTGCAAGCAATGCTCCCGGGGAAGCGGAGAGCGATGAGAGCCTGGAAGAGGCCGGAGATGACATGAAGCTTACCAGCCTTCAAAGTATTACGGACTTTATGAATTGTGCAGGAAGAACCTTGCCGGACAACATCCGTCTCTGGGCCAGAAGAAATCTTGCAGTGGCACGATCTCATGAAGTGTCTCCGGAAGAACGCCGTCATGCGCAGCGGGCGCTTTCCATCATGATGAATGTGCAGTGGAAGAGCAATTATTTTGAGTCCATCGACCCGAAGGAGGCCCGCCGCATTCTGGATGAAGAGCTTTACGGCATGGAGCGGGTAAAACAGCGTATCATTGAGACGATCATTCAGATCAACCGTACCCACACGCTTCCGGCTTATGGACTTTTACTGGTAGGACCGGCTGGAACCGGTAAATCCCAGATTGCCTATGCGGTAGCCCGGATCCTGAAGCTGCCGTGGACCACGCTGGACATGAGTTCGATCAATGACCCGGAGCAGCTTACCGGAAGCTCCCGCATCTATGCCAATGCAAAGCCCGGCATCATTATGGATGCGTTTTCCATGGCCGGCGAGTCCAATCTGGTGTTTATCATCAATGAGCTGGACAAGGCGGCTTCCGGCAAGGGCAACGGCAATCCGGCAGATGTGCTTTTAACCCTGTTGGATAATCTTGGTTTCACGGACAATTACATGGAGTGTATGATCCCGACTGTGGGCGTGTATCCCATTGCGACCGCCAACGATAAAGCTCAGATCAGTGCGCCGCTGATGTCACGTTTTGCAGTGATTGATATTCCTGATTATACGGCAGAAGAAAAGAAAATAATCTTCTCCAGGTTTGCGCTGCCAAAGGTTTTAAAGCGCATGGGCTTAAAGGCCGGAGAGTGCGTGGTAGCGCCAGACGGACTGGATGCAGTTGTGGAGTTTTTCGCCGGAACCAGCGGAATCCGCGATTTGGAGCAGGCGGCCGAGCACATTGCAGCAAATGCGTTGTATCAGATAGAAGTCGATCATGTGTCCGCGGTGGTATTTGACCGGGAAATGGTCATGAATCTACTGGGATGATAGTTTGTTACCCGGCATTCTTCACCTGTATGCCGGGTAACTGCAAAATATAAAATAAAAAAATTCAAATTGTTGTTGACAATTAACACAATTTATATTATACTACAGAACGTAGCGAGGCGTGGCTCAGTTTGGTAGAGCGCTGCGTTCGGGACGCAGAGGTCGCAAGTTCGAATCTTGTCGCCTCGACTCACTTCAGCTTATGCCTGAAGAAATGGCCTCATGGTCAAGCGGTTAAGACGACGCCCTCTCACGGCGTAAACTCGGGTTCGATTCCCGATGAGGTCATATGCTTTGGATGTAAGTCCAAAGCATTTTTGTTAGGTCGCTTCTGTAGCGCAGTTGGTAGCGCAACGCATTCGTAATGCGTGGGTCGCCGGTTCGAGTCCGGCCAGGAGCTTATAAGAAAAAAGAAAATCTCCCTAAAAAGCAAGGAAAATTAAGGGTTTCCGGCATTTTAGGGAGATTTTTTTATACTTTTAAGATTAAGTATGAATAAGCAATTTTAAGAAGTTTTTAGGGGGAACTGGTGGAAAAATGCCTTCCCACCAGCATTCCACCAGAAAATACCATTTTTCATCGAAAAATGGATATATTAGTTGCTAATAAGTATTTATAAGTGTGAAAAAATTCTCTCGGTGTTTTTCTAATCCTCCATAGTCTATATAGGAAATAATTTTACGAGGTGGACTATGATGACAAAACAAAATAGAAAATCAGATGAAATAACTTTTAGCGAATATAAAAAAAGTGGACGTTCTTATGTAAGGGCACGTCAGTGGGTAACATTAATAGATGAATCAGTTGAGCGGATGGAAGGAAGTGGAAAAAATCGGATAGATGCCAGAGCTGCCTTACAGTTGAATATCGAAAAACGCAATGAGCGTATCCAGTATGGAATGAAGAAAGACGATGGGGATATTACGCTTGCTGAGGCCGTCAAGAACCTTATTGAAGAGTGTGCTAAGGAGTATGATAGGGAAAAGGGCAGAGAAGCCCGTAGAGACGTTTCTACGAAACGAGAATGGGATGTCTTTCACTCGCTGCTTTGCCCATTTGAAATTGCAAACAAAAAGCTGAACTGCATTTTTGTTAAAGATATAGAAACTTACCGAAAACAGCTTTCAAATGCGCGCTATGATAAGCATGTTACAAAGAAGAAGCATGAGCCAGAATATGTATACTACAGTGCTTCCACGCTAAATCGAATTATCCGCCTTGTCGTGACCGCTATTGATGATTATTATTTGTATCGTCCGGAAAAATCGCCGGCGATTGTATTAAAGCAATTTAAGCAAAGCAGTCCTGCCAAGACAGAAGCGGACTTTTTAGTAGGAGAAGAGTTTGAAATAGCATTAGCATATTTCCAAAAGATAAGAGAGCAGCCTAAATATGCATTGGATATTACATGCGCAGATGTATTTACGGTAGCTCTATTAATTGGTGCACGCCCGGGAGAAATTCTTGGTCTCCAGAAAAGAGACTGGAATGAAAAGACAGGAGAATTATCAATTCAGCGAACAGGAGAGTATGAGGACGGTCGTACAAAAACGGTAGGGTCTGTTCGTGTTTTGACTCCACCAGAAATTGCTGCGGCAATTTTAAATAGGCGTTGTTACGGAATATCCACAGATGATTTGATTTTCCCAGGAACAAAGAAAAATTTATTATCCCCCTCTAATCTTAATAAAAAACTGAAGAGGTAGCTGGCTGAGGCCGGAATTACTAAAAATCTGCATCCTCATTCTCTGCGTGGTTCCTCAGGAACTTATCTGCTGGATCATGATGTTCCGATTGAAGTAGTGTCCAGGATGTTTGGGCATCAGAATGTTTCCACTACGCAGAATTTCTACTCTACATACACAGAAACGCGCAGAAAGAAGGATGCCACGGAGATCAGCAATCCGTACGATTTCTGGTATTGATATTGGAAAAAGAAGGGGAAAAGAACGAAATACGCCCGGTTATTTCTTTCGGGCGGCGACAGCAGAGCGCAAGAATGCCGAGATGGGGGAGTATCCCAAAGTTTGTGTAAACCTCCAAACTGATGTAAGATAAAATTACTCAG
>NZ_QUIV01000056.1 GCF_003480315.1 Clostridium sp. AM33-3 | reverse complement strand
GTTTTATATGACAGAGTTAATATGGGTTGTAGTCAATGCTTTTTGTAGCGGATCCAATGCAATAGGAAGTGAATGAGACCGCTTTCCGGGATTTTCAGCATATCAGGTGTTTGCATCTTGAACACACGTGTACGAATGCAGCGGATGTAGTCCGATGCAGGCGAACGCGTGTTGTGAGAGCAAGCAAACAACGATATGTGAAAATAGAGGAAGGCGGTCTCGTTCTCTTCCGGACCTTTATTCGTTCTGTCCTATAATTGCAATATATCTATTTTATCGCGTGATACTTTTCGTAAATTTTATCCAGATCGTAATCCGGTGCCATTGGAGCTGCAATCTGGCAGACTGCTTTTACGAAATTCAGATCCAGTTCCAAAAAATCAGCAATTTGTTCCGGGGACTGTTGTTTTTTGATTATGATCAGGATCAAACGTATTGCTTCTTTAAGTTCTCCCTCGGCTATTCCTTCGCTCTTGCCACGCTCGTGCCCCATATTCCAGTACTGCTTCTGGAGCATTTTGTAGTTTTTTTCTTCGTCATATTCATAGATACTCATTTTCACAACCT
>NZ_QUIV01000055.1:376-576 GCF_003480315.1 Clostridium sp. AM33-3 | reverse complement strand
GCGGCTGGATCACCTCCTTTCTAAGGAAACGAAGAAGTAAGGGTTTTAAACACTGTTGAATCTTTGATAAAAGGTTCCAAGATTTCTGGTGCCGATGCGCTTAGGGGAAACACCCGTTCCCATCCCGAACACGACGGTTAAGACCTAAGCGGCCGATGGTACTATGCTGGAGACGGCATGGGAGAGCAGGTGGGTGCCAG
>NZ_QUIV01000055.1:0-366 GCF_003480315.1 Clostridium sp. AM33-3 | reverse complement strand
TAAGCGGCCGATGGTACTATGCTGGAGACGGCATGGGAGAGCAGGTGGGTGCCAGATTTATATGGGCTTATAGCTCAGCCGGTTAGAGCGCACGCCTGATAAGCGTGAGGTCGGTGGTTCGAGTCCACTTAAGCCCATATTTGGACTTGGCGGGTCATAATTCTCGGAAGAGAGGTAAGGCCCACCTAAGTCCATATCCCGTGGGGGTGTAGCTCAGTTGGGAGAGCACCTGCCTTGCAAGCAGGGGGTCAAGAGTTCGAATCTCTCCATCTCCACTAGGTACTTAAGATATCTCTTTCGTGCCTGTATGTACCTTGAAAACTGCATATTGAATATATCTAGAATAAATTCTTTAAGAATTATTAT
>NZ_QUIV01000054.1:371-586 GCF_003480315.1 Clostridium sp. AM33-3 | reverse complement strand
GGGGACTGTTGTTTTTTGATTTTGATCAGGATCAAACGTATTGCTTCTTTAAGTTCTCCTTCAGCTCTTCCCTCAGCTCTTCCTTCAGCTCTTCCCTGAGCCATTCCCTCGGCCATTCCTTCGCTCTTGCCACGCTCGTGCCCCATATTCCAGTATTGCTCCTGGAGCATTTTGTAGTTTTTTTCTTCGTCATATTCATAGATACTCATTTTCAC
>NZ_QUIV01000054.1:0-361 GCF_003480315.1 Clostridium sp. AM33-3 | reverse complement strand
TTGCTCCTGAAGCATTTTGTAGTTTTTTTCTTCGTCATATTCATAGATACTCATTTTCACAACCTCCGCTCGGTTCCTGCGCAGGAAATCTGCCATGATATCCTGATGAATACACTCATCAATTGCCTCATTGACTGCGTGTTTGAGGTTCATACCGTTTTTTCGTTTCTCACGGACCAATGCAACAAACGCGGAATAGTCATGAAGCTCCCGGCATTTTTCCATTAATTCTGCATTATAACCTTTGTTAATGTTTAATACCAGTGTTTCCAGTTCCAGGTATGGATGATCGGTTCTGGGGTGATAAAGATCAGACAGACGAAGGATGGCTCGTTCCTCCATTTTCTGTTCTCCGTTGTAA
>NZ_QUIV01000053.1 GCF_003480315.1 Clostridium sp. AM33-3 | reverse complement strand
ACTATTCACAAATCTTATATCAGTTTTTAACGTTTACACAAAACTTGAAACGGTCTCCGACATTAATAGCAAAACCAACCAGGAACAGAAAAAGCAGCTTTTATCAGGGCATCTTTCACAATACATCTGCCCGCACTGCCATTCCACGCGCTTTGTGGACCATCCTATGCTGTACTACTCTCCGGATCATGAACTGATGATCCAGTGTGTCATGATGGATCATGACGAGCACCTGGCCCTTGAAACTTTTCAGGCAATCCAGGATGGAACCTTTGGGCAAAAATATGAACTGGGCGAAACCTATCAATACAGAGTAGTCCGTTCTCTTACGCAACTTCGGGAAAAGGCTCTTATTTTCGAACACGACCTTAATGATAAAATCATAGAGTTGATGAAACTTCACATCTTCACCCAAATTCAGAATGCAGATCCAGATATTTTCATCGAAGAAATCCAGGCAGATTTCCCAGCGTCCGGCCAAATCCGTTTTCTTGTAAAAATTCCGGAAAATCAGTTAATAACAATAGCCTTCGACCAGGAAATGTATGATAAAATAAAAATAAAACTATAAATGAGCAAGTTCGTGATTTTGCATAAAAGAAAGACACCTTGAGTTCGATTGT
>NZ_QUIV01000052.1 GCF_003480315.1 Clostridium sp. AM33-3 | reverse complement strand
GAACAGAAAATGGAGGAACGAGCCATCCTTCGTCTGTCTGATCTTTATCGCCCCAGAACTGAGCATCCTTACCTGGAACTGGAAACACTGGTATTAAACATTAACAAGGGTTATAATGCAGAATTGATGGAAAAATGCCGGGAGCTTCATGACTATTCCGCGTTTGTTGCATTGGTCCGTGAAAAACGGAAAAACGGTATGAACCTCAAACACGCAGTCAATGAGGCAATTGATGAATGTATTCATCAGGATATCATGGCAGATTTCCTGCGCAGGAACCGAGCGGAGGTTGTGAAAATGAGTATCTATGAATATGACGAAGAAAAAAACTATAAAATGCTTCAGGAGCAATACTGGAATATGGGGCACGAGCGTGGCAAGAGTGAAGGAATAGCCGAGGGAATAGCTCAGGGAAAAACCGAAGGAAGAAACGAAGGAAAAACCAGGGCATTTATTCAATTAATTCTTGCAAAAATGCAAAAAAATTACACACCAGAACAAATCGCGGATATTCTGGAATTGGATCCAAATTTCGTAAAAGCAGTCTGTCAGATTGCAGCTCCAATGTCACCGAACTATGATCCGGATAAAATCTATGAAACGTATCACACAATGAAATAGGCATATTGCAATTTAAGGGAATAGCACGAAAGGGTCCGAAGTTCCGGGGAGGGCCTACAGAAC
>NZ_QUIV01000051.1 GCF_003480315.1 Clostridium sp. AM33-3 | reverse complement strand
ACTATAAATGAGCAAGTTCGTGATTTTGCATAAAAGAAAGACACCTTGAGTTCGATTGTGTTGTATAATGAAAGTGACCAAACCAACATTTACAGCATTCACGAAAGAAGGTGTCTCCTGCAAATACTATACATCATTCAACATTCATATACAACCAGTTTAAAAAATTAGATTTATGCAAATCATATTCTAATCGAATGATCAATCATCTTATGAGTATCCTGATTAGCATCTTTCTTTCTGGATACCATGGAAAAACCACGGATTTTGCTAAAAACAGTTTCTGCCACAGAACTACAATTGCCCATTTCCTCAACTCTGGAAAGTGGGATGAATCGTTGCTTTCAGATACATTAAAACAGTCTGTCATTGAGATTATTTATTCAGAAGCAGCCCGCACCGGAAAACCTGTTTTCTGTATTGTTGACGATACGATAGCTTCAAAGACAAAGCCTTCGTCACGGGTCCTGCATCCGATTGAAGATGCGTATTTTCATCAATCTCATTTGAAGGGAAAACAGGACTATGGGCACCAGGCAGTTTCGGTTATGCTTTCCTGTAACGGCATTGTTTTGAATTATGCTTTTGTGCTGTACAACAAGTCGATTTCTAAAATTGACATTGTTCAGGATATCGCAAAGGAGCTGCCAGTTCCTCCGGTAAAGTCCTATTTTCTTTGTGACTGTTGGTACGTTTCTGAAAAAATAATCAACACCTTTGCC
>NZ_QUIV01000050.1 GCF_003480315.1 Clostridium sp. AM33-3 | reverse complement strand
AATGCTCATGTACGGTAAAGTATCACAAGAAAATTATGTCGAATTGACAGCCGCCTCCGCTATACCGAATAAGGAAATAAAGAGTCCTCAAATTTTGCGCTACTAAATGAAGACGAGCGGAAGTAATCTCCCGCTCGTCAGTAAACTTAACTATGCCATATCAATCCCGCTTCTTTCCCGCCACCGGCACTAAGAACAGCGCGGGCAACAGCAGGAAAGCGGTACAGACCAGCCCCCAGGGTATGGACACCTGCTGGGCTACCAGCCCCACAATAGGCCCGCCGATGATCTGCCCGAAAGAGTCCAGCTGTCCGCTGGTGGAAAAGACTGTGGCGCGCATTTTCTCATCCACATGGTCGTTCATCCAGGCGGCCAGCACAGGCTCCTTGATGGTGCGCATAAGCCCCGCCAGCAGGAACACCAACAACATGAACCAAAAGCTCCGCCCCACCGCGAAGAGAACCAGGCACAGGATATACCCGGCGCTGGTGGACATGACCACACTGGTTCGGCTGACAGTCCCTTTTTTCTCCATGCGGGCGATGAGCAACTGAGAAGCCAGAATACCTAAGCCGCTGCCGATAAGACTGATAACACCGAACCAAGTGACGCTGTTCAGCGGCCCGATAACGGGTATTACCGTGTCATCCAGAAAATGAGCGGTGGAGAGCCGGTCAAAGCCTTCACTGGCAAGTCCCCCGCATAGTGTGATTGCTAAGAGCGCCAGCAACACAGGTGCGCCTTTCACAAAGCCCAGGTTGAGCTTGAACAGGCAGACAAAGTCTTTAAGCAAGCCCTGCCGTTCCTCAATAGCAGGGGAGAAGTTGGTTTCTGGCATGATGCGAACCATCACCAGCCCCAACAACAAGCACAAACTGCCCCCCAAGATGACAGGCATTTGCAGGTTTATGTTTCCCAGCAGTGTGCCCAGCACCACGCCCAGAACGCCGCCGATTTGCCCCATTTGACTGCCCCGCAGGAACACCTTGTCTATGGGTTTGTCCTCTTCCTCCGAGGCAATCCACGCCTCCAGAGCGCCGGTGATGAAGGTATCACCGCAACCCCAGACAACCTGGGCCAGCAGAACCGGCGCGAACCACGGTAGCGCACCCTCCATCAGAAAGCCCAGGCCGTAGAGGAACATTCCAATCAGCACCGAGCGCCGACGGCTATACAAATCCGCCACCACACCGGTGGG
>NZ_QUIV01000005.1:102652-165608 GCF_003480315.1 Clostridium sp. AM33-3 | reverse complement strand
CTGCTTATTCTGTAGGGCCTGACCGAACCTTCGGACCTTATTGGTTATTCTCTAAATTGTAATTTGTCCTTTCTTGCTTATGAAAAATGTGATATAAATATGGTAGAATAAAGATATAAAATGTGAAAATGAACAAAATGAGCGAAGCTGAAGACACTATCAGCCTGTGGCAGGCATTCAGATCAATGAAATGGGGGAATGAAAGATGAAGTATTCAGAAAATCCGGATAAGCAGTATCACATTCAGGTTGGAGCAGGAGAGGTTGGACGTTACGTAATCCTTCCGGGAGACCCAAAACGCTGTGCGAAGATTGCAGCTTATTTTGACGATGCCAGGCTGGTGGCAGACAGTCGTGAATATGTAACCTACACAGGCTATTTAGACGGCGTGAAAGTTAGTGTGACTTCCACCGGTATTGGCGGTCCGTCTGCATCCATTGCTATGGAAGAACTGGTGAAGTGCGGTGCAGATACCTTTATCCGTGTGGGTACCTGCGGCGGCGTGCAGCTGGATGTCAAGAGCGGGGATGTGGTTGTGGCAAGCGGTGCCATCCGCATGGAAGGAACCAGCAAGGAATATGCACCGATCGAATTTCCGGCCATTGCGGATCTGGACATCACCAATGCACTGCGGGCTTCCGCCAGAGAACTGGGCCAGACCTGTCATGTTGGTGTGGTGCAGTGCAAGGACGCGTTCTATGGCCAGCATTCGCCGGAAGCCATGCCGGTGAGTTATGAGCTTCTGAACAAATGGGAGGCCTGGAAACGTCTGGGCTGTCTGGCGTCCGAGATGGAGTCTGCGGCACTCTTCATTGTGGCAAGTACGCTTCATGTACGCTGTGGATCTGTGTTTTTAGTGATGGCAAATCAGGAGCGTGAGAAACAGGGTTTGCCGAATCCGGTAGCCCATGATACCGATATGGCAATCCGGGTAGCGATCGAGTCGATCCGGAAACTGATCATGGAAGATGCAGCACAAGTCTGAAAAAACGAAATCTTATGGAAAGAAAGGAGAAGATGATTATGACGAACACACCAACTGCGCATAATAGTGCAAAAGCCAGCGATTTTGCAAAAACCGTACTGATGCCGGGAGATCCGCTGCGTGCGAAGTACATTGCAGATACATATCTGGAAAATGCAAGACAGGTAACCGCGGTCCGCAATATGTTCGGATATACCGGAACCTACAAAGGAAAAGAGATTTCCGTTATGGGCGCAGGCATGGGCATGCCATCCATGGGAATCTATTCCTATGAGCTTTTTAACTTCTATGGGGTAGACCAGATTATCCGCATTGGTTCTGCAGGTGCCTTGCAGGATCACATGAAGCTGATGGATGTAGTGATCGGAATGGGTGCCTGTACCGATTCCAATTACGCATATCAATATGGCCTCCCGGGAACGTTTGCACCAATCGCGGATTACGATTTGTTAAGCCGGGCTGTTGAGACAGCAAAACGCCAGGGAACCGATGTTGTAGTCGGAAATGTGCTTTCCTCCGATATTTTCTACAACGAGATGGGAAATGTCAATGATCTATGGCGTGGCATGGGCGTGCTTGCAGTAGAAATGGAGGCGGCTGCCCTCTACATGAATGCGGCGAAGGCCGGAAAGAAAGCACTTTGCCTGCTGACAATTTCCGATCATCTGTATACAGGCGAACGCCTGAGCGCAGAAAAACGTCAGCTTGGCTTTAACAAGATGATGGAAATTGCGCTGGAGCTGGCCTGATCATATCGGCAGTCCAAATAATTCATAATATATAAGGGGGATCCATACAATGGATATAAAAGAAATTTTAAAGCATGTTGACCATACGCTGCTGACTCAGACTGCAACCTGGGCTGAGATCAAACAAATCTGTGATGATGCGGTTGCTTACGGGACTGCTTCTGTCTGTATTCCGCCGTCCTATGTAAAACAGGCAAAAGAATATCTTCAGGATAAGATGGCAGTCTGCACTGTCATTGGTTTTCCGAATGGCTATATGACTACTGCTGTCAAGGAATTTGAAACAAAGGATGCGCTTGCCAATGGCGCAGATGAAATTGATATGGTGATCAATATCGGCTGGGTAAAGGACGGCAGATTCGACTGTATCGAGGAGGAAATCCGTACCCTGAAAAAAGCATGCGGCGCTAAAATCCTGAAAGTGATCATCGAAACCTGTCTTCTCACTGAGAAAGAAAAAATCCGCATGTGCGAGGTGGTGACCAGAGCAGGAGCAGATTATATCAAGACCTCTACCGGATTTTCAAAAGCAGGAGCAACCTTTGATGATATCAGGCTGTTTTCTGAGCATATTGGACCGAATGTGAAGATGAAAGCAGCAGGTGGTATTTCTTCCCTGGATGATGCAGAAAAGTTCCTTGCTCTGGGAGCTGACCGTCTTGGCACCAGCCGTATCATCAAGCTGGTAAAGCAGGAGGAGGCAACCGGCTATTGATCACCGGACCGGCTGCTCGGAAAGCTTAGCGGGCGAAGCAATAAAGGAGTTTGAGTTTTATGAAGAAACTGGAAAAGAACCAGATTGAGGCATTGATCGATCAGGCCATCGGCATGATGGATTATTCTTATGCGCCGTATTCCCATTTTCATGTGGGCGCAGCGCTGCTTGCCAAAAACGGCAGTGTATACGGCGGCTGCAATATTGAGAATGCAGCCTACACCCCAAGCAACTGCGCAGAACGCACTGCGTTTTTTAAAGCAGTCAGCGAAGGCGTGCTGGAATTTGATGCCATCTGCATAGTTGGCGGCATGAACAAGGAATTAAACAAGTATGCAGCTCCCTGCGGCGTCTGCCGTCAGGTGATGATGGAGTTTTGTGATCCGGAGGAGTTTCAGATTATTCTGGCAACATCAAAGAAGCAATATGAGATCTTTTCCTTAAAAGAACTGCTGCCGCTGGGCTTTGGACCGGATAATTTAACATAAGGAGCAAAACATGGAGAAATTCAAACGTATATTTGTAGTAGTCATGGATTCCCTTGGAGTGGGAGCCATGCCGGATTCTGCTGATTTCGGTGATATCGGCGTGAACACACTGGGACATATTTCAGAGTCCGTAGATACTTTTACGATCCCGAATCTTCAGAAGCTTGGCATGGCGAACCTGACCCCGCTTAAGCAGGTGGCTTCGGTGGAAAATGCTCTTGGCTACTATGGAAAACTGCGGGAAAAGAGCCTCGGCAAAGATACCATGACCGGACACTGGGAGATGATGGGACTGGAGGTGAAAAAACCATTTCAGACCTTCACAGAGCACGGATTTCCGCCGGAACTCATCAAAGAACTTGAAAAGCGTACAGGGCATAAAGTGATCGGAAACAAAAGCGCCAGCGGCACGGAAATCCTGGATGAGCTTGCGGAGGAAGAAATTGCAACCGGCCACATGATCGTGTATACTTCAGCAGATTCTGTGCTTCAGATCTGCGGCAACGAGGAAACCTTTGGCCTCGATGAGCTGTACCGCTGCTGTGAGATTGCAAGAGAACTGACCATGAAGGATGAGTGGAAGGTTGGCCGTGTCATTGCCAGACCGTATGTGGGCAGAAAGAAGGGTGAGTTCAGGCGTACCAGCAACCGCCACGACTATGCGTTAAAGCCGTTTGGCCCGACTGCGCTGAATGCATTAAAGGATGCAGGCTTTGATGTCATTTCAATCGGAAAAATCAATGACATTTTTGTCGGTGAGGGCATCACAGAGGCCTATAAGTCCAAGAGCTCTGTACATGGTATGGAGCAGACCATCGATGTGGCAAAGAGAGATTTTCATGGCCTTTGTTTTGTAAATCTGGTAGATTTCGATGCTCTGTGGGGCCATAGGAGAAATCCGTCCGGCTACGCACAGGAGATTGAAAAGTTTGATGTAAATCTTGGCATACTGTTAGATTCCCTGCGGGAGGATGATCTTCTCATCATCACCGCCGACCACGGAAATGATCCGACCTATACCGGAACAGACCATACCCGCGAAAAGGTGCCATTTCTGGCTTACTCAAAAGCACTCAAAGAAAACGGAGAACTTCCGGAGACAGATACCTTTGCAGTGATCGGAGCAACCATTGCAGAGGATTTTGGTGTAAAGATGCCGGATGGAACCATCGGATACTCGATCCTTAACCGGCTGAAATAAAGTTACTGTGCACGGTAGGAGTTTTCTGAACTGAAAATTCCGTACGATATAGTTCTGGTAGCAGATTTTGCCGATCTGGAATGCGAAGCATCGGCAAAATCCATTGCTGTTTGCGCAACGCGTGAACAGTAACGAAATAAAAACGATACGGGCCGGATTCCCGGAATTAGGGGTTTCCAACCCGATGGAAATGTAGTATAATCGAATTTGATTATACTACATTTTTTGTTTCCAGGCGCGCTTGGTGGTCGGGAACAGGGAAACGTATACAGGAGGAAAAAATGTTAGATTTAAAGTTTGTCCGTGAGAATCCGGACATCGTAAAGAAAAATATTGAGAATAAGTTCCAGTTTGAAAAGCTTCCGCTGGTTGACGAGGTTATCGAGCTGGACGCGAAGAACCGCGCAGCGAAGGCTGAGGCTGATAACCTTCGCGCATCCCGTAACAAGCTGTCCAAGCAGATCGGTCAGTTAATGGGACAGGGCAAGAAGGACGAGGCAGAAGAGGTTAAGGCTCAGGTAGCAGCAAACGCAGCACGCCTGGCAGAGCTGGAGGCTCAGGAGACCGAGCTGGAGGCAAAGGTATTAAAGATCATGATGACCATTCCGAACATCATCGATCCAAGCGTACCGATCGGTAAGGATGACAGCCAGAACGTAGAGATCGAGAAATTTGGTGATCCGTTTGTACCGGATTTTGAGATTCCGTATCATACCGATATCATGAAGACCTTTGACGGTATTGATTTAGACGCAGCAGGCAAGGTAGCCGGAAACGGCTTCTACTATCTGATGGGCGATATCGCAAGACTGCATTCCGCAGTGATTTCCTACGCACGTGATTTCATGATTAACCGCGGCTTCACCTACTGCATCCCGCCGTTCATGATCCGCAGTAACGTCGTAACCGGCGTTATGTCCTTCGCAGAGATGGACGCCATGATGTACAAGATCGAGGGTGAGGACCTGTACCTGATCGGTACCAGTGAGCACTCCATGATCGGTAAATTCATCGACACCATCACTCCGGAGAACGAACTTCCGAAGACTCTGACCAGCTATTCTCCGTGTTTCCGTAAGGAAAAGGGCGCGCACGGCATCGAGGAGCGCGGCGTATACCGTATCCATCAGTTTGAGAAGCAGGAGATGATCGTTGTCTGCAAGCCGGAAGAGTCTAAGATGTGGTATGACAAATTGTGGCAGAACACCGTAGATCTGTTCCGTTCCATGGACATTCCGGTCCGCACTCTGGAGTGCTGCTCCGGTGACCTGGCAGACTTAAAGGTAAAATCCTGCGACGTAGAGGCATGGTCCCCGCGTCAGAAGAAGTACTTCGAGGTAGGTTCCTGCTCCAACTTAGGAGACGCACAGGCACGCCGTTTAAAGATCCGCGTAGACGGACCGGATGGAAAGTACTTTGCTCATACCTTAAATAACACCGTAGTGGCTCCGCCGCGTATGCTGATCGCATTCCTGGAGAACAACCTGCAGGAAGATGGAACTGTCAAGATCCCGAAAGTGCTGCAGCCGTATATGGGCGGTATGGAAGTTATGGTACCGAAGCATAAATAGAAAGAAATATGTTGAAACAGACCTGCGAATGCCATAGGCATTTGCAGACTGTAAGACGATGGCAGAAGGCCGCCGCACGTTTCGTATGCGGTGGCTTTCACTGTATTCAGGTTTGAATTATTGCGAGTGAGAGAGGAACAAAAGAACATGTCATTAGAAAAGGCAAAGGCATATCTGGAAGTAAAAGGATTTCTGGATCATGTCATCGAATTGAAAGATTCCACCGCAACGGTTCATGAGGCCGCAGAAGCGCTGGGGGTGCAGCCGGCTATGATCGCGAAAACCATGTCTTTTCTGCAGGGGAACAAAACCGTACTGATCTTGACGGAGGGAACGGCAAAGGTAGACAACCGGAAATACAAAGATACCTTCCATGTGAAAGCGAAAATGATCCCGTTTGATGAGGTAGAACAGTATGTAGGTCATGCGCCGGGCGGTGTGTGCCCCTTTGGCATCAACGAAGGTGTGGAAGTGTATCTGGATGAAAGTCTGAAGCAGTTTGAAGTGGTTTACCCGGCAGCAGGCAACGACCACAGCGCTGTAAAGCTGACGATTCCGGAACTGGAGGAAGTAGCCGGGGCGAAAGGATGGGTAGATGTATGTAAGGAGCCGGAGGAAACTGAGTGCACGAGTATGATTCAGAAACATTGTTATGAATGTGGTACGGAACTCATTGAAAAAGATCTGGAAGGAGAAGGTATCGTTCCCTACTGTCCGCAGTGCCAGCAGTACCGTTTCCCTATGTATAACGTGGCGGTCAGCATGATCGTGACGGATGAAGAGACAGGAAAGATCCTTCTGATCCAGCAGTATGGAAAGCCGACTTATATTCTGGTGGCGGGCTATGTGAACCGGGGCGAGGCAGAGGAAGATGCTGTGGCGCGGGAAGTTCGGGAAGAAACCGGTCTTCATGTATCCCGCATGAAATTCAACCGGACCCGATTTTTTGAGCCATCCAACACGCTGATGTGCAATTTTACTGCCTATGTAGATAACGCGAAAGCATTGCATATCAATCAGGAGATTGACCGATGCAAGTGGTTTACGCCAGAAGAAGCGAGAGCGAATATCCGGCCGAACAGTCTGGCGGAATGGTTTCTGGATGCGTATCTGGATGAGAAAATAAAGTAAACCGGGCACCAGAGGATGGACAGAGGGAGGAATGAGATGGATCTTACCTATGATAAAAAGAAATGGATTGGAATTGTGCTATTGCTTGTATTTGCGATTTTATCATTTAGCGCAGGAGCAAAATATGCATCAGCCCCGGAACATCATAAAGCGACTATTGCAGCACTGGATGAGAAAAAAGGTACGGTGTTGGAATTGACAGTGGCAGCTACCGCTACATCGGCATTGATCACGCTGATTCCGGGTGATGTGGGAACACCGATTGCAGAAAAGGTTGCGGATTTGAGCGGATATCTGCTTATTGTACTTTGTGCTGTATATCTGGAAAAGTATCTGGTAACGCTGACTGGTTACGCGGCGTTTAAGCTGTTCATTCCGGCAGCGTGCGTGTTGTTTGCTGGAAATCTGATTTTGAAAAACCGCAGTATTGGCCGTTTGGCCAGGAGACTGCTGGCGTTTGGTATCTGTATTTTTCTGGTGGTTCCTGCCAGTGTAAAGTTGTCTGATCTGATCGATAATACCTATCATGCTCAGATTGAGATGACCCTGGAAGAAGCAAAAGGAACACAGAAGATTCTGGAGAGCGAATCGGGAGAAGGAGCAGAGGTGCAGCAGAGGAACAGTGGAGCACAGACTGGCCAGTCTTCTGATCAGTTGGAAAATAAGGGTACGGGCGTAGCTAGTCTCTGGGAAAAAGCCAAAGGCGCTCTTGAAAGCGCAAAAGAAACGGCGACCAGCGTCGTGGAAAATGTGACATTATCTTCCGAAGAACTGCTGCAGAAGATTGAACATTCCTTAAGCCGTTTTGCAGAAGCCATCGCCGTGATGCTTATCACTTCCTGTGTGATTCCGGTTTTGGTACTGCTGGTGTTTTTCTGGCTGATTAAGGTGTTTTTGGATTTAGATATGAGTGGAAGTTCACTAAAAATCCGGAGTTAATCTATGAAATCAATTTCAATTTATGCCATTACAAGAAAACAGAATCTGGCACAGCTTTCCAGAATGGAGCGTCAGCTGTCCAAACGGGAAAAGCCGTTAAAAATGCGGGAATGGGAGTTAGACAGCCTGAAAAATCTGGTGGAGCAACTGGAAAGCCGGATGCCGGATGTCTGCGGACTGCGCTTTTTCTATTCTTTCCAGATTCCGCGGCTGGGAAAGGAATTTGATCTTCTTCAGATCAAGGAAGACCAGATTGTCAATATTGAGCTGAAAAGCGGAGCAGTGTCGGAGGAGGCTATGCGTCGTCAGCTTCTGCAGAACCGGTATTATCTGTCAGTACTGGGGAAACCGATCCGGTCGTATACGTATATCAGCAGCCAGAACCGTCTGGTCCGCCTGACGAACCATGACCATCTTGCGGATACAGACTGGGAGCAGTTGTGCAGTGAGCTGCAGAATGAAAGCGAAGACTATAGGGGGAATGCGGAAGCACTGTTTCAGGCGGAACTGTTTCTGATCTCCCCGTTGACGGAGCCCTCCCGATTCTTAAAAAAAGAGTATTTTCTGACAGCGCAGCAGAGGGATATTGAACGGCAGATCTTAAAGAAGATCCGTCTGGAAAGAACCGGATATTACTGGTTTCAGGGGCTTCCGGGAACGGGGAAGACTCTGCTTCTTTATGATATGGCCATGAAGCTTTCTGTAAGACAGCAGGTCTGTCTGATCCACTGTGGAGAGGCTGTGGAGCAGTGGAAGGTATTGCATGAGCGGCTGAGGCGGGTAAAGTACCTGGCGGACGCTCAGATTACGTCAGATATTCTTTCAGGCGCAAGTGCTGTTCTTGTAGATGAAGCGCATCTCCTTTCTCAGGAAAAACTGGAATATCTGCTGCGGTACTGCGGGAACCGGCCGGTCATCTTCTCAAGCGATTATGAGAATATGCTATCTCCGGAGGAACTGGACCGGGCAGCAGTACATGCGCTGGAACAAATCTCCGGAATTCAGAGCTTCCGGCTCACAAACAGGATCCGGACAAATGCAGAGATTTCTTCTTTTATCCAGAACATGATGTGTCTTCCGGAACGCAAAAAGGGAAGACATTTTCCGCATGTTACCGTGCTGTATGCCAACGATGACCGGGAGGCAGACGTTCTTTTGAGTGATGCGCAGCATCAGGGCTATCAGGTAATTTTGAATGAAGCGGAACCGGCCATTTGCGCAGACCGTCTTGCCATGGTACTGGATCAGCGGTATTTTTATGACAGACAGAATTATCTGCGCTCCGATGACCGATCGGTGAGACGCTTATTTCACCAGTTAAATGGCGCCAAGGAAGAGTTGCTGCTGGTGGTAAAGCAGAATGAGCCGCTTTATGCTGTACTGCTGGATCTGCTGTAAAAAATAGGAAGGGAGTAAGGATACCATGACTGGCTACAGAAAAATAGATATGGCTGCCTGGCCGCGCAGGGAACACTATCAATATTATACGGAAAAATTAAAAATCGAATGCAATATGACGGTGCCGATCAATGTAAAAAATCTGCTGGATTTCTGTCATGAGAGCGGTCATAAATTTTATCCGTCTATCATTTATCTGGTAACAAAGGTACTCAACCAGATGGAGAATTTCCGCATGTTTCGAGATGCGGAGGGAAATTTATGTGTGTGGGATCAGGTGGTCCCGAATTATACGATTTTTCATGAGGATGATAAAACCTTTTCCGATTGCTGGACGGGCTATTCTGATGATTTTGAAACCTTTTACCGGGAAATCACAGAGGATATGGAAAAGGGACAGGAGAAAAGGGGAATCAAGGTAAAAGCAGGACAGCCAGCCAATTTTTACTGCATTTCCTGCGTGCCCTGGGCTGCATTTACGGCATTTGGCAGCAGGACGGTCAACAGTACAGAACTGATGTATTTTCCGATCATTACCATGGGAAAATATGAAAAATCAGGAGACCGGATTCTGATGCCTGTGAACCTGATGATAGCCCATGCGGTAGCAGACGGCTATCATGCGGGAATGTTTTTTCAGAGACTTCAGGAAGCTGTTGACCGCCTGTCCGTGAGGAATCAGGATCCGGAATAAAAAATGGATTTTTACAGCCGCAAGCCTTTGATATCTTTGATGCGTGACGAAATATAAAACTTACATTTTGGAGGCACAAGGTGAACAGAGATTTGTCAAAAGGACCTGTTGTAAGGTCAATGCTTTTATTTGCCATTCCGATGATACTTGGAGATCTGCTGCAGCAGTGTTACAACATAGCAGATACACTGATTGTCGGGCACTTTCTGGGCGAAAAGGCGCTTGCTGCGGTAGGCTCCTCATTTACACTTATGACATTTATAACGTCCATTCTTTTGGGCCTGTGCATGGGATGCGGTGCGTTGTTTTCTATCCGGTTTGGCCAGCGTGATGAAAATGGACTGAAAGAGGATATCTGTGCCTCGTTTTTCTTTATTACTGCTGTGACGGTATTACTGAATATGATTGCCTACGTGAGCCTTGACGGGCTTCGATCGTTTCTCAGAGTTCCGGATGAAGTGTGGGGAGACATGAGAGCATACCTGTTTGTGATCTTTATGGGGATTCCGGCTGTTTTTCTGTACAATTATTTCACTTCATATCTCAGGGCAATCGGTAATTCTGTTGTACCACTTGTGTTTCTGGCCCTGTCATCTGTGTTGAATATTATACTTGATCTTTGGTTTGTTATCGGTCTGGAGCTGGGAGTGTCAGGAGCAGCGCAGGCAACTGTGCTTTCACAGTATCTGTCAGGACTTGGTATCATGCTCTATACACTCGTAAATCATAAGCAGGTGCGTGCGATCCGGAAAATCGGTTATCTGAAAAAAGAACGGATCCGTGAAATCCTCTCTTTTTCCATGCTGACATGCATCCAGCAGTCGGTCATGAATCTTGGAATACTTATGGTCCAGGGACTTGTAAACAGCTTTGGAACAGTCATTATGGCTGCATTTGCGGCTGCTGTAAAGATCGACGCTTTTGCATATATGCCTGTGCAGGATTTTGGAAATGCATTTTCTACGTTTATTGCACAGAATTATGGAGCAAAAGAAAAGAAGAGAATACAGCAGGGACTGAAAGAAGCTGTGCGGATATCCGCAATTTTCTGTGTGGTGATATCTGCATTGGTGTATGTCTTTGCAAAGCCGCTTATGATGATATTTATAGATGCCGGAGAAACGGATATCATCATGGAGGGGGTACGCTATCTGCGTATTGAAGGAGCATGCTATATTGGAATCGGATGGCTGTTTCTGCTATATGGTCTGTACCGGGCTTTAGGAAGACCCGGGATGAGTGTAGTGCTTACCGTTTTTTCACTGGGAACCCGGGTGGCTCTGGCATATATATTATCTGCAATACCGGAGATCGGTGTGGTCGGTATCTGGTGGTCAGTTCCGATCGGATGGGCACTGGCAGACATCGTGGGACTGTTGTATTATAAAATCAGAAAACAAAGCCTGTTTTGTTTTACGGATTAAGCAGGTTGTAACAAGGACATTGGTTTCATAGGAGATCTTAGTAAATGAAGGATTATATATTAGAGGTATGCGTGGACAGCGTGGAATCGGCACTGGCTGCCGAACGGGGTGGTGCAACACGCCTGGAATTGTGCGCTAACCTTGTAATTGGGGGAACGACGCCCGGCTATCCATTATTTGAGCAGGTAAAAAAAGAAACAGGACTGCCGGTCCGGACGCTGATCCGTCCAAGGTTTGGTGACTTTTTATATACGCAATATGAGCATCGGCAGATGCTTCAGGATATTCGCCATTTTGCGCAGGAAGGGGCAGAAGGAGTTGTGATTGGAAGCCTGAATGCAGATGGAACACTGAATACGGAGCAGATGCAGGAGATGATGGAAGCAGCAGGCAGCTGTGCAGTTACCATGCACCGTGCTTTTGATGTGTGTGCAGATCCGTTTGAAGCTTTAAAAAAGTCAGCAGAACTGGGCGTGGATACGATCCTGACATCCGGTCAGGAGGCAGACTGCCTCGCCGGATGCGGGCTCCTTAAAAAGCTTGTGCAGCTTACAGATCAAAGCCGGTCAGACAGCCGCAGAGTGACTATCCTTGCCGGGGCAGGCGTGACGTCTGTGAATATTGCAGAAATCGCGAAAAAAACAGGAGTGCGTGCCTTTCATATGTCCGGAAAAAGGCTGCTGGAGAGCGGTATGCGTTACCGGAATGATCGGGTACATATGGGACTCGGGAGCCTGAGTGAATTTGAATGCTATCGCACAGATGAGGCAGAAATCCGCCGTGCTGCGGAAATTCTGCGGACTCTCGGTGAGGATGGCAGATGAGGCAGGATTTTGCGAAGTATTTTTACCAACCATGAAAAAGGAGCGTATTGGAATGGACAGACAGGAACTGATGGAGTCAATAAGGACATATCAGCCTTTTAACGAGCAGGAGGAAATGGACAAGTCCCTGATCCTGAATTGGATCGAGACTCAGGACGATGCATTTTCCCGGGATAATACCGTGGCACATATGACAGCCTCGGCCTGGGTGGTCAATAAGGATCGGAGCAGGGTTCTGATGGTGTATCACAATATTTATGATTCCTGGTCCTGGCTGGGCGGTCATGCAGACGGTGAGACAGATCTGCTGGCAGTGGCGATCCGGGAGGTGAAGGAAGAGGCCGGAATTTCCGGTGTGCGCCCGGTGTCAGAGAAAATTTTTTCTCTGGAATCTTTGACGGTAGACGGACATGTGAAGCGGGGAAAATATGTATCCAGCCATCTGCATTTGAATGTGACATATCTTCTGGAAGCAGATTCAGAAGAGCAGGTTTTCGTGAAGGAAGATGAGAACAGCGGCGTGGGCTGGTTTACGCCGGAGGAAGCCCTGAAGAAATCCACAGAGCCCTGGTTTGTGGAGCGGGTATATGGAAAGCTTGTGGAGAAGATGAAGAAAAATGATTAATTTCTACAAAAAAATCTGCGGTATGCCGGGCGCAGGGTTTCTTCCATGGCGCACCATTTATCCGCAAAGCAGACCAGCCATGCCTCCCGGCACTGCGGCGGGATGGGCGTCAGCGGGAACATATGCCGGGCAATCGTATTTTTCTCCCGCTGATTTAAGGCGTAGTCCCGCGTGGCATTTCGTAAGGCCGTTCCCGGATGGCGGAAGCCATGAAGCCGGTGGGAGGCATCGTTTTCATGCCAGTCATATAAAAAATAATCGTGCAGCAGAGCGCCTTTCACCAGGGAGGCCTCATCCATCGGAAACTGCCATTTTTCCATGAGAAAAAGACTGACGTATGCTACATGGACGCTGTGCCGGTAGATGGTTGTAGAGCCATGCTGCATGGCCTCCTTTTCTTCGTAGAATCTTCCCTGCCTTGCCAGTTCCCGGATGGTGTCGGCCAGAAGTCTCTGGAGTCTGGAGGATAAGAAAATTTTTGCTTTCATAGGGTGTGGATCACCTCTCAGATTGAGATTTCGTTATGGTTCATATTTTTACAACCCGTATTATAATCAATTTCAGAGAGATTGCAATGGTCAGTTTGCGGTAATTAAGATTTATTTCTTAATTACAGAGAGCATTTGCATATTGCTGCATCCGGTGAAAACGGATATACTAATAAATAAATGCGTTGCGGCAAAAGCGGAACGGGAACGATCCCTGCGCCGCATATACTGAGAAAATAAGAGAAAGATGAGGGGAAACAAAACATGCTTTTCATGAACAAAACACTGCTGCGCCTGGCCCGGGGTCTCTGGCTCTGGATCCTGGCTATTGCCGGTGTGAGCTTTCTGACGCTGGTCGGCACTACAGCGCTGGCTGAGATCATTGCCGGATTCCTGGGCAGTCTGTTTGAGCCGCAGGAGGCGCTGTCATCGGCGGGCAGTGCCATCCGTGGGGCACTTGTGGTGGCGCTGTTCACGTTCTGCGCACAGATGGGGAAGGGCCTGCTGGAATACAAGACAGCAGCCGAAGCGAGAACCAGTATGCGCCGTATGATCTTTTCCAGGGTACTGGAGCTGGATGCAGGAGGCATTGAAAAGATCGGACCGGTTTCGGCTATCACTGCTTCGGTGGATGCGGTGGAGCAGATGCAGATGTATTTCAGCACTTATCTGCCGAGCCTGATCTGCAGCATTCTGGCACCGGTTTATCTGTTCTTTCATTTAAAAAACATTTCCATGCCTGTGGCTCTGCTGCTTTTGGCCGTTTCTCTGGTGCTGCTTCCGGTGAATAATCTGTTCCGCTGCCGGATTGAGCAGATCCGAAAGACTTACTGGAAATCTCTGGATGATATGACCGGCTATTACATGGACAGCCTGCGGGGTCTGACCACGCTGAAGCTCTTTAACCGGGATCAGGAGCATTCCCGGATTTTGGGGGAGAAGGCAGATATTTTAAACTACAACATCAACTGTTTTATGAAAGTCAACTTTACGTCCTTCCTGGTAACGGAAGCCATGATTTACGCGGCCATTCTGTTTGCACTGGTAAATTCCGCTGGCCGCATTGCGGATGGCAGCATGACCATTGCTCAGGCTTTGATTGTGCTGATGCTTTCCTACAGCTATTTCTCTGCCGTAAAGGAGCTGATGAACGCTTCCCACAGCGCACTGACAGCGATCGCTGCGGCAGGTAAGGTGGAGGAGATCCTGGATACCGATACCTCCCGTCCGTACGAGCCGTCCCTTCCGGAAGATCCGAAGCATTTTGAGGGAATCCGCATGGATCATGTTTCCTATGGATACGAGGGCCGAAGCAGAGCCTTGCAGGATATTTCCCTGACGGTTCCAAAAGGAACGGTGGCTGCGCTGGTGGGCTTATCCGGCTGCGGAAAATCCACAACGGCATCTCTTCTGATGCGGTTTTGCGACCCGCTATCCGGAAAAATCTATATAGAAGGAAAAGATTACTGCAGCATGAAGCCGGAGGAGCTGCGAAAACACATTGCCATGGTGCCGCAGCAGGTCAATCTGTTTTCCGGTACGATCCGGGAGAACCTGCTGTTAGCGGACCCGGACGCAAAGGATGCTGCGCTTTTAGAGGCACTGGAAGAAGCAGGACTTGGCGCTTTTATCCGTTCCCAGAGTAAGGGGCTGGATTCCGATGTTGGAAATGCCGGAAGCTCTTTATCCGGCGGACAGCGCCAGAAGATGGGCATTGCCCGGGCGCTGCTTTCCAGGGCAGAGTACATGATCTTTGATGAGGCAACATCCAGCGTGGATCCGCAGAGTGAGAAAGAAATCTGGAAAACCATCGGATATCTGGCCGAGAGCCGGACGCTCATCATTATTTCCCATCGCATGTCCTCCGTGCAGAATGCAGACTGCATTTATGTGCTGAGAGATGGCAGGGTGGCCCAGCATGGGACTCATGAAGTCCTGATGGCAGAGGCCGGACTTTACAAAGAACTGGTGGTGCGCCAGCAGGCAATGGAGGTGGCAGAATGAAACGGAAATTCAGTTATTCGATGAAAGAGATGAATTACCGCCTTCTGATGATGGGACGCCCAATCTGGAAATATATTGGCATCTCCACGCTGGCCAGTACCCTTGGAGCCCTGTCACATATGGGACTGATGGGCTTTGGAGCCCTGTGGCTTTTAGCTGCGGCCGGATTTAGTGACGGAGCCGGAATTTATGCGGCCCTGACGGCAGTTTGCGCGGTCCTGATCGCGGTCTGCCGCTATCTGGAGGGTGTGTTTTCCCATCTGGGTGCTTATGGCATTCTGGCAAAGATGCGGGTGCATCTGTTCAATGCCATCGACCGCATCGCTCCGGCGTATCTGATCGGGCGGGAGACCGGTGATGTGATGAACATCGCGGTGTCGGATATTGAGACGCTGGAATACTTTTTTGCCCACACCATCGGGCCGATGTTTACGGTCATCCTGCTTCCGACAACAACGGTGGTGATCGCCTGGTGTGTAAATCCGCTGTATGCCCTGGTGCTGATCCCAATTTACCTGATCATCAGCGTGGTGCTTCCGCTTGTGGCATTAAAGGCCGGCCGGGGGATCGGCATGCGTTATCGGGAACGGCTTGGGGATCTGAAATCCAAGATTCTGGAGAGTGTCTACAGCATCCGGGATATTCAGATTTTCGGCGCCGGACATCGCCGCATGCAGGTGGTGGAACAAGCGAATTTGAAGGTGAATCAGGCGGCTCTGGGGCTGACTTTGCACCGCCAGACCATAGCATCCTTCCCGAACTTTTTCGTGTACTTGGCAAGAATCCTGATTCTGGTGTGCGCCGGCGTGCTGGCATCCCGCGGTATCAATCATCCGGTGGGAACCATTGCCCTGTCCTTTGCGGCAACGGCTTCTCTGTCTTCCACCTTCAGCCTGACCTTTGTGGTGACGAGCCTGCTGGAGAGCTATGCGGCGGCAGAACGTATCTTTAAAATTGAAGATGCAGAGCCGGAGACCAGGGAACCGGAGCATCCGGTTCCCTGCGGCGAGATCGAGACCATTGAGTTCCGGGATGTGACCTTTGCTTATCCGGGCACACAGAAAAATATCCTGGAGCATTTTGATTATATCATCAAAAAAGGGGACCGGGTCGGCATTGCCGGGGAGTCCGGCGCGGGAAAATCCACGATCCTGCGTCTGCTTCTGCGGTTTTATGCGCCGACAAAAGGGCAGATCCTCATCAATGGCATCCCGATTGAGCAGATCAGCTTTACGGAACTGCATCAGCGTATCGCGTTTCTGGAACAGGATACCTACCTGTTTGACGCGACGATCGCGGAAAATATTGGTATTGCAAAGCCGGATGCTACGGTGGAAGAGATCAAAACAGCAGCAAAACGTGCCGGAATCGCAGAGTTTATTGAAACTCTGCCAGATGGCTATGACACCGATATGGGGCAGATGAGCGCGCGGCTTTCTGGCGGAGAGCGTCAGCGTATCGGCATTGCGCGGGTGCTTCTCAGAAATCCGGATGTCTGCCTGATGGACGAGCCGTCCAGCGCGCTGGATGCACTGCACGAGAAGGAACTGCTGCATACCCTGGAGACAGAGTACGCGGGAAAGACGCTGTTGTTGATTTCTCACCGTGCAAGCACGCTGACAGGATGTGAGCGGATCCTGAATGCAGAGAAATTCCGGCATTAGTTCTGTTTTTATAATCCATCGGTTGAGTTGTAGAATATGAAAAATATGGTATACACTTGTATATACAAATCAAAATTGGGAGAAATTCTGCTGGCTGCGGATGAAATCGGACTTACCGGCTTATGGTTTAGCGGGCAGAAGTATTTTGCCAGTACACTTCCGGACAAACATATTTCCCGGGAAACACCGGTTCTGTCAGAAACAAAAGAATGGCTGGATGTATATTTTTCTGGGAAAAAGCCGGCCTTCACCCCGCCCCTTCATCCTGCCGGTTCAGCTTTCCGGCAGTCAGTATGGCAGATTTTATTGCAGATTCCATACGGGCAGACCACAACCTACGGGGAGATTGCCAGACAGCTGGCTGCCGTGAAAAGGACTCCCGGTATGTCTGCGCAGGCGGCAGGCGGTGCAGTGGGGCATAATGCGATTTCCATTATCATTCCCTGTCACCGGGTGGTCGGAAGTAACGGCAGCCTGACGGGATATGCAGGAGGCATAGAGAAAAAAGCAGCACTGCTTAAGCTGGAACATACTGATATGAGCCACTTTTTCATTCCCAAGAAGGGAACAGCGCTGTAAGTTTGGAGGGACCGGGCAGAGTTGAAATCTGCCCGGTCCCTCTTTGGGTGTGCGCCCGGAGGCGCATCTTGTTAGCCGGTTACTTCCTGCAGCACCAGCCTCGGCTCAGCCATCAGCGAATAATTCGTATGATAGATGACGAATCCCGGAGCACCTCCGGCCGCCTTTTTCACATGCTTTCTCTGAATATAGTCGATCTCGACCTTATCATTGTCCCGGCCTTTGGAGTACCAGGCAGCCAGGGCAGCGGCTTCCTCGAAGGTACGGTCCGGAAGCTCTTTGCCCTCGGTCCGGACTACTACATGGGAACCAGGAATTCCTTTGGCATGGAACCACCAGTCATTGCCGTTGGCAATCTTGAAGGTCACTTCCTCGTTCTGGTAGTTGTTCTTTCCAACGTAAATATCGAATCCGTCTGTGGAGCGGTAGTGATACGGACGGCTGGTGATCTTCGGCTTTTTGGCGCCGTAGGGACGTTTCTTCACAAAGCCGAATTCCATCAGCTCTTCCTTGATCTGTACCAGATCATCCTCCTTCAGTGCGATATCCAGGGCGGTACTGATGGATTCTAAGTGGTCAATTTCCTGCTTTGTCTCTAAGGTCAGGTCACTCAGGGCCTCGAAGGTACGTTTCAGCTTATTATATTTCGCAAAGAATTTCTGGGAGTTTTCCTGTGCGGAAAGCTGTGGATCCAGCGGGATCCTTACCTCTTCATTGGTATAGTAATTCAGGCATTTCAGCTCTTTTTCCCCGCCCTTTAACTCATAACCGTAGGTATTTAACAGCTCGCCGTATACCTTATATTTGTCACGCTTTTCGGTATCCTTTAACTGCTTTTCCTGCAGGTCGTATTTTTTATAGTTCCGCTCCAGGGCAGTCTGGACAATCTTTCTTAAGTCTACGGATTTCTGGCGGATGCGGGTCACAGCGCTCTTCTCGGAGTAGTAGGAGTCTAACAGGCGGCTGATGGAGTCAAAGGACTTGGCCTGATACTCCGCAGAATCATAGCAGGTCAGTGGGACGGAAGCAAACTCCACCGGTTCCTCACTGCGGTAGATGATGTTCGGCGTAAACCTGCCGTTTTTGACATCCTCCATCAGCAGATCAAACATGTGGTATAAATGAGTCAGCTCTGCCGGAGAAAGCTCGTTGGCGGAACGGTCCCCGTCAATGGAGGCGAGATGGCAGATTTCCGTGCCGATGATGGGACTGATTCCGGTAAGTTTTTGATACAAAGCCTTCTGAACCGGAGCCGGGGTGCTGCCGATGACATTTGCAAAGGTCTCCTCGGAAATGGTGAGGGGGTCTTCCTTATCGGTGGTGTGCGGGATGAAATACATCCGGCCCGGCAGAACCTCGCGCACGGAGCTGACCTGGGCGGAGACATGCTTGATGCTGTCTAAGATGGTGCCATCTTCCTTACAGAAGATGATGTTGCTGTGCTTGCCCATCAGCTCAATGATGAGGCGTTTCTTTCTCAGATCTCCCAGCTCATCGAGGTGCTCGATCTCAAACTCGATGATACGCTCAAGTCCCGGCTGGGATACTTTGACGATGCGTCCGGTTCCGATATGCTTTCTCAGCAGCATGCAGAAGTTCGGTGCGGTCAGCGGGCTTGGCTTGTTGGTCTCGGTGAAGTATACCAGGGGCAGGCTTGCGCTGGCTGATACCGAGAGACGCAGGGTTTCTTTATTATTTTTTACCGTGAACATCAGCTCATCCTTCTCCGGCTGGGCAATCTTGTTGATCTTGCCGCCCTCTAACTTCTGCCGGATATCATGGACCAGGTTCGCGATTACAATTCCGTCAAATGCCATCTTACAATACAGCTCCTTTATATGAAGTAAATATTACGATTCTTCCAATTATACAGGATTCCATGAAAATTTACAAGAACGCAAAACCGATTGCCACGAAGCCGTTGACTTGTTTTTCCATTTGAATTATAATACTTTTATCTATGGCAAAGGAGTAGACGACATCATGATAAAGAGCATGACCGGATTTGGCCGGTGCGAGATTGTTACTGCGGAATGCAAGATTTCCGTAGAAATGAAGGCAGTCAACCATCGCTATCTCGATTTAAGCATCAAGCTGCCAAAGAAGTTCAACTACTTTGAGGCAGGCATCCGCAATCTGTTAAAAACTTATATTCAGCGTGGAAAGGTCGATGTATTCATCAACTACGAAGACTACACAGAAGAGAAGATGTGCTTAAAGTATAACAGCTCCCTTGCTGCAGAGTATATGAGCTGCTTCAAACAGATGGAAGAACAGTTCGGCATCAAAAACGATGTTACCGTATCAGGACTGGCCCGCATGCCGGAGGTTCTGACCATGGACCAGGCCCCGGAGGATGAAGACCGGATCTGGCAGCAGCTTTCAGGAGCCGTCGAGGAGGCCGCAAAGAAATTTGTGGATTCCCGCGTTCAGGAGGGCGAAAAATTAAAGGAAGATCTGCTTGGCAAGCTGGATTACATGAGCAGTCTGGTGGCTTTTATCGAGGAACGCTCCCCGGTCATCCTGACCGAATACCGCCAGAAACTGGAGGATAAGGTCAGAGAGCTTCTGGGCAGCACCCCACTTGATGAGGGGCGCATTGCTACCGAGGTTACCATCTATGCCGACAAGATTTGTGTAGATGAGGAGATGGTGCGTCTCCACAGTCATATTGATGCTACCAGAAAAGAGCTGGAAGCAGGCGGCAGCGTAGGCCGTAAGCTGGACTTTATCGCACAGGAGATGAACCGTGAGGCCAATACCACACTGTCCAAATCCACCGATCTGGAGATTTGTGATAAGGCCATTGCATTAAAGACTGAGATCGAAAAAGTCAGAGAGCAGATTCAGAATATTGAATAATCGTGACTGTGAAGGTACTGAACAGTTACGAATAATCACAGAACGAGTAAAGAATCGAGGATTAAATATGAGCCGTAAAGGAGTTTTAGCGGTTGTTTCCGGCTTTTCGGGAGCAGGAAAGGGCACTTTGATGAAAGCACTGCTTTCAGAACATGCAGACCAGTATGCGTTATCTATTTCTGCCACTACACGCGGACCGCGTGAGGGAGAAGTGGATGGAAGAGAGTATTTCTTCAAAACGAAAGACCAGTTTGAGCAGATGATCGCGGAAGATGCGCTGATCGAGCATGCCTGCTATGTAGGAAACTATTACGGGACTCCGAAGAGCTATGTCATGGAGCAGCTGGAAGCCGGAAAGAACGTCATTCTGGAAATTGAGATCCAGGGCGCCTTAAAGGTGAAGGAAAGGTTTCCGGACACACTGCTTTTGTTTGTGACACCGCCAAGCGCTGGAGAACTGGAACGCAGACTGCGGGGACGCGGCACAGAAACAGATGAGGTCATCAAAAGCCGCTTAAAACGCGCGGTGGAAGAGGCTGAGTTCATGGACCGCTACGATTACATTCTGGTGAATGATGACCTTGAGACCTGTGTGCAGGAAATGCATGAGCTGATTCAGGCACAGCGCCACAAAACTTCCCAGAATCATGAGTTTATCGTGGAAATGAAAGAGGATTTAAAACAGTTTTAAATGAGGCTGTTTTTATCATAAAGCTATTATACAAGATTAAGAGATATCCCCAGAAAGGAGTTTTATTATGTTACATCCATCTTATACAGATTTGATCAACGCAGTAAACAGCGAGGTTGAGCCGGGTGAGCAGCCGGTCGTACAGAGCCGTTATTCCATCGTTCTTGCAACCTCCAAGCGTGCAAGACAGATCATCGGCGGAGATGAGCCGCTCATCGCGAGAGCAGCAGGCAAAAAACCGCTTTCCATCGCAGTCCAGGAGCTTTACGAGGGTAAGGTAAAAATCCTCGGCGATAACGATGCCGAAGAAGCGGAAGAGGCAAAAGCGATCGAAGCTGCAGCAGACGGAGATCCGGAAGCATTCGGAATCGAAGCTGAGCAGGTTGAGGAGTAGAAATAAAAGTATAATGGGATAAAAGAAAGGAGAAGGCCGTCTCATATGTCAGAGATGGCTTTTTCCATAAAACAGGAGTTTGAAATTTATGAAGATTTTATGTGTTTCTCTTGGCTGTGACAAGAACCTGGTTGATACTGAGATGATGCTTGGGCTTTTAAACCGGGACGGCCATACCTTTACAGACGATGAAAACGAGGCAGATATCATTGTGATCAATACCTGCTGTTTCATCAATGACGCAAAAGAAGAGAGTGTGAACACCATCCTGGAGATGGCAGAACTGAAAAAGACCGGAAAATGCAAGGCCCTGATCGTGACCGGCTGTATGGCCCAGCGCTACAAGCAGGAGATCCTTGAGGAGATCCCGGAGGTGGACGGTATCCTTGGAACATCCACATACGACGAGATTTCCAATGTGTTAAAGCAGGCTCTTGGCGGAGAAGCACATGTCAGCTGCTTCCACGATCTGAATGCGCTTCCGGAGGTGGAGACCTCGCGTATCATTACCACAGGCGGTCATTACGCGTTTTTAAAGATCGCGGAAGGCTGTGATAAACACTGTACTTACTGCATCATCCCGAGCCTGCGCGGCAATTACCGCAGCGTGCCGATGGAGCGCTTACTGAAAGAGGCTAATGAGCTGGCAGACCAGGGTGTCCGCGAGCTGATCCTGGTAGCGCAGGAGACTACTCTGTACGGCGTGGATTTATACGGAAAGAAGATGCTTCCGGAGCTGCTCCATAAGCTGGCTGAGATCCCGGGCATCTACTGGATCCGGATTCAGTACTGCTATCCGGAGGAGATCACCGATGAGTTCATTGAGGCCATCCGTACGGAAGAAAAGATCTGCCATTATCTGGATGTTCCGATCCAGCATGCCAGTGACCGCATCTTAAAGCGTATGGGCCGCCGTACCAACCAGGCGCAGCTTCGCGAGATCATTGGAAAGCTTCGCGCCGCAGTCCCGGATATTGCGCTTCGCACCACCATGATCTCCGGCTTCCCGGGCGAGACTCAGGAAGATCACGAAGAGGTCATGCGCTTTGTAGATGAGATGGAGTTCGAGCGTCTTGGCGTATTTACCTACTCCGCAGAGGAAGACACTCCGGCAGCAGCTTTCCCGGATCAGATTCCGGAGGAGGTGAAGGAGGAGCGCCGCGACGAAATCATGGAGCTCCAGCAGGAAATTGCCTTTGAAAAGTCCGAATCCATGGTAGGACGCGTTCTGGATGTTATGATCGAGGGCAAGGTGGCTGACGAAGCTGCTTATGTAGGAAGAACCTACATGGATGCCCCGAATGTAGATGGATATATCTTTGTTAACAGTGGTGAGCTCTTTATGTCCGGTGATTTTGTCCGGGTGAAGGTCACCGGTTCCAATGACTATGATCTGATCGGGGAGGTATACGATGAATCTGCCGAATAAACTGACCGTGCTGCGGGTGATCATGATCCCGTTTTTCGTAGTCAGCCTGCTGGCATTTCATGGGGAGGTACGCCTGCTTCGCAACCTGGCAGCTGCCATCTTTATTGTAGCCAGTCTCACTGACATGCTGGATGGAAAGATTGCAAGAAAATATAACCTGGTAACAAATTTTGGAAAATTTATGGATCCGCTTGCAGATAAGCTTCTGGTCTGCTCCGCGCTGATCTGTCTCATTGAACTGGGACAGCTTCCGTCCTGGATGGTCATTATCATTGTCAGCCGGGAGTTCATCATCAGCGGCTTCCGCCTGATCGCCGCAGAGCAGGGCATTGTCATTGCCGCCAGCTACTGGGGCAAGTTTAAGACCACGTTTCAGATGATCGCAGTCATCTTAATGATCGTGGATCTTCCGGTCCTGCACATTCTGACGGTAGCCTGCACCTGGATCGCACTGGTGCTGACTGTGGTTTCGCTGGTGGATTACATTGCAAAGAATCATAAAGTGCTTACAGAGGGGGCAATTTAAAAATGGTAGTAGAACTGATTTCAGTCGGCACCGAGCTTCTGCTCGGAAACATTGTGAATACCAACACTCAGTTTCTTGCGGAAAAATGCGCGCTTCTGGGTCTGACCATGTATCATCAGGTTACAGTCGGAGATAACCACGACCGTCTGGCTGAGGTGATCCGGACAGCACTGAAGCGCTCAGATGTCATCATCCTGACCGGCGGTCTTGGACCGACCGAGGACGATCTGACCAAGGAGGTCTGTGCGGAGGTAATGGGCTTCCCGCTGGTGGAGGATAAGCACACCCGTGAGCGGATCGAGGAGTATTTCCGGAACAACATTTATAAGGTGATTCCGGATAATAACTGGAAACAGGCGATCATTCCGGAGGGCTGCATGGTTCTGGATAACGATAACGGCACTGCGCCTGGCCTGATCCTGGAAAAGTACGGCAAGTCTGCCATTCTTCTTCCGGGACCGCCAAATGAGCTGTATCCGCTGTTTATGAATCAGGTATTTCCGTATCTGCAGAAGCTGCAGCCGGAGGTGATCCGTTCCCAGATGGTAAAGATCTGTGGTGTGGGAGAAAGCCAGGTAGAAGATAAGCTCCTGGATCTCATTGACAAACAGAAGAATCCGACCATTGCTACCTATGCGAAGACCGGTGAGGTTCATATCCGTGTGACGGCAAAGGCCGCCACCGAGGAAGAGGCCAGAAAGCTGGTAAAGCCGGTGGTAAAGGAGATCAAAAACCGCTTTGGCGATTATGTTTATTCCACGAAGGAAGAGGAAACGCTGGAGCAGGCGGTGGTGAAGCTGTTAAAGAAATATGACCTGACCATGACAACTGCGGAGTCCTGCACCGGCGGACTGCTGGCAGGCCGCATCATTAATGTACCCGGGGCTTCCGAGGTTTATAACGAGGGCTTTATCACGTATTCCAACAAAGCAAAGCGTAAATACCTGGATGTCAGCAAGAGTACGTTAAAGAAATACGGCGCAGTCAGTGAGCAGACTGCCAGAGAGATGGCAACCGGCGGTGTATTTGCTACCGATTCCGATGCCTGTGTGGCAGTGACTGGTCTGGCCGGCCCGGACGGCGGCAGTGAGGAGAAGCCGGTGGGGCTGGTGTATATCGCAACCTATATGAAGGACAAGGTCAATGTCCAGAGGTATCAGTTTAAGGGCAACCGGGCCAAGATCCGGGAGCAGGCAGTGGTAAAGGGACTGGATCTTCTGCGCCGTTCTATTCTGGATAATTACCGGTAGAAATCCTGTGTGCCGGTGAAAGCCGGAAACCTTCGCAACGTTGTGAAAAAATGCTGTGACAGGCAAAAGGAGAAGATGTGATGCAGTGGTACAGTCATTTGTATGTGGGCAGGCGGGCAAAGCGGCACCGGTATGCCATCATTCAGGGCATTCGGGAAGAAAGGCTGCAGCCGGAGGTTTATGTGATTACTTCCCCGCAAAATGGAGAGAATCTTTGTGACATCTATCCTTCTGCCTTGCTTCTGGTTCCATCGGAAAAGAAGAAGGAGCGCATGATCCTGGGAATTGCGGTTACATACTGGGAAGCTCTGGAGGTGGTGCGCAGGATGGTGGATGATTTGTATCAGAAAACAGGAGAGGTATCGGCGGAGGCGTTTGCCCGCTTTACAGGAATTGACGTATGGTAGCAATCGTACTGGGAATCTTAAAAATAATCGGGATTCTGCTCCTTGTAATTCTGGGACTGCTCCTGTTTGTGATCATAAGCGTGCTGTTTGTTCCGCTCCGGTACCGGGCAGAGGGCAGCTTTTATGAGAAGCTGAAGGGCAGTGCTTCGGTAAGCTGGTTTCTGCATCTCATTTCCCTGAAGATTTCTTATGATGAAAAAGCGCAGGTGGATGTCCGGGTCCTCTGGTTTCATCCGGGACGGGAAAAGGCAGAAAAAGCGCAGGACAGAGCGGAAACACCGGAAAGGGCAGAGCCTGTGACCGGGCGAGCCTGTGCCGATTTCCCGGAAGAAGCAGATGAAACAGAAAAATCAGAGGCTGATGCATTTGAGAAGGAGCTGACGGAGCGGGTGGAAACTGCGCAGGTATCCGCTACGCCGGGGACAGACCGGCACGAAGGGAAAAATGCCGGGGCTGGTAAAATTGCAGCGCGTTTCAGGCATTTTCTATCGGCTCTGAAGCTGAAAGTCCAGGGGATCCACAGAAATCTGAAAAAAGCGGCAAAGAAACTTCGGACGGGAAAAAACCGGTGGGAGACGATCCTTTCCTTCCTCCGGAATGAGGAAAACAAAAAAACGTTTCGTCTGGCAAAACGGCAGATTTTTGCTGTTATCCGGCATATTCTGCCGAGAAAGTCAGAAGGAAAGATCAGGTTTGGTTTTGATGATCCTTATATGACCGGGCAGGTCCTTACCTGGATCAGCCCGTTTTACGGCCTGTATGGCCGTCACCTTCAGATATGTCCGGATTTTCTGGAGCCATGCCTGGAAGGGGAATGGAAGCTGAAGGGACATATCCGGCTGGGAACCATTCTGCTTCTGGCTTTCCGGATGCTTCTGGATAAAAATATCAGATTGTGGATCAGGGCGGCGAGAGGCCGCAAAGAGAAAGCCTAAGCTGTATGATGTGGCGGGAATTGTAAGGCCCAGAATGATCTGGCCATCCGCATAAAGGAGGACAATATGGCAGAAAATCAATTTGTTTCAACGGTAGAGGCCCTGTTTAAGGGGATGGATCAGTTTGTAACGACAAAGACCGTAGTGGGAGATGCTGTAAAGGTGGATGATGCGATCATCCTCCCGCTGGTGGATGTGACCTGCGGTATGGCAGCCGGTTCCTTTGCGGACAATGCAAAGCACAATGGGGGCGGCGGCATGAGTGCCAAGATGAGCCCAAGTGCCGTGCTCGTGATCCAGAATGGTGTGACCAAGCTGGTGAATATCAAGCAGCAGGATGCAGTGACCAAGGTTCTTGATATGGTGCCGGATTTTGTGAATAAATTTGCTGGCGGAAAAAAGGAAGAGGTTTCGGAAAAGGCTATGGAAACCGCGCAGGAGATTGCGGCAGCCGGCGAGGAAGCGGACGCAAAGGCGGAATAACCGTTGACACGGATATAACATAAGCCCCGGTTCATACCTCATGGAAGACAGCATATACTGATAGTGGAAGCTTACGCTGCTGTTTCTGGTCTGAGTGCGCAGAAACAGCCGTATTTTCATATCAGGAGGCTGCCATGAGGCGTGTTCTGGGGCTTATGCTTTTTTGCTTTGGGATCGGAATGACGCTTCTTTTGTTTATTCCGGAAACACTGTCTACGCTGATCTTTATCATCGGATGCCTGACTCTGGGCTATTATCTTTTTTGCGGATGAGATCCATACAGAAAATAGCAGAAGTATGTGAAATAAGAGACTGTGCAGAAAGTGTGAAACGAAAAAGAGGACATGTCAAACGACATGTCCTCAGCATCAGTTCCAATTATGCTCTTTCAACTAAGCCGGAACGTAAGCAAGAAGTACATACATACATCTTCTTAGCTCCTCCATTAACTTTAACCTTAACAGATTTAACGTTTGCTTTCCAGATCGCGTTGGATCTTCTATGGGAGTGGCTCACGTTATTTCCGAAGTGAGCAGCCTTTTCACAGATTGCACATTTAGCCATGATTGCACCTCCTTAACCGGTACTTGGTCCCGTAAGGAACCACAACATAAAATATGATAGCAGAAAGTCCCCATTTTGGCAAGTGAAATTTCGCATTTTTTTGAGAAAAAATAAAAGCGGGGAAATAAATGAAGAAAACGTGGAAAAATGTTTTCATGGATGAATGTTTGCGGACCGGCTTTCGAGAAAAGTCATAATGGACATAAATAAGGATATGTGATATGATTAATTAGTTAAATAATGCCTTTTTCCGAAATGGCATAGCTGAAAACAATGCAGCCCGGCTTTTTCCGGCAGCAAATAAGATAGATATGGAGGGGTTTCTATGAAGGGACGCATCAACAACAAACTGGGCGAGATTCAGATTAGCTCCGATGTCATTGCCATGTATGCGGGCATGACGGCAGTGGAGTGTTTTGGTATTGTTGGTATGGCAGCGGTCAGCATGAAAGACGGACTGGTTAAGCTGTTAAAGCGTGAGAGTCTGACCCACGGCATCACTGTGGAAGTACAGGATAACCATATTTCCATCGATTTTCACGTGATCGTGGCTTATGGAGTCAGCATCTGCGCAGTATCAGACAATCTGATCGCAAGCGTGAAATACAAAGTAGAAGAATTCACCGGCATGGAGGTTGACAAGATCAACATTTATGTAGAAGGTGTACGAGTGATTGATTAAGGAGGACCTGACGGTGAGTGTGAAGGTAATAGACGCCCGTCTGATGCAGAAGGCATTTCTTGCCGGAGCAAAGGGATTAGAAGCAAAAAAAGAGTGGATCAACGAATTAAATGTATTTCCGGTGCCGGACGGCGATACCGGAACCAATATGACCATGACGATCATGGCCGCGGCCAGAGAGGTGGCAGCTGTAAAGGACCCGACCATGGATTCCCTGGCCAAGGCAATTTCTTCCGGCTCCCTGCGCGGTGCAAGAGGAAACTCCGGCGTTATCTTATCCCAGTTGTTCCGCGGTTTTACCAAAGAGATCAAGGGAAAAGAGGCTGTAGATGTCAAGACGTTGGCCCAGGCCTTTGTCCATGCCACTGAGACAGCTTATAAGGCAGTTATGAAGCCGAAAGAGGGTACGATCCTGACGGTTGCGAAGGGCATGGCAGACAAGGCAGTAGAGACTGCCGAGGAGACAGATGACATCTTGGAGTTCGGCAGCAGGGTCATTGAACATGGTGATTATGTGTTAAGCCAGACTCCGGAGATGCTTCCGGTATTAAAGCAGGCAGGTGTGGTAGACTCAGGCGGTCAGGGACTGATGCAGGTATTAAAGGGCGCATTTGACGGCATCAGCGGCAAGGAAGTGGATATCACGGTTCCGGATGCCAAACCTGCGGCAGGCACACCGGCAGAAGCAAAGGGTGCGGCATCCACTGATATTGACACGGCACATATCAAATATGGCTACTGCACCGAGTTCATCATCAATCTGGAGCAGCATTACGATGAAAACAGCGAACATGAGTTCAAAGCTTATCTGGAGTCGATCGGTGACTCTATCGTAGTGGTTTCCGACGATGACATTGTAAAAGTACATGTTCATACCAACGATCCGGGTCTTGCCATCCAGAAGGCACTGACCTTTGGCTCCCTGTCCCGCATGAAGATCGACAATATGCGCGAGGAACACCAGGAGCGCGTGATCCAGGACGCAGAGCGCAAGGCAGCAGAGCAGAAGGCCGGGGAAGATAAGGCAGAGACAGCAAAGAATGAGCCGAGAAAGCCGTATGGCTTCATTGCGGTATCCGTTGGAGACGGGCTGGGCGAGATCTTTAAGGGCATTGGCGCAGATTACCTGATCGAGGGCGGTCAGACCATGAACCCGAGTACCGAGGACATGGTCAACGCGATCGACCACGTGAACGCGGATACCGTATATATCCTTCCGAACAACAAAAACATTATTCTGGCTGCAGAGCAGGCAAAGTATCTGGTAGAGGACAAGCAGATCATCGTAGTTCCGTCCAAGACAGTACCGCAGGGCATTACCGCGCTGATCAACTTTATTCCGGATCAGACTCCGGAGGAGAATCTGGCAACCATGGTGGAAGAGATGGGCCGTGTGAAAACCGGTCAGATTACCTATGCAGTGCGCAATACCGTCATAGATGACATGGAGATCCATGAGGGCGATATCATGGGAATCGGTGACCACGGTATGCTGGCTGTCAGCACCAGTCTTGAGAAGACCACCGTTGACACCTTAAAAGCTATGCTGGATGAGGATTCCGAGCTGGTTACTGTTTACTACGGAAGCGATGTGAGTGCAGAAGACGCGCAGGCCCTGACAGCAAAGCTTCAGGAAAGCTGCCCGGATGTGGAAATTGAACTTCAGGAGGGCGGTCAGCCGATCTACTATTATCTGATTTCTGTAGAGTAGCCGCAGCAGCATGCAGTTGGAAACGTACACATTGCAGTAAGGCGAAAATATGAGGGGAGTTGTCTTTACGGATGACTCTCCTTTTACATATAGGAGAATGATTATGAATCAGCAGCCAATTACCGTCCTGAAGGGAATTGGGGAAAAAACGGCAGGCTTGTTTGCAAAACTGGGAGTTGAGACTGTAGAGGAGCTGCTTCACGATTACCCGCGTGCCTACGATGCCTACGAAGAACCGGTTCCTGTTGGAAAACTGCGGGAAAAAGGGATGTTTGCGGTATCCGGCCAGCTTATGAAGACGCCGTCCGTGCGCCGTTTTAAGAATATCCAGGTTGTGATCACGGACGTACGGGATATGACCGGGGCACTGCAGCTGACCTGGTATAATATGCCTTATCTGCGCACTGTTCTGCAGATGGGCCAGATCCTCATTTTTCGAGGCCGTGTGGTAAAAAAAAACGGACGGCTGACTATGGAGCAGCCGGAGGTATTTACACCGGAACAGTATCGCGGCATCATGCATTCCATGCAGCCGGTGTATGGGCAGACAAAGGGACTGGGCAATAAGGCCATCACCCGTGCAGTGCAGCAGGCACTGGAACAGCGGCAGATGGAGCGGGAGTACCTGCCGGAGGAGCTTCGCAGCCGTTACGAACTGGCAGAATACAATTATGCGATCGAGCATATCCATTTTCCGGCAGACCGGAAGGAACTGCTCTTTGCCAGAAAGCGCCTGGTGTTTGATGAATTTCTGTTCTTTCTTCTTTCTGTGCGCCGGTTAAAGGAAAAACGTCAGGACTTAAAAAGCAGCTATGTGATCCCGCGGTCAGCGAAGGTCGATCAACTCCTGGATTCTCTGCCCTATGAGCTGACCGGTGCCCAGAAAAAGGTTCTGGAAGAGGTGCGGAGGGATCTGGAAAGCGGACTGGTCATGAACCGTCTGGTACAGGGCGATGTGGGCTCCGGAAAAACTATTGTGGCAGTACTGGCCCTTCTGGAAACGGCTATGAACGGCTGTCAGGGGGCCTTGATGGCTCCGACCGAGGTTCTGGCAAAGCAGCACTACGAATCCATTACCGGTCTGTTTTCCACTTACGGGATTGAAATGCAGGTGGTTCTGGTGACAGGTTCCATGACGGCAAAGGAAAAACGTCTGGCCTACGAAAAGATTGCTTCCCACGAGGCAGATATCATAGTGGGAACTCATGCCCTGATCCAGGAAAAGGTGCATTATGACCGGCTGGCCCTGGTCATTACCGATGAGCAGCACCGGTTCGGCGTAGGGCAGCGGGAGGCCCTGGGAAACAAGGGCAGTGAACATGATCCGGAGCTGACACCGCATGTGCTGGTCATGAGTGCCACCCCGATCCCCAGGACTCTGGCTATCATTCTGTATGGAGATCTGGATATTTCTATTATTGATGAGATGCCGGCTGAGCGTCTGCCTGTCAAAAACTGTGTGGTAAACACCGGGTACCGGGACAAGGCATATCAGTTCATTGCCAGGGAAATTGCTGCCGGGCGCCAGGCCTACGTCATCTGTCCCATGGTAGAGGAGAGCGAGATGATCGAGGCGGAAAATGTGCTGGACTACACAAAGCTTCTGCGGGAAAAGCTGCCTGCAGGCATCACCGTGGAGTACCTGCACGGAAAAATGAAAGGCAAAGAGAAAAATAAGATCATGGAGCGTTTTGCTTCAGGTGAAATCCAGGTGCTTGTTTCCACAACCGTTGTCGAAGTCGGTGTGAATGTTCCGAATGCCACGGTCATGATGATCGAGAATGCGGAGCGTTTCGGACTGGCCCAGCTTCATCAGCTCCGCGGCCGTGTGGGCCGGGGCGCGCATCAGTCCTACTGTATCATGGTGAACTGCTCTGACCAGGATGGTACCCAGGAGCGACTGGATATCTTAAACCGATCGAATGACGGCTTCTACATTGCCTCTGAGGATCTGAAGCTGCGTGGCCCGGGAGACTTTTTCGGTATACGCCAGAGCGGTGATATGGAATTTAAGATCGCGGACATCTTTACCGACGCAAATCTGTTAAAGACCGTATCAGAAGAAGTAAACCGTATTCTGGAACGTGACCCGGAGCTGGAGCAGGGAGAGTACCGGGCGCTAAAGGATCGGTTGGATGTGTATCTGAGTAAGAGCTACGATAAACTGAATTTATGATATAGCCAGTAACGTAGACAGGGGAGTCCTATTTCACGGCACTCTCCTGTCGGACTGATTAATAATTAATAATTAATTGTCTGAAAAAAATGATTGACAAATCCGTTCTGCCGCATTATGATAGGTAGCAACAACGACAAACCGATGAGAAAGAGGAGTAAGCACTTCGCTGATATCACAGAGAGCTGCAGGTGGTGGGATTGCAGTATGGAAGGAATTGCTGAATGGACTTTCGAGGGCAGATCTGAAATCGAGGCTGGTGAGCAAAAAGGCACAGAAAGTAGGAACTGACGGAAACCGCAACCGTTACCTGGCGGCGTATATGTTAGTATACGGGTGAGTGGGTGCAAACCAATTTGAGTGGTACCGCGGATTAAGTATATTCGTCTCAAATACAGATTTATTTCTGTATTTGAGATTTTTTTTATTTTAAGGAGGAAACGATTATGAGAAAAAGTGTGAAGGTTATGGCAGCAGCAATGGCAGCAATGATGGCATTGGCAGGATGCGGCAGCAAGACCGCAGAGACCACTGCAGCAGACACAAAGGCAGCAGAAACCACAGCAGAAGCTTCCACAGCGGAAACTACCGCAGAAGCAGCAGGTGTGGAGCTTGCCGATGGCGAGTATACCGTAGGTATCGGCCAGTTCGCAGAGCACGGCTCCTTAGATAACTGCCGTACCGGATTTTTGCAGGGCCTTGCAGATGAGGGTATCGTGGAGGGCAAGAACCTGACCGTCCTTTATGAGAACGCACAGGCAGACGGCGGCACTGCAAGCCAGATCATGAACAACTTCCTTTCCAAGAAAGCCGATCTGATCTGTGCCATTGCAACCCCGATCGCCCAGAGTGCCTACAGCGCAGCAAAGGATGCTGGCGTACCGGTGATCTACACCGCAGTTACCGATCCGATACTGGCAGAGCTTGCTAACACAGACGGAACCCCGGTCGGAGAGATCACCGGTACCAGCGACAAGCTTCCGGTTGAAAGTCAGTTAAAGATGATCCGCACCATGCTTCCGGATGCAAAGACCATCGGTATCATGTACAGCACCAGCGAGATCAATTCCGTGTCCGCGATCGAGGAATACAAGGAAGCAGCACCGGAGTATGGCTTTGAGATTGTAGAGAGTGGTATTTCTTCTACCGCAGACATCCCGTTAGCAGCAGATGCCCTGGTAGAGAAAGTTGACTGTATCAATAACTTAACCGACAATACCGTGGTAAGCTCCCTTCCGGTAATCCTGGATAAGGCAGCAAAGAAAAACATCCCGGTATTCGGAAGCGAGATCGAGCAGGTTAAGATCGGCTGTCTTGCAGCGGTTGGCCTGGATTATGTAAGCCTTGGCGAGCAGACTGGTAAGATGGCAGCAAAAGTATTAAAGGGCGAAAAGAAGGCAAGCGAGATGAACTTTGAGATTATCGAAGAGGCAGCTTTCTATGGAAACAACAAGGTTGCAGAAAATCTTGGTATCACCATTCCGGCAGAGCTTTCCGACAACGCGGCAGCACTGTTCGATGAGATTATCACCAACTAGAGGGTATTCATAAAAGAATACATGCTCTTAGAAATCGGAGGAAACAAATGTCTATCATCATTGGCGTCATGGAAGAAGGTCTGATCTACGCGATCATGGCACTTGGCTTATATATTACCTACAAAATCCTGGATTTTCCGGATCTGTCTGTGGACGGCACGTTCCCGATGGGAGCGGCTGTCACAGCTATGCTGATCCTGAAGGGGGTACATCCGGCACTGACTCTGGTCCTGAGCTTTGCGGCAGGACTGCTGGCCGGATGCATTACCGGTCTGATCCATGTGAAGCTGAAGGTACGGGACCTGCTCTCCGGCATCATCATGATGACAGCGCTTTACTCCATTAACCTGCGGATCGCGGGGAAGGCAAACCTGCCGATCTTCAGCAAGGAAACAATTTTTGAGAACACATTTCTGGATGCTGCCGTGCCGGAGGCACTGGATCCGTATCTGGTCTGCATCATCCTGTTCGTGATCGTCCTGCTCTGTAAGATCCTGCTGGATCTGTTCTTAAAGACCCGGGCCGGCTATCTGCTGAGGGCAGTCGGTGATAACGAGGTGCTGGTTACCTCTCTGGCAAAGGATAAGGGCATGGTGAAGATCCTGGGACTGGCTCTCGCAAATGGCTTTGTAGCTCTGGCGGGCTGTGTGTACTGCCAGCAGAAAGGCTTCTTTGAGGTCAGCACCGGAACCGGCACCATGGTGATCGGCCTGGCCAGCGTGATCATCGGAACCAAGCTGCTGAAGAGGTTTCATGGTGTGAAGGCAACTACAGCAGTCATCTTCGGTTCCATTGTCTATAAGGCCTGCGTATCCCTGGCCATCGCCCTGGGCATGGCAGCATCAGACTTAAAGCTGATCACGGCAGTTCTGTTTTTGATCATCCTGGTTGCCAGCAACCGGAAGGAAAGGAAGGTAAAGGCGCATGCTTGAGTTAAACCACATCCATAAATATTATAATGCGGGCACTGTCAATGAAATGTGTCTGTTCCACGATTTCTCCCTTTCCATTGAGGACGGACAGTTTGTGTCAGTGGTGGGCTCCAACGGTTCCGGAAAAACTTCCATGCTGAACCTGATCTGCGGTAGCATTCCGCTGGATGCGGGACAGATCAAAATCGGAAATGAAGATATTACAGGCATGCCGGAGTTTAAGCGTCAGAAGCGTATCGGCCGTGTCTATCAGAACCCGGCCATGGGCACCTGCCCTTCCATGACGATTCTGGAAAATATGGCTCTGGCCGATAACAAGGGAAAGCCCTTCAACCTGCGCCCGGGCACCAACCGCCAACGGGTGGAATTTTACCGGGAACAGCTTCATATGCTTGGCCTGGGACTTGAAGATAAGCTGGATGTGAAGGTCGGCGTGCTTTCCGGCGGACAGCGTCAGGCCATGGCACTGCTCATGTCCACCATGACTCCCATTGAATTTCTGATCCTGGATGAGCACACGGCAGCACTGGATCCGAAAACCGCAGACATCATTATGGAGCTGACGGATAAGGTGGTAAAAGAGAAGCATCTCACGACCATCATGGTGACCCATAACCTGCGTTACGCCGTAGAATACGGCAACCGTCTGCTGATGATGCATCAGGGCCATGCCATCATTGACAAGGCCGGTGAGGAGAAAAAGAAGATCCAGATCGATCACATTCTGGAAAAATTCAATGAGATCAGCATCGAATGCGGAAACTAAGAAATTGTTTGAAAATTTAGAATAGTTTAATACACGGAATACACCTCTTGTGGTATACTGTTAGTCAGTAGAGAGAGGTGTATTTTTTATGAGATTAAAAATGCGTCTTGCCATTGCGTTTGTGACGTTTAGTGTCCTTCCGATCATGTTTGTGGGCCTTATGCTTTCGGTGGGCCGTCTGTTTATGGCCAACCGGATGGACCGGTTTGGCCCGGAAGTAAGAACTATGGTAGCCCAGCTGATGATCACGGCAGTTCTGATGCTGATGTTCATCTGCGGTTCCCTGACAATCTGGGTGTACCGTTCCATTCTGCGCCCGCTTAGCAAGCTTCAGGAGGCAACCAGAAAGATCCGGGACGGCAATCTGGATTTCACGCTGGATATCGAGGAGGATGACGAGATCGGTGAGCTGTGCCAGGACTTTGAGGAGATGCGCATCCGTTTAAAGGAGAGTGCGGAGCAGAAGATTCAGTATGACAATGAAAATAAGGAACTGATCAGCAATATTTCCCATGATCTGAAAACACCGATCACGGCGATCAAAGGCTATGTGGAGGGGATTCTGGACGGTGTGGCATCCTCGCCGGAAAAGTTGGACAAATACATCCGCACCATTTACAACAAGGCCAACGATATGGACCGGCTGATCGATGAGCTGACCTTTTATTCCAAGATTGATACGAATAAGATTCCCTATACGTTTAGTAAGATCAATGTCAACAGCTATTTCCGCGACTGCGCGGAGGAGGTCGGTCTGGACATGGAATCCCGGGGGATTGAGCTGGGGTATTTTAACTATGTCAATGAGGACGTGGAAGTCATTGCAGACGCAGAGCAGATGAAGCGTGTCATCAACAACATCATCAGCAATTCCGTCAAATATCTGGATAAGCCGAAGGGCATCATCAACATCCGCATCAAGGACGTGGGCGATTTCATTCAGGTGGAGATCGAGGACAACGGCCGGGGCATTGCTACCAAGGATCTGCCCTATATTTTTGACCGGTTCTACCGCACGGATTCCTCACGGAATTCCTCCAAGGGCGGAAGCGGCATCGGACTTTCCATTGTGAAAAAGATCATTGAAGATCACGGCGGCCGTATCTGGGCCACCAGCAAAGAAGGAATCGGCACGGAGATGCATTTTGTGCTGAGAAAATATCAGGAGGTAATACAAAATGAGCAGCAGAATTCTGATCATTGAAGACGAGACCAGCATCGCGGAGCTCGAGAAGGATTATCTGGAGTTAAGCGGGTTTGAGGTAGAACTGGAGGAACAGGGAGATGTCGGTCTGGAGCGGGCTTTAAACGAAGATTTTGATCTTCTGATCCTGGATCTCATGCTTCCGGGAATGGATGGCTTTGAGATCTGCAGGCGTTTTCGCCAGTCCAAGAATACACCGATCATCATGATTTCCGCAAAGAAGGACGATATTGACAAGATCCGGGGCCTGGGCCTGGGGGCGGATGATTACATGACGAAGCCATTCAGCCCAAGTGAGATGGTGGCCCGGGTGAAGGCTCACCTGGCCCGTTATGAGCGTCTGATCGGAAGCGGAAGTCCGGAGAATGAGATCATCGAGATTCGCGGACTGAAAATTGACAAGACTGCCCGAAGAGTCTGGGTGAACGGGGAGGAAAAGAACTTTACTACGAAGGAATTTGATTTACTGACTTTCCTGGCCCAGAATCCAAACCATGTATACACAAAGGAGGAACTGTTCCGGGAAATCTGGGATATGGATTCCATCGGAGATATTGCCACGGTAACCGTGCACATCAAGAAAATCCGTGAAAAGATCGAGTTCAATACCGCGAAGCCGCAGTATATTGAGACCATCTGGGGCGTGGGATACAGGTTCAAGGTATAAAGAACCAGGCTCTATCTAGTATAGAAGAAATTCATTGCTGTTTGCGCAATGCGTGAACAGTAACAGAAAGGCAGGATAAAAGATGGGAATCCATGCAGGAATTTATATGGCGGCAGCGATTCTTTCTGCTCCGGTTTTAACAGCGGGAGGCGGACAGAACACGGCAGCTGCAACAAACGTAAGCTTTGAAGCGCCGCAGGAGAGCGGAAGCGGGGAGGCAGGAACCGCAGCTGCATCCCGCTTTGTGCTTCCGGAAGAAGCCCGGGTACTGGTGATCGTGGAAGGAACCGGCGGAAGTGGCTGCAATGTTTATGCCTTTGAGCGGAGCAGCGCAGCAGGAAGCTGGGAGAAGTGTGTGGAAACAACAGGATATCTTGGTATGAATGGCATGAGCAATCACCGGCACTCTGGCGATAAGACCACGCCGATCGGAGTATTTAGAATGAATACCCCGTTCGGACAGGCCAAAGCACTGGAGGGCTTTCCTTCCGATTATATCCAGGTAGATGACACCTATGTCTGGGAGGACGATACCAACAAATTAAGCCGTGACATTTCCAAAGAAGGCGAGCGGGTCGGCGGCAGCGGCTATGCCGGATATTATGACTACGCCATTGATGCCGGATTCAATCCGAACGGCATCAAGAATCAGGGCTCCGCGCTGTTTTTACACTGCTCCGGTGTATTTAAGGACTATACCTCCGGCTGCGTAGCCATCGAGAAGGACCAGATGGCCCAGATCATGAAGCTGTATGGAAAGTACGGCAGCGGCGCATCCTTTATCGCCCAGGCGCCGAAAGGGACCTTTGAGCAGATTTATAATACCTATGGAACAAACCAGGGACTGTCGCCGGAAGGGAACTTTTCGTGATCATGATTCTATCATGAATTACGGATTGCACTCGAAAAGAAAATTGACATTCCAAAATCCGTATGTTAGAATACAAAATTGTGCTGAAGAAGATTCAGAATACCATCCTGAATCTTCTTTTTTGATGCGATTGTGTGCAAAAATCTGTCGGAGGCAGGTGTTTGCATACCTGTACCGCAGGGTCCCCCCCACTGGAACAGGTCCTGCGTAAAACTCGAAAACAGATTGTAAATAGAATGAGGAAAATGAATGGAAACAGTAAAATTTGAAGAGTTACAGTTAGATGACCGTATCCTGCGTGCCGTGACCGATATGGGATTTGAGGAGGCTTCCCCGATCCAGGCGAAGGCCATTCCGGTGGAACTGGAGGGCTCCGATATCATCGGTCAGGCCCAGACCGGAACCGGTAAGACAGCAGCCTTTGGTATCCCGCTTCTTCAGAAGATCGATCCGAAGAAGAAAAAGCTGCAGGCCATTGCTCTTTGTCCGACCCGTGAGCTGGCCATCCAGGTAGCAGACGAGATCCGTAACCTGGCAAAGTATATGCATGGCATTAAAATCCTGCCGATCTACGGAGGACAGGACATTGTACGCCAGATCCGCGGTTTAAAGGACGGTACCCAGATCATCATCGGTACCCCGGGCCGTGTTATGGACCATATGCGCCGTAAGACTGTAAAATTTGATCAGGTACATACCGTTGTGCTGGATGAGGCAGATGAGATGCTGAACATGGGCTTCTTAGAGGACATGGAGACCATCTTAAGCCAGCTTCCTGAGGAGCGCCAGACGGTAATGTTCTCTGCAACCATGCCGGCAGCCATCCAGAAGATCGCGGAGAACTTCCAGAAGGATCCGCAGATCGTCAAGGTCGTAAAGAAAGAGCTGACCGTGCCGAAGGTAACCCAGTATTATTATGAAGTAAAGCCGAAGACCAAGGTAGAGGTTATGTGCCGGCTGCTCGATATGTACGCGCCGAAGCTTTCCGTCGCATTCTGCAACACCAAGAGGCAGGTCGATGAGCTGGTAACGGAGCTTCAGGGCCGCGGTTATTTTGCAGAGGGACTGCATGGTGACTTAAAGCAGGTGCAGCGTGATCGCGTTATGAACAGCTTCCGTAACGGACGAACCGAGATCCTGGTAGCAACCGATGTGGCTGCGCGTGGTATTGACGTAGATGATGTAGAGGCAGTATTTAACTACGATATCCCGCAGGATGATGAGTATTATGTACATCGTATCGGACGTACCGGACGTGCAGGCCGCGAGGGTATCGCATTCAACTTCGTTGTCGGCCGCGAGGTGTACAAGCTGCGTGACATCCAGCGTTACTGTAAGACCAAGATCATTCCGCAGGCAATTCCGTCCCTGGATGACATTACCGAGATCAAGGCAGAAAAAATCCTGGATCAGGCGAAGGAAGTTCTGGCAGATATGGATCTGAACCGTATTTCCCACATCATTGAGAAGAAGCTGTTGGAGGAGGACTACACCTCCCTTGAGCTGGCAGCTGCACTGCTTCGCATGAATATGGGTGAGGAAAATGAAGATATCATCTTCGATAACCGTCCGGCAAGATCTTTAGATGATCTGGATTCCAGACGTGACCGCAGTGACCGTGGAAACGGCCGCGGCAGAAGAGACGGCAAGGGCAGAGACGGGCGAGGCGGCCGCAGCGCCAGAAAAAATCAGGATGACGCAGATATGGCACGCCTGTTCATCAACATCGGAAAAGACCAGAAGGTAAAACCGGGTGATATCCTGGGTGCCATTGCAGGGGAGTCCGGCATTTCCGGCCGTCTGGTGGGAAGCATTGACATGTATGACAAATACACCTTTGTAGAAGTTCCGCAGGACTGCGCGGAGGAGGTACTGGAATGCATGAAGAATGCCCGCATTAAGGGAAAATCCATTCATATGGAACCTGCAAACGGCCGTTAATTACGGGAAAAACAGAATATAAAATGAAACACGAAGGCGCGTATGGAAAGTACGCGCCTTTTATGATATAATGTGACGAGCGCAAGAGAGCCGGAAGCGTGCTTGCACGGTTACGGCGAACGGCGAGGAAATCAAGTGACGAAGTCACGGGAACGAGCGCAAGAGAGCCGGAAACGTGCTTGCACGGTTACGGCGAACGGCGAGGAAATCAAGTGACGAAGTCACGGGAACAAGCGCATTAACAGGCAGACAGGAGGATACGGACATGAAGCAGTTTGGATTCATTGGTATGGGTAATATGGGCTATGCGATCTTAAAGGGTCTTTTAAAGTCCAAAGTGCCGGACCAGATCATCTTTTCAGCAAGAAACAAAGAGCATATGGAACAGGTGGCAGCAGAAACAGGAGTTTCTTATGCTGCAGATAATAGAACCTGCGCGAAGGAAAGCGCCTGTCTGGTGCTGGCAGTAAAGCCGCAGCAGTTTGATACGGTCATTGGAGAAATCCGGGATGCAGTGACAGAGGAACAGATCATTATCTCTATTGCACCGGGTATTACCATTGCGGACCTTCAGAAACGATTTGGGAAAAAGTGCCGCATTGTCCGTGCTATGCCGAATACACCTGCTCTGGTGGGAGAGGGCATGACTGGTGTCTGCTATGACAAGGCACTGTTTTCTGACAAAGAGAAGCAGATGATCGAAACGCTTTTTACTTCCTTTGGACGAATGACTGTAGTAGAAGAAAAGCTGATGGATGTGGTGGTATGTGCCAGCGGAAGTTCTCCGGCCTATGTGTATATGTTCATTGAGGCACTGGCCGATAGTGCCGTAAAATATGGAATCCCGCGCGCAGATGCATACAAGCTGGTGGCTCAGGCAGTTCTTGGCAGTGCGAAGATGGTACTGGAGACCGGGGAACATCCGGGCCTGTTAAAGGATAAGGTCTGCTCCCCGGGCGGAACGACCATAGCCGGTGTGGCAGCGCTGGAAGAGTATGGCATGCGCAACGCCGTGTTCAAGGCAACCGATGCCTGCTACGCAAAATGTAAAGGAATCCAGTAATAAATCAGAAAACGGAGGAATTCATCATGAGCATGGAAGAAACACAGAATCAGAATGCAGGGCAGATGGAGAATGGAGCAAAGATCGAACCGGTCATCCGCAAGGACCGTCAGCTGAAATATACAGGAAATATTTTAAAAATCTATGAGGACACTGTCATCGCCAATGGTCACGAGGCTCACTGGGATTATATCCATCATGACGGAGCGGCTGCAGTGGTGGCAGTAGCGGATGACGGAAAGCTTCTTATGGTGCGCCAGTACCGCAATGCCCTGGACCGGGAAACGCTGGAGATTCCGGCAGGCAAGCTGGATGCGCCGGATGAACCGAAGATCGAGTGTGCTTACCGGGAACTGGAGGAGGAAACCGGATACCGCTGTGAAAAGCTGGAATATCTGATGAGCCTGAATACTACGGTTGCGTTCTGTGATGAAGCCATTGATGTGTTTGTTGCCAGAAATCTGATCCCGTCTCATCAGCATCTGGACGAGGATGAGGTCATCCATGTAGAACGCTGGAGCATCGAAGACCTTCAGAAGCTGATCTATACCGGAAAAATGACAGATGCCAAGACTGTTGCAGGCATTATGGCTTACGCCGCAAAATACGGAAAGTAAAACGATACATGGAAAAGCAGAATAGGGGGACTGTCTGTCTGCATAGGATAGAAAAAACGGTGGAGCCTGTTTATGAGAATGGAACGTTCGTTATCTGTCCTGGCAGCAGCAGTTCTGGGAGGATGGCTGATCGCGGTACTTTTGTGTAATGCTCTGTTTTACCGGAATATTGTAAATTATGAAGTGCTTTATCAGGGAATAGCCGGCTGCTGGTCGAAAGGATCTGAGCTGGACCGTACCAGGAGGATCTGGCTTCTGGCAGTTCGGATTTTGCAGGCAGCAGTCGTCTATGTCATGATGCGCAGCAGGCTTCGGAGATCAGCAAGCCTGTTTCTCGGACTTGCTGCGGGGGTTTGCGGAGGAATGCTCTTAAGTCTGCTGGTATGGAGCCGCGGCGTTTCTGGAGGCTTTCTATTTCTGGCTTCCGGTTTTCCGCAGGATCTGGCCTATCTGCCCGGTTTCTTTCTGCTGCTGATCTGTGGACGATCGGACCGCCCTGTGCAGAAAGAACGTCTGTTTTGTATCACGATCATCCTGCTGGCAGCCGGGATCTGGATGGAGCTTTACGTCAGTCCGTTGATCTTGAAATTGTTTTAAAAAAATACAAAACAAAATTTACAACATGTTGAGATAGAAAGAACTGCTTTTCCAACATGTTGTATTTTTATGTAAATCATGCTGAAACGGATAAAAAAGTGGGAAATATGTGTTTGATTTTATGAGAAAATGCGGATATAATGGTATTCACATTACCGAAACAGACAGGTTTTATGGGATTTTGGGGCAGCAAAGCGGCTCTTGCCCATCCCTGCGGAAACGGTGGGAAATATCGCTTGGGGAAAGTTGGAGTTTAAGAATATGACGACAGAAATAGAATCTTTCATTCATTATCTTGAGGATGTGAAACAGTCATCCCGAAATACAGTGGTATCCTACCAGAGAGACTTAAGGCAGCTTAAGGAGTATCTGGAACGCCAGGGAATTAAAGAACCGGCCAAGGTGACCAGAACCTGTCTGAATTCTTATATTTCCTATCTGGAACGGAAGGGAAAGGCCACCACGACCATTTCCCGCATCCTGGCATCTACGAAAGCGTTCTTTCATTATGAGCTGATGGAGGGAAACATCCGTCGGGATCCGGCAGAGCTTTTAAAAACACCGAAGATCGAGAAAAAGATTCCGGTGATCCTCAGTGTGGAGGAAGTGAACCGTTTTCTGGAGCAGCCGGAGGGCGAAGGTGCAAAAGAGGTACGTGACAAGGCAATGCTGGAGCTTCTTTATGCAACCGGGATCCGGGTTTCCGAGCTGATCGGACTGGAACTTCAGGATGTGAATCTGGCAGTTGGGTTTCTCACCTGCAGGGACGGGGAAAAGGAGCGGGTGATCCCATTTGATAAAAAGGTGAACCAGTATCTGCGGGCTTATCTGGATAAGGCAAGACCGGACCTTTTAAAAGGAAATGACTCTTCCTGGCTGTTTACCAACTGCAGCGGAAAACAGATGTCCCGTCAGGGCTTCTGGAAGATCGTGAAGTATTACGGGGACAAGGCCGGGATCCAGGCAGATATCACTCCCCACACCCTGCGCCATTCCTTTGCCGCCCATCTCATCAGCAGCGGAGCGGATATTCAGGCTGTGCAGACCATGCTGGGACATGCAGATCTGGCTACCACATTGGCTTATCAGGGGTATATCCAGAAACAGCACTAAAAGCCAGATCATGTAACTGTGAAGGCACGGAGCAGTTCCATATTACATACAGGCGGCGCGGGGGCGTGCGCCTGTAATTCATTTTAGGGGACAGAAAGCGGGAGTCTGGCAAGAAAATGGTTCTCGCGGGTCTGAAATTGTGGTATACTGAAGCAAGGTTTGCATACAAAGGAGCGGATGCGGCATGGAACGGGATACGGAAAATGAAAGAAACAGAAGGAGAAACATGCGAATGCATATTCTTCTTGCTGTGGATGCGGCTTTGCTTGCGGCCATTTTGCTGGTGTCCGGTCTGCTGCTTTACCGGAGTCATAACCGGGAGACGGAGCAGCATCTTTCACAGATTCAGGCGCCGGACTGGTATACTCAGGATTTCCTTACTGTGAATCCTTATTCAAGGCCGGGAACAAAGCGGGAACATGTGCGGGATATTGTCATTCATTATGTGGCTAACCCGGGCACAAGCGCGAAACAGAACCGGAACTATTTTGAGGGCCTGAAGGATCAGAGCGGATCAAAGACGGTGTCGGCCAGCAGTCATTATATCATTGGTTCTGACGGGACGATTTTGCAGTGTATCCCATTAGATGAAGTGGCTTACGGCAATTATCCGCTCAATGACGATACAGTATCGATCGAGTGCTGTCACCCGGATTCGGACGGACGCTTTACGGATGCTACGATCAAATCACTGATCAGGCTGACCGGGTGGCTCTGCAGGGAACTCTCTTTAAATGAAAAGCATATCATCCGCCATTACGATGTGAGCGGAAAGAACTGCCCGAAATATTATGTAGAACACCAAGATGCCTGGCGGACATTGAAAAAGAAGCTGGCGGCCGGCATACAACAATGAAACAGCAGAAAGGAATCCTGATTTTATGGGAAAATCATTATACATAGCGGAGAAGCCAAGTGTGGCACAGCAGTTTGCGGACGCACTCAGGATTTCCGCGAGGCGGTCAGACGGTTATATTGAGTCCGGTACCGCGGTCGTGACCTGGTGTGTAGGACATCTGGTGACCATGAGCTATCCGGAGGCATATGACCAGGCTTTGCGGCGCTGGAGCCTGCAGACACTGCCGTTTCTGCCGAAGGAGTTTAAATATCAGGTGATCGACGGCGTCTCGAAGCAGTTCGCCATTGTCAGCCGCCTGCTGAACCGTCCGGATATCGATACCATCTATATCTGCACCGACTCTGGACGTGAGGGAGAGTACATCTACCGTCTGGTGGACCAGATGGCCGGGGTAAAGGGCAAGATCAGAAAGCGTGTCTGGATCGATTCCCAGACGGAGGAAGAAATCCTACGCGGAATCCGGGAAGCGAAGGACTGGAGTGCGTATGACAATCTGGCAGCCTCTGCTTATCTGAGAGCGAAAGAAGATTATCTGATGGGAATTAATTTTTCCCGTCTGCTGACTTTAAAATACGGTCCCACGATCTCAGCCTTTTTAAAGACAGACCGTACGGTGCTTTCTGTAGGGCGTGTCATGACCTGTGTGTTAGGCATGGTGGTGCGCCGGGAGCGGGAAATCCGGGAGTTTGTGAAGACCCCGTTTTACCGGGTGATCGGTACCTTTTTATCCCAGGATATGAAGTTTGACGCGGAGTGGAGAAGTGTGGAGGGCTCCCGCTATTTCCGGTCTCCGAAGCTATATAAAGAGAATGGCTTTAAAAAGCGTGAGGATGCGGAAGCGCTGATTGCCCAGCTTAGAGAGACAGATCCGCTGTCGGGAACCTTAAGCAAGGTGGAACGAAAGAAGGAAACCAAGAACCCGCCTCTGCTTTATAATCTGGCAGAGCTTCAGAATGACTGCTCAAAAATGTTCAAGATCAGCCCGGATGAAACCCTGAAGGTCGTGCAGGAACTGTATGAGAAAAAGCTGGTAACCTATCCGCGTACTGATGCCCGCGTACTTTCAACAGCTGTAGCCAAAGAAATAACAAAGAATATCGGAGGTTTGAAAAATTTTGAGCCAATGAAAGGCTTTGCCCAGGAAATCCTGGACCAGGGGTCTTATCAGGGGATTATGAAGACCCGATATGTCAATGACAAACAGATCACGGACCACTATGCGATTGTACCGACGGGGCAGGGATTTGGTGCCATGCGCAGTCTTTCACCATTGTGCATGAAAATCTACGAGGTGATTGCCAGAAGATTTTTAAGCATTTTTTATCCTGCGGCGATTTATCAGAAGTATGCGCTGGAGCTGACCTGTGGCCAGGAGCATTTCTTTACCAGCTTCCGTGTGCTTACAGAGCAGGGCTATTTAAAGGTGGCCGAGGTGCCGAAGCGGAAGAAAGCGGATGATACCGCAGCATCCGGCGGTCAGGTGGCAGACGGGGAGACAGATGACAAGGACGAGTCCGAAATCAACAAAAAGGATATGGAAAATCCGGCATTCATTGCTATGCTGGCTTCCCTGAAAAAGGGCATGCAGCTTCCGGTGGATGGCTTTGCCATCAAGGAAGGGGAAACATCCCCTCCAAAACGTTATTCTTCCGGTTCCATGATCCTGGCAATGGAGAACGCAGGACAGCTTATTGAGGACGAGGAACTTCGCGCCCAGATCAAGGGAAGCGGCATCGGCACCAGCGCGACCCGCGCGGAAATCCTCAAAAAGCTGGTCAATATCAAATACCTGGCGTTAAATGGCAAGACCCAGATCATCACGCCAACGCTTTTAGGAGAGCTGGTGTTTGATGTGGTCGGCGCATCCATCCGCCAGCTTCTGAATCCGGAACTGACGGCAAGCTGGGAGAAGGGGCTTACCTATGTGGCAGAGGGCTCCATCACTCCGGACGAGTATATGGAAAAACTGGAACATTTCGTAGCTGGAAGAACCTACGGGGTTTTGCGCCTGAACAACCAGTATCAGCTCCGGGAATATTTTGAGACAGCTGGGCAGAACTACTCGAAAAAGTAAGGCAGCCTGGTCTGGAAAAGAATCATACAGAACAGAAACCCTCCTGCACTTTTCAAAGGCAGCTGAGTATATATCTTTAAGAAAGAAAAGAGGATATGATCATGAAAAAAGAAGAAATGAAGATCAGTGATCTGTACAGCCTGGAGAACACCGTGGCGAAAGAACTGTTAGAACAGTTTACTTATCCGTGGGAAGTTCTGGCTCACATTGGTGATTTTGTAGAGCGCCTGGGCGAAACCCTTCCGAAGAATGAGTACGCAAACCCGGCAGAGGGCATCTGGATTCACAAATCTGCCCACATCGCACCGACCGCAGGCATCATTGCGCCGGTCATCATCGGACCGGAGGCAGAAGTGCGTCACTGCGCGTTCATCCGCGGTAAAGTTATCGTTGGCAAGGGAGCAGTAGTGGGAAACTCCACGGAATTAAAGAATGTGATTCTGTTTGACGGTGTTCAGGTACCGCACTACAACTATGTAGGCGATTCCATTCTGGGCTACAAAGCACACATGGGCGCAGGTTCCATCACCTCCAACGTTCGTTCCGATAAAGCACTGGTCAAAGTACACGCAGAAGACGGCGACATCGAAACCGGCTTAAAGAAATTCGGCGCCATGATTGGTGACTGCGTAGAAGTAGGCTGCGGCTCTGTATTAAATCCGGGGACCGTCATTGGAAAGAACAGCAGCGTCTACCCGCTCTCCAGCGTCCGCACCGCAGTCGATGCAGACTCCATCTACAAACAGCAGGGAGAAGTTGCGAAGAGACAGTAAATAACAATTTAAGGGAATAGCACGAAAAGGTCCGAAGTTCCGGAAACCGCGTACAGAAACGCAGAAACATTGGAATTTGCTTTGTGAGCGAGCATAGCGTCAGACCGGAGCCCCTTGTTTGAGCCCGCAGCGCGTGCGAGTTTGGGTCGCAGGTCGGACAATAGGCGGCGCAGTGAACAAAGCGCAAAATTCCAATGTTTCTGCGTTTCTGTACGCGGTTTCCGGAACTTCGGACCTTTTAGTGGTTCCGTCTCAATATTTTTATTTGGTTCCAAAGATTCGATCGCCTGCATCGCCCAGTCCCGGGCAGATGTAGGCGTTTTCGTTTAAGCAGCGGTCCAGATGTCCTACGTAGATCTGGATATCCGGGTGTGCTTCGTGCAGGCGCTTCAGTCCTTCCGGCGCTGCGATAATGGCCATAAATTTGATCTTCTTTCCGCCATGCTGCTTGATGAAATCCACGGCAGCCACGGCAGAGCCGCCGGTGGCCAGCATCGGGTCGGTGACAACGATGGTTCTCTGGTCGATCGGAGTTGGGAGCTTGCAGTAGTATTCGTGTGGTTCGTGGGTCTCCTCATCCCGGTACAGGCCGATGTGGCCGACCTTTGCGCTTGGTACCAGAGCCAGGATGCCGTTTACCATGCCAAGTCCGGCCCGCAGGATCGGGACAACAGCCAGTTTCTTTCCGGCAATCATTGGGGTCATGCAGGTTTCAATCGGAGTTTCCACCTCTACTTCCTCGGTGGGAAGATCGCGCAAAGCCTCATATCCCATGAGCATGGCGATTTCCTCAATTAGGGAGCGGAATTCATTGGTCCCGGTGTTTTTGTTGCGGAGAATGGAAATCTTGTGCTGGATCAGCGGGTGGTTGAAGATGGTTACGTTTTCCATAAGATAAAATCCTCATCTTTCTTTTATTTGTTTTCCGGAGTGTAGACAGCCAGAATATAGTCTCCCAGAGCGTGTGCTACCGGAAGGGAGAAATAGATAGAGCCTTCGTACTCATAGCTGAAACATTCCGGGAATGTTTCCTGGTAAGGAAAATCAGCGTTCTGGAAAAGTGCGGTATAGTAAGACTGATCGGACTCTTTCAGAAAGGTTTTTGCTGCGGCAGCGGTTTCGGCATCAGTTTCCGGGAAGGTACAGTCATCGGACAGTACATAGGAAGCCAGAGTGGCTGGATCGGCCAGATAAGAAAGACCGATATCAGAGCCGGAGCTTAAGCTTAGCGTGTTTGTGTAGAAGATAGCAGTTGGGTGTATGCCGCCGTCCGTCATAACATTGCCATCGTAGCGGACCGTGATACGGTTTTTTGTGGCAGAGAGGACTTTGCAGGTAATATTCAGGGTGTCTTTGGCTTCATCGATTTCCCAGGCTTTCAGGATGGAAAGGGCATTATCTTTCAGATGATCGTTGATTTCCGGTTTCACAGAGTTATCAGAAATGACTGGATATTGAATGGAAACATTACCATTCTGGTAGGTGTTTGTTTTAACGGACAGGGAAAGGGATGTGGCGGCACCTCCGGCGGAAGTTCCCTGGGACTGCGCGTTTTCAATGCCTGGTTCGATGGTGATGGATGAACTGGTTTCCGATTCCGCTGCGGTGGTGGAAACAGGAGCAGTCTGAACGGTACTTTCCGCAGCCTGGCTGCCGGACAGATCAATCTTATCGTGTTTCTTTTTGCACCCGGTGGCGAGACAGGCTGTGCTGAGGGCCAGAAGGGTAACCGTCAGTGCGTATTTTGATTTCTTTGGTATCATAGTGTTCTCCTTCATGTCGAAAATAATGGAGTTTCTTTGTGTTCATTACATTATAGCGCAAAGTCGAGAAGAAATATAGATGGAGGAAAAGAAATAAGAATTTTGTAAAGAGAGTAAAGAAAACAGGAATAAAAAAGAAAGAGCCCCGAACCACTGAAATCAGTGATCCGAAGCTCTTGCCCCTGCCAAGGATGCCGGCAGCCGGACTCGAACCGGCACGAAGTTGCCCCCGTCAGATTTTGAGTCTGATGCGTCTGCCATTCCGCCACGCCGGCTTACTTACGCAAAAAATATTGTAGCATAAGTGACAGCGCTTTGCAAGGGATTTTTCCAATATTTGTGTCTATTGAATCTACAATTATTATAGAAACAATACAAATTAGAACAGATGCTCAAAACGTTTCATGGCTGCGATGGTATTTTCGTGGTTATTGAAGGAGGTCAGACGGAAGTAATTTTTACCGTTTTCGCCGAAGCCTGCGCCTGGCGTTCCGACAACCTGGGCGTTATTTAAGAGATAGTCAAAGAACTCCCAGGATTCCATGCCGTCCGGACACTCAAACCAGATGTAAGGAGAGTGTACGCCGCCGAAGAACCGGATGTTCCTGCGTGTTAAGGTGTCTGCGATGATGCGGGCGTTTTCCTGGTAATAGGCAATATTTTCGCGGCACTGTGCCATGCCTTCCTCAGTGAAGACTGCGGCAGCGCCCTTCTGGATGATATAGGAGGTTCCGTTGAATTTGGTGGATTGTCTTCGGTTCCACATAGCGTGCAGGGACATTTCCTGGCCGTTGGAGGCGGTAAAAACCAATTCTCTCGGAACTACGGTGTAGCCGCAGCGGGTTCCGGTGAAGCCTGCCGTCTTGGACAGGGAACAGAACTCAATGGCACATTTTTTTGCGCCTTCGATCGCGTAAATGCTGCGCGGAAGTTCCGGATCAGAGATGAATGCTTCGTAAGCGGAGTCAAAGAGGATGACTGCATGATTGTTCAGCGCATAGTCAACCCATTCTTTTAACTGTTCTTTATTGTAAACCGCACCGGTCGGGTTGTTCGGGGAGCAGAGATAGATGATATCTGCATGAACAGACGGATCCGGCATCGGAAGGAAGTTGTTCTCTGCGTTTCCGGATAAATAGGTAACCTTTTTTCCGTTCATGATGTTGGAATCCACGTAAACAGGGTAAACCGGATCCGGAATCAGGATCACGTTGTCGTTGTCAAATAATTCGGAAATATTGCCGGTATCGCTCTTTGCGCCATCGGAGATAAAGATATCAGCCGCATCCACGGATACACCGTTGCGTGCATAGTAAGCGGAGATGGCATCGCGCAGGAATGCGTAGCCCTGCTCCGGACCGTAACCCTTGAAGGTTTCGGCGGAAGCCATGGCGTCCACACCTTCGTGCAGGCCTTTGATGGCGAGGTCTCCTAACGGGAGTGTGACATCGCCGATTCCAAGACGGATGATCTTAGCATCCGGATGCTCGGCCTCGTAGGCAGCAACACGGTGCGCAATTTCCGCAAAAAGATAGCTTTCTTTTAAATCCTGATAATGTTCGTTTAATTTGGGCATGTGGGGATCCTTCCTTTCGTATGACCGGACAAAATGGGGACCGGTATTCATAATGAAAGTAATTTTAACAAAGAATAAAAATCAAGTCAATCTGACGTAAAATAAATAAAGGAAGAAATTGAAAAATTAAGCAGAGTATTGTATGATGGTATGTATTCATGGGGACAGAAGTGAAGAAAATATTGTTCGGCTGATGAAACATCTGTGAAAAGGTGTTGCGGAAGCGGCTTATGCAGAATCGGAGGTGAGAGGATGGCTTCATGCAGGGAAATTGAAAAAATGGTTATGCCTTACATTAACCACCAGCTGGATGAAGTGCAGCTGGAGCAGTTTTTGAAACACATAAAGAGCTGCTCTTCCTGCAGGGAAGAACTGGAAATCTATTATACCGTTTCGCTTGGCCTCCGGCAGCTGGACAGCGGAAGCGGAGTTTATGATATTGCCGGTTCCCTGGAAGAAAGCATGGAGAATGCCTGGCTCACAGTGCGCACAGCGCGGCTTCGTAAGGTGATCTGCTATGCAACGGATACTCTGGATATTGCTTCTGTTCTGGTCATGCTTTTGATGCAGATCCGTATATGGATCCTGGGCTGATCAGCAGTGCAGTGCAAAGTAACAAACAGGAAAAGGAGAAACCATGGGAAAACTGGTTTTAATAGATGGGCACAGCATTTTAAACCGCGCGTTTTACGGAGTGCCGGAACTGACAAACTCTGAGGGACTTCATACCAATGCGGTATATGGGTTCCTCAATATTATGTTTAAGATCCTTGAGGAAGAGAAGCCGGATCATCTGGCGGTGGCTTTTGATTTAAAAGAGCCGACGTTCCGCCACAAAATGTATGCGGACTACAAGGGAACCAGAAAACCGATGCCTGAGGAACTGCGCGAGCAGGTACCGCTGATGAAAGAGGTGCTCGCAGCAATGGGCGTACCGATCCTGACTATGGCTGGCTATGAGGCAGATGATATTCTGGGGACCATCGCCAAGCGCTGTCAGGCAGAGGGTGAGGAGGTTTCCGTGGTATCGGGTGACCGGGACCTTTTACAGCTTTCAGATACCCACATCAAGATCCGGATCCCGAAGACCAGCCGCGGAACGACGGAGATCTATGATTATTATCCGGAGGATGTGAAACGGGAGTACCAGGTAACGCCGACTGAGTTCGTTGATGTCAAGGCGCTGATGGGTGATACTTCCGACAATATTCCGGGCGTTCCTTCCATTGGAGAGAAGACAGCCACAAATCTGATCGTGGCTTACGGAAGCATCGAGAATGCTTATGCGCATCTGGACGAGGTGAAGCCGCCCAGAGCGAAAAAAGCGCTGGAAGAGCATTACGATCTGGCGGTTATGAGCAAGGAACTGGCTGAAATCTGCATTACCTGTCCGATCCCTTTTGAATATGAAGAAGCAAAGCTTGAGAATCTTTACACGCCTGAGGCTTACCAGTATATGAAACGGCTGGAATTCAAGTCTATCCTGGCCCGCTTTGATGTACAGGAGATGGGCGGTAACTCGGTGGAAGAGCATTTCTGGAGCGTGGAGGATCTTTCCGGCGCGGAACAGATCTTTGAAAAGGCAAAAACGGCAGAGCAGGTGGGCTGCCAGCTCATTCTTTCACAGACCGGGGTTGCAGGTCTTGCCATCTGCATCGGTGAGGAAGAAATTTACACCATCCCGTCAGCAGGCTTTCTGACAGGAAGTTATCTGTGTGACCATCTGGAAGAACTGATCATGAAACGTACTCCTGAGCAGGAACCGGTGGCTGTCCTGGATTTGAAATCCCAGTTGCCGTATCTGAATCTGGATTACGACAGTCCGGTTGTCGATATGGGCGTTGCAGGCTATCTGTTAAATCCGTTAAAGGACACCTATGAGTACGATGATCTTGCGCGGGATTATCTCGGCATGACGGTGCCCTCTGGAACGGACCTGCTGGGCAGGCAGAGCCTTGCAAAGGCTCTGGAAACAGAGACTCCGGAGGCGGTGACCTGTGGCTGCTATATGGCTTATGTGGCATACAAGGCCGCAGGCATCTTAAAAGAACGCCTGGAAAAAGAAGGCATGCTGAAGCTCTACATGGAGATGGAAATGCCGCTGATCTATAGCCTGTATCATATGGAGCAGGCCGGTATCCGGGTAGACAAGGAGCAGTTAAAGATTTACGGAGAGCAGCTGGAAGAAAAAATCGTGACACTGGAACAGAAAATCTATGAGCTGGCCGGTGAAACATTCAACATTAATTCTCCGAAGCAGCTGGGAGAAATCCTGTTTGAGCGGATGCAGCTGCCCCACGGAAAGAAGACAAAGACCGGTTATTCCACTGCGGCGGATGTGTTGGAGAAGCTGGCGCCGGATTATCCGGTGGTTCAGATGATCCTGGATTATCGTCAGCTGACCAAGCTGAATTCCACCTATGCCCAGGGACTGGCCGGCTTTATCCGGGAAGACGGACGTATTCACGGAAAATTCAATCAGACCATCACGGCTACGGGGCGTATCAGCAGCACTGAGCCGAACCTGCAGAACATTCCGGTGCGCATGGAGCTTGGGCGTGCTATCCGCAAGGTATTCGTACCGGAAGATGGCTATGTGTTTGTGGATGCAGACTATTCCCAGATCGAGCTTCGTATTCTGGCGCATATGTCCGGCGATGAACGCCTGATCAGTGCCTATCGGGATGCCCAGGATATTCACGCGATCACGGCTTCGGAGGTGTTCCACACGCCGCTTGATGAGGTGACACCGCTGCAGCGGCGCAATGCCAAGGCAGTTAACTTCGGTATTGTGTACGGCATCAGTGCATTTGGACTGAGTGAGGACTTAAGCATCAGCCGGAAGGAAGCGCTGGAGTATATTAATAAATATTTTGAGACGTATCCGGGTGTGAAGCGCTTTCTGGATGAACAGGTACAGATTGGTAAAGAACAGGGTTGCGTTACCACCATGTACGGACGAAAACGTCCGATCCCGGAACTGAAATCCGGAAATTTCATGCAGCGTTCCTTTGGTGAGCGTGTAGCCATGAATTCCCCAATTCAGGGAACGGCGGCAGATATTATGAAGCTGGCCATGATCGCGGTAGACCGGGAATTGCGGGAAAAGCATCTGCGCTCCCGCATAGTCCTTCAGGTCCACGATGAACTTCTGGTGGAGACCCACAGGGACGAGACAGAGCAGGTGGTACAGATCTTAACCGACAGGATGAAGCATGCCGCAGATCTGAAGGTGTCTCTGGAGGTAGAAGCCCATACCGGAGACAACTGGCTAGACGCAAAATAAAATGTGTGTTATAATGTGACGAGCGCAAGTGAGCTGGAAGCGTGCTTGCACGGTTACAGCGAACGGCGAGGAAAAAGAGTGACGAAGTCACGAGCCGAACGACGAGAAGAAAAGAGAGGTTTTTCTATGAATAAATCAAATCAGAGTTCTGAGAGTGTTAAGAATCCGAAGCTGGTAGCAGCACTTCAGGAAGTATTAAAGCATGACGACTTTATCACACGCAGCCAGATGGCAGCAGCACTGATGGATGCGCGTCTTCTTTCTCCGATCCAGAAGCAGACGGTTCTGACCGAGAAAAAGGGTCCCTCTACCTGGATCCGTTTCGAGAGCATCACCAACACGGAAGGCGAGAAATATTATCTTGCATTTACCGATATGGATGAGTATTCCAAATGGAATGAAGATGGAAGCCATGACCAGGCGCTGATCATGACCATGGAGGATTTTGGCAACATTCTGATCCGTCAGGTTAATGACTTAAAGGGATTTGTGATCAATCCTTACGGGGAAAATATCAGCATCACCAAGCAGCTTCTCCTGTCCTTATTACAGCAGCATGAAACCAAAATGAGAGAGAAGATGGGCAATTAATATGATGGTACTTGGCCTCACCGGCGGAGTAGGAGCCGGTAAAAGCCGGATCCTTGAACTGTTTTCTGAGGAATACGGTGCGCAGGTGATCCAGGCAGATCTTGTGGCCCGGCAGCTGGAAGAACCCGGACAGCCCGGGCTTACCGGACTGGTAAGCCTGTTTGGAAACGGTATCCTGCAGGCAGATGGTACGCTGGACCGCAAACGGTTTGCGGAGCAGATCTTTGAAAACCCGGAGGCACTCAAACGGGTCAACGCCCTGATCCATCCACTCACATGGAATGAGATCAAACGCCAGATCCGCGAAAGCAGTGCGGAACTGGTTGTCGTGGAGGCGGCGCTTTTCGATGAGCGCAGCCGGGAAGTCTGCCGGTATCTGCTGTATGTAGATACGCAGGATGAGATCCGTATTCAGCGGCTGATGGCAAACCGCGGGTATACCAGGGAAAAATGCATTCATATCATGCAGAACCAGGCAGACCGGAAACAGTTTTCCGAATTGGCGGATTTTGTCATCGATAACAGCGGCACGGTGGAATCTGCGGAAATTCAGATCCGTCAGATTCTTGAAAACATCGGCTGGAAACATAAAGGAAACAACCAATGAGATTAGTAAGCATTGCCAGCGGCAGCAGCGGAAACTGCATTTATGTAGGCTCCGATCAATCCCATATTCTGGTGGACGCCGGAATAAGCAATAAGCGTATAGAGCAGGGCCTGAATGAAATCGGACTCAAGGGCGCGGAGCTGGACGGAGTGGTCATTACCCATGAGCATTCCGACCACATCAAAGGCCTTGGCGTTCTTGCGAGAAAGCATCATGTGCCGATCTACGGAACAGAGGAAACTCTGAAGGAAATAGCTGCCAATACGAGGCTTGGGGAGTATCCGAAAGAACTTCTGCATCCGATACTTCCGGATGTGGATTTTCAGATAGGGGATCTTACCCTGGAACCTTTTTCCATCCATCACGACGCGGCCAATCCGGTAGCTTACCGGGTGAGCCATGAGCGCACAAGTGTAGCGGTGGCAACGGATATGGGACATTACGATCAGTATGTCATTGATCATCTAAAGGATCTGGATGCGCTTTTACTGGAGGCGAATCATGATGTCAACATGCTGGAGACAGGACCGTATCCATATTATCTGAAGCGCCGTATTTTAGGGGATCATGGACATTTGTCCAATGAGAATGCGGGGCGGCTTTTAAATTATATTCTGAATGATAAGTTAAAATATGTGTTACTGGGTCATCTGAGCAAAGAGAACAACTACGAGGCACTTGCCTATGAGACGGTCCGCTTTGAGATTGACCAGGGGGATACTCCATATAAGGCGAAGGATTTTCCGATTGAAGTTGCAAAACGGGATGAGATGTCACAGATCATCCATCTGTAAAAACCTGTTTCATTAAGCAATAACTCCGGCAGGGTGTCAAAGCATCCGGGCCGGAATTATCATATTATACTTTCATATAAACGGAGGATAGCCACATGAGCAAGGTAATTATCACAGTTGTAGGAAAAGACACCGTAGGTATTATCGCTAAGGTATGTACATACCTGGCAGAAAAACAGGTAAACATTTTGGATATTTCCCAGACCATTGTACAGGATTATTTTAACATGATGATGATCGCGGACATGGAGCATGCAACCGGATCTTTTGGCGAAATAGCAACCGAGCTGGAGAAAGTTGGTGAAGAGATCGGCGTGGCCATCAAGTGCCAGCGTGAGGAAATTTTCACCAAGATGCATCGTATTTAGTCAAAAGACAGGAGAAAAGAGGATACAGCCATGTTGAATATGTTTGAAGTAATTGAAACCAACAATATGATCGAACATGAGAAGCTGGATGTTCGTACCATTACCATGGGCATCAGTCTTCTGGACTGCTGCGACGATGATCTGCAGGCTTTGAATGAGAAAATCTACAAAAAAATTACCACTTATGCAAAGAATCTGGTATCCACCGGAGAAGAGATCGCAAGAGACTTTGGTGTGCCGATCGTAAACAAGCGTATTTCGGTTACTCCGATCGCGCTGGTAGGCGGCTGTGCCTGCAAAGCGCCGGAGGATTTTGTGACGATTGCAAAAACTCTGGATAAGGCAGCAAAGGAAGTGGGTGTAAACTTTATCGGCGGTTATTCTGCGCTGGTTTCCAAGGGTATGACTCCGGCAGAGGAAAATCTGATCCGCTCCATCCCGCAGGCGCTGGCTGAGACCGAGCGTGTGTGCAGCTCCATCAATGTTGGCTCCACCAAGACCGGACTCAATATGGATGCAGTCCGTCTTATGGGTGAGATCGTTAAAGAAACGGCAGAGGCCACAAAGGAAGATGATTCCCTGGGCTGTGCAAAGCTTGTAGTATTCTGCAATGCACCGGACGATAACCCGTTCATGGCAGGCGCGTTCCATGGCGTGACGGAAGCAGACGCTATCATCAATGTAGGCGTCAGCGGTCCTGGCGTTGTTAAGGTAGCACTGGAAAAGGCCCGGGGTGAGAACTTTGAAGTGCTCTGCGAGACCATCAAAAAAACTGCCTTCAAGATTACCCGTGTGGGCCAGCTGGTTGCCCAGGAGGCATCCAGACGTCTTGGCGTACCGTTTGGTATTATTGATCTGTCTCTGGCTCCGACCCCGGCTGTTGGTGACAGCGTGGCAGAGATTCTGGAGGAGATTGGCCTGGAGCGCGTGGGTGCGCCGGGAACGACTGCAGCCCTGGCTATGCTGAACGACCAGGTGAAAAAGGGTGGTGTTATGGCATCTTCCTATGTAGGTGGTCTGAGCGGTGCATTCATTCCGGTCAGTGAGGATCAGGGCATGATCGATGCGGTTACGCTTGGTGCGCTGACCATCGAGAAGCTGGAAGCCATGACCTGTGTCTGCTCTGTAGGTCTTGATATGATCGCAATTCCGGGAGATACTCCGGCAACCACGATTTCCGGCATCATCGCAGATGAAGCGGCTATCGGTATGATCAACCAGAAGACCACGGCAGTCCGTCTGATCCCTGTGATCGGAAAGGCAGTAGGCGATACCGTTGAGTTTGGCGGTCTGCTTGGCTATGCGCCGGTTATGCCGGTCAATCAGTATTCCTGTGAGAAATTTGTGACCCGCGGCGGCCGCATCCCGGCTCCGATCCACAGCTTTAAGAACTAAGCAGGCAGAAATCAAAAGAGAGATTATGGCAAAAGAAACGTTAGCGTCCATGCTGGACGATTTTATCAATGAACAGCTGGATCAGATTGTATTGAGTAATCCGGCTGAAAAAGATCATCTGTTAAAAGTGAAAGTGCGCCCCATGCTCATGAAGGGCGCGCTGGTTTTTCAGGCAGAAGAATTTACAAAAACTCAGGCATTTCATAAGAACATGAGTGCGGAAGAACTGAAGGTCTACCTGACGGATCAGCTTTCCGGCAGCTTCAAACAGGCAGAGGTGTTGTCAGAGCTTGGAAGTGCCACGGTTTTAGTCAGTAAAAAGGGCACGACCACGGTGAAAACCAGAAGACATGGACCTGCAAAGATCCAGGCAGCAAAAACAGACGGTCAGTTTTCGGAAGAACTGCAGGAAAAGCTGCAGCATAACCGCCAGAAACGTTACGTGATTCCGGAGGGGCATGCGGTCCCGTTCCTGGTAGATCTTGGCGTGCAGACCCCGGATGGAAAGGTAATAAAAAGCCGTTACGACAAATTTCGACAGATCAACCGTTTTCTGGAATTTATTGAGGATATCCTGCCGAAGCTGGATAAGAACCGGGAAAATGTGATCATTGATTTTGGCTGCGGCAAGTCGTATCTGACGTTCGCCATGTATTATTATCTGCATGAGATGAAAGGGTATCCGATCCGCATTATCGGACTGGATCTAAAGAAGGATGTCATCAGCCGCTGCCAAAAGCTTGCAGAGCAGTATGGATACGACAAACTTCAATTTTACCATGGCGATATTGCGTCCTATGAGGGCGTGGATCATGTGGATATGATTGTAACACTCCATGCCTGCGATACCGCAACGGATTACGCATTGGCGAAGGCTGTGTGCTGGGGCGCGAAAGTTATTCTGTCTGTACCATGCTGCCAGCATGAGCTGAATAAGCAGATGAAGAATGATCTGCTGGAGCCGGTGCTGCATTATGGCCTGATCAAAGAACGGATGGCTGCGCTGTATACCGACGCGCTGCGTGCAGAGCTTCTGGAACAGCAGGGCTACCGTACCCAGATCCTGGAGTTTATCGACATGGAGCATACTCCGAAAAATATTCTTCTGCGTGCTGTGTATGAGGGCAGGCCGAAGCATAATGAGAATGAGATCCGGGAGATCCTGGATTTTTTACAGATTAATCCTACGTTATATGAATTACTGGGTCAGAAAAAATAAAACAATCCGTCATGGTCACAGGACTATGACGGATTTTGTATATTCATTGCGCATCAGTCTTCCGTGGGATGCCAGAAGAGATTGATAAATATGGGATACATAAAAATCGGTTTCCAGAATCTTCATGGCTTCCGGGGAAAGCAGTTTTTTGGCATCTGCCGTTTTTGTGATCAGTGGGATACGGCTCTGCCTACGCAGGTGGGAGAGCAGCGGACCTGCTGATTTTTTAAAGCCCAGGATCCGGGCATAAGGCGCATAGCCAAGGCTTTTGGCCTGGCTGCTCTGCTCTTTTGTGATGTCGAGGAGTAGGTGCAGAAGAGCCCGGCTGATTCTGGTGTAAGTATATCCTTTTGTCTTCAGCTGCAGGATCTGTTCGCTGAAGGGAGCAAAATGGAGAACCTGCCGGGTGAGCCTTGCGGCAAGATCGAAGGAAAAGTCCAAAAAGCGGTTGAGGTCTTCTTCCCTGTGAACGGCGGAAAGAAGCCGAAATTGCAGGAGCTCTGAGAGATCGTCCGGAAATACCGGCTTTGCAAGAGCGCCTTCCTTCAGCAGTGCATCAAAGGCGGCCGGAGGGATCTGCATGCGCAGTGTCTCCAGAGATGCCAAAACGGCAGACTGGCTTAGGAGCAGCCGGATCGCAGATGCCGAGGCGTAGGGACCGGAGAATTCTGTGTCATGATATCCGCAGCCTCTGCGACGGATGGTAACCGGGATCATGGAGCTTCCCTGCTGTTTCAGTGCTTTGAGATACTCCACTGCGAGGATGTTGTTGGGCGTGGCCAGCAGTGTGGAAAACCCGGGGTCTCCGGTGAGCTCTGCCACGGCGAGGCTTCTGGCAGATGGGTAGGTTTCACCTTGCTTCAGATAGGTCTGCAGCAGGGGCTGCCATATTGCGGATTCTTCGCTTAGAATCTCCGCAGCCTTCTGCAGATGAGAGAGATTTCCGGATTCACTTCCAAAGCATAAAAAATCGGTTCCGAGGCTGCCAAGCAATGACACGCCGCAGGCAGCAAAATCCTCTGCGCTGGAGGTGGCAAACAGTGCGGGAAGCTCCACGACCAGATCTGCACCGCCGCACAGTGCCATGCGGGTACGCGTGTATTTATCGAAGATGGCCGGTTCTCCGCGCTGGACAAAGTCTCCGCTCATGGCGACAATGACAAAGTCTGCGCCGGTCTGACGGCGGATTTCTTCAATCTGATACTGATGGCCGTTATGAAACGGATTATATTCGGCAATGATGCCGGCGGTTTTGATCTGATCCATGTGGAAATGTCCCTTCTGCTCAATGTTGAATCTGGTATTATCTGTTTTCGGCTGCGGCAAGCCGGTCGTATGCAAAGGAAGGATTGAGCGTCATGCTGCGGCCGCCGGAAACTTCAATGGTGGTAGCGGTCATGTAGCTTGCTGCGCTGCTGGCCAGGAAGACGATGGGCCGTGCGATTTCTTCCGGCATGGCTGCCCTGCGCAGCAGGGTGGCCTGGGTGTTCATGCTCAGCTCTTCCGGGCTGATAGTCTGCTTCACTGCCGGTGTCAGGGTAAAACCTGGCATAATGCAGGTGACACGTACATTGTACGGACAATATTCTCCGGCAAAGGTGTTGGTCAGGTTGTTGATGGCAGATTTTAAAGGCCCGTATAAGGTGCTGCGGCCGGCAGAGGGACAGCGCGCGGCAAGGGAGCTTACATTGACGATGGCTCCGGAATGCTGCTTCTTCATATAGCGGAACGCAGCCTGACAGCCATAGACCACCGATTTAAAACAGACACCAGTCATGAAATCAATTTCTTCGTCATCGTATTCGTCTCCCTTTTTGGGACCGGAGACGCCAACGTTATTGACCCAGACATCCAGGCTGCCGAATTTCTGATTGACATGCTCTGCAAAACGGTAATTGGATTCTGCATCCACGACATCATATGCCTCGTAATAGACAGGACCGTACTGGGAAAGTGTTTCTGCGGCTTTTTTGAGCTCTTCTTCGTGGCGCGAGCAGATGGCAACGCTGGCACCTTCCTTCAGAAATGCTTCTGCTGCAGCGTATCCGATCCCCTTGCTGCCTCCGGTGACTACGACGGTTTTTCCGGTTAATCCAAGATCCATGACAGTTCCCTCCTGTATTTTGTTTTCTTATAAAGGTAATCATATCACATTTATCCGATAAATTCCATAAAACTGAAAAAGACAGGTGAACTTTGTGAAAAATGTGATATGATTAGTTGGAAGATATTTGTATCATATTGAGGAGGAGAAGATGAGTAACACAAAAGATGCTATGAACGAACAGCTGGGGCAGGCGAAAATTTTGCCGCTTTTAGTCCGGCTGGCAATTCCGGCAACGGCGGCACAGCTGGTGAATGCGCTTTACAGCATTGTGGACCGTATGTATATTGGCCATATGCCGGGAGATGGTACGCTTGCGCTGAGCGGGATCGGCCTGACATTTCCGATCACGATGCTGATCGCAGCCTTCAGCTGCCTGCCGGGTATGGGTGGAGCGCCGCTGGCTTCGATTGCTCTGGGGGAGGGCAATCAGAAAAAAGCACAGAAATATCTCTGCAATGCGATCACGCTGCTGCTGGCCATTTCGGTTGTCATGATGGCGGTATGCCTGCTTTTTCTGGAGCCGCTTCTGGTCCTGTTTGGCGCGGATGCTGAAACACTGCCGTATGCGTCACAATATCTGACTATTTATCTGTTCGGAACCGTTTTTGTCGAGTTTGCGCTGGGACTGAATCCGTTCATCAATACCCAGGGACACACGGTGATCGGAACGATGTCAGTGGTGATCGGAGCGGTAGTTAATATCATTCTGGATCCGATCCTGATCTATGTGCTTCATATGGGAGTGCGCGGAGCGGCCATTGCAACGGTGACGGCACAGTTTATTTCCTGCGTGTGGATCGTTCATTTCCTGTCATCGGAGAAATCCGGGATCCGGATCTGCCTAAAGGATATGAGGCCGGACCGTCAGATCCTTTTGTCAACCTGCGCACTGGGGGTTTCGCCCTGCACCTTCCGTATTAACGAATCCATCGTTGTGATTCTGCTCAACCGGCTGCTTCTGGCTTACGGAGGAGAGCAGGCAAACTTGCATCTTGCTTCCATGGCAATCCTGAGCAGTGCCAGCCAGGTGTTTTTTATGCCGCTTCTTGGCATTGTGACCGGAGCTCAGCCGCTGCTCAGCTACAATTACGGTGCAGAAAATTATGCCCGGATCCGGCAGACCATTCATTATGCGCGGATTCTGAGCGTTGGATGTGCGGCCCTGATGTGGGCGGCGCTGGTATTCTTTCCGGAGACTGTCTGCGGGATGTTTTCAGATAATCCGGAGCTTATCCTGCTGACAAAAAAGACCATGCGGATCATGTTTTCCACCGTTTTGTTCCTGGGATTTCAGATGATCAACCAGAATGCGTTTGTGGCCATGGGCAACACACGGTATTCTTTTCTGTTTGGAATCATGAGAAAGGTACTGATCCTGGTGCCGCTGGCCCTGATCCTGCCGCATTTTATCGGAGTGTGGGGAATTTATGCGGCTGAAGCAGTGTCCAATCCGCTGACCACGATCATTACGTTTGCAGTGTTTGAACGTTATATGAGAACATTAAAAGCGAGAATGGCATAAAACTTAATATTTGAAATAAAAAAGCACCGGGGGCAAAATCCGGTGCTTTTTTCATGGCGCAGTCAGACGGCAGAACGGTCTTCAATATCTGCCTTGAGAATGCTGGATGCCATGGCGTAATTTTTTTGTTTCAGGTAATCCAGAACGGCCTGGTGCAGGACATCCCGGTCGGTGAAGACGGGAGTCTGCCATTTTTTGGAACGCTTCTGGACGTAAAACCGGGTCTGGATCGTTATAGCCTCTTTGAGCTTCTGATAAGTATAGGGATTATCATAGCTTGAAAAGAGCAGAAGATGGAATTTCATGTTGGAGGTCCAGTGCTGCAGTGCTGTAAGGCCGTTGGCCTGAAGAACCGCGTGGTCGGCAATGCATTCGTCCAGCTTTTTCAGGGTTTCATCGCTGATGTTTGGACCACACTGCATAAGAAATGAACATTCGACTGCGATGCGGAAATGTACAATGTCCTGGATTTCTTTTTCTGTGATGGAAGAAACTTCGTATCCGCGCTTGGGATAATTGCATAGAGTACCTTCGCTGCAAAGCTGGATCAGGGCCTCACGCACGGGAGACCGGCTGACACCGTACTGCTCCATAAGCTTTTTTTCATGGAGGATCATATTGGGCTGCAGAGTGCCTTCAATGACATCTTTCAGGATCTGGTCATGGATATATTCTTTTAAATTAGAATTGTTGGTTGTGGGGATTGAACATGTCATATTAGTTTGAGCCTGCTTTCTATAATTGTGCTGTTTTGATTGTGTAATTTAAATTAAGTATATAGTGGGGAAACAAAAAAAGCAAGTAAAAATGATGGAATAATAGCACAATTTAGATGCAAAAATATCGAGAATATACGTAAAAAAAGCTAATGCAAACCGGTGAACATGTAAAAATAATAAAAAAACAGTTGAATTAATGAGAAAAATATAAAAAATAAACAAAGTACGGTATTGACATTTGCTTAAAAACTGATATGATTAACACATAGGTATTAACGAAAACTTATCGGATTAGATAAGCAGAAGGAGGGGTTTAAGAAATGATTAAGAATGAAGCAAAAATCACAAATGATGTTGAGGTAAACATCAACCGCGCAGCGATCGAGCATCGTGCAACCTGGATGG